>CAWJPQ010000007.1:0-157388 GCA_963844825.1 uncultured Gammaproteobacteria bacterium
GGATCGCGGCGCGTCTGGAGGAGCTGGCGGCGCTGGTGCGGCTGCCGGCGGACAGTCTGCGGCGCTTCCCGGGGGAGCTGTCGGGGGGGCAGCGCCAGCGCGTGAGCCTCATGCGCGCCCTGATGCTCGACCCGCAGGTACTGCTCCTGGACGAGCCCCTGGGGGCCCTCGACCCCATGATCCGTCACGAGCTGCAGCGAGATCTGAAGGCCATCTTCCGGCGCCTGGCCAAGACCGTGGTCCTGGTCACCCACGACATCGCCGAGGCCGGCTTTTTCGCCGACGTCATCGTGCTCATGCGCGAGGGACGGGTGGTGCAGCAGGGCAGCCTGAGGGATCTGGTGGAGCGTCCCGCCGATCCCTTCGTGGGGCGCTTCGTCCAGGCC
The DNA here is from genome assembly GCA_963844825.1 of uncultured Gammaproteobacteria bacterium. Lineage (GTDB taxonomy): Bacteria > Pseudomonadota > Gammaproteobacteria > CAWJPQ01 > CAWJPQ01 > CAWJPQ01. The sequence continues at coordinate 387 of CAWJPQ010000007.1, forward strand.
CAGGCCGACTCATGGCGGGTCATCCGCGACGTGCTCGCATGATCCGCCGCCGCCTCGGGTGGATCCTGTTGGCCGGGTTGACGGCGTGCCTGCCCCTGGCCGGGTTTGCCCGGACGCCGGTGGTCGTGGGCTCCAAGAGCTTCACCGAGTCGGTCATTCTCGGCGAGATCGTCACCCGGCTGATCAGTGACAAGGGCGGCGCGGCGCGTCACCGCCGGGAGCTGGGCGGCACCCGGGTCCTGTGGGATGCGCTGCTGGCGCGGGCAGATCGATGTCTATCCCGAATACACCGGCACCCTGCGCCAGGAGATCCTGGCGGGCGAGGGCGTGGGGCACGGCCTCACCCTCGTCCAGGCCCTGGCCCGCCACCATGTGCGCATGAGCGCGCCCCTGGGCTTCAGCAACACCTATGCCCTGGGCATGAAGGCCGCCCGGGCGGCAGGCCCTCGGGATCCGCAACGTCTCCGATCTCAAGGGGCACCCGGGGCTGGTGTTCGGCCTGAGCAACGAGTTCATGGACCGGGCCGACGGCTGGCCGGGGCTGCGGGCGGCCTACGGGCTGGCCCCGCGGCGCGTCCAGGGGCTGCAGCACGATCTGGCCTATCGGGGCATCGCCTCCGGGGCCTTGGATGTGACGGACCTGTATACCACTGATCCGGAGATCGCCTATTACCACCTGCGGGTGCTGGATGACGACCGTCATTACTTTCCCCGCTACCAGGCGGTGCTGGTGTACCGCGCCGGCCTGACGCAGGCGCGCCCGGCGGTGGCGGCGGCCCTGGCGTCCCTGCCCGGGCGCATCGGGCAGTCCCAAATGATCCACATGAATGCCCGGGTCAAGCTCGACCATGTGTCCGAGGACGCGGTCGCCGCCGGCTTCATCAAGCGCCAATTCGGGCTTGACAGTACGGGGCGGATGGAGGACATTGGCGCGCGCCTGTGGCGGCGCACGGTGGAGCACCTCACCCTGGTGCTCGTCTCCCTGTCCATGGCCGTGGCGCTGGCGATCCCCCTCGGGGTGGTGGCCGCATTGCGCCCCCGGTGGGGCCAGGTCATCCTCGGGGTGACGGGGGTGATCCAGACCCTGCCCGCCCTGGCGGTGCTGGTGTTCATGATCCCGCTGCTCGGCATCGGCGCGCGGCCGGCCGTCGCCGCCCTGTTCCTGTATAGCCTGTTGCCCATCGTGCGCAACACCTATACCGGCTTGAGGGACATCCCCGTGTCGTTGCGCGAGTCGGCCCGGGCCCTGGGGCTGCCCCTGGGGGCGCGGCTGCGGCTGATCGATGTGCCCCTGGCGTCCCGGGCCATCCTCGCCGGGATCAAGACCTCGGCGGTGATCAATATCGGCACCGCCACCCTCGGCGCCCTGATCGGCGCCGGCGGCTATGGGCAGCCGATACTCACCGGGATCCGCCTGGATGACATGGGGCTGATCCTGCAGGGGGCCGTGCCCGCCGCGCTGATGGCCCTCGCCGCCCAGGGCGGCTTCGATCTATTGGAGAAGGCGGTGGTGCCCAAGGGCGTGCGCATCCATACCCGGCAATGACGGTTCGCCCGGGCGGCCGTCACCGGACGGGATTGGCGGGCCTGCAGCAGCGGATGGCGCGCGGCTGCGGGCCGCCGATAAGTGACGGGGGCGGTCTTCGGGGCGTGCCTCGACGATTGGCCGGGACTATGCATGGCGCGAGCGGGCGGCGTCGACCAACGGGTTGTTTGGAGTATCTTGATTCATGATGACGATGGTCTCATCGGTGTCTTCCCTGCTCCTGGGGCTTGGCATCCTGCTGATCGGCAGCGGCTGCCTGGGCACGCTCCTGGGCATGCGCGCTACCGTGGAGCACTTTCCCGAGATGGTCACAGGGCTGATCATGTCGTCCTATTTCCTGGGCTTTGTCGCCGGCGCCTACTTTTGTCCGCCCATCATCAATCGGGTGGGGCACATCCGCACCTTCGCCGTCATGGCCGCGGTCGCCTCGGCGGTGGTGCTGATCCACGCCCTGGTGGTCGACCCCCTTGCCTGGGCGGCGCTGCGCTTCGTGACCGGGGTGTGCAGCGTGGGTCTGTTCATGGTCATCGAGAGCTGGTTGAACTCCCAGTCGTCGAATCAGCGCCGCGGCCAGGTCTTCGCCGTTTATATGACGGTCAACATGGTGGCCATGGCCGCCGGCCAGTACCTGATCCTGATCAACGATATCCGGACCTATGTCCCCTTCGCCGTGATCACGATCCTGTATTCCCTGAGCCTGGTGCCCGTGGCGCTGACGCGGGTGCTCGAGCCCACGCCCGTCGCCGCCCCGGCGCTGCGCCTGCATCACCTGTTCGGCAAGTCCCCCCTGGGGGTGCTGGGGACCCTGATCGCCGGCCTGGTGTCGGGGGCCTTCTGGGGCATGGGGGCGGTGTTCGCCAAGCTCATGGGCCTGCCCAATCACTGGATCGCCGGCTTCATGAGCGCCGTGATCATGGGCGGGGCGGTGCTGCAGCTGCCCATCGGCCGGCTCTCGGACCACCGGGACCGGCGGGTCGTGCTGCTGGCGGTCAGCCTTGGCGGGGCGGCGACGGTGCTGGCGAGTTTCGCCATGGACTGGAAGGTGCCGCTGGCCGTGATCGTCGGGGGCTTTGTCTACGGCGGCTTTACCATGCCCATCTACGCCCTGAGTGTCGCGCATACCAACGATCAGCTGACGCTCCAGTGAAATCCTGGAGGCGACCAGCGGCCTGTTGTTGACCTACGGCATCGGCGCGGCCATCGGACCCGCCGCCGCCGGCGCCTTGATGTCCGGCTTCGGCCCCCGGGCCCTGCTGATCTACCTCGGTGCCCTGCTGTTCATGCTGGTGGTCAGCACACTGGTGTTGATGCGTATCCGCGCCCCGGTCCCGGCCGAGGAGCAGGGCGAGTTCGTCCCCATGGTGCGCACCTCCCAGGCCGCCCTGGAGATGCACCCCGATGCTGATGTGGAGCCCGAGTTGGAATTAGAATGAAGGCGGGGAATCCCGGAACATAGGAGGCAGCGCATATGAGCGAGCAAAAGGTGGCAGTGGTGCTGGGCGTGGGGCCGGGGCTCGGCCGCGCCGTCGCGCGGCGGTTCGCCGCCGGGGGATATGCGGTCGGCTTGATGGCGCGCGGCGAGGACAAGCTGGAGCCGGTACAGCGGGAGATCGAGGGCGGCGGCGGCAAGGCCGTGTCCATCCCCTGCGATGTGACCGATCCCGCCTCGGTGGCGGCGGGCTTCGAGCGGCTGCGCCGGGCCCTGGGCGACCCGGGTGTCTATATCTATAATGCCGGCGCCTTTCACATGGGCAAGCTGCTGGAGGTCTCGCCCGAGCAGTTCGAGCAATGCTGGAAGGCCAATTGCTACGGCGGCTTCCTCGGCGCCCAACAGGTCCTGCCGGCCATGCTGAAGCGGGGCGCCGGCACGGTCATCCTGACGGGGGCGACGGCGGCCCTGCGCGGCGGCGCGGGTTTTTCCTGTCTGGCGGTGGGCAAGTTCGGCCTCAGGGCCGTGGCCCAGTGCCTGGCCCGGGAGTACGGGCCGCAGGGTATCCACGTGGCCCACGTGGTGGTGGACGGTCAGATCGACACCCCCAAGCTGCGCCGGCGCGACCCCAACCGCGCCGGCGAGACCCTCCTCGACCCGGAGGCCATTGCCGAGACCTATTGGCAGCTGCATGCCCAGGCGCCCTCGGCCTGGACCCTTGAGCTTGACCTGCGCCCGGCGGTGGAGAAGTTCTGAGGCGGATAAAGCGCTGTGGTTCGTCGATCTGCCTCTTTATCTCCCCCTCCCTCAGCGACAGACTCGGGATGAGGGGGCGGGATGCCTCTTGTCTTTCCCCCTCTCCCCTTTGGGGAGAGAGCCGGTCAGCGCCTTTTCAACGTCAGCATCCGCGCGCTCTGGTTGATGTTGAAGTCGAAGTGCTTGAGAAAGCTCAGCCCCAGCAGGCCGTCGTACTGCCCCAGCGATTTGACCACCGTCACGTCGATGTTGTTGACCGTGGCACCGTTGACATTGAGTGAGTGCAGGGTGATCACCGGCGCCTCGATGATCCCGTTGGCCGTCTGCAGGGGGGTCATGGGGCCGTTGGACGGGATGCTGATGCCGAGCCCCTGTGCAGTGGCCGCGGACAGGGCCGTATAGGACGAGCCGGTATCGAGCATGAAGCGCAGCGGCCGGTCGTGGCCGTTGATCCGCACGTCGACGATGTAATTGTGGTCGGTCCCGAACAGGGGGGCATCCGTCAGGCCGGGGGTGGCGAGCTTTTGCCGCGCGCTGTCGATCAACGGGCCGAGCCCGGCCTGGAGCTGACTGTCGAGTGTCACCGCCCGGGTGAGCTGATCCACGGCCTGTTGATAGTCGGCGCGCCTGTAATACAGCTGCCCCAGGAGCTGGTGATAGAGGGCGTCGTCGGGATTGTCGGTCATCTCGGACTCCAACAGGCGGATCTTCTGTTGACCGGTCAACTGGTCGTTGTTGACGACGGCCGCCTGCACCAGATTTCTGATCTGAGTGGAGATGGCGTCGGCCAGCGCGGGATTCATGTTCATGGCGGCGTGGAGCAGGCGCCGCGCCTGTTCCACATGGCCCTGGCCCTGGGCGAGCGCGGCGCGCAGCCTCAGGCGTGAGGCGCTGTCGCCCAGCAGCCCGGTGGCCTGGTCGAGCAGGTCCGCGGCCCGCTGCATCTCACCCCGGTCCAGGGCGGACATGACCGTCGCCTGGTAGGCCTTCTCCAGCAGCGGGCGCACTTGACTCTCATTGGCCGTCCGGCTGTTCAGCAAGTCCTGACCCGCCTGGATGAGCGCGTTCCATTGGCGCGCCCGGGCCAGGGACTGGAGGTGGTCGATCCTGCCCTGGGTGGTGTGCTCGGCGTAGTACCGGCCGAAGGCGGCAAGGCTGCGCGGTGTGTCGTCGGGGAGGGCGTCCACCAGGGCGCTGATGGCCGTCGCGTCCACGGCCTCGTAGACCAGGGGCGTTGCCGTGGCCGTCATGGTCATGCCGATCAACCCGCCCGTTTGGGGGTCAACCAGGGCGGCGTTGTCCGTGGGCAGCGCCTCGCTGGTGCGCACTTTGTAATACGTCATGCCATCGTTGCGCTGCAGGGCGGCCGAATCCACCCAGCCTTTCACCTGGCCGTCGGGGGTGACGGCGACCAGCTCCCGGCCCAGGTACAGCGCCCCGTCACCGGCGGAGGGGGAAAAGTCGGGGCCCGCGGACACGCCGGTGGCGACGGCGGCCAGGTCCTGTCCCAAGTCGGCGCCCAATACCTGTTTCAAGGGGTACTGGCGGCCCCGGCTGTCGGTCAATGAGCCGCGATGGGCATGTTTCAGGGCGGAAATGGGTATGATCAGGGTGTGAGCCGGTCCGAGCAGCAGGCCGGCGGCGCGCTTGAGTTCGCGGCCCTGGGCGTTGTAGAAGTCGACGTAGACCACGGCGTCCCGCGCGGGGGCGCCGGCCGCGTTCGGCTCCGTCGCGCTCCGGTGAGCGCCCGCGGGGCCTGGCGGCGATTGTTCACCGAAAGGAAGCGTGGGGCCCGTGTCATGGGACCGCCACAAGGCGATGCCATAACCGATCAATATGCCGATGATTAATATACTTGCCCGACGGATGGTCTTCACGGGACGGCCTCTTCATGGATACAGCGCGGTGCGGGTGGCGGCGGATGGCGGCTATGTCACGTTATGACACCCCCCGGCGTGCGATGTTCATTCCACCCCGGTACGGTATACCGCCGGTGGATGTTATGCCCGCCGCAGCACTGCCGGCGGATACCTTCCTGCGCTGCATAGGGGTTACGATTCGGTATACACTCGGTAATACATGAATCGTCAAAGGCCTTCGCTTCCCGAATGAACATTCCCCGACTCGTGGGTCATCGCGGGTATCCCAAGTATTATCCCGAGAACACCGTCTGCGCCCTGGAGGCGGTGCGTCCCGGGGGTTGCTTCGTCGAGATCGATGTTCAGCTTACCATGGATCTGACTCCCGTCGTCATTCACGATACGAGCCTGATGCGCACCGCCGGTGTGCCGGGCGATGTATTGGACATGACCTATGCCGACCTTCAGGGCGTGGTGGTGGACGAGCGGCTTCGCCTGGGCAAGGCGTTGCCGCAGGCGCGCCTGCCCGCCCTGAAGGACGTAGCGGCATGGCTTGGGCGGTGCCCGGAAGTCAGGGCGTTCGTGGAGATCAAGGCGGAGAGCCTGGCGCGTTTCGGCCATGAGGCAGTCGTTGAACGTGTTGTCCAAGACCTGGAACCGGTTCGGCAAAGGGTCATCATTATTTCATTCGATGTGCAGGCGGTTGAGATGGTGCGGAGGATCAGCGCCCTCCCCATTGGCTGGGTGCTGGGCGAATGGAGCGAGGCCGCCTTGGCGGGCGCGCGGCGGCTCGAGCCCGAGTTCCTGTTCTGTGACTACACCGGCATCCCCGGGACGGTGCGCGAGCTTCCGCGGGGCCCCTGGCAGTGGACGCTTTACGACATCACCGATCCGCAGCTGGCCCTTGATTGGGCGCGGCGCGGCGCGGCGCTGATCGAGACCGCGGCCATTGGCGAGATGCTCGCCCATCCCGTGCTGGGCCGGGGTGCCTGCGGCGGGTGAAGGTCACTGTGACGAGGCGGAAGGCCTCAGTAATGCAGGCGGATCGTCATATGCCGCTTTTGCCCGTCGTACGGGAAGCTGGCGGCGGAAAAGGAAGGCGCGCCGAGCAGGCCTTTGACGTTGTTTGAAAAGCCGTAGCCTTCCTTCGGTATCCCCAGGAAGTTGGTGTCGAGTTTGCCGTTCATGTTTTCATCATGAACGACGGCGAGCGCGTATGTTCCCGGCGCAATGTCTTCAAAATCGCAGCGTGCCTGCCTATCCCGGACTTTTATTGCCATGATGTTGGTGGCCGAGCGCAGATACTCGGTAGGGAAACCGGCCGGCGATTCGAAAAGCGCGCAGGCGACGGTCCCGGTGCTGTTTCTTATGTTCAGTACCGTCACGTGAATGCCCGGGCAGGGTGACTGGGCAATGACAGGGGGGATGTTCAAGGCCATCAGCAGGGCAAACCCTGTCACGCCTCGCGCCCCGGCGGCGAGACGCATTCCCGGGTCCTTGCCCGCGGAGGGCACTGTAGACGTGCGAATCGTCGACCTGTTCATGATCTTCCTCGCAGCTCCCATTGGCGTGGCCGGAGACGGGCGCAACACTGGACAGGGGCGGGTACCAACAGAACGGATATTCATTATGGCGCAGCGCCCTTTGCTGTCAAATGATCGATGTCAATACAACGACCGCCTGCTGGAATAGGGTGGCCCGGGCGCTGCCGTCGGCTCCACGGGCCGGGTACCGTCGGGATGCCTTATGTTGCCCCGCCCGACACCGGTGACGGCTGTTCACCGGCACTGAGCGCGGATGGACAGGCCCCGGGGGGTCGTTGAGGCGCGCGCGTTGTCGAGAAATTTTACACTCGGCGTTCATCGCTGCTGGCAAAAAATATAAATAATGTTTAAAAACAATAGGAAATTAAGCTGGGAGCGATTAATGCATGGCATCAACCAGTAGCAAGAACGGTCGTGCAGTTTTTACCCCCTGTGGTCTTGGCTTGGCGCATCCGCAGGCAGGTGATGGAGAAGGAGGCGCCCTCTGAGCGCAACCATACTGAAGGCATAAGGAACACCGATTAAGGAGTAAATGCGATGAAGATTTCAAGAAACCTGGCGATCCTGTCGGTGGCGGCAATCGGATCGCTTTTCGGCGCCTCCCCGGCAGGGGCGACGCCATTGCTGGGGTCGGATTTGGCCGAGCTTTACGGTTCTGGGTGCCTCGACGGTGACCAATGTCCCCACAAGCACCATCGTCGGCAATGTCGGTGTCTGGTCCAGCGGTGGTGCGAATGCGATCACTGGCTTTAATTCTTCTCCCGGCGTCGGGGTCTCGGACCCGCAGGTGACAGGAGGAAGCGTATACGCCGGCGGTGCGCTCCCGCAGTCGGCCCAGGCTCAGCTCACTACCGCGAGAAACAATCTTGCATCTCTGGGGTCAGGCACCACCTTGAGAAATGCTGATCTGACGCTGGCAGGTGACGCTCGCTCCGGGCGTTTATACCGTTCCGGCGGGAACGACCAATTTGTCGGGATCGCTCACTCTCGACGGCGGGGGCAACGCCAACGCGGCCTGGGTGTTCCAGATGCCGAGCACGCTGATCACCTCGCCCAATTCGGTGGTGAACGTGATCAATACCGGTTCAGGTGCCGGCGTGTATTGGAATGTCGGCAGCTCCGCGACCATCGATGTCAACACGACATTCCTGGGGAACATTCTCGCGCTCACGAGCATCACTATGAACACCACCGCAACAGATCTTTGCGGTAGAGCCTTGGCGGGTACGGGTGCCGTGACATTGGACCAAAACAGCCTCTCCGGCGTTTGCACGGGTAGTACTGGGTGGCAGCGGCGGTGGCAGCAGCGGGCTGAGCGGCACCGGCCTGGACTATGTGCCTCCTGCTACGGCAGGTGGCGCCGGTACAGTCGTGTGGCAGATACAGGCACCGTCGTGTCCGTTCCAGGTACGCGTTCCCGAGCCTGCCACACTGGCGCTATTCGGGGCAGGGCTTGTGGGGCTTGGGTTTGTGCGCCGGCGGCAGGGTTGAGATCACCCGCCCGCCACATTTGCTGGTCGCCGGCACCTGGGAGTTTGGAGCCGGCGGCATCGGATTGAGTCATCACGGGCCCCGATAACCGGTAAACTACCGGTAAGCAAATGGGGCCGGTGTTCGGATGAATATTTCACAGTTCGTCGCACAAGGGTGCGGTCGTGGTTGAGCGTCTTGGTTGGGGCAAGCCCGCCTGTGGCGGGTGACGATCACTACGACGTGGTCGTGGTGGGCGCCGGTATCCACGGCGCCGGCATCGCCCAGGCGGCGGCCGCCGCCGGTTACAGCGTTCTGGTCCTGGAGCGCAGCGCCGTCGCGGCGGGGACCTCCAGCCGTTCCAGCAAGCTCATCCACGGCGGACTGCGTTACCTGGAAACGGGCCAGTTGCGCCTGGTGTATGAGTGTCTGCGGGAACGGCAAAGGCTGTTGCGCCTGGCGCCGGACCTGGTCAAGCTGGTGCCGTGCATGATCCCGGTGTACCGCCACGGGCGCCGCCGCTCGTGGCTGATTCGGTCGGGCCTGTCCCTGTATGCGGTCCTGGGCGGGCTGTCACAGGCGGCGCGCTTTCGCCGCGTTTCCCCGGGCGCCTGGTGGGAGCTGGATGGTCTGAGCGTCCATGGCCTGCAGGCCGTCTATCAGTATTGGGATGCACATACAGACGATGCCGCCCTGACCCGGGCGGTCGTCGATTCCGCCCTGGCCCTGGGGGCGGCGCTGGCCATGCCCGCCGATTTCGCCCGCGCGGTCTGGGACGGGCGGCACTGGGCGGTTTCCTATTTCTGCGAGCACGGCCCGCGCGCGTGCCGGGCGGGGGTGTTGATCAATGCCGCCGGTCCCTGGGTGGATTCGCTGCTGTCGCGTATCGAGCCACAGCCGCGGCGCATCCCCGTCGAGTTGGTGCAGGGGACCCATGTGGTCGTGGAGGGGCGGGTCGAGCAGGGGGTCTACTACGTGGAGGCGCCCCGAGACGGGCGCGCGGTGTTCATCATGCCGTGGCGCGGCCGCATCCTGGTGGGGACCACCGAGACCGCGTTTCGCGGCGATCCCGGTGTCGTAAAGCCCCTGGAAGAGGAGATCCGGTACCTGTCTGAGACACTGGGTCACTACTTCCCCGCCCATCGCGGGGCGCCCGTGGTCGACGCCTTCGCCGGGCTGCGGGTATTGCCCACCGGCGGGGCGTCCTTTGCGCGGCGCTCCCGGGAGACGCTGCTCTGCGATCATGACGGCACCAGCGGTCACTTGCTGACGGTTTACGGGGGCAAGCTCACCGCCTACCGGCTGACGGCGGAACGGGTGATGAGCCGCATCCGCCCTTGGCTGCCCCGGCGTGAGGCCCGGGCGAATACCCGCACCCTGCCCTTGGGGAGATGAGCGCTTACCGGGTTTAGGGGTATTCGTTCAAAAGCAGCCAATACAATCCGAGCTGCCCGGCGGTCTCGACGAACTTATCGAACTCCACCGGCTTTCGGATGTAGCTGTTGACGCCCAGGCGATAGCTCTGGGCCAGGTCTTGCTCTTCATTGGAGGAGGTGAGTATCACCACCGGCAGGAACCGGGTCCGCTCTTCGGCGCGCAGGCGCCGCAGCACCTCCAGGCCGTCGATCTTGGGCAATTTGATATCCAGGAGCACCACTTGCAGGGGCGGCAAGCGCTGTTCGTCGGAGCCGTCGCCCAGGATGTACTCCAGGGCCTCAACGCCGTCGCGGGCGACATCGATCTGGTTGGCCAGGTTATGCCTTTTGAATGCCCTGAGCGTCAGGTCGACGTCATCGGGGTTGTCTTCCACCAGCAGTATCGTCTTCTTGTTCATGCTTTTCCCCCGTCTTCGGATAGGAGCTGCAGCGTCACGAACATATGATATAGCAATTCAACGGCGTCGCCAGTGCTCACCGGGAAATCGATGAAGCGAGAGGCCGGGCCCTTTTGAAACCGGGGTTGGGCCGAGGCGAGTCCCGGCGCCGGCGGGCGACTCACGGACGGTGCGCTTATACCGAGGCACTGGCGTTCGGCACGGTGCGCGTGCGGCTGTTGTATGCATCGAACGCCTCGCGCACACTGGCCAGCAGAAAGTCGTCTTCCCAGGGTTTGGAGATGAACTTGTAGATGTGCCCCGCGTTCACGGCATCCGTGATGGTGTCCAGGTCGGTGTAACCGGTCAATACCATGCGGACCGAGTTGGGGTACAGGCGCCTGACGCGGTTCAGGAATTCCGTGCCATTCATGTGGGGCAGGCGTTGATCCGAGAGGATGACGCCCGCATCGTGCTTGGCGAGCAGCTCCAGCCCTTCGTAGCCGCTGGCGGCGGTGACTATCTCATAGTCCTCCCGGCGCAGGACCCGTTTCAGGGCCGAGAGGATGTTCGGGTCGTCGTCGACCAGCAGCAGCGTGCGATTATCCCGGTTGTCGTGGATCGCCGGGGTGACAAAGGGTTCGTGGGCCACGAGCAGCTTGGCGGCTTGCTCCCCGCCCACGGGTCGACTGATCAGGTAACCCTGGATGAGGTCGCAGTCGAGCAGCGAAAGCATGCGCAACTGACTGTCGGTCTCGATCCCCTCGGCGACGACGTCGAGGTTGAGGCTGTGGGCCAGGGCGATGATCGACTTGGCGATGGAAAAGCTGTCAGGGTCGTAGATGATGTCCTGCACGAAGGAGCGGTCGATCTTCAGGCTGTCCACGGAGAAACGCTTCAAGTAGGCCAGAGAGGAGTAGCCGGTGCCGAAGTCGTCGATGGACAGTTTGACGCCGATATCGCTCAGCTCCTTCAGCGTGTCGATCGTCTGTTGAGCGTTCTGCATGATGATGCTCTCGGTGATCTCCAGCTCCAGCATCTCCGGGGGTAGGCCGGAGTCGTGCAGAATGCGGGCGACGGTGCCGGCCAGGGTCGGGTCGATGAACTGTCTGCCTGACAGGTTTACGCCGACGCGCACGGGGTGATGGGCCCATGACTGCCACTGGCTCGCTTCCCGGCACGCTGTCTCCAGGACCCATTCGCCCACGGGCACGATCAACCCGGTCTCCTCCAGCAGGGGAATAAACCGGTTGGGCATGATCATCCCGTCCTGGGGGTCCTGCCAGCGCAGCAAGGCCTCCATGCAGGCGATCTCCCCGGTATGGATGTCCACCTGGGGCTGAAAGTGCAGCAGCAGTTCCTGATTCTCCAGGGCCCGCCTCAGCCGCGACTCCATTCCGAGTCGCTCGAAGGCGGTGAAGCTCATCTCGGGGGAGTAGAATTGATAGCAGTTGCCGCCCATTTCCTTGGCCCGGTGCAGGGCCGAGTCGGCGCCGCGCAGCAGGATCAGAGAATCGTCCCCGTCCTCCGGGTAGATGCTGATGCCCAGGCTCGCGCCCAGGTAGAACTCGTGTGCGCCCAGTTTGATGGGGTTGGCGAGGCTGCTGAGGAGCTTGTCGGCGACGGCCGGCAGCTCATCGGGGCTGCGGGCGCTCTCCATGAGAATGGCGAATTCGTCCCCGAGGAGCCTTGCGAGGGTGTCGTTCTTGCCGATGATGCCCTGCATTCTCTCCACTTGAATCTGCAGCGCGTCGTCGCCCACCTCCCGCCCGAGGGTGTCATTGATGATGTTGAAGCGGTCCAGGTTGATGAGCAGCAGGGCGAAGTGCTCCTCGGAGCGCTGGCAGCGCAGCAGGGCATACTCCAGGCGGTTCATCAGGTACGCCCGGTTGGGCAGTTCGGTCAGTATATCGTGATAGGCCAGGTACTGGAGGCGCTCCTGGATCTGGAGCTTTTCGGTGATGTCCAGTCCCGTGGAGATGAAATGGGTGACGTCGCCCTGGTCATTCTTCAGAGGGGAGATGGTCTTCTCCTCGTAGTAGAGCGCCCCGTTCTTCTTGCGGTTGACCAGCACATCCTGAAAATCGTCTCCCTTGAGAATCGTGTCCCACAGCAGGCGAAAGTATTCGGCGTCGTGCTTGTCTGATTTCAAAATATCGGGTTTTCTCCCGATGGCTTCCTCTTTTGAATAACCCGTGACGGTCTCGAAGGCACGGTTCACATACTCGATCGTGCCGTCTCGGTCGGTGATGAAGATGGCGTTGGCGGTTTGCTCCACCACATTGGATAGTTTGCGGGTTTCCATCTCCACCGCCCTGCCCTGGCGGCGCATCTCGGATTCGTGAAGCTCGCGGTTGATGACCGGGACCAGCCGCGACAAGTCGTTCTTTGACAGATAGTCCCGGGCGCCGGCCTTCATCAGGGCCACTGCATTTTCCGGATCAATGGTCCCCGAGACGATGATCAAAGGGATATCGTCCCCACAGCCCTGAAGCAGTTCCAAGGCGCGTTTTGCCCCGAAGGCGGGCATGGTATGGTCGGCGATGATCAGGTCGGGGTGGGTGTCGAGCTGGCGTACAAATTCCTGTTCGGTCTGTACCCGCTCGGACTCTACCTGCCAGCCGCCCTTGCGGAGCTGGCGCAGGACCAGTACCGCGTCGTCCTCGGAATCCTCGGCGAACAACACCCGCAATACAGGGGTCGAGTCCTTGTGGCCGTCGCTCATGACAGGCTCGCCTGCGGCGCTGAGGCGTGCCTCGTGGCGGCCCGGCGCGGGGTTGATTTCCTGGTCATTGGTAGGGGAATGTGGCGGCTCATGGCGCAGTTTCGACATTTCAGGTGACTATCCCGGACGGGGAGGGGCGCTCGCGGTGGTCGAGTTCCGCGGCGCCTGCAGGGTCTACAAGCAAGATGTTCGCCAATTCGTCTACCGTCGCGTACGCCGAGGGTCGGCGTGGTCCTCAACAGCCAAGGGGGGACTCGACGCGGGTGCAAACCGACGGCACCCACGTGCCGCTGCGGCAAGCAATGCCCGCGGCCGGCGCCGGCAAATTCCAATCGGGGGCTGTTTAGCGAATCCTGATGCAATACCAACACGGGTTCCTTAACTGGTCGTGATGCCGCATCATCTTTATCGGCGGGATTGACCTTGGCGTGAGGGTGGAGGGGGATGCGGGTTAGGGAGAAGCGCTCTGCAGCTGCTGGAGATCGGCGATGACTTCGGCGCTGTGGCCGGGCGTGGAGACCTTGGGGTAGATTTTGGCCACGTGTCCCTGAGGGTCGATGATGAAGGTGCGGCGCTTGACCAGGCGCACGAAGGCCAAGCGAAAGAGGCTGCCGTAGGCCTCGGCCGCCTCGCCGCGGGTGTCGCAGAGCAGGGGGAAGGGCAGGCGGTATTTTTGCCGGAAGCGCCGGTGGCTGTCCCGGTTGTCGCGGCTGACCCCCAGCACCCGGGCGCCGCGGGCCTGAAAGGCCTCCATATCGTCGCGGAACCCGCAGGCCTCGCGGGTGCACAGGGTGGTGTCGTCCTTGGGGTAGAAGTACAGGACCAACCACTGCCCTCGATAATGGGCCAGATCGTGGACGGCGCCCGTTTCGTCCATGAGGCTGAAGGGAGGCGCCGGTTGGCCGACGGCCGGTTGCGTTGGGGACATGCCGCTGGAGGGGCTCCGCTGTGTATTATGTATTCAGGTATTGTATAACAAAGGCCGGCCGGCGGTGCGGATCAGGTCAGGGTCCAAGGGTTGATAGGCCGCAGCGGTACCCGGATATAGTGAGCATACATTGCAGATGAGGGGCGCTTTCATTGAGCCCGAGCGAGGATTTTATTCATGAAGCAAGAGCCAAACCCATTGGAGCTGTTCCGGGAGTGGTACGCCCGGGCCGGGCGCACCGGGATCGACAAGCCCCACGCCATGGCGTTGTCCACCACCGGGCAGGACGGGCGTCCGTCGTCGCGGATGGTCCTGATGAGCAGCTTCGATGAGCGCGGATTCGTCTTTCACACCAATGGCGAGAGCCGCAAGGCCTTGGACATGGCCCACCAACCCTGGGTGGCGCTGCTGTTCTGGTGGGACGAACTCGGGTATCAGGTGCGCATTGAAGGGCGGGCCGAAAGGACCCTGCCCGAGGAGGCCGACGCGTATTTCATCCAGCGCCCCCGCGGCAGCCAGTTGAGCGCCTGGGTCTCCGAGCAAAGCCGCGTGGTGGCCGGCCGCGAGGTGCTGGAGGAGCGCATGCAGGCGTTTACCGCCAAATACGCCGGCGTGGAGGTCCCGCGTCCGCCGCACTGGGGCGGCTACCGCGTCTGCCCGCAGGTGTTCGAGTTCTGGCAGGAGGGGGGCGACCGCCTCCATGAACGAACCCGTTTCAGGCGCGGCGAAGGGTGTTGGGTACGGGAGTATTTGGCGCCTTGAGCCGGCCGCTCAATGAGTCCATTGCGCAATACGGGCCGTTCGTCATGAATACCCGGGACGAGATCCGGCAGGCCTTCGACGACTGCCGGCAAGGCCGCCTCGTCCGCAAGAAGGCGCAGAATCTGTCCCCGTGACGACCGTGTACGTCCCGGGCGCGGCGATTTCCCTGTCCGGGCGCACCCTCCGGGCGTCGCTCCTGGCGTGTGTGACCCTGTGCTGCGTGGCCGTTCACTCGAGCGCGTGGGCCGAGGCCTATCCGGCGCCGGGCCGGCCCGACCCGGGCGCCCCGTGCGCCCAAAGGGGCGGGCCGGCCCGGTGGGCGTTCGTGTGCAAGTTCATGACCGTGGACTTGTGGCGGGCGGCGGGACGGCCCGAATTCACGGCGCCGGACGGCACCCATTGGCGGCCGTGGTTTTACGGGGATGTGTCGGACAGCGGCAACAACCTCTTGTATGAAGGCTTCGGCTTTCGCCGGCGCAACGAGGGCCTGTTGGAGGCGATGCAAAAGACCGGCGACTTGCCGGACCAGTACGATCCGGCCTATGTCTCCCGCTATTGGTCTTTGTTTCGTTATACCCCCTGGAGCGTGCACTTCCAACGCGAGCTGGGCTGCAGCGCGGCGCAGGCCGCCAATCCTTACGCGCTGGCGGGGGGCGGGACGGACCGTTCGCAACTGCTGGGCATGGGCTGGGCGGGGGTGGCCGGGGACGCCGATGATCCCACCGGGGCCCTCGCCAAGGGTACCCTGCCGGTCATGCTGACCCTGGCCAATATCGATACGCTCATTCCCGTCCGCGGCAACGGGAAGCATGATACCTCCGTGCGCGATGTGATCAACGCCCTGGCCCGGGGCGAGAGCGGGGTCCGTCCCGATTACGACCGGGACGGCGAGGTATGGCTGGTGAAGCCGAAGGGCCCCGGCAAGCGCCTGGATGACCTGGACGCGGCGGCGGCCGAGGCTGCGCGGACCCGGCGCCTGTTCGTTAATGGCCCCGCACAGACCTGGCGGCAGGGGTCAATCGCGGCGGCGGCGCGGGCCAGGTCCCTCGGCGGGGCGCTGATCTATGTCTATTTCGCCCGGGATCCCTTGCGCCCCGGCGGGACCGACAAGGTCTTCGCCCGACGGCTGCGCTATGTGGCGGGGCATGCCGGGCGCCGCGCCGTGGGGGACCACGCGCGGATTGTCCTCTACAGTCCCGGCGGGGGTGAGGCCTTTGCGGCCCCCGTGGCGGGATTGCACGGCGTGGTGGTCCGTCGCGGCGATCTTTGGTCGTTGACTGCGCGCGCGGCGGCCGGTCACGGCGCTGCGCCGCGCCGGTGCACCGGCATTGCCTCGCCGCCGTTCGCGGATCGGCCGCTACATTGACGGGCTCGGGTGGGGCGGGGCGGTATTGATCAGCACGGCCGCGCTGATCAATATACCCAGCGCCACCCATGCCTCGAGGTACAGGATCTGGACAAAGCGGCGCATGCCCGTCGCGCCGGCGCCGGCCGGGACCGGCATCTCCCCCCGGGCGAGACCGGGCAGGCGATTGAGATACAGGAACCGATTGACGGCGCCGAGGCCGAGCATGACGCCCACCAGGGACACCTTCAGTACCAGGTGCCGGCCGTATTCGGTCCGCCACAGGGAAGCGAGCCCGTTGAGCTGTACCACGGCGTTGTAGAGGCCGGTCGCCAGCACCATGACCAGGGCCGCGGTGGCGAGCTGCGACAGGCGCAGGGCGATGTCGCTGAGGCCCCCGGCGGCGGCCTCCTGCCGGGGCGCCCTGAACAGCGTCAGGGCCGAGGCCACCACCGCGCCCGCCCACAGGGAGCCGACCATGATATGCAGCCAGTCCATGATCTCGTGGGCGGTAAAATCCCCCTGATCGGCACTGTGACCGGTGGCGCTGCGGGTGAAGGCGGTCACGGCGATGATCACCGACATCGCGCCGGCCCAGGGGCGTCGGCGGGTCCGGCCGCGCCCGAGCCACCAGATGGGCCACAGCGCCAGGATCGTGGCCACCCGGATGAGCCATACATGGCCGTAGTGGGTATAGTTCAGCACCTGGGGCAGGACGGGGGTCAGGGCGCTGTAGGGTTGACCGCTCAGCACATGGGCGCGCTGAATCAACATGGCGGCACTTGTGAGGGTCAACAGCGCAAGGCACCCGCCCAGCAGGCGCCACACCTGACCGGCGCCGGGGGCATGGCGGTCATCGAGGGGCCGGGGCAGGATCCACATCAGGCAGGCCAGGGCCCCGATGGCGGTGCACAGGGCTACGTTGTCGACGGCGTCCAGAATGGTTGTCACGTTTCGCTTGCCGGGCCGGGGAGTTGGTCGGGCGGGGCCACCATGATCCTGTCGCTGCTCTATTGGAAGATCGGCTTGCCTATGCTGTTGGGGAACAGGTTATCCAGGTACAGGTGGGCCTGCAGCAGCACACCCACGCTGTTGCCCGAATGGGCGTTGAGGGGAACGGTCCCCTCCAGGGCGACCTGTCCGGCGGCGGTGACCAGGGCAATCCCGGGGTTGATGGTGCCCGTGAGCGTCCCCCGGCACCCCTGATCCAGGCATGTCGTCATGGGCAGCTCGACCAGGAAGATCGAGTTTCTCAGGAAATTCGGCATGCCGGGCGTTTGCATGAAAGACTCCGGGTAGGTGTTGTTGTACTGCAGTGAAAAATCCGTGACCAGGTTGTGGGAGATGTCCGCGTGGCCGGGGATGTCGGTGCCGAGGGCGCCGGTGACGGCGAACGGGCGCAGGGCCTTCATGCCGGAGACACTGCCGAACCCCTTGCCGAAATAGAAAGTGGGCGTATAGATGTTGTAGCCGGGACCCACGCTGCCGTAACCGCCCAGTGACACGTTGACCCCGTACGACCAGACAAACTCGCTTTGCGGATCCACGTGGCCGATGAACTTGCCGGCGATGTTCAGGGAGCGGAATCCGTGCTGGCTGGGGCCGCCATGGGGGTCGATATTGTCATAGGATGTCCCCACGGACAGGGCGACCTTGGGGGTGATCCTCTTGGAGTAGTAGACGCCCACGTTGTTGACGTCCTGCGCCTGCTGGTGCTCGCCCACATTGTCCCTGTGGTTGAAAATGGTGTCGAATTCGTCGTTGCTGATCGGGTCACGAAACGTCAAGGTGACGGGGAAGAAGCGCTTTCCGGCAAACCCGTGGGCATCGGCGAGACAGGGCATGAGCAGTGCCAGCAAAATCAGTAGGGGAAGCGCCGGCTTGAGCTTGGCAGTGGGCATGGAGTTCCTCCGTCTCTTGTGGTTATCGATCTTGCCTGTTCCCATGGGTGTGTCAGCCCTGCACGCCGCTGTGCCGCACGGGCCTGCAGCGAAACGCAGTGGCGACACGGATGTCC
Organism: uncultured Gammaproteobacteria bacterium; assembly: GCA_963844825.1. GTDB lineage: Bacteria > Pseudomonadota > Gammaproteobacteria > CAWJPQ01 > CAWJPQ01 > CAWJPQ01. The sequence goes on from CAWJPQ010000007.1 coordinate 18,581, forward strand.
GGCGCCGGCCGTTTGGCGAGCCATCATAACACAGCTCCCACGGGCCACGAATGCGTCACGGGGTCGCGCCGAAGGGGCACCGGACGCCGCGCAGGCGGCTCTGACATACACGTCCGTCAATCCCGCCGCCGCGCATCCTCGCAACGTAGATTTGGTGACGAATGCAGGCTAATGGCATAATACATTAGTTGGCGCTAATGTCACACGCAGGCCCAGGGCCTGGATGCGCCTGCCCGGCAACCGGCGCGATCGATGTACCGCAACATAGAGCGTTTTTCAGCCGTCCGTGGTGCAGCCGCCGTGCTGTTGAAGTACCCGATCCCTGAACAGCGAGACGGCCAGGAGCGCAATGCCATGGTTGATGATTCCCATAGCCCTTCCGAGCATTCGTCACTGCTGAACCTGAGGCGGTTGCTGCTGCTGCGCAGTATCGCCATCGCCGGCTGGCTGGCGGCGGTGATGCTCGTCTCCTACGATCTGGACACACGGGCGATGTTGTTGCCCGCCGGGCTGGTCATCGCCGTCTGGTCCCTGCTCAACGTGGTGAGCTGGCGCTGGCTCGGCGCCGCCCGCGAGGTCTCTCATAGGGAGTTCTTCTGCCAGTTGCTGCTCGACGCGGGGGCTATCACCGTATTGCTGTATTTCACCGGCGGCTCCACCAATCCGTTTACCCTGCTTTACCTGCTGCCGCTGACCGTTGCGGCGGCGGTGCTCCCCGCCCGCTACACGTGGATGCTCGCGGTGCTGACGACGATTTGCTACACGATGCTGTTGCTGTTCTATGTACCCCTGCCGTTGATGATGAACGCGGGCCGGGAGGAGTTCGGCCTGCATGTGCTTGGAATGTGGTCCGGGTTTGTCCTGAGCGCGGGGTTGATCGCCTACTTCGTGGTCAAGATGGGCAACACGCTGCGCGAGCGTGAGCGCATCCTCGCCGAGGCCCGGGAAAACGCCTTGCGCGACGAACGGTTGATCGCCCTGGGGACCCTCGCCGCGGGTGCGGCCCATGAGCTCGGCACGCCCCTGGCGACCATGGCGATATTGACCAAGGAGCTGGAACGGGAGCACCGCGAGGCATCCCCGGCGTTGGCCGAGCAGCTGCGCACATTGAGAGAGCAGGTGGACCGGTGCAAGGGCGCACTGTCGGTGCTGTCGGCATCGGCCGGGCAGGTGCGCGTCGAGTCCGGCGGGCGCTTGCCGGTCGATGGGTATCTGCAGCAGATCGTCGCCGAGTGGTGCAAGCTCAGGCCGGCTGTCACGGTGCGCTGCCGCTGGAACGGCAGCGGCGCGGCCCCGGTCGTCGTTGCCGAGCGCACCCTGACCCAGGCCATTATGAACGTGCTCAACAACGCCGCGGACGCCTCGGCGCACAGCGTGGAAATCAACGCCCGGTGGGATGAGCGGCAGTGGCTGATCGAGGTGGGTGACCGCGGCGAGGGCCTGTCCCGGGCGGTGAGCGCCCGCGCGGGCAAGGGGGTATTCACCACCAAGGGGGAGGGCCAGGGCCTGGGCCTCGGCCTGTTCCTCGCTTATTCCACCATCGGCCGCTTTGGCGGGAGTATCCAGTTGTTCAACCGTGACGGCGGCGGCGCCTGCACGCGCATCGTCCTGCCGTTGACCAGGCTCTCGGCCGCATGACCACGCCCGCGGATCAAGATGCGCGGCCCAGCCTGCTGCTGTGCGACGACGACGAGGTCTTTTGCCGGGTCCTGGCCGGCGCCCTGGACAGGCGCGGGTTCAGCGTGCAGGCGGTTCACGATGTCGAGGGCGGGCTGCGGGTCATCGAAGACAATCCCCCGGAGTACGCGGTGGTTGACCTGAACATGCCGGGTGCGTCAGGGTTGGTGCTGGTGGAGCGCCTCACGGCCCTGGATCCCCATACGCGCATCGTTGTGCTCACCGGATACGCCAGCATCGCCACGGCGGTGGAGGCCATCAAGCTGGGGGCGACCCACTACCTGGCCAAGCCCGCCGACGCCGACGACGTCCTTGCCGCCCTGCATCGCGAGGAGGGCGATCCCTCGGTGCCCGTGTCGGAGCGGCCCATGTCGGTCGATCGCCTGGAATGGGAGCACATTCAAGCGGTCCTGATGGGGTGCGGCGGCAATGTGTCGGCCGCCGCGCGCACCCTGGGCATGCATCGGCGGACCCTGCAGCGCAAGCTGGCGAAGCGGCCGGTGAAAATGTAGGGTTCCGCGCGGCGGCGGCGGACGGCGGGCCAGAACAGGTGCCGGCGTATTCAGTGAACAGGTTAGGAGGCTCTGCGGCGCCATGAATCAACTGGCATCCGATCCCATTTTCCAGACGGCGGTGGCGCCGTTCGCCGCCGCGTTGCTCGTCGGTCTGCTGTTGAATCGCCTGGGATGGTTCTGGGCCGGCCTGTCGGTGCCGCTGGGCTTTTACGCCGCGGCCTGGCTGATCATCGGCCTGCAGCTGTTTCCCCTGACCAGCACCCACAAGATTCTCCTCGTCGGCCTGGCGGCGACCGTCGCCGGGCTTGGCATCGATGCCTTCCCCCGGGGGCTTCGCCGCCTGCCGTGGGGGTTGGTGGCCGCGGCGGGCGGTGCGGCCTTGTGGGTGGTCTGGCCGGTACTGATCCGGCGTCACGGACTGCCGTTCTGGGCCCTGGGGGGAGGGGCCGGGCTGTACCTGGGCTGGCTGGCGGCCGTCGGTGCAGGCTTGCGCACCGAGGCGCTGCGCGCGGGAGCCGCGGTCTTTTCCCTGGCTCTGGGGACGGGGGTTTGCGCCGTGTTCGGCGCATCCACTCTGTTGGGGCAGCTGGCCGCATCGATCGCCGCGGCCGCGGGCGCCTTCGTGTTCCTGGGCGTGCTGCTCCGGCGGCACAATGCCGGCGCGACGCTGGTCGTCCCCGGGCTGGTGCTGAGCGGCTTGTTAGGCCTTTCCGGTTGTGTGTATGCTAAGGTGCCCTGGCTGAGCCTGCCGGTATTGGGGATTATTCCCCTGCTCGCCCGGGTCCCCTTGGGCGATGTCAGGGCGGCATGGCTAAGAGCGGTGATGCTGTTGCTGGTGACGCTGCCGGCCGCGGCGGCCGCGATCCTGGTGACCCGTCACGTGACCGGGCCGCTGCCATCTTTGTGAATCCTCCAAGAATCAATCGACCGCATAAGGAGAATCCCATGTGCAAACTGAGACTTGTCTTGATCGCGTCGCTGTGTCTTCCCCTGACTGCATTCGCGGCGAAGGAGCACTATACAATCGATCCCTATCACACCTTTCCCAACTTTACGATCAGTCACCTCGGCTTTTCCACCATGCACGGCCGCTTCGGACAGACCAAGGGCACCATCGTCATGGATAGGGACAACAAGACCGGCTCCGTCGAGGTGGTCATCGACGCCTCGTCCATCGACACCGGCTATAAAAAGCGTGACGATGACCTGCGCGCGCCCGATTTTCTGAACGTGGTGGAGTTCCCCGAGATCACCTACAAGTCCACCAAGGTGACCCTGAACGATGATGCCAGTGCCGGGACCGTGGACGGCAACCTGACCATCAAGGGCGTGACCAATCCGGTGACCCTCAAGATCGACCACATCCACTGCGGGCCGAATCCCTTCAGGAAGACCCAGTACCGCTGCGGATTCAACGCCACCGCCCACATCAAGCGCTCCGACTTCAACGTCAAGTACGGCCTGCCGCTGATCGGCGACGATATGGATCTGGCCTTCGAGGTGGAGGCGGTCCGCGACTGATCGGAGCAACGCGCCATGGCCGATACACTGGCGTGCTGGAAGTGCGGGGCGTCCCTGGCGGAGCTGCCGCTGCCCCTGGGGCGCCGGGAGGCCTGTCCCTCCTGCGGGGCGGACCTGCACGTGTGCCGAATGTGCAGGTTCTATGACACCCGCGTCAGCCGGGCCTGTCGCGAGCCGGTGGCCGAGCCGGTGACGGACAAGGAGCGGGCCAATTTCTGCGGTTACTTCGAGGCGGCCCCCGGCGCCTGCCGGCCCGGGGATGACGCGGCCGGCCGGGCGGCGCGGGATCAGCTCGATGCGTTGTTCGGCGGCGCGCAGGAGGGATCACCGCCGGGGGCGCCCGCGACGTCCGACGAGGCCAAGGAGCAGCTGGACCGCCTGTTCGGCAAGAAGGACTAGGGACATCAACCTGCTGCGGCCGCCGCCGCAGCGCCGCCCCCGGGAGGGGCATGGCGACCGATGGGGATCAGTTCTCGAACAATATCTTCAGGGCGCCCTTGCCGGCGGCGGCCTCGAATGCGGCGTGCGCATCATGAAGCGGGTAGCGTCCGTCGATGAGCCTGGCCGGCGCGACCCGGCCCTCGCGCAGCAGCTCCAGTGCCGGTGCAAACGGGCCGCAGCGCGACCCCACCAGGGTGATCTCGTCGACCACCATGGCGGACAGGTCGGTGGGGACCCGGCCCTTGTAGGTGCTCTTGAGCGCGATGGTGCCGCGAGGGCGCACGGCGCGGCGCGCGGCGGCCAGACCGTCCGGCGAGCCCGTGGCCTCCACGACCAGGTCCGCGCCGGCCTCGGGGATCTGCGCTTCGCCGATGGCGTGGATGCCCAGCGAGTCCAGTAACCGGCGCTGCCTGGGATAACGGGCCACGACCCGCAGGTCGGCCGCCAGGGTATGCATCACCTGGGCGATGAGTTGTCCCAGCCGCCCGGCGCCGATGACCAGGACCGTGTCGCCGGGATGGATGTGAATCTGCTCCGCGATCTCGAGGGCGGCGGCGAGGGGCTCGGTGAATACGGCCTCGTCATCGGTCACGGATTCGGGCACCGGGTGCAGGTTGGCGACGGGGAGGGTCAGATACTCGGCGAAGGCCCCGTTGCGGTGCCTGATGCCGAGGACTGTGCGCCTCTGGCAGTGTGTGGGGCGCGATGCGCGGCATTGTGCGCAGGTCCCGCAGGACAGGTTGATCTCGCCCGCCACCCGGCGTCCGACCCACGCGGGCTCATCGGGGGCATCGACGACCTCGCCGATGAACTCGTGGCCGGGGATCCCCGTGAAAGGATAATAACCGCGCAGCAACTGCATGTCGGTGCCGCAGATGCCCGCTCGCCGCATCCGCACCAGGGCCTCGCCCGCTTGCGGCGCCGGGTCGGGCAGGTCGTCGCGGTAGCGGATCCGCTGATTCTCCAGCCACACGCCTTTCATGGGGTCAGGACAGGGCCGTCGCTACGTCCCTGCACAGACCGGTCGCTGTCTTGCTCCGCTGGCGCGGTTTCTTGCACGGGACCCCATCACCCGCCCGGGGTTGTGGTTCAATGGGCTTCGTCGCCCTCGGCATGGGCATGGGCGTGGGCGATCTCATCGTCCGAGGCCTCGCGTACCTCCAGAATCTTGACGTCAAAATTGAGATTGACGCCCGCCAGCGGGTGATTGGCGTCGATGGTCACGTCCTGGTCATTGATGTCGACCACGGTGATGATCAGCTGCTGGCCATCCGGGGACTGGGCGTAAAACTGCTTGCCCATCTCGATTTCCTCCTCCGTCTGGAACATGTCCTTGGAGACGACCTGTTTCAGGGATTCGTTCCGGTGGCCGTAACCGTCTTCCGGATCCAGCGATACGGATAGCTCGTCACCGGCGGCCTTGCCGGCCAGGGCGTTCTCCAGGCCGGGAATGATATTGCTGGCGCCATGAAGGTAGGAGAAATTGCCTCCCTCAGATTGATCAATGACATTGCCCTCGTTGTCCTTCAAGGTATAGTCAATGGTTACGACTTTGTTGCTTGCCACTTGCATTTTGACGTCCTCTCGGTTGATATGATTGACAGGATAGTTCGGGAAAAGGTGAACGTATTTCCGGGTCGGAGGGGGGTGTTACGGCGTTATTGACTTGTGTATTGTCTCAAAAAGGCATACTAACACAACCCTCTGGCAAGGGCCAAAGGGCTGTCGCCGGGCGCCCTTTTGGGCCGCGTCATGGCGAAGCTATTGGGAATTATAGTAAAAATGGCCGGTGGCGGGGCGCCGGTCCGCCTTCGGTGCGCGGCCCGTGGCCGTCCCGGGGAAAGGGGCGCCTTGCCGCTGGTGAGGCCAAGGGTACACGCGACAGAACGACCAGGATAGCGGGAATAGGCAGATATGACACAGAAAACCACGCGACTCGTTAAGGCATACCGGGACGAAGGCTTTATGGACAGCAGCGATGCGCGGCCGCTGCGCGTGCTCGCCGAATACCTGGAGCCCGAGCGCCGCTTCGAGCACTACCGTGTGAACGACACCATCGTGTTCATGGGCTCGGCGCGCATCCCCTCGCGGGAGCAGGCCCAGGCCGAGTTGGAGCGCGCCCGGCAGGAGGGCGGGGACCTGAGTCAGGCCGAGCAGCGCCTCGAGATGTCCGAGTATTACGAGCAGGCGCGCGAGCTCGCCCGCCGGCTCACCGAGTGGTCGAAGCAATTGAGCGACGAGGAGCGCCGCTTCGTGGTCTGCACCGGCGGCGGGCCGGGGATCATGGAGGCGGCCAACCGCGGCGCCTCGGAGGCCAAGGGCATCAACGTGGGGCTGACCATCTCCATCCCCATCAAGGAGTTCGACAACGTCTACGTGACCCGCGAGCTGTCGTTCCATTTTCATTATTTCTTCATGCGCAAGTTCTGGTTCGCCTATCTGGCCAAGGCGGTCATCGTGTTCCCCGGCGGGTTCGGGACGCTGGACGAGCTGTTCGAACTGCTGACGTTGCTGCAGACGCGCAAGATCACGAAGCACCTGCCGGTGGTGCTGTTCGGCAAGAAGTACTGGGGTGATGTGATCAACTTCGACGCCTTGATCAAGTATGGGACGATCAATGCCGACGACGTCAACCTGTTCTTCCAGACCGATTCCGTGGACGACGCCTACGAGTTTATCGTGGACAAGCTGACCAAGTTTGCGGTGGACGAGCGCGGGGCCATCCTGTAACGGTCCGCTCTGGCCCCCTCGGGTAAGCGGGGTGATCAGATATGCAGGGCGTTGCGCAGCCTGGCGATGTCCCGGGCGGAGCGGGTGGAGGCGTGGTCCAGGGCGTCGATGAGGGCGCGCGAGCTTGTGCGCGTAAACCACCGGATGTCGTCGTTCTCATAGATGGCGATGTAATTCTTCAGCTCCCGACGGGACAGACTGCGGTAGGCATAGAGCGACCAGATGAGGATGTGGTTTCGCACCGAGTGGGTGATTCTGCCCTTGAGCCGTGCGACGATGTCCTTCAGCCGGCTTTCGGGAAGGGGCTCGCCGTCGTCGCTGTACGCGGCGGCGCAGCGTATCATCGTCTTGGCGATCTCCAGCTCTATCGACACCGCGATCTTGGTGCTGTGGGAGGCGCGATCCAGTGCCTTCATCAATTCCAGCCGCTTCGGGTCTGGGTTGTGCAGCGCCAGGCGCGCGACGAATTCCTGCAAATCGGAGGCGGCCTCGGGGGAATTGGCCTGCTGCTCCAGCGCCGTGATCTTGCGATACAGCGGGCTGCTTAGCTGGGCGATGACCGCGTCGATACGCGCCGCGTCGTAGTCCCTTGTCAGCTGTTTCACTGCGTCTTTTCTGACCCTGTCGGCGGCGAAATTCGTGGTCACCACCTGCTTGAGGGTGTTGACCTGGTCCTGAGACAGGTTCTGGCGTTCCAGGTAGTCGCCCTGACTGAAATCGTCGATCACGTCCTGGGGAATGTGCTCGATGAGCGTGGTCAGGCCGTACAGCTCCATCACCTTGGCGAGCTTGGTCTGTTGGGACGGCGACGCCCCCAGGGCGACGGTCTGCAGGGCGCAGAGGAAAAGCATCAGGCCGATGCGCAGTTGTGCGGGCATAGGGTTGGCTGTGTGAGAATGGCAACGGACTCAGGCCATCAGCATATCATGTGGCAGGGCCCCTTGCTATTATCGGTGCGGCACACCGGATTCATGTGACGATGAGGGAGGTCTGCGTTGAGTGATGCGACGCCCGGCTTATGGGAGCGTACGGTGGCGGTGACGCACCGTGCCCGCGCCGCCGGCGCCCTGCAGCCCATCGAGACGCAGTGCGAGTATTATCCGGAGGCGGGCGTGCGGTTCGCCCTGCGCCGGGCTGTGCAGCGCGCGCCCAGGGCGGGTGACGAGGCGCCCGGGCGTCGCCCGCCCCGGAGCGATCCCTTCCTGCCCTATGAACAGGCGCTTTACGTCGCCGACCTTGGCGCCGACCACGTGGCCCTGCTCAACAAATACAACGTATTCGAACACCACCTGTTGATCATTACCCGGGACTATGAGGACCAGGAGGCGTGGCTGACGGCCGGCGACTTCCGGGCCCTGTGGGAATGCATGGGGGCCTTCGAGGCCTTCGGCTTTTACAACGGGGGCCGTCTCGCGGGTGCCAGTCAGTCGCACAAGCACATGCAGGTGGTGCCGCTGCCCTTGTCCGGGGAGGGGCCGGCGGTGCCCATTGCGCCGTTGACCCGGGAGGCGGTCCTTTCCGGCGGCATGGGCGTTGCCGCCGGCCTGCCCTATGTGCATGCCCTGGCAGCCATTCCCGCCCGGTGGTGGGAGGCGCCCGGGGAGGGCGCGCGGTCGGCCTTCGAGTGCTACCGCTCCCTGTTGTACAGCGTGGGGCTGTGTCAGGGGCCGGCCCCGACGGGGCGATACCAGACGGGGCCCTATAACCTGCTCGTCACCCGCCGGTGGATGATGCTGATCCCCCGCCGCCGCGAGGCCTTCCACTCCATCACCGTCAACTCCCTGGGACTGGCCGGCGCCATGTTGATCAGGGACGAGGCGCAGCTGGCGGTGCTCAAGCGCTACGGCCCCATGGCGGCGCTCAAGGATGTCACCGTGCCCCGTGCCGGTGGCGCAGCTTCATCCTAGGCCCTAATCCTATCCCTCGGCGGCGCCAAGTCTTAACGTCCGCCCCCTTTCGGGGAGGGGTTGGGGTAAGGGGCCTCATTCATCCAGGGACAGCAGCCCCGTGTTGCCGCCGATGGCCGCCGTGTTGACGGTGCACGTGCGCTCCGCGGCGAAGCGCGTCAGGTAGTGGGGGCCGCCGGCCTTGGGGCCGGTGCCCGACAGGCCCTCGCCGCCGAAGGGCTGGACGCCGACCACCGAGCCGATGATGTTGCGGTTGACGTACAGGTTGCCCACCCGGGCGCGTTCCCTGACCCGGCGCCAGGTCTCCTCGATGCGGCTGTGCACCCCGAGGGTCAGCCCGTAGCCGCTGGCGTTGATGCGGTCGATGACCCGGTCCAGCTCGCCGGCGCCGTAGCGCACCACATGGAGGACGGGCCCGAACACCTCCCCCTGCAGTACGTCCATGTCCGGAATCTCGAACAGGTGAGGGGGGAAGAAGCTCCCGTGACCGGTGCCGTCCGGCAGCCCCGTGGTCTTGCGCAGCCCGCCGCGGGCCTTCAGCCGGTCGACATGGTCCTGCAGGGGCTTGCGCGCCGCCTCGTCGATGACCGGTCCTACATCGGTGGACAGCAGGGCCGGGTCGCCGATCCGCAGCTCATCCATGGCCTCGGCGAGCAAGTCCATGATCCGGTCGGCGATGTCCTGCTGAACGAACAGCACCCGCAGGGCGGAGCAGCGCTGACCGGCGCTGTTGAACGCCGAGGTCAATGGCGTCCGCCACCACCTGTTCCGGCAGCGCCGAGCTGTCCACGATCATCGCGTTCTGCCCGCCGGTCTCGGCGATCAGGGGGACGATGGGGCCGTCCCGGCCGGCCAGTGCCGCCTGCATGGTCCGCGCCGTCTCGTGTCGAGCCGGTCATGGCGACCCCGGCCAGCCGTGGGTCCGCCAGCAGGGGCTCGCCCAGGACCGTCGCGCTGCCGGGCAGGAAGTGCAGCACCTGTTCCGGTATGCCCGCTTCGTACATGAGCTCGACGGCGCGGCACGCCGCCAGGGGCGTTTGCCGCGCCGGTTTGGCGATCACGGCGTTGCCCGCGGCCAGCGCCGCGGCCACCTGCCCGGTGAAGATGGCCACCGGGAAATTCCACGGGCTGATGCAGGCGAAGACCCCGCGCCCGCGCAGGTAGAGGCGGTTGTCCTCGCCCGCCGGACCCGCCAGCCGCCGGGGCTCGCCGAAGTGGCGCCGCGCCTCGGCGGCGTAGTAGCGCAGAAAATCCACCGCCTCGCGTACCTCCAGGAGGGCGTCGCCCAGGGTGCGCCCGCCCTCACGGATGATCAGGGCCATGAGCTCGGCGCGGTTCGACTCGAAGGCATCGGCCGCGCCCTCCAGGCACTCGGCCCGCCGCCCGGCCGGCAGGGTCTCCCATGCCGGGGCGGAGCGGGCGGCGAGGGACAGGGCGTGCTCGAGGGCCTCGCGGGAGGCCTCGGTGACCTCGCCGATGACCCGCCGCCGGTCGGCGGGATCGGTCACGGCTCGGGTCGGCCCGGGAAAGGTCTGCCCGCCGACGCGGGGGGCGGCCGCCCGGGGTTTGGCCAGCGCGGCGTGCAGGTCCCGGTCGAGCCGCGCCACCGCCAGGGGGTCGCTGAGATCCACGCCCAGGGCGTTGCGGCGCTCGTCGCCGTACAGGTCGCGGGGCAGGGGGATGCGCGGGTGCGGGGCGTAGCCCGCCTGGGTCACGTGGGCCAGCGGGTCGGTGATCACCTGCTCGACGGGGCGCTGCGGGTCGGCCAGCTGGTTGACGAACGAGGTGTTGGCGCCGTTTTCCAGAAGGCGGCGCACCAGGTAGGGAAGCAGGGCCTCATGGGCGCCCACCGGGGCGTACACCCGGCAGGCCACGGGGGGCGGTACTGCTCGGCGAGGGCCTGATAGAGGCCCTCGCCCATGCCGTGCAGGCGTTGGAATTCAAAGTCGCGGCGCTCGCCGGCGGCCGCCAGCAGGTAGGCGGCGGTATAGGCGTTGTGGGTGGCGAATTGGGGATAAAAGACATCGCCATGGTCCAGCAGGAAGCGCGCGCAGGCCAGGTAGCTGACGTCGGTGGCGGCCTTGCGGGTAAACACCGGATAGCCGTCCAGCCCCTGCTGCTGGGCGCGTTTGATCTCGCTGTCCCAGTAGGCGCCCTTGACCAGGCGCAGGGGGATGCGCCGGCCGGTATCCCGGCCCACGGCCGCGAGCCACTGCAGGACCGGCAGCGCCCGCTTCTGATAGGCCTGCACCGCCAGGCCCAAGCCTTCCCAGCCGCGCATGGCGGGGTCCCGATAGACGGCCTCGAAGATGTCCAGTGACAGGTCGAGGCGATCGCTCTCCTCGGCATCGATGGTCAGCCCGATATTGGCGTCGCGGGCGCTGACCGCCAGCTGGCGCAGGCGCGGCGCCAGTTCATTCAGACGCGTCCGCGCTTGGCGTATTCGTAGCGCGGGTGCAGGGCCGAGAGCTTGACGGAGATGCCGGGCCCGTTGACGGGGTCGTGGCCTGCGCGCCGATGAATTCCTGTACCAGGGCGATGGCGTGGCGGTAGGCCTGGAAATAGCGCGCCACGTCACTCGCCCCGCGCGCCGCCTCGCCCAGGCAGTCGAAGGAATAGCGCCATGGCCCCGGCCTGCCCGATGCGCCCGGCGCAGGGCGTCATCCATGGTCGCGCTCATCACGAAGCTGCGGGCCATGAGATTCATGGTCTCGGCCAGCGCCAGGCGCACCACCTTGGCGCCGACACGCGCCACGAGCCCGCGCAGGCGGGCGCCCGGGTCGGCGTCGCGCCCGGTGAGTGTGACGACCCGGCCGGTCAGGGTCAGTCCCCAGGTGGAGGCGTTGACGAACAATGACGGGCTGTGGCCCAGGTGGTTGTCCCAGTGGCCCTGGGAGAGCTTGTCGCGGATCAACCGCTCCTGCGTCTCCCGGTCCGGGATGCGCAGCAGGGCTTCTGCCAGGCACATGAGAAGCACGCCCTCTTCCGATGACAGGTCGTACTCGTGCAGCAGGGCCTCCGTGCCGCCGTGATCCCGCTGCAGTTCCCGGCAGCGTTTCGCCAGGCTGCGCGCGTCCTCCAGGACCCGGGCGGCTTCAGCCGGGGGAAGCCGCGCCAACGAGGCGAGCGGGGTCAGGGCTTCCCGTTCATCCCGGCGGTAGGAGGCGTAGATGTCGTTGCGACCGCCTGCCCCCTGGCTACTGTGGTCCACCGTCACACTGTCGAGGCTCGCCTGTCATGAAAACCCGTATATCACCAATGCCATACCTGGTCATATCCATCGAACAACCGGGGAATCTCTTCCCTGGAAACGGCTTGGATCCCCGGGACGTACTGGTCGGGGTCGATGCCCCTTTCCATGCCGTCTTCCTGGATTGCGTAGACATTGATGCCCTTGTCCACCAGTTTGGAGACTTCGTGGTCGATCCGCGGCGGCTGGCTTTGTTTGATCCGTCCGAATTGGAGGCCCGCGGCCTCCTGGCCGGTGAGGGCGTAGTTGACGGCGTTGCCGCGCAGCAGGACCCCGAGCTCGGCGCCCGCGCCGGTCATGGCATGGGTGATCCACACGGCCGGATCGTCCTGTTCCTCGATGGTGCAGCGGTAGGCCGATTCTATGATTTGCAAGACTCTCATGACCAGTGCCTCCTCGTTAACGGGTGCCTACGATCAGGGTGTTGTCCGAGTGCTCGGCCCAGCGCCAAAGGTCGGCCGGCGTGCCCCGCCGGGTGCCGTCGATGGATTCGTGGACGCCGCGCTCGTCTACGCAAAGGCCGCAGTTGATCCAGTCCAGCCTGCCGCCATTTTCCTCGGCGGTCTTGATCAATGAGGCGATCCACTCCTTGGGCTGGGGGTGGTCTTCCTCCTCGAGGTTGCGGCCGTGCACGGCGTTGGCGTGTTTGGACTGCTTGGAAAAGGCCAGGGCGGCCGCGCCCTCGTAGGCGAATACGTTGATGTTGTACCCGCGCCGCGCCGCGATGTCGAGCATACGGAAGACGGTGACGGTCCGCGCCTGCTCGTAGGGGCCGTCCATGATGGAGAACGTCAAAGTCGGTTTGTCTGTCATGATTCGCTCCTCGGTTAAAGCCAGACCGTCTTGGTACCTTGGGCCAGGTGGTCGACGACCACCTCCAGGCCCGCCGGCGTCACGCCGTCGGCCAGCTCGTCCCGGGCGATGCCCCGCTCGCGCATGGAGAATTCGTCGCCCAGGATCTCGACCCCATTGGCCGCGATCTTCGTCATCCGGTCAGGGACAGATTCCCTGCGGGCCGGGAGCACGCCGTTCTGGACCAGAAACAGGGTCACGGCGTGGCCGGCGCGCACCAGGCGCACCGCCATGTCGTAGTCGTTCTCGGTCTCTTTGCTGGTGAACGGATCACGGGACGCGATAAAAAGGTAATTTGCCATATCTAGTCCTCTCTCGGGGGAATTTGTCTGACGTCCTGCGGCAACCCGCCGGGCCAGAGGCCGCGGGCCCTGGCCCGCTCCGCCATGCGCGCAGGGGCAATTCTGGGCTGCGTCGGGTAATGCGCAGACAGCGTTGCCGCACTACCTCCTTTGATTCCCATCAGCCCAGGGGGTTCAGGGCCGCGGGATTGATCATTGTGGGTGGATACTGTTGTACAGGGCCGCGTAATCCAGGTCGCCGAGTCCTTGCTCGACGGCTGTCTTCAACAAGGCTTCGAGCGACGCCAGTACGCCCGTATTCAGGCCGTCCGCCTCGGCACTTTCTTTGATCAGCCGCACGTCTTTCAGCAGGTGTTTGAGAGGAAAATTGGGCTCGTCGAAACGGCGCTCCAGCATGCGCGGCAGCTTCTTGTCATAGGTGGGGGCGTACAGCGCGCTCTCGCGCACCACGGTCATGAACTTGTCCACGTCGACCCCTTCGGTCTGGACCAGGGCAAGGCTCAGGGAGAATGCCGTGGTCAGTGAGGCGATAAGCTGGTTCATGGCCAGTTTCACGGTGCTGGCCTGACCCACCTCGCCCATGTGCAGGGGCATGGGGCCGAAGGTCTGCAGCATGGGCAGGGCCTCGCGGAACTGCCCGGCGGTGCCGCCGAACATGAGGATCAAGGTCCCGTGCTTGGCCTCCGGGATGCTGCCCAGCACCGGGCACTCCATGAACTGCCCCCCGGCCCGGACAACCTGCCCGCCGATATCCCTGGCCTGGGCCGGCGAGATGGTCCCCATGTTCAGAACCCGGCGGCCCTCGAGCAAGGGGCGTACCGCAGGGCTCAACAGGGTCTCATGGATTGCGGCCGCATCCGACAGCATCATGATCACCCAGTCGCCCGCGGCGACGGCGTCCCGGGGCGAGTCATGAACGGAGGCACCGAGCGCTTGCAGGGGACGGGCCTTTTCGGCGTTGCGGTTGTAAACCGCCACCTTGTAGGCACGGTGCAGCAGCCGTGTGGCCAGGGGTTGGCCCATCAAGCCGGTGCCGAGAAAAGCGATATCCATTGATTGGCCTTGCCTGCCGCAGTAGTCCGTCCGCCCAGACTATCAAAGCGCCCGTGATTTGTCAGGCGCCGCGGATCAATCCACGGCCGGTCCGCTCAAGCCGGCGGGAGGGGTGCGCCCCGCCACAGCGACAGCTCGGTGCCCTCGCGGCGGACATCGGTGACGTATCTGGCTGGCGGGATGTTGAAAAATGCTGTCCTGTTCCTTCTACCCTGAAGGGCATAAATCCCGGAGGGAGAGGGAGCTTTTCAACAGCCGGCCAGGGAACCTCTGCACAGGCTGCTGAAGCGGCGCTCACAGCGTTGCAAAGGGGCTCGGAATGCTCATTTACTCCTTGTAAACTGCGCTTCCTCGCCCCTGTGCGCCTTGTGATCATCCCCTTGATCGACCTGTGCAGAGGTGTCCTAGAGGTGCAGTCGGTTGATTTTGGATCCTTCCAGGGTCAGGTTGTACATCAACCCCTCGGTGCCGAAGACAAAGCCGACGATGGGCGCATTCATGGTGTTGGAATCGACGGAGGCGGCCGCCCCGAGCTTGGCCAGGGCCACCGAGCCGTCGACGCCGACCTTCCAGCCGTCGCTGCGGCGGAACCGATCAAGGGCATCCTGATCCAGGAATGCGAACACCACGGCCCGTCGCTGGGCGCCCAACTGAAAACCCAAGGACAACCCGACGATATTGAAATAGGCGACGGATTTTCCGCCGATACGCAGTGTGCCGTTGCCGTATTCGCCGCCGATGCCGAAACCGGCCTTGTAGACATCGGGGAAGATCAGGACGCCTTTGGCCTTGCTCACCAGTGCTTTCGCCCCGTGGACCTGGTCGTAGAGTTGCTTGAGTACCTCATCGGCCCGCGAATCAATGGCTTTGGCCGAGGCCCCGTAGGCCGGTGACTGGGCCAACAGGGCGGCCGCCAGCACGCTGACTATCAGGGGCAGCGCCATCAGGGGGCGCCGGCGCGGCGACCCGGCGGTGCGGCGGCCCGCGTTTTCAATCGGATGGTTCAAGTTACAGTCCCTCCTGGGTGTCGTGATGTCCCTTATCCGGTATTGCCGTGGGATTTCGCCGTGTATGATATTCACAGCAGGTCGGCAGGGCCAAGGCCGCCGACGGTTGCTACTTAATTGTGACCGTGATATCCGCAAAACGTGCCTTTTTTTGAACGGCCTGTGCATTCGGTGTCCAATACACCATATTCGTGGAGGTGACGACTGTGAATATTGTCTCAATTGGCAAGGGTGCCCTCCGCCGCCTGGCAGCGGTGGCGGCCCTTAGCGCCGCCGCGGCGACGGGCGCGGCCGGGGCGGACACGCCGGCGTTGTTCGATCAGGCCATGGTGCCTCTCAAGACGGCGCGGCAAGCGGCCCTCGCCGCGGTGCACAAGTGCGAGGCCGACGGTTACAGGGTCAGTGCCTCAGTGGTGAACCCCTCGGGGGTGCTGATCGTGCTGATGAGGGCGGACGGGGCCGGCCCCCATACCGTGGAAAGCAGCCGCCGCAAGGCCTATACTGCAGCCAGCCTGGGACGGCCGACCGGGGATCTGGCGGCGCTGATCGCCGGGCACCCGTCGCTGCAGGCGTTGCGGGACATGAACGATTCCATGCTGATGCTCGGGGGCGGTTTCCCCATCCGCATCGGGGGCAAGGTGCTCGGCGGGCTCGGCGTGGGCGGCTCGCCAGGGGCGAATTTCGACGAGGGTTGCGCCCGCGCCGGTCTGAAGAGCATCGGCGCGGACACCTACGAACCGCAAAAGTGACCCGATCGCACCGCGGCCCGCGGCCGGCCTCGCGGTAGGGACATGGTTGTGCGGCCAGGTGCCCAAGTTATACATACCCGCAAAGGAGGCGTGTAAACCATGAGCAAGAACATGCAGACCCTGTTGTTGGTGTTGGCGGCGCTCATCCTGGCCGCCGGCGCCCTGGCGCGCCTTTTCATGGCGGAACCCCCCCAGCAACAGTCCGTCCCGCCGGGACAAGGCGCGGGCCAGCCGACCAGCCCCCAGCAAGGGTCCGGGTCGGAGCAGCCGCCGCCCCCGTGACAGGCGGCGTATCAGCCATGTGTCGCCCGCCGGGTGACGCGGTGCAAGCTTCCAAGCGGTGACCTCGATGATGAAAACACGTCTGCCGGCGCCTGATCAGGCCCTGCCGGGGCGCAGTGAGCCCATGGCCGTGCCCGCGCGGCACTTTGTCAACGGCCACCCCCTGCAGCCGCCTTTCCCCGAGGGGCTGGAGACGGCGATGTTCGGTATGGGCTGTTTCTGGGGCGCCGAGCAGGCCTTCTGGCTGCTGGACGGAGTCTTCTCCACGGCGGTCGGTTACGCCGGCGGCCATACGCCCAATCCCACCTACGAAGAGGTATGCACGGGCCGCACGGGTCATAACGAGGTGGTGCGGGTGGTGTACGATCCGCGGCGTATCCGCTACCGGCAGCTGCTAAAGGTGTTTTGGGAGGGGCACGACCCGACCCAGGGGATGCGCCAGGGCAATGACGTGGGGACCCAGTACCGCTCCGGGGTGTATTGCTGCAGCGATGAACAGGGCGCCGCGGCGCGACAGACCCTGCAGGCCTACCAGCAGGCCCTGCAGGCGGCGGGCCGCGGCCCTGTTACGACGGAGGTTTGCGCGGCGCCTGCATTTTATTATGCCGAGGCCTACCACCAGCAGTATCTGGCCAAGCACCCCGGCGGGTACTGCGGGCTGGGGGGCACGGGTGTGCCGCTGCCGGACGGCGGCTTACTTGACCTCTGACGAATAATTGTAGCCGCGCACAATCCCTTCCTGGTCGAACTTCACCTGAAGGATCTTGAGCTGTGCCTGCTTCATTCGGTTGAGCTTGCCCTTGCCGAAGAAGTAGGTCCATTGGTCGAATTTTTCCCCGTTGGTGTCGACGGTGATGCCGGTGCTGTTGGGGGAGCCGAGCCATTGCTGGACTTGCGCCTGGGTGGTCCTGCCGCGCACGATCTGTGACTTGAAGGACTGCAGGTCGAAGTCCCGTCCCATTTGAACCGTGGCGCACGCGGCCAGCGCGGCGGCCAACAGGGTCGTCAGTGCGATTCGACGTACTCCACTCAAGGCATTATTGACGGTCATTGTATTCCTTCGTTTGTTGATGGCGGGCGTCCCGGAGTCAATGTCGACTCGAACTTATATGGTTTGTCAGGGAGTTTCAAGGGCTAATCCGTGCCGGTATCCCACTGCACCCGGCCGTTTCGACACCCTTGCCGCGTACCTTGGTGAGGGGCGGGCTAGGGGCACGCCGGCTTGTCCGGCCACTCGCACAGGTCATAGACGATGCACTGGCAGCACCGGGGCTTGCGGGCCGTGCAGGTGTCCCGGCCGTGAAGGATCATGGCATTGGTGAACGGCGTCCACTGCTCGCGCGGTATGCGCTCCATGAGCGCCTGTTCGGCCTTGACGGCGTTGTGGGTGGCCGCCAGCCCCAGGCGGTTGCTGACCCTCAGGACATGGGTGTCCACGGCGATGGCGGGCATGCCGAAGGCGTTGCCGAGCACCATATTGGCGGTCTTTCTCCCGACGCCCGGCAGGTCCACAAGGGCGTCCAGGGAGCGGGGTACGCGGCCGTTGTACCGTTCGTCGAGCTGCTTGCAGCAGTTGATGATCATCCTGGCCTTGTTCCTGTAAAAGCCGGTGGGCTTGATCGCCTTCTCCAGGGTGCCCGGGCGCACGCGGGCATAATCCGCGGCCCGCTTGTAGGTCTTGAACAGCGCGGCGGTCACCTCGTTGACGCGGGCGTCGGTGCACTGGGCGGACAGGATGGTGGCGATCAGAAGCTCCAGGGGGGTGTTGAAGCGCAGCGCCAGCCCCGGGTCCGGGTATTTGCCGAGGAGCCGGCGGGTGATCTTCCTGGCATCGGCCATGGTGTATTCTCCTGGCGGTCCGGGGGTGCGCTCGTCGCTGCATCCCCGTCGCCGGAGACTATATCGTCAATTGGGGTGGATCACCAGGTGGCGCAGCGGCTCACTGCCATGACTCTCCGCCACCAGGTGATGACGGCTGACGATGCGGTGCTGGAGCCGGCGCAGGGAGGCCGTGCGCGGTGACAGGGCCACGGCGATCCCTTCGTCCATGACGAAGATCGTGAGTCAGGTTGGGGGCCATCGGCCCGTGGCCGCGAACACTACGAAGCCATTATAAGGAATACGTTGGCCCTGTGGGGCATTTTTGCCGTGTGCCGGGCGGGGCCACGGAGGCGCTCGCCGCCCTCGCACGAACGTCGGTGATGGGGCGGCTCAGGCTATCTGGTTGGTTTGGGTCCGGATTTGAGCCGGGCCTCGATCAGACTTTACTGGTATAATTGGCGCATTGCACAACCGCGGGCCGGGCATCGCCCGCCGCGCCCTTGACGCCGTCCGGGGATGCCGGTGTTGAGGAACTATTCCGCGAAGATGTTATCTTAAGGTACTGGTGGTTCCGCCAAAAACGCAAGAGAGTGTCCGATGTTCGCCGTCATGAACCGCGTCCATGTCGCCGCCGGTTGGGAAGAGGCCTTTGAAGAGCGTTTCCGTCAGCGGGCGGGGCAGGTCGAAAGGAATCCCGGTTTTATCCGCATGCAGATCATGAAGCCGATAACGGCGGGCGCGCCGTATATCGTGAATACCCTTTGGGAGGACAAGGCGGCGTTCGAGGCGTGGGTCGACAGCGAGGACTTCAGGGCCGCCCATTCCAACCCCTTGCCCAAAGAGGCGTACAACGGGGAAAGCAAAATGGAGCGGTATGACGTGGTCATCACTGCCGAAGCCCCGTCCCCGTGAGGGATGAACAACAATACCGCCGGGGAGCGCCAAGTCAGGGCTCCGCGGCTTTGCCGGTCAACCAGGCCCCCCTGATCTAAATTTCTTAGCCTGAGCCGGTTGCCAGAGGCGACGAATTTTTGCTGGCGGAGAATCCTCCGCCGCTGGAGTAACGATGTATGTGTGCACAACCCGAGTATATTGAATCTGCCATGGGAAGTAGTCCTGTCTATATAATCATCAAGGGTATCACTGAAGACGGCGGGCGCTTTCGTCCCAGCGACTGGGCGGAGCGCCTGGCCACGGCGGTGGGCGAGTTCGGGCCGGATCGGCGGGTCCACTTTCACCCCCAGGTGCGCCCCGCCACGGTCGATGACACCAAGTGTGTGCTGGTGGACGAAGACCTGCAGCACAGTGACTCGATGCTGTTCGACTTCCTGATTCACTTCGCCAAGGACAATCACCTGCAGATGGAATCAGATGTGTCTTTCGATGAAAAGGGCAAGCATAAGGCCCATGCGGGCTAGCCCGCAGCCGCGGTCAATCGCCTGCCGGGTGCTAGTCTTCCGGTTCCGGCCAGTTCTTGATGTAGTTTCTCAATAGCCGATTTTCAAAGCGCGTCTCGGTCAACAGGGCGTTGACGATATCCCTGATGGAGATGACGCCCATCAGTTCCTGGTTGTCCAGGACCGGGAGGTGGCGTATGCGCTTGCCCAGCCTGTTGTGAAACAACAGCTCGATGACATCATCGAGGCCGTCCTCGGCCTGACACACGATCAGCTCGGGCGCCATTGCCTCTTGCACCTTGACCTTGGAGAAATCGCCGCCGTGCTGGTAAACGGTGCGCATCACATCCCGCTCGGTAACGATACTGACCAGGTGTCCGTTGTCCATGACCACCAGCGAGCTGATGCGGTGGCTCATCATGGCGTCGACCGCCTCGGCCATCGAATGATGGGGGGTAATGCCGTAGAAGGGTGGGTTGCGGTCCTTGATCAGGTGCCGTGCCTTCATGGTGATCTCCTGAGCCTGTGGACGGATGCGGGGGACGGATGCGGGGCCAACACGGCTGCGCCCGTCGCCGAGCGGATATCACAATAACACCATCTCGCGGCGCTTGCACCCGGACGCCGCGCCGCCCTGAATTTTCCAGCAGCGCAATGAGTTACGGGCACGATGCCGCCTAGTAACTGTATTCCTTGAATACCGGTTCCACCTCGTGATGCCAGCGGGTCTCATAGGCCTCGAGCAACTCCTCGGCGGGTGTTTGATTGGACTCGGCGATTTCCTGAAGCGTGTCGAGAAACCGCGTTTCGTCCTCGCCCCGGTCGGACAGGCGGCGGCGCGCACCCAGTCCGGCCCGGCTAATCGCCAGCGCCTCCAGCGCCACGTCCCGCAGCCCATGGCCCTGGACAGGCGTATTGAGGGCGGTGACGGGCACCTGACCGCGCAGGAAGGCGTGATCGTCCAGCGTCCAGTCCTTGACCAGGTCCCACGCGGCGTCGAGGGCGCTGCTGTCGTACAGCAGGCCCGTCCAGAACGCGGGCAGGGCGCACAGGCGTCGCCATGGCCCCCCGTCGGCGCCGCGCATCTCGAGGAAGCCCTTCATGCGTACCTCGGGGAACAGGGTGGACAGGTGATCGGCCCAGTCGGCCAGGGTGGGGTGCTCGCCGGGCAGGGCCGGCAGCCGGCCCGCCAGGAAGTCGCGGAACGATTGCCCCGCGGCATTGATATAGCGCCCGTCCCGGTACACGAAGTACATGGGGACATCCAGGGCATATTGGGTGTAACGCTCGAATCCCATGCCGGGGTCGAAGACGAAGGGCAGTACGCCGCAGCGGTCCGGGTCGGTGTCGGTCCACACATGGCTGCGGTAGCTCAGGTAACCGGTGGGCCGTCCCTCGACGAAGGGCGAGTTGGCGAACAGGGCCGTGGCGACGGGCTGCAGCGCCATGCCGACCCGGAATTTCTTGACCATGTCCTCTTCCGAGTCGAAGTCCAGGTTTACCTGGGCGGTGCAGCTGCGCAGCATCATGTCCAGGCCGTGCCCGCCGCGGGTGGGCATATAGTCGCGCATGATGGCGTAGCGGCCCTTGGGCATCCAGGGGATCCGGGAACGGGCCCACTTGGGCTGGAACCCCAGCCCCAACAGGCCGACCCCCAGCTCGCCCGCCACCTCCTTGGCCTGGTACAGGTGTTGGTTGACCTCCTGACAGGTCTCGTGCACGTTGTCCACCGGTGCCCCGGACAACTCCAGCTGCCCGCCGGGCTCCAGGGTGATGCCGGCCTCGCCCTGATGCAGCGCCACCAGATTGTCGCCTTCATAGACCGGCTCCCAGCCGAACCGGCAAAAGCCCCGAAGCAGGGCCGAGATGCTCACCTCGCCGTCGTAGGGCAGCGGCTCCAGGTTGTCCAGGCGGTAGGCGAATTTCTCATGCTCGGTGCCGATCCGCCACGCCTCTTTGGGCTTGCAGGAGGAGGCGAAGTATTCAGTCAGTTGGCGTTCATCGGTAACCGGCTGGGGCGGGAAATCGGAGTGTCCAGACATCTGTAAGGGTATGGCTCCTCTGGAGGATAGGGCTGGGTCAGGGTGCGTGAAACACCGTGGGGGCGCGGCAGGCCCCGTCAGCAAGCCCCATAGCATAGCGGATTGGCGCCGCGGCTGCGTGAATTTTTGCCGTCCGCTGTGTGCCGCCCATCATGGTTGCACGTGTTCCCGGGTTGCTGTCAAATAAGGGGAGTGCCGGTCCGGCGGGACGCGGTTTCGGGCCGATCCCCGTTTGAGTGGGGCGGGAAACGGCGAGTATCCCGAAGCCGCATTGTGACAGACACGGGCCGATGTGTACCAACAGCCATTGCCGGTGAATGCCCATGAGCGTCGAGCACTGGGATCCGCAGACCGAAGGCGAGCTGAGTGAGGCGTCCCTGCGGCGCAAGCTCCTGGACCGGGAGTTCAATGTGGGTCGCTATGTCTATCCTCCCGGGACCCGGTTCCCGGGCATGCCCGCGACGTCGACAAGATCGACGCCGTGGTAACGGGGCGCTTTCGCCTGACCATGGGGGGGACCGGCCCATGAAGATCACCCACTACGACTTCGGTAAGCTGCAGGTGGCGGGCAGGCACTATACCTCCGATGTGATTATCCTGCCCGACGGGGTCCGGGACCATTGGTGGCGGGAAGAGGGGCACAGCCTGCATATCAACGACCTGTCCGAGGTGGTCGAGGCGCGCCCCGACGTACTGGTCATCGGCACCGGTTTCTACGGGCGAATGGATGTCCCGGCCGCGACCCTCGCCTACCTGGAGGATCAGGGCATGCAGGTCCATGCCATGAAGAGCAAAGACGCGGTGGCCGAGTTCAACCGCCTGCAGCGGGAGGCGGCCAGGGTAGTGGCGGCCTTGCACCTGACTTGCTGAGCGCAGATGCGGGGGCCCATGGACATCATTGCCAGCCTCGCCGAGCAGGGCTATTGCCGGAAGTTGTCCGAGTCCCTGTGACGTTCGTATACAATAGCCACCCTATGGACCAGACCGGCCCCAGTCGTCCCCACCGCCCGCGCAAGGGGCGGGGCGCGACGTTCAGTCCCGACAACCGCTACGAGTCCCTGACCCGCGAGGCCCTGGACGACGGGTGGGGCGGGCAGGACGAGCCGCCGCCGCCCCTGAAGACCACCCTGGCCAAAGACGCCAGCCGCCGGGTCATCACCTACAACGATTCCCCCGATGTGGGCTTCGACCGCTCCATCAACCCCTACCGGGGGTGCGAGCACGGCTGCGCCTATTGCTTCGCCCGCCCCACCCACGCATGGCTGGGCCTGTCCCCGGGCCTGGACTTCGAGAGCCGCCTGTTCTACAAACCTGATGCGGTAACGCAGCTGAAAAGGGAGCTCTCCCAGCGCAATTACCGCTGCGCGCCCATCGCCGTGGGCATCAACACCGACGCCTATCAGCCCGTGGAGCGCAAACGCGGCCTGACCCGGGCGATCCTCGAGGTGCTGGTGGAGGCCCGGCACCCGTTCACCATCGTCACCAAGTCGGCGCTGATCGAGCGCGACATCGACCTGATCGCCGCGGCGGCCGAGCGCCGCCAGGCGGCGGTGGCGGTGTCGGTCACCACTCTGGAGCGCGGCCTGTCCCGGCACCTGGAGCCCCGGGCCGCGGCCCCCCAGCGGCGCCTGGCGGTCATCCGGCGCCTGGCCGAGGCGGGGATCCCGGTCAGCGTGCTGGTGGCGCCGGTCATCCCCGTGCTCACCGACCACGAGCTGGAGACCATCATGGCGCAGGCCCGCGATGCCGGGGCGCGCCATGCCGGCTATGTGCTGCTGCGCCTGCCCCACGAGGTGAAGGACCTGTTCGCCGACTGGCTGGCGCAGCATGCCCCGCTCAAGGCGGACCACGTCTTGAACCGGGTCAAGGAGACCCGCGGCGGCAAGCTCTATGAATCCCAGTTCGGCACCCGCATGCGCGGCACGGGCGAGTATGCCCAATTGATCCAGCAGCGCTTCGACCTGGCCGCCAGGCGCCACGGCTTCCGGGCCTGGGCGTCCCTGGACTGCTCGGCCTTTTCCCCGCCGCGGGCCGATTCCCAGCTCACCTTGTTTTGACCGTTTTCCGTTCCGACCCGCCCTTGGCCGGGCCGCCGGCGCCCGGTTGTTCGCGATAGATGCCGATCAAGATAGCGGACGAAGCGCTGCCTGAAGACCTTGCGGGTAAAGGCCTGGATGTGGCCGCCTCCCTTGACCAGCCAGAACTGCTTGGGGGCGACGGCGGCCTTGTACAGCCGCCAGCCGTGGTGCAGGGGGACAATGGGGTCCCGGTCGCCGTGGATGATCAGGATGGGGATGGACTTGATCCTGTCGATGGCGTAGATGGGGCTGTACTTGTCGGACAGGGTCAGGGACAGGGGCCACTGGAAGGGCCAGGTCAGGAAAAAGCCGGCCAGTTTCTCCCGGGCGATGTCGCGATAGCTGGACAGGGCGCTCTCGGCGACCACGGCGCGAATATGGGCCTTGGCGTCACTGTGGGCGACGCCGTAAATCCCGATCCCCGCCCCGAGGCTCTGGCCGAACACCACCACCCCGCGCCGGGCGGCGAAGGGTCGTTTGAGCAGCCAGTGCAGGGCGGCGGCGAAGTCCTCGTGCACCCCGGGCAGGGAGGGCGTGCCGCCGGACAGGCCGTAGCCGCGATAGTCGAACAGGAACACATTGAAGCCCTTGGCGGGCAGCCAGGCCACGTTGAAGATGTGGGTGCTGATGTTCTCGGCATTGCCGTGCAGGTACAGGATGGTCCCGATGGGCGCGCCCCGGGCGGGCAGGTACCAGCCGTGCAGTTTCACGCCGTCGGGGGTGTCGAAGTAGACGTCCTCATAAGACAGGCCGAGCTTGTCGGGGGTGCGCACCATCTCCCGGCTCGGATAGAAGAGCAGGCCGCTGCAGGCCGTCAGTGCCGCTGCCAAGGCCAGCGACAGGGCGGCGATGCAGGCGGCCCGGTAGCGCATCAGAAGTAATAGTGCCCGCGCAGGGTGATCTGATTCCAGGCGCGGTGGAACTCGCGCACCCGGGACAGGTTGAGCTCCACGGCGCCGTGTTTGCCCAGCGGCGTGCGCTGGGCCAGGCTGACGGTCTGGCGGGTATGATAATCCCCCAGGCCGAAGCGCAGCCAGTGGGCGGTGGCCATCAGGCGGCCCGCCCCTGAGAAGTCCGCCACCAGCCCCGCCTCGGGGCCGATGCCCACCGAGTAGCTGCGGTTCAGCCCCGGGCCGGCATCCACGGTGCCGTCCAGCATGAGATAGGTCATCAGCCGGTGCAGGGGCTGCCAGGTGAATCCCCCCCCGCCGTTGAGGTGCATGTCCAGGGGGTTGTCGTACTGGGTCAGGTGGTGGCGGATGACGCCGATGTTGATCTTCCACGAGACCGGGCGCTTCAGGTCACTGACGGGGGTGAGGGAGACAATGTCTATCGCCTTGCCGTGCTCCACCCGGACGGTGCCGGTGTCGGAAAAACGCCGGACGGTGAAGTCCATGAACTGGATCTGTGCGCCGCGCACATAGCCCCCCGGCGGGTCGAGCAGGTCGTGGTAGGCCAGGCGCAGCTGGATGTCCTGCACCCAGCGCCTGTCGGCGCGGCCGATCCCCAGGGTGATCCGCGGGGGGCGATGGCCCTGGTCCGGCCTGACGGCCGGGCGCGGGCACGCGGGCGGGCGCCGCCCGGTAGTCCAGGGCGCTGCGGGCCGCGAGCAGGCGATAGCCAAGATCCTTTGCCCGCTGTTTGTCGATCTGTCCCGTCACGCGCTTGTAATTCAGAAGCTCGTAGCCGTCTTCCAGGAGCTTGCCGCGCCGGTGCGCCGGCGGGTCCTGCCCGGCCAGGCGCCGGGGCGTCAGTGTGCCGTCGGCCAGGCGTTCCACCTCCCGGCGCTCGCGCCCGTTCAATTGGTTCATGCGCCACTGGAGCACGGTGCGCCGCGACGGGCGATAGACGACGCGCTTGACCAGCCCCGACTGCTTGACGATGGTGCGCACCGTCTCCGCCGGGATCACCCAGCCCCGGAACCGGTCCGTCAGCCCCAGCCCGGGACGCGCCACGTCCAGCAGCCCGAGCAGGTGGTAGGAGCAGTTCTCGTCAAAGAAGTAATAATAAAAGAACGAGCGCCTCAGCTCCCATAAATGCATCAGCATGAATCGGATCTCCGCCTCGCTGAGGTTGAGCCGGTACTCCCAGATATCGCGGTTTTCAATGTCATTGTACTCGCGCACCCGCAGGTAATAAGGGGCCACGGAGAACACCCCGGGGTACCAGCCGAACAGGCCCTTGAAGGCGAACAGCACCCCGCCGTCGCGGCCGGTGGAGGCGGCATAATTGACCGCGTAGGCCAACAGGCGCGTCTGGTCCCCCTGGCCCTTGGCGTCGATGCGCAACAGGGTGTGCCCGAACATGGACGAGGGGTTGTTCAGGTACGCGGTGGGAAAGATCAGGGTGACGCTCTTGGGGTTGAGCGCATTGAGCCATTTGTGAAAGCGCGCACAGGGCCGCTCGGGCAGCCGCGCGGGGTCGAAGTGAAGCTGTGCCTTGAGCCAATGGTAACGGGCGATGAACCGGCACTGCGGGTGCTGCGTGTCGGCATCGCGGGGCGGCGGGGCGAAGAACGAGGCGATGGTCGCGTCCAGCTCGGCGGCGGGATCGGTCTTGCCGTCCGGGGCGAGGAAAAAGCCGGGCGAGTCGACCTCGCTGGTGACGCCGGGGAGGATCCGGTTGACTCGATAGTGAAGCAGGGCGTGCCATCGAGGGCGCTCGGCCAGGGCTGCGTGGCGCGCCCGGGCTATCAGCTGTTTGGCGTAAGGCGGCGGGGTGCCCGCCGTGGCGCAGGCGGCGAAGGGCCACAGGATGAGCCAGGCGAGGGCCCATGCGCCCAACCGCGGGGAATTCACCGGGGCGGCGGGGGCGGCGACAGCGGGGCGGGGAGGCGCGCGGGAGTGCCTTGGACCATCATTGGAGCAGACATGGGTGTGACCCCGGTTGGTGCCCGCCTGCCCGTCACCGCGGTGACGGGCAGGCGCGGGCGGTCAGCAATAACGTTTAGATATGGCTCGAGTATTTCGCCAGCCGGGCATTGCTCGCAACCACGGCATGCAGGGACGCGCGGACCCGATCCGGGCTCACGCCCTCGGACGGGAAGATCGTGGTGAAGTGCTCCTGGGCAACGCGGTAGAACGTATCCCGGTCCTTGTCCCGGATGCCGATGAGCGCTGCCAGGGAGGTCAGGGTCTCGCCTTGACCCTTGGCCATGTCGCGGGCGAGCTTCTTCTGGTTGCCGTCTATGAACATGGCGGTCTTCCAGTTCGACCGCACGACACCGTCCCGGGTACAGCCCGACGTGCCGGAGGTGATGCCGAACGTCTGGTTCCCCGAGGTCCCGTTGGTGGTGACGGCCAGGACCTGGGGCGCGATGCCCTGCTGGTCCTGGAACAGCCTGGAGCCCCATCCGCAGGTGCCGACATTGTTGGCCATGGCTGTCATGGGGGCGAGGGCGACGACGACGCCCAGGGCGGTGATCCATCTTGTTTTCATTAGCTTCTCCTTACGTGAGTGGGTGATTGTATGCTTGCCCAAGTTTGCTATATAACGTGCCCAATGTCAGAGTGTCAATAAGGGGCGGTGACCGATTTACCGCGCCGTCCGTCCGCTGCCGTCCCCCGGACAAAAAGAACCCGCCCTGGGGGGGCGGGTTAAATCGGCTGCTCCTGGAGAGCGGGAGGGGCTCCTGGGAGCAGTGGAGGGAGTCCTCAAACGGAGTTTCAAGGGGGGAGATTTCCGTGTTGAGGACTGAGGCGCCGCGTTCCTGTGGGGCAGGCACGGGTCACCTCGCGGTCAATTAAACCTACATTGCCGACCGGGCGCCTTGATACAGATCAAGCCCGGGACGAATACCTTTGGGTGGGCCGGTTTGCACCTTCTGTATTGCCCCTCAGGTGGATATCCTGCGCGGGGTCGGCTGATGCGACTCATCGTCTGTGGCGCCAATGGGCCGGGCGTCAGGTGTTGTGTAAAGCAAGACCTGGTTTTGCGTTGGCCGGCAGCCGTTTTCGATGTTCGGCATCCGCAGCGGGACAGGGTTGGCGGATGCGAGCTACTCAGACGGGGTATATCCGTAGGTCGCTTCGATGTCCTGCTGGGTCAATACCCCGTAGATACGCTCGATCCCCGGGGCCACCGTCCAGTGCACGTAGAGGGCGTCGGCCTTGCTCTGGTGGAGGGCATCGTAGGCCTCCTGCAGGTTGGCCTGCAGGTCAATCGGGGTGATATGCCGGCGCTGGGCCGGGATCTCCATCAGATCAATGGATTGTGCATCCGGTGTCTGTTGCATGTGGCGCGCGAGGTCGGCCCCCGGCAGCATGGCGATCACCTGCTGGTCCTCCTGGACGATCAGCCAGCGTGGATTGTCCTTGAGCAGCTCATGGGCCCGCTGAAACTCGATCCGTCGCGGGACGGCGGCGATGTGGCGTTCCATGGCGCTCGCCACGCCGGTGCGGCGCAGGGATTGGGAAATCGGGTCGTTGCGGTAATCGATGCCCTGGCTCTTTACCATGGCGGCGATGGACGAGGGCGTTTTGAAGATCTCGCTGGCGGTGAGGTCAGCCGTGATCACGGTCAACAGGCCGGGCAGGATGATATGGGGGTTGGCGGTGAGCTCGAGCATGGCCGTCAATGCCGACAGGGGCGCCTGCAGGGTGGCGCCCATCATGGCCCCCATGCCGATGACCGTGTAGAAGGCGGCGGACGAACTCTGATCGGGCATCAGAACATGGGCGGCCACGCCCATCGCCCCCCCGGCGGCGGCGCCGATCACCAGCGTGGGGCCGATCAGTCCCCCCGGCAGGCCCAGGCCGAGACCGGCGGTGGTGGCGATCAGCTTGAAGGCGGCGATACTGATCAGGACCGCGACGCCCAGCTTGCCCAACAGGGCGACGTTGACGGTGTCATAGCCGATCCCCATGACCTCGGGCACCACGAGGCCGCACAGGCCGACGGCGAGGCCGCCGAGGGTCAACCGCAGCCACACGGGGATGTTGAGCAGGCGCTGTGAAAAGAAGGCCAGCAGGTAATTGTATACGGAGGCCAGCGTGCCGATGATCAATCCGATGGCGATCATCCAGGGCAGCTCGCTGAAGGTCCCCGCTTCCAGTGCGGGCACGAAGAACGTAGGGGCGGAGCCGTAGACCAGGCGGGTAATGGTCGTGGCGCAAACGGCCGCCAGGATCACCGGGGCAAAACCCGCCACGGTGTATTCGCGCATGACCACCTCCATGGCGAAGATGACCCCCGCCAGGGGCGTGTCGAACGATGCCCCGATGGCGGCGGCCACGCCGCAGCCCACCAGGGGGCGCAGGGTGTTATGGGGCAGGTTGAGGCGCATCCCCAACTGGCTGCCGCACGCCGCCCCCAGGTGTACGCTCGGTCCCTCGCGGCCCACGGAGTGACCCGTGATGAGCGACAGTGCGGCCCCGGTGAATACCGCGAAGGCGTTGCGCAGGGGGAACTGTCCTTGATGGTAGACCAGGCGTTCCATCACATGGATCAAGCCCACCCGCCGGTCGGCGGGGGGCACGGACTGGAAGATCAGTCCGATCACGAAGGCGCCGGCCACCGGCAGGGCCAGGCGCAGATAGGGGCTCAGGGCTTCGAAGTTCTCGGGCTTGCCGCCGGGCAGAAAGGCGTGCTGGGCGGTTTCCACGATGATCCGGAAGGCGACCACGACGACCCCGGCGAGCAGGCCCGTGAGCACGCCGAGGATGGCCATCTGCGGCGTCGATTCCGCCCCGGACAGTTGCAGGTGGAGACGTTCCAGATTTTGCGTCCAGCGCTGACGCCAGCTTGGGAATCGGCTCATTGCGTTTATATTACAAATGGACAGAGCGGAATGATAGTGACAATCCGGTTCGACGCGCGCCCCCCGCCCGCTGCCGGGATGACAATTGCCGCGCATCACGGAACATAACGGCAACTTTATGCTCTTTAATTAGGAGCGCGATTAAATATTACCGCGGCCGTGCCGATCAGGGGGGTGTCGCCAAATGATCGACAGGGAGGTTTGAGGAAATGGACGCCACGCTCTTGTCCCGGGTGCAGATGGCCTTTACGCTGGGGTTTCACATCCTCTTCCCCACCTTGAACATCGGGTTGGCCGTCTTCCTGGCACTGCTCGAAGGGCTGTGGCTCAAGACCGGCAACCCGGCCTATCTCCAATTGTACCGCTTCTGGTCCAAACTCTTCGCCCTGGCATTCGGGATGGGCGTGGTCACGGGCGTGGTCCTGGCCTTCGAGTTCGGGACTAATTTCGACCGCTTTGCCGAATCGGTGGGCGACGTCCTGGGCCCGCTGCTGACCTATGAAGTGCTGATGGCCTTTTTCCTGGAGGCCGGCTTCCTGCCCGTGATGCTGTTCGGCTGGGGTCGGGTGGGCCCCCGGGCGCATTTTTTCTCGACGCTGATGGTGGCGGTGGGGACGGTCCTGTCGGCCTTCTGGATTCTGTCCGCCAACTCGTGGATGAACACACCCGCGGGGTACGTGATGCACGGCGCCAAGTTCATCGTCGATGACTGGGCCGCAGTGGTATTCAATCCCTCGTTCCCCTACCGGTTCGCCCATATGCTCGCCGGTGCCTTCCTGACCTCCGCCTTCGTGGTGGCGGGGGTCTCGGCCTGGCACCTGCTGCGCGGCCAGCAGGTGCCGCTGGCGCGGCGGGGCTTTTCCATCGCCATTGCGGCGGCCGCAGTCCTTGCGCCGGCGCAGGTGTTCATCGGCGACCTGTCCGGCCACCAGGTGCAGCGGGACCAGCCCATGAAGGTGGCCGCCATGGAGGCCGCCTGGCATACCACCCGCGGGGCCCCGTTCGTGCTGTTCGCCATTCCGGACATGGGCGCCGAGGCCAACCGCGATGCGATCGAGATCCCCGACATGGCCAGTCTCCTGTTGAAGCACGACCCCGACGGCAAGGTCCTGGGGCTCGACCAGGTCAAACCGCGCGACCGCCCGTTCGTCCCCATCGTCTTCTTCAGCTTCCGGCTGATGGTGTTGATGGGCGTGCTGCTTGTGGCCGTCGCCGTGACGGGACTGGTCTTGCGCGCGCGAGGGCGGCTGTATGAAAAGCGGTGGTTCCTGAGGGCGTGCGTCCTGTCCATGCCCCTGGGGTTCGTGGCGGTGATCGCCGGGTGGGTCACCACCGAGACGGGGCGTCAGCCCTGGGCGGTGTATCACCTGCTGCGCACCGCCGACGCCGCCACCCCCCTGCCGGCCGGCTCGGTGGCCCTGTCCCTGACGCTGTTCGTAGCGGTCTACGCGGTGCTGCTGGCGGTCTTTCTCTATTTCGCCTACCACATGGTGCTCAGGGGACCGGAAGAAGTATTGCCGGAAGGCGTTTCGGCGCCCCAGGGCGCCCCGAAACGCACCGCCTGGTCGACTTGAAGAGGAGGTGCCGATGACAACACTGACAGCCCTGTCCATTGCGGTCGTCGGATTCGGCGTGGTCATGTATGTGGTGCTGGACGGGTTCGACCTCGGCGTGGGCATTCTGTTTCCGTTTGCCAGACGGGTGCGCGACAGAGACCTGATGATCAACAGCATCGCGCCGGTGTGGGACGGCAATGAGACCTGGCTGGTCTTGAACGGCGCCATCCTCTACGGGGCGTTCTCCGATGCCTACGCAATCCTGTTCTCCGCCTGGTACCTGGCGGTCATGATCCTGCTGGTGGCGCTGGTGTTCCGCGGGGTGGCCTTCGAGTTCCGCGCGTGGGCGCGGCGCAGGCGTCCCTGGAGCGTGGCGTTCAGCGCCGGTTCGGTGGTCGCCGCCTTCCTGCAGGGGGCCCTGCTGGGCAGTCTGATCCAAGGCTTCAAGGTCAAGGACAGCCTGTTCGCCGGCGGGGCCCTGGACTGGTTGACGCCGTTCAGCGTCACCACCGGTGTTGCCGTGGTGGTCGGTTACGGACTGCTTGGCGCGACGTGGCTGATCTACCGTACGGAAGGCGAACTGCAGGACTGGTGTTATCGCGCGGCCCGGCGCCTGGCTCGTCGCGATCGTGTTCTTCATCGTCGTGGTCAGCATCTGGACACCCCTGGCCTTTCCGCGCATCGCCCGGCGCTGGTTCGAGCTTCATGACCTGCTGTGGTTGGCGCCGCTGCCGCTGCTGGCGTTCGCCGATGCCTTCGCCCTGTACTATGCCCTGCGCCGGCGGCTCGAGCAGGCCCCGTTTGTCTGTGCCGTCACCCTGTTCATGCTGTGTTTCATCGGGCTGGTGGCCAGCCTGTGGCCCTACCTCGTGCCCTGGGAGATGACCATTCAGGAGGCGGCGACCCCGCCCCAAAGCCAGCGGTTCCTGTTGGTGGGGGTGCTGCTGCTGTTGCCCCTGGTCCTGGGGTACACGGTGCAAGCCTACCGCGTGTTTCGCGGCAAGGTCTCCGCGGAGGAAGGCTACCATTAACCGCGTCCGTCACCCGCCCACGGAGTTGCGCGGATTGAACGGCATGGCCCGCGCCAGCTCTTCGTACAGGCGCCGTTGGGCGGCGGTCTCGGCCTTGGGGGCATGGATCTGCACGGTGACATACTGGTCGCCGGGCGTCTTGCCGGGCAGGCCGCGGCCCTTGAGCCGCAGGCGCTGCCCCGACTGGGTGCCGGGCGGTATCCTGAGCTGCACCTTGCCGCCCAGGGTGGGTACCGGGATTTGGGCGCCCAGGGCGGACTCCCAGGGGGTGATCGGCAGGTCCAGGTGAATGTCCCGCCCGTCGGCCTTGAAAAAGGGGTGGGGCTCGAACAGGATTTCCAGGTACAGGTCCCCCCGGCGGGCGCCGCCGTCCCCCTGGCCGCCCTGTCCGGCCAGGCGTATGCGCTGGCCCTCGGTGACGCCGGGGGGGATCTTCACGTTCAGGGTGCGGGGGTGCAGGGCGACCCGCCCGCCGGCGTCGCTCCCCGCCTGCTGCAGGGTGACGGCGCGGGTCGCCCCATGGAAGGCATCTTCGAGGCGGATCTTGATGCGGGCATCATGATCCTGGCCGCGCATGCCGCTGCGGCGGCGCGCACCCCGCACGCCCATGCCGCCGAACAGGGACTCGAAAAACTCGCTGAACCGTTCACCGGCGCCGCCGGTCTTTGCGCCGCTGAACTCGAAGCCGCTGTCCCACCCGGGGGGCGGGCGAAACTCCTGGCCTTCGCGCCAGCGCCCGTTCAGCAGGCTGTCGTAGGCGGCGCGCTTCTCCGGGTCGCGGAGCGCCTCGTAGGCCTCGCTGATCTGCTTGAAGCGTTCCTCGGCCCGGGGTTCCTTGCTCACATCGGGGTGGTAGCGGCGCGCCAGGCGCCGGTAGGCGCGCTTGATGTCGTCCTGGGTGGCCCCGCGGGCCAGGCCCAGGATCTTGTAGTAGTCCTTGAACTCCATGACGGTTCGACGCTTGCCCAGCAACAGGAAGGTAACTATACACAATAAACGGTCTTTCCCGTGGCGACAAATGGCTTGCGGGCGGTCATGCCGGGGCGCATGGCCGGCGTCGTCGTGCAATGTGCCGCCGAGTCCCGGTACAATGGAGTCATGCTCAAATTCTTCATACGGGCGGCGCCCATCATGCCAAAGGCAGCGGTTGCCGGAATCATCATGGCCCTGCTGCTGTCGGGGTGCGGCAGGCCGCCGAAGCAGTCCGCCAAGGACAGGCTGCGGGTACAGGGCAGCCAGCTGGCGACCTTCAACGGCTGCGATCGGTGTCATGAAGAGACCGGCTATATCCTCGGGCCTTCATGGCGGCAGATCGCGAAGCGCTACAAGGGCAACCCGAATGCCAGGCGGATCCTGATCGAGAGCATCAAAAACGGCAGTGCCGACAAGTGGACGGCGATGACCGGGGGACAGCGGATGCCGGCCCTGGGGGCGCGGGTCAGTGACAAGGACACCCGCATAATCGTGAACTACATTCTGTCGTTTGCCGAATGACCGGGGCCTGGCGCGTCAATAAATGCCAATAATGTTCCTATCACGGGAGGTATGCCTTGCAACGGCTCAAAGACAAGATCCGCGACATCCCTGATTTCCCCAAGCCCGGCGTCGTCTACAAGGACATCACACCGCTGGTGCGCGACCCGGCGGTGTTGCGCCTGGCGGTGCACGAGTTGGTGCACCCGTTTTTCAAGGACTCGCTCACCGCCGTGGTGGGGATGGAGGCGCGCGGGTTCATCTTCGGCGCCCTGGCGGCCTGGGAACTCGGCGTGGGGTTTGTGCCCCTGCGCAAGCCGGGCAAGCTGCCCTATGACGTCCAGAGCGTCTCCTATGACCTGGAATACGGTTCCGAGAGCCTCGAGGTGCACGTGGACGCCCTTGGGGGCGATGACCGGGTGCTGGTGGTGGACGACGTGCTGGCCACCGGCGGCACCGCAGCGGCCAGCTGCGAGCTGATCGAGAAGCTCGGCGCGCATGTTGCGGCCTGCGCCTTCGTGGTGGAGCTCGAATTCCTCGACGGGCGGGCCAAGCTCTCGTCCCATAAGGTCCATTCGTTGCTGCGTTATTGACGGCGGATAGAGGCGGCGCCGCGCGTCGGTTCGGCGCCCGCGAAGCTGACGGGTCACCGCGCATGCACTGTCGCCGCGGCACCAGGCGACCCGCAGCGGTGACAAGCAAAAACCATTGGTGTCATAATGCCTTGGTCGACACGCTGGGGGGGCAGGTGCTCAGCGCGTTACCGATCAAGACCGGGAGCGGCGGGCCATTGACAGGATGAGTTACTTCACGAAGCGATATCACCCGCCCGGCACCGCGCCCGGCACGCTGAAACGGCCCGGCGAGGGGCCCGCAACGCCGGTCAGCATCAGGCTCATCGATTTCACCGAGACCGAGTTTGTCGAGCAGGAGGTCCCCACCGCCGAGGCGTGCCTGCCCTATCTCAAGCAATCCACGATTACCTGGGTTCATGTCCAGGGCGATGTCGCCCCGCAAACGCTCAAGGTGCTCGGCGAGACCTTCGAGCTTCACCCCCTGGCCCTGGAGGATGTGGCCAATACCGGCCAGCGACCGAAGACCGATATCTTCGAAAACCAGCTGTTCGTGGTATTGAGTCATGCCCTGGTCGGCGACGAACACGCCAGGAGCGAGCAGGTGAGCCTGTTCCTGGGTGAGAACTATGTCATCAGCTTCCACGAGGGCGCGGACGATCCCTTTGAGCCCGTGCGCAGGCGCCTGCGCAAGCAGGGCGGGCGCATCCGCTCGCGGGGGGCGGACTATCTGCTGTATGCACTCATCGACGTGGTCATCGATGAAGGCTTTCCGGTGATCGAGTGGTTCGGCGGGATACTCGAAGACCTTGAGGAGGAGCTCCTGGAGAATCCGGATGAACGGACCATGCACCGCCTCTATGACGTCAAACGCGATTCCCTCTTTTTGCGCCGCATGCTATGGCCCCAGCGGGAGGTTCTCAACCAGATCGTGCGCGAGGACGGGGCCTTTGTGAGCGACGAGACCAAGCTCTATTTCCGCGACTGCTACGATCACACGGTGCAGATCCTGGACCTGCTGGAGACCTACCGCGACATGACCACCAGCATGCTGGACGTTTATCTGTCCAGTGTCAGTTACCGCCTCAACGAGGTGATGCGCGTGCTCACCGTGATCGCCACCATCTTCATGCCCCTGACGTTCATTGTGGGCGTCTACGGCATGAACTTCGGGAGCGGCTCCAAGAGCCCCTGGGCCATGCCCGAGCTCGGCTGGTATTACGGGTATCCCCTGGTGTGGCTGGTAATGCTCGCCGTGGCCGCCGGGATGCTCTACTACTTCAAGCGCAAGGGGTGGTTCTAGGGAACCTCTGCACAGGGCGCTGAAGCGGCGCTCACGGCGTTGCACAGGGGCTCGGAATGCTCATTTACTCCTTGTAAACCGCGCTTCCTCGCCCCTGTGCGCCTTGCGATCATCCCCTTGATAGACCTGTACAGAGGTTCCCCAGGCCGCATCGCTCCCGGTCCGCTGAGGCGGGCGTTGGTTTTCAACCAAATGATTATCAAGGAATATTCTGGTTTTCAGCTGCCCGGCGGGGAGGGGGTTTCCCGGCAATAACCGTGTTTTAAAAGTGGGTATTTGGTATACTGGCCGCCCCTTCACCAAGGAGTAGCGTTCACCGTGTACCAGCCCCTGGAGTTCAACGCGGAGCTGATCCGCCGTTACGACACCGCCGGCCCGCGATATACTTCCTATCCCACGGCGGCCCAGTTTTACAGCGGCTTCACGGCCGACGATTACTGCCGGATCGCCGAGGCCACCAACCAGGCCTTGCCCCGGCGGCCCCTGTCGTTGTACTTTCATATCCCCTTTTGCAGCACCATCTGTTTCTATTGTGCCTGCAACAAGGTGGTGACCCGGGACCGGTCACGGGCCGGCGCCTATCTGCAGCAGCTCTATAAGGAAATCGCCATCCAGTCGGCCCTGTTCGACCGCAGCCGGCCCGTGGAGCAGCTGCACTGGGGCGGTGGGACCCCGACGTTTCTCGGCCATGAGCAGATGCGCGCCCTGATGCGGGCCACCGCCGAGCACTTCACCCTTAAAGACGACGACAGCGGCGAGTACTCCATCGAGGTGGACCCGCGCCAGCTGGAGCCGGATACCCTGGCGTTGCTGCGGGCGCTGGGTTTCAACCGCCTCAGTCTCGGTGTCCAGGACACCGACCCGCGGGTGCAGAAGGCGGTCAATCGCGTTCAGCCGGCCGAGCAGACCCGGGCGGTCATGGAGGAGGCCCGCCGCCTGGCGTTCAAGTCCGTCAGCGTCGACCTGATGTACGGCCTGCCTTTTCAGACCGTGGCGAGTTTCGCCCGGACCCTGGATGAGGTCATCGCCATGGGGCCCGACCGGCTGTCGGTGTTCAATTACGCCCACCTGCCGGAGATGTTCAAACCCCAGACGCGCATCAAGGAAGGGGACCTGCCGTCACCCTCGGCCAAGCTCGAGATCCTGGAGCTGACCATCGACCGCCTGACCGGGGCGGGCTACGTGTACATCGGCATGGATCACTTCGCCCGGCCCGATGACGAACTGGCCGTCGCCCAGCGCGATGGCCAGCTCTATCGCAACTTCCAGGGCTACTCCACCCATGCCGACTGCGACCTGGTGGCCATGGGGGTGACGGCCATCGGCAAGGTGGGCGACTGCTACAGCCAGAACGTCAAGAGCCTGGACGAGTACGCCCAGCGGCTCGACGAGGGGACGCCGCCGGTGCTGCGGGGCATCGAGCTCAACGACGATGACCGGCTGCGCCGTGAGGTGATCACCCGCCTGATCTGCGATTTCGAGCTCGACACCACGGACGTGGAACGCCGTTACGGCATCGCCTTCGATGCCTATTTCCGCCGCGAGATGGAACAGATCGCCGTCATGGAGGCCGACGGCCTCCTGCAGGCAGCAGGCGGCGTCATCCGGGTATCGCCGCGGGGCCGACTGCTGATCCGCAACATCTGCATGGTCTTCGACGCCTACCTGCGCCACGCCGCCGCCCGGCGTTATTCAAAGGTGATCTGATTCCAGGGGGCTTCAGCCGCCTTGCTGCAAAGAGGCGATATCGATGACGAAGCGGTAGCGTACGTCGCTTTTCAGCACCCGCTCATAGGCCTCGTTGACCTTGTGGATCGGGATCAACTCGATGTCGCAGGTGATGTTGTGTTGGCCGCAGAAGTCCAGCATCTCCTGGGTCTCCCGGATGCCGCCGATCAGCGATCCGGCCAGGCTGCGCCGTCCCCCGATCAGGGAGAACGCCCCGACCGGCACCGGGTGCTCGGGGATGCCCAGCAGGACCATGGTCCCGTCCACCTTCAACAGGCCCAGGTACTGGTTCCAGTCCAGCTCCGCCGAGACGGTGTTGATGATCAGGTCGAAGTAGCCGCCCAGACTGGTAAAGGTGTCGGGGTCTGATGTGGCATAGAAGTGATCGGCCCCCAGGCGTTTGCCATCGTCCTCCTTTTTGAGGGAGTGGCTGAGGACCGTGACCTCGGCGCCCAGGGCATGGGCGATCTTGACGCCCATGTGGCCCAGGCCGCCGAGCCCGATGACGGCGACCCGCTTGCCCGGCCCCGCCTGCCAGTGTCGCAGGGGCGAGTACAGGGTAATGCCCGCGCACAGCAGGGGGGCCGCCCCATCCAGGGGCAGGTGGTCGGGGATGCGCAGCACGTAATCCTCGTTGACCACGATCTTGTCGGAATAGCCGCCCATGGTCGGCGTGCCGTCGTACTCCTTGCCGTTGTAGGTGAGCACCATGCCCTTGCTGCAGTACTGCTCGAGTCCTGCCTGGCAATGATCG
The DNA here is from genome assembly GCA_963844825.1 of uncultured Gammaproteobacteria bacterium. GTDB lineage: Bacteria > Pseudomonadota > Gammaproteobacteria > CAWJPQ01 > CAWJPQ01 > CAWJPQ01. Next base: position 56,380 of record CAWJPQ010000007.1, read on the forward strand.
CAGCTGCGGCATGAATCCACGAAGCAGCCGACGCCGACCTTGTCGCCGGGCTTGTAGCGGGTGACGCGGTCTCCCACGGCCGTCACCACGCCGGCGATCTCGTGGCCCGGCACCATGGGGAAGGCGGAGCCGCCCCATTCATCCCGGGCCTGGTGAATATCGGAGTGGCAGATGCCGCAGTACTGGATGTCGATGGCGACATCGTGGTCCCGCGGCTCGCGCCGCTCAAAGGAGTAGGGTGCCAGGGGTTCCTTGGCGGCGGGGGCGGCGTAGCCTTTGGTCTGGATCATACGGTGTCCTTCTGAAATGCGGTGAAAAAGTTATGGAGGCGTCTGCCTCCTCTTTTGATGGCGTTGTGAGCCGTTGGTTCGGTCAATGGGGATCATCCCGGCGCGGGCGCGCAAGCGGTGCCGCGCCTTGTACAAGGAGGCGCATGGCCGGCCACGGATTGCACCAAGTTGATTCAACGGGGGAAATACTCACCCCTTTGGTGCAGGCGCGGGCTTGGGGCGGCGTGCGGGTCTCCATTTTACTCATATGATATCAATATGATTTTTTCCTGATGGGGCGGTGCCGGGCCGTTGGCATTATGCTTGCAACCGGGTTGATGCGTAAACAACTCAGGTGAGGGCGCATCCATGGTCCAGCAGGTGATGATCGTAGACGATGCCAGTGAACGCACGGCCCTGGTTGCCCAGGCGCTGCGCGACAACGGGTACGGGGTGTTGACTGTCCGGGCAGGTGACCACCGGGAACTGCAGGACCAACTGCGCAGGCTGCGCCCGGACATCCTGGTCGTCGACGACGAGGTCATCATCGATCTGGCCTCCGAGGGCGGGACTTCCATGCTGCGTGAGATCGGCATCCCCGCCTGATCCCGGTTCCCGCCGGGACGTCCCGGCGTCAATCCCGCGATTCACGTGGGGTTATGTCGTCCTTTTGCCGCCCCGGCTCCCTGTCGGGGTTTGCCTTGGGGGGGATTGGTGGGGACAGATTTATTTTCTCCACGTGAAATAAATCTGTCCCCTTTGGACCCGCTATAACGACATGCGTGGCGCTTTGCTTGCGGTTCGATGGGGTGCTGGTGGGAGGGCTCGTGGCTTTTTCCATGTCACTCGCGGCATTTTGGATTTTCTGCATATTGCTATTCTTAGCATTTTGCATACTGGCCAGCCCCGCAGACAACTTGCTCACGGCCGCTGGCAGCTGAGTTAGAATTGTTTGCAGCTGACCACGTAACGAGTAAGCCCCGAATGCCAGCGCACACACCACAGTGACTATCACGATAGCGGCACCCATCACGCGCGGAATCTTGAGCCATTCCAACCACACCACGAATGGGTTAAGCGTGTAGGCAAAAACAACCCCGAGCAACAGGGAGATAACCAGACTCTGCGCCCAGTCCAGCATAAAAATAACAGCGGTGGCGGCCAGAATGGTGAGCGCCAAGCCGCCCCCTGTCTTCAGCGGCGGAAAGACGGCAGGCTGGTTGTCATCATGAAGGGACCTTCATCCAGGATGGCTTCAGGTGCTTCTTCATGATTTTTCATAGTATCTGCGGCTTAAGATACATAGGGGGTATAAGAAGAATAAACGCGCTTTCCGCTGAAGTCCACGGGCGCTCACTCAAAGGGGACAGATTTATTTGAGAACAATTTTCAAGTAGCCTTAGGGCTGAAAGCCATTCGGGAGAGATCTTATGCCAAGGACAGGCAGGGTGGTTGTGGCGAATTATGCCCATCATATTGTGCAGCGCGGTCACAACCGGAATGTGGTGTTCGCTGAGGAAGATGACTTCAGGTATTACCTTGATACCTTAAAAACCTGGAAGACGGAATATGGGGTTAAGGTTTACGGCTATTGCCTGATGACCAACCATGTCCATCTGATCGTTGAGCCACCGGATGAGGCAGCAATGCTGGGCCGGTTGATGAAACGACTGGCGGGGCGACAGACCCGTTATGTGAATCGTCTTGAGGGACGGCGAGGGACGCTGTGGGAGAGCAGATACAAATCAAGCCCCATACAGACGGATGAATACCTGCTGGCCTGTTGCCGTTATGTTGATCTGAACCCTGTACGGGCGCGTATGGCGGCATCTCCGCAGGATTACCGGTGGTCGAGTTACAAAGTAAAGGCGGGTTTGGCGCAAACGTCGTGGCTAGACGATGATCCCTGTTACTTGTCGCTTGGTGAAACACGTGAGCAACGCTGTGAACGATACAAGGCTTTCGTGCGCGCGGCGATCCCGGAGGGTGAGTGGGATCTGATTCGGCAGGCGGCACAGCGAGGTCAGTTGACGGGGGATGGTCGCTTCATCGACGAGATAGAGCACATTACCGGACGGCGTATCGAGACTCGAAAACCCGGCAATCAGCCCCGCAAACAGCACGTGAAATAAATCTGTCCCCTTTGGATACGCTACTATTTCTAAGGCGCCAGCACCCACGCGGGGACGTAGCGCCACGCCTCGCGCATTTGCTCGTGGTGAGCCCGATAATGGGGGTCCAGGGCTCCCAGGGTCTGCCAGAACCGGGGCGAGTGGTTCATCACCCGGGTATGGCAAAGCTCGTGGACGAACACATACCGCACCAGGTGCGGGGGAAAGAACAGCAGCTTGTAGTTGAGGCTGATGGTCTTGCGCCTGGAGCAGCTGCCCCAGCGTGTCTTTTGCCCCCGGACAATCATGCGCTCATAGGGCAGGGCGGTCTGCCGGCTTACCTGATGCAGCCACGGTTCGAAGTGTCGGTGAGCCTTGCGGGACAGCCAGCGGCGCAGGGCCGCGCGGCACCGGGCAGGGTCCCCGGGATCGCCCTTGACGGCCAAGCGGTTTTCTTCACCCTCGAAAGCCCCCGCCCGGGCGCCCTGCGTCCCGGCATAGTCCACGGACCAGCGCTCGCCGATGGCCTCCAGGGCGATGGCGTCGGGAAGGGGGGGCGGCGCATCGCCGACGTATCGCCGGTGGGTGTGAAGGTGGTGGAGGTGCTTGTGCAGCCAGGCGCGCCGCGCCGCCAGCATCTCGGGAATATGCCGTTGGTCGAAGCCCCGGGGGATTACCACCACCAGCCCTTCCTCCGGGGATATCCTCAGCCGGGCATGCTTGGCACGCGGGGACACGCGCACGGTGTAATCGGGTAACGCCGGTACTGGCATCTCAGATTTCATGATGGCGCTCATGATACCCCAAGTCGTTCTCCCGTCCCCAGCGAGCCGGTTGGGCCGGGCCGCCGTCCTTGCCTGTCCCTCAGGGCGGGGGGGATAAGCGATATAACGGCAGGGTGCTCCCTGTCCCCCTCATCCTTGCTTCTCCCCCCGTGGGGGGGAGAAGGGACAAGGGAGCCGCCTTGCGGCGGCGGCTATTTATAGGCGCGCATCTGCGCCACCACCACGCCTTGAATGCGCACCCGTTCGGCGCTGTAGATCATGGGGGCCATGGCGCTGTTGGCCGGGACGAGCATGACCGAGCCGTCCGGATTGTGCCTCAGGCGTTTCAACGTGGCCTCCTCGCCGTCGATGAGGGCCGCCACGATCTCATGATCCGAGGCCCACTCGCGCTTTTCCACCACCACCATGTCACCGTTGAGGATGCCGGCCTCGATCATGGAGTCGCCGTCTACCCGCAGTACGAACCGGTCGGGCCCGGTAAAAAAGTCCGCCAGGTTGATCTCTTCCAGGTCCGGTATGGCTTCAATGGGCCGGCCGGCGGCGATGCGTCCGAGCACCGGCAGGGAACTCCCGGTGCCGCCGTGGGCCGCCAGGCGAATGCCCCGGTGACGGCCGGGATACAGCTCGACCAACCCCTCCCGTGCCAGGGCCTGCAGGTAACGGTGCACCACGCCCTTGGACCGGATGCCCAAACCCTGGGCGATCTCACTCAGCAGCGGCGCATGTCCGTGGCGCCGGGTATATCCCTGAACAAAGTCAAAGGTCTGTTGCTGGCGGCGCGATAACATCCAAAAGTTCTCCTGACGTTCTCGTGGCCAGCATAGAGAACCTTGAGAGAACTTTCAAGTGATAAAGGGGGCCCCTGAGCGTGCCGGGGGTCAGGAGTTGGGGGGCAGCTCGAAGTGAAATATTTGACAGTTGCCTACGGGGATGCCGAGCATTCCTTCGTCAGAGAATCCACGAAAGTACGCCACGCACACCCGCAGGGTCTCTTCGTGGGCAACCACTAATACGGTGTGTTGGCCAACGCCCTTGAGCCAATCAATGAAGGTCAGCACACGCTGTTTGTGTTCCAGGAGGGATTCGCCGCCAGGCGGCTTGGTGCGCAGCCGGTCCTGCACGATGGTCTGCTGGTGTTCCGCCGACGGTCGGCCGTTGAAGCCGGTGTGCAGGTCGTTGATGGCCGGGTGTTGCAGGATTTTCACCCCATGATGGCGGTTGACGATTTGCGCGGTCTGGCGCGTGCGCGGAAGCTCCGAGGTGACGATCAAGTCGATGGAGATGTCTTTGAGCTGCTCCGCCGCCTGCTCGCTTTGTTCTATGCCGGCCGCTGTCAAATGAACATCTTCGGCCGGGTCGTCGTTGCACAGTCCCTGCACGTTGTAGTTCGTTTGCCCGTGGCGCATTAGATAGACATGCATGGGGGTGTTTCCTTCTGTAATGGGTGATAACGTTCTGCGCCGGTACAATAATAGCCGCTGCAGGCAATCAGGGCGCCTGTGTGCGGGACGATTGCGCGATGGGGTGAACTAAGTCCTGATTATCCTTTCATATGTGACATGGATCGAGATCGATGACCTGCGCTGAGAGTATTTGCCTGTGTCCAGTCGGGATGTCAACATCCGGTGTTGACGGCACCTGCGGCGGGCGGTGACAAGGGCGACGCCGGGTGGTCAACGGGGGTCACGATTGTCAACAATGACATTGCAGGCCTGTGCGAAGATGCTACAATGCGCTCAATCGCTCGGGCAGGCTAAGGGCGCTCAGTAATGGTTTCGAGTTCGGACGGGGCGGCGGCCGTTTGGGTCCGCGCAGGCGCCCTGTCACTGAAGTGTTCTTGAGTGTGTTAGTAACAGTCCTGCGCCGCGCAGGTATTCGGTCATCAAGGGCTGTAAGGACAAACAAGCAGAAATTAAGGAGACTGGACCTATGTTCACACGCGCACTGTATCTGGCCTCAGCGTCGGCGATCGTGTTGTTTCTGAATGGTTGTGCCACCGATGCTGATTTGAAGGCGAAGGTGGACGAGGCGCTCAATACCGCCAACGCTGCCAAGACGACGGCCGAGGACGCCAAAGACACGGCGAACAAGGCGCTGGACGCGGCCCGCAACGCGCAAAACGACGCCAATGCCGCCAAGGACGCAGCCGACAAGGCGCAGCAAATGGCCTCGGATGCCAAGAATTCGGCGGACCAGGCCAATCAGAAGGCCGATCGTATGTTCCAAAAGGCTATGAGCAAGTGATTTAAGAGGCGCCCGGCCCGACCGCAAGGCCGGGCGCCGATCCAACCGCCTATCGACGCGGGCCAGGCCGCTGTATCACGGATTGCTGATCGAGTCGCCGCCCGCGCTTAATTTCCCTTCCCAAGACCCGCTCTGGCAGGGTGCATAGCCGCTGTAGCGGTGACTGGGGTAGACGATCCCCTTGATCCCCGTGGCTTGCTGGAGCTGCCTTTCCCGCTGCGTCGCCTGACGGCGGTCGGAAAAGGGCCCGATGAGTATGCGGCACAGGGAGCCGTCTTGAGGGGCGCCCGTGGTGATCTGCATATGCAGTTCGGCCACCTGGTGGCTGACGCGCCGGGTGGTGGACGCCTTTTCATAGGCCCCCACCTGAACAAACCACCCCTCCTGTCCCGGCGAACCGGGCATGGGCGAGGCGTCACTGCGCCGGTCCGTGGCCGGGGGCGTCTTGTCCGCCTGGGCGTGTTCCAGGCCCACGGCCACAGGGATGCCCTGATGGCGGGTGGCGATCGCCAGAATATGATCCCATAAGGCGTCATTGAGCGGCTGGTTGGTGGCGGCGAGCACCGACGAGACGGCACCGGTGAGATTGGACGGCGCCTGTCCCTGGTCGCCGGCCAACTGGGCGTGGGCCTCCAGGTAGAGCTTCCCCGCCTCCCAGCCGGCCTTGAAGGGTTGATCCAGGATGCGTACCGGCGTATCCACCGCCACCTGGCCGAAAAGGGACTGGATGTCCTCCGGGTACATGCGCAGGCAGCCGTGGCTGACGCGCATGCCGATGCCGTAGGGGTGGTTGGTCCCGTGGATCAAATAGGAGGGCCAGCCGAGGCGCATGGCGAACTTGCCCAAGGGGTCGTCCGGCCCCGGGGGAATGGCGTCGGGCAGGGGCTGCCCCTTGGCCTTGGCCTCTTCCTGGATGGATGCGGGCACGTACCAGGTCGGGTCCTTGATCTTTTCGATGATGCGGGTGGTCCCCAGGGGCAGGGTCTTGCCCTCGGCGCCGATGCCCAGCGGGTGAGTGACGACCACCGCCGGCTTGCCGGGGTGCGGGGTCGGGTAGTAGTACAGACGCATCTCCGGCAGGTTGACCACAATGCCCTCGCGGGGGGCGTCGGGCAGAATATAGCGGTTCGGTATGGTCACCTGGGTGCCGACCTTGGGCAGCCACGGGTCCACGCCGGGGTTGGCGGCGGTGATCTCGTTCAGCCCCACGTCATATTGGCGGGCGATGTCGAGCAGGGTCTCGTGGGGTTTGACGGCGACCTGCTTGATCGCGCCGACCACGCGCTCGCCGGGCGGCGGGAGGGTGAACGTGGCCGCCCGGGCGGTGACCGTGCCCAGCGCGAGCGCCAGGCACAAACAGGCCGTGACCGGCAGGGCGCCGGCCCGGGGCCGTCCCGCCCCTCGCTGAGCACGTCCGTTTCTATCCACAGGCAATTCGCGTCGTCCCGCTGGCGGCAACATAAAAGTCCATTATAAACCGAATGTTAATTCAAATATAGCCTGCCCGGCGGCAATCTTGCCCGGCGACCCCATTCGTGTAGTATAGACACAATGCCGACACATTCGTTTGTGGCGCGGTCGGCGCTAAATGGAATATTTTTTGTATACCTCCGGAGGTATGGCTTGTAGGGATGCATCAACGGGCATAATCACTCAGTCTGCAGGGTGAAACCGATGTTCCATCGCTCATTGACACTGGTGACCGCTGTGGCGTTGGGGGGCTTGTCGGCCGCCGCGCCGGGGCAGCCCCTCAAGGCCCCCTGGGTACTGGTGGATACCCATCGGCATACGGTCTCGGTGATCCAAGGCGGCAAGGTCAAGCAGACATTCCGCCGCATCGCCGTGGGCCGCGGCGGGGTGGCCAAGGTCCGTTACGAAGGGGGCGGGCGTACCCCCCTGGGGACCTTCCATGTGGCCTGGGTGAACAAGAACAGCCGCTTCCACCTGTTCTTCGGCCTGGATTATCCCCACGACGCCCAGGCCGAAGTCGCCCTGAAGCGGAACAAGATCGGCCCGGGCACCTATGCCAGGATTCTCCGGGCCTACAACAAGGGCCGGCTGCCGCCCCAGAATACGAAACTGGGGGGCTACATCGGCATCCACGGGCTCGGCCATGCAAACCCCGTCATTCAGCGCATGGCGGACTGGACCGAGGGATGCATCGCCCTGGACAACCGGCAAATCGACGACCTGGCCCAGTGGGTGTCCATCGGGACCAAGGTGGTGATTCGTTAAGGCGTCTTTCCGGGGGGGGCGTCCATGGCCGGCGTCGGCACAGGGCGGGTCTTGCCGGTGCAGGTGTTGACTTCATAGGTCTTGGCGCCGGCGCTTTGGACCTGCCAGCAGTGGGTCCCGAAGATCGTCGACAGGTGCGAGCCGACATAGTTGATGCCGAAGATGGCGGCGATGAACGCCAGCATCACCAGCACGAAGGCGACGATACCCAGCAGCTCACGCATCTCCTCCGGCAAGGCGGGTGTCGCGGTCTCCATCGTATCCTCTTTGTGCTCCGCGGGGCTGACCATGATAGGGCCTATTTTATACCGATGGTCATGATGAGTATATCGTCCCTGATCTGGCACTCGTTGCAGTTCGCCGTCTCGAACAGGCGCTCGTTGAAGGCGGCGCTGTCCAGCTGAGGGTGCTTGCGGGCGAAGGCCTCCAGCCCGTGCCGGCCGAACTGGCCGCCGCCCGGGGTCTTGGACTCCATTAGGCCGTCGGTGTACAGCAGCAGCCTGTCGCCCGTCTCCAGGGGCCGGCGGTTCAAGGTGCAGGGCACCGGCAGCGGATGCTCGATGCCGAGGAGGGTGGTGCTCGACTCCAGTGAATAGCATTCCCCCGTGCGGCGCCGGTAGTGGAGCAGGGGCGGGTGGCCGGCGCCGGCGTACTCCATCTCACGGTTCTCGAAGTCGAAAAATACGGCAAAGAACGAGGTGTACAGGCCGGTGTCGGACAGGTGTCGGCACAGAAACTCGTTGAGGGCCTCGATCAGTTGACAGGGGGTGCCCCGGTCACCGGCATGGGACATGGCAAAGTCATTGACGCGGGTGGCGAACAGGGCGGAGGCCATGCCGTGTCCCACCACGTCGCACATGCAGGCGATGAGCCTTCTATCAAGGGGAAAGAGGCCGCAATAGTCGCCCCCGAGGCGGCTGAAGGGGCGCACCTTGACGGCGATATCCACATGGGCGTCCTGGTAGTGGCGGGGCAGGAAGCTGTAGTGGACCTTGGCCGCCAGGGCGATCTCGTCATCGGTCATGGGCCGTTCTCCCTATTGGCCCAGGGCTGGACAGCGCCGGCCGCAAGGTCATAATGCCCCTTTGCGTGCCGCCTGGTTCAGGTCACGGACGAATGCCCGGCATGCCTGATCGAGGGCCGAGCCAAAGGCCGTGATCACCGCCTCCATGGTTCGGTTCGCCACGGGGACGGTGGCCCGGTATGTCCTGTCCAGCACCGGGGCCGCGAGCCGGTCGGGGCCCGTATAGCGAAGATCCAAGGCCACGGTGACCCGGTCTTGCCCGCCGCCGATAACACGCTCGAAGCGCTCGATATTACCGCTGACCGTACCGGCAGTGGTCTCGCCGGGCTCATCGCGGGTCACCTTGTCCGCCACTCTCGCCGCCCGCAGGTAATCCATCAGGTGGCCCTGGATGAGGTGGGTGGGCGACTGCACCCAGAAGTGGTAATTGTACAGATGGAGCTCCAAGGGGGAGCCGCTGTCGGTGTACAGGACCGCCCGTTCCTGATAGAGCCCCCGGGCGATGATCGGGGCGACGCCGATGGTGCCGGCAACCAGGGGATGGTCCGGCGGTTCGCCGGTGTGCGGCGGGGGCAGCCGGTAGTAATGGTCCTGGGGCATGGGCGGATTCACGCTGCAGGCGGTCATGACGGCGCTCATCAAGACGATCCACAAGGCAGTTGCCCGGCTGCGGAGCCTGGCTGGGTTGATGGTAGGCATCATGGCGACGATATGGCCTTGTCTTCGGGAGGGTTGCTGCGGATCAATGCGCCTGGGTTTTGGCGGATTTTCCGGCTGAATTCGTTCAGGTTGCGGGTGGCGCTGTCGAGGTTGTAGACAATCGCGTTGATATTCTGGCTGACGGTCTCGAGGGAGCTTCGCAGGGCGACCACCGCCTGGCGGATGTCCGCGTTGTTCTTCACCAGCAGCTCGTTGGAGTTGCTCAACAGCTGGTTTAACTGGTGGTTCAGGTTGTTGAAGCCGGCGGAGACATCCTTGAGATTGGTGGAGATCGCGTCGGCGTTCTTGAAGACGTGGGCCAGGTGGCTGCGGTTCTTGTCGCTCAGGACCTGGGACAGGCGCTCCGCGCTCTCGTTGTAGCGATCCAGCAATGCGTTGACGCGCTTGCTGATCCTGGGGATCTCTTGCTCCAGGTCACCGCCGATGACGCGCACGCTGTGGTTGAGGTTGTGGATGAGCGGCTTGAGGTCATGGTTCAGGTCGCGCAGCATCCCCGTGGCGGTGACCGCCTCCTCGCCCTGAAGCTCGTTCCCGGGCGCCAGGTTGGTCTTGCTGTCGCCTTCGATGATGTCGATACTGCTCTCGGAGAGCAGGCGAGGAATCGAGATGCGGGCGATGCTGTTGGACGGTATCTTCCAGCCCTTTTGAATCGACATCTGGACTTTGTATATCGTCTTGCCCTGGCGGCGCAGGGGCGTGATGGCGGAGACGCGGCCGATCTGGTATCCGCCATAGGTGACCTGGGTCCCGACGTGGACGTCGGTGAGCTCCGTATAGCGCACGTAGTAGGGCTCGGTATCCCTGTAGTTGCCGCTGATCTCGAACAGGGTCGCCATCAACAGGGCACCCATGGCCAGGACGAAGAGGCCGACCCAGAAGTAGTTGAAGTTCACCTGTTTCATGTCGTCTCGCCGTCCCCTGTCATTGCTGCAGCATAGCCGCCATCAGCGGTTGTCCCCGGTGAGGCGCTCCAGATAGGCCTCGGCGTCCACCGCCTCCTCCCGGGGGCGGCGGTTGAGCAGGTCCTGGATGCGCCTGTCGGTGCTGGCCTTGATGGCATCGACGCTGCCCGTCATCAGGATGCGGCCGTTGTCCAGTATGGCGATGCGGTCGGCGATCATGAAGGCACTTGCCAGGTCGTGGGTGACGATCAGGATGGTCATCTTCATGGCATCGCGCAGCTTCAGGATCAGTTGGTCGATCTCCGCGGCGACCACCGGGTCCAGGCCGGAGGAGGGTTCGTCGACGAACAGCAGCGTGGGGTCCATCACCACCGCCCGGGCCAGGGCGGCGCGCTTGAGCATGCCGCCGGACAGTTCCGAAGGTATCAGGTCTTCAGAGCCCCCCAGGTTCACCTGTTCCAGCTTCATGCGGCTCATGATGCGGATGGTGTTCTCATCCAGCTTGGTGTGTTCATGCAGCGGCAGTTCCACGTTTTGGGCCACGGTCATGGAGCCCAGCAGCGCCCCGCCTTGAAACGCAACCCCCATCTTGGTGCGAAGCTCGTACAGCGTCTTGTCGTCGGCCGTGGTGATGTCCTGGCCCAGGACGCGAATGCAGCCGGCGGTGGCCAGCTCCAGCCCCAGGACGTGTCGCAGGAGGGTGGTCTTGCCCGAGCCGCTGCCCCCCATGATGACCATGATCTCCCCTTGATAGACGGTGAGGCAGACGTCTGTCAAGACCTGGTGCTCGCCATAGGCGGCATGGAGGTGCTCGATTTCGATTACGGGGCGGCGTGTGCTTTTCTGGGACATGGCGCCGTCCTGCTACCGGCTGAGGAAATAGGTGAATACCATGTCCGCCAGGACGATGAAACTGATGGACAACACCACCGAACGTGTCGTGGCGAGCCCGACGCCCTTGGCGCCGCCGCTGACCTGGAACCCGTTGCTCAGCCCGATCGACACGATAATGACCGCGAATACCACGGACTTGATGACGCCCTGCATGACGTCGGCCACCGTCAGTGTCTCCAGGCTGCTCCTGAAAAAGTCGTGCAGGGTCATGTTCAGCGTCGCGCTCGTATAGAGCCCGCCGCCCAGGATGCCCATCAAATCGCCCCATATGGTCAGCACCGGCAGCATCGCGCACATGGCCACCAGGATGGGCGCGGCCAGATAGCGCACGGGGTTGATGCCGATGACGCGCAGGGCATCGATCTCCTGGTTTTCCTGCATGGTGCCGATGCGCGCGGTGATGGCGGAGCCGGAGCGGCCCGAGACCAGCACGCCGACGATCAGGGGGGAGAATTCCCGCACCACGACGAACGCAAGGCCCAGTATGACCTGGGACTCGGCACCGAATTTGCGCAGCGTGAAAATCGCCTGGATCGCCAGCATGATCCCTACCGCCAGGTTCAGCATGGAGATGATGGGGATCGCCGTAACCCCGATCCACATGGCCTCCTGAAATATCATGGAGACGCTGACCGGTTGTTTGCGCAGCTTGCCGGTGATCAGCCACATGAAGCTCTGGGTAAGGAGCGTAAAGGCATAGCCCAGCTCCTCGATCCCCTTGACCGTGCGTCGGCCGATGTTTTCAATCACGCTGCGCATGGGGCACTCCGCCGTCAGGCCGTGGGTCGCGGTTGGGTGTTGTTCAGGCTGTCCTCCACGGACCTGTATATCGGGAACACCTTGTCCAGCCGGGCCAGGTGCAGCACCTGCATTGCCGCGTCACTGACACCCGCCAGGGCGAAGTTTACCCGATTCTTCCTGGCCAGCTGATAGCCCTCCACCAGGCTGGCGATACCGGAGCTGTCGATATACTTCACCTGAGACAGGTCCACCAGCACGTTGCGCCCGCGGCCGAGCAGGTCCAGGATCTGCTTGCGCGCCGCGGGCGAGTAGTGAAGGTCCACCTCGCCCGTCAGGCAGATCACCGTGTAGGCGCCTTCGGTGTGGGTCGGGTAAGGCATCGCTCCAGGTTCAGGGTCGCTCGATTCGTTTGGCCATGAGCAGGACATTGCCCGCATGTTCGGGGTGCCCCATGAATTCCACCTTGTCCATGACTTGATGAATGATCCGTATCCCGAAGCCGCCGGGGAACAATGCCTCGCCGGTGCGGGGCCTCACCGCATGCAGATCGACGGGGTTGGCGAAGTCAGTGATACGGAAGGTCATCGCATCGCGGTCCGCGAACACCTCGAGGACGATCTCGTCGTCGCACTCGGCCCCATAGGCATGCCGGATGACATTGCTGCAGGCTTCATCCACCGCCAGCACAACACAATGAATGGTATCAGACGGGAAACACTCCTGTTGCCTCACCGCCCGGCGTACCTGCTCGCGCACGTGCTGCAGCTGATTGGATCTGGCGGGGAAACGGATCTCGGCCAGTTTGTCGAGTTGCGCCATGGCGAGGCTCGCATAACTCCATCGGGAGTATTATCACGGCCTTGGCGCAAAACATCCACACTCCCTTGGTCTGCCGGTGCCGGGGTAGGGTTCATCTCCCCCGGCGCCGGTGCCCTCCCGCGGCTGGGGAATATAGTAACTCCTTGATGCGCAATGCGTATGCCCCGTGACGGACTCTGTTAACATGGCCCTTGGTGGAACACGCGGCGGGGGCGCCGCCAACGGTGGCTGATGGGCACGATCACTGAAGGACAACGGCTGGAGGGCCTTTCCAACGCGGAGGCGGCGCGGCGCCTGGCGACGGAGGGCTACAACGACCTGCCCGCCGCCAAGCCCCGCCCGTGGGGGCTGATCGCCCTGGAGGTCCTGCGCGAACCCATGCTCTTGCTGCTTCTGGCGTGCGGCGGTCTGTACTGGGCGATGGGCGATGCCGAAGAGGCGCTGTTGCTGATGGGGTTTGTCGTGGTGATTATCACGATCACCTTTGTCCAGGCGCGCAAGACCGAGCGTGCCCTGGACGCCCTGCGCGACCTGTCCAGCCCCCGGGCATTGGTGGTGCGGGAGGGGGAGAAGGTGCGCGTGCCGGGGCGGGAGGTGGCCCGCGGTGACCTGCTGTTGCTCGCCGAGGGGGACCGGGTCCCCGCGGACGCCCGCGTCGTCTCCTGTGTCAACCTGACCGTGGACGAGTCCCTGCTGACCGGTGAATCCATCCCCGTAAGGAAGGCGGCGGCCGCGGCGCCGGAGCCGGCCGGCGTGCCCCGCCCCGGCGGGGAAGACCTGCCCTTTGTGTTCTCCGGGACGCTGGTGGTGCAGGGCGAGGGGATCGCGCGGGTCGTGCACACCGGGGCCGCCAGCCGGATCGGCGGCATCGGCAAGGCCCTTGAGGGTATCGAGACCGAGGACACGCCCCTCCAGCGGCAGACGGCGCGGCTGGTGCAGGTCTTCGGCGCCCTCGGGCTGCTGATCTGCGCCGTGGTCGTCGCGGCGATCGGGTTGAGCCGGGGAGACTGGGTGAACGGCCTGCTGGCAGGGTTGACCCTCGCCATGGCCATCCTCCCCGAGGAGTTCCCCGTGGTCCTCACCGTGTTCCTGGCCCTGGGGGCGTGGCGCATGTCTCATCATGGCGTCCTGACGCGCCGGATTCCCGCCGTAGAGACCCTCGGGGCGGCGACGGCCCTGTGCGTGGACAAGACCGGCACGCTCACCCTGAACCGCATGTCGGTGAGGGACCTCATGGTGGATGGCGAGTTGCTGGAGGTGAGCGATACGGGCACCGCCTTGCCCGAGGCGTTTCACCCGGTGGTGGAATACGCGATCATGGCCGGTCCCGCGGAGCCTTTCGATCCCATGGAGAAGGCCATGAAGGAGCTCGGCGAGCGCACCCTCGCCGGCACCGAGCACCTCCATCAGGGATGGACCCTGCTCAAGGAGTATCCCCTGTCCCGGGCGTTGCTCGCCATGTCCCGGGTATGGCGCTCGCCCGACGGCGCGACGGTGCTGATCGCCGCCAAGGGCGCGCCCGAGGCCGTCGCCGACCTGTGCCACCTGGATGAGGAGGCGTCCCAGCGCCTTGCCGGGCAGGTGGAGCGCCTCGCCCAGCGGGGCAGGCGTGTGCTGGCGGTGGCGTGGGCGCAGTTCAGTGAAGGCGAGCTGCCCGAGATTCAGCATGACTTCAGCTTCGAGCTGCTGGGGCTGCTGGGCCTGGACGACCCGGTGCGCCCCGATGTGCCCGCCGCGGTCCGGGAGTGCTACGAGGCCGGCATGCGCGTGATCATGATCACGGGAGATTACCCCGGCACGGCGCAAAGCGTCGCCCGGCAGGTGGGGATGGTCCGGCCCGAGCGGGTGTTGACCGGGCCGGAGCTGGATGCCATGGACGACCCGGCGCTCGCCGAGCGCATTCGCGACGTGAACGTCTTCGCCCGCACCGCCCCCGAGCACAAGCTGCGCATCGTCGAGGCCCTCAAGCGGGACGGGGAGGTGGTGGCCATGACCGGCGACGGGGTCAATGACGCCCCGGCCCTGAAGGCGGCCCATATCGGCATCGCCATGGGCGGGCGCGGCGCCGACGTCGCCCGCGAGGCGGCCGCACTGGTCCTGGTGGAGGACGACTTCGGGTCGCTCGTCGAGGCGGTGCGCATGGGGCGGCGCATTTTTGATAATCTGCGCAAGGCCATGATGTTCATCTTGTCCGTCCATGTGCCGATCGCCGGCATGTCGCTGATCCCGGTCCTGCTGGGGTGGCCGCTGGCGCTCTTCCCCGCCCACGTGGTCTTTCTCCAGTTGATCATCGATCCGGCCTGTTCCATCGTCTTCGAGGCGGAGGGCGAAGGCCCCGGTATCATGCGCCGCCCGCCCCGCCGGCTCGACGAGCCGCTGCTGGGGATGCGGGCCCTGGTGCCGGGGCTTGTACAGGGCATGGTCGTATTGGCGATCGTGCTCGCCGTCTACGGCGGGTTCCTGGGTGCGGGCGGCGGGGCGGCGGCGCGCACGGTGGGTTTCACCACCCTGGTGTTGTGCAGCCTGGCGCTTATCATGACGAATCGCGCCTGGCCGCGCCCGCTGCTCGCGACACTGAGAATACCCAATGTCCCCATGCGCTGGGTGATCGGCGGGGCGCTGGTGCTCCTTGCCCTGGTGCTCTATGTCCCCTTCCTGAATCACCTGTTCCGGTTCTCCCCCACCGGTCCCGGCGACGTGGCGGTGAGTGTGTTGGCCGGCGTGGTGTGCCTGGGCGTGTTCGAGGCCCTGAAATTGACCGGGGTTTCCCGGCGCCCGTCGTAGCGGGGCGTTGAGGGGAGGCCAATGACCGAAGACCATTGTTCGACGATACCTGGAGATTAATTCATGACGAATGCAGCACGATTCGTATGTCTGGCGCTCATCGCATCCCTGGCCGCCTGCGGCGGCGGGAGCAGCGGCGCCGTGCCCTCGATCCCCACCAATCTGGTGGCCCTGGACGGGGCGAACGCCCAGGGGGTTACCGGGGCGGTGGTTCGGGTGTCCGACACCACCTATAACTTCGGCAAGACCGGTTCGGCGGTGGTCGGCGGCGTCTCGGTGTCGGCGCTCGCGCAGGCCTTTTCCCTGGCGAAGCTCGCCCAGTGGCAGCTCCTCATGCTCAAGGGCATGGCGTCGCCCTTGTCGGTGACCGGGGTCGGCACCCTCGCCTCCAACAAGGCGCCTTGTGACAATAATCAGGGGACGGTCACCGTGACCAATTCCACCGTCGGCGACAACAGCGCCCCGACCGTGGGGGACTCGTATTCGGTGTCTTTCGCCGGCTGTTTCATCAAAGACACCCAAAGTACCCTCAACGGCTCGCTGACCATGAGCATCGTCTCGTTCACCGGCGATCCCCTGACCGACCCGTCGTGGAGCATGGCGGCGACCTTCAAGTTCGCCAACCTGTCCAGTACGGGAGTCAACGGCGCGAGCACCCTCAGCGGGGGCTACAGCTTCACCCTGACCACCGGCGACAGCATCACGTACAACGGCATTATCCAAAGCGACTCCTTTACCGAGACCCGCGGCCAGCTGGTGGAGGGGCTCAGGAAGCTGGCGGTCAACTACAGTGTCGACAGCGCCAACCAGGAGTACACCCTGAGTCTGCACGGTCTGTACGGCAGCACGGACCTGAACGGCGCCGTCAATTTCGACTCCGAGACGCCTTTCGACGGGATCGGTAAGGACTGGCCCAACAAGGGCAAGCTCAAGGTGTCCGGGGCGGGCAATACCAGCGTCACCCTTCTGACCGTCAGCAACAACAGCGTTCAATTGGGCGTCGACAGCACCGGCGACGGCGTGGCGGATAATACCCTCAGCGCGAACTGGGTGAGCCTCGTGACGTCTTAGTGTTCGTCCTCCTCTGCCCGTCGGGGAGAAGGCCTCGCCAGGTCCGCAACCGGGCGGCGCTGATTGTCTTCTCCCTCTTCCCTCCGGGGAGAGGGCTAGGGTGAGGGGGCAGGGCTCAGGCGCGCCCCTGGTGGGACGCCAGCAGGGCCGACTCCAGGTGGTCGATCTCCCGTTGGACGGCGCGCAGGGTCTCTTCGTTGATGGCGCGGTTGCGGTGCAGGCGCAGCAGGGCCTCGCGCTCGGCGGACAGGGCGTTGAGGCGCAGGTTGCGTTCCACCTTCAGCTGAGTCTGAATGTTCTCGCGGTCCTTCTCATCCGCTTCAATGTGCTGGATTCTGCGCTCGTACCAGGCAATCAGCTCGGCGGCATAGGCCTGCTCATGGGGGGAACTCTCCGGGATGACGTGCTGGCGGATGCGCTCGATGGCGGCACGGGCGACGGTGATGCGGGCCATCTGCTCCTCGCGCTCGGCGCTGCCGTCTCCGGGGATGTTGAGCCACCGGATCAGGGGCGGAAGGGTCAGCCCGTGCACCACCAGGGTGATGACGATATTGCTGGCGGCGAGGAATATCAACAGCCCCCGCTCCGGGAAGGCATGCCCCACCTCCACGGTGAGGGGCAGAGACAGGGCGGCGGCCAGGTTGATGGATCCGCGAATGCCGGACCAGCCTATAATGAACAACCGTGCCGCGCTCAGGGGTGGGTCCTGCTCGCGGATATTGGTCGACAAGCGGCGGGGGATGTACGCGGCGGGAAACACCCAGGCGAGCCGGATCAGGATAACGGCCGCGGACAGTACGACCGCGTAGAGCGCCAGCTCGCCCCAGGTATGCCCGGTGATCTGCAGCATCACCTCCGGCAGGCGCAGGCCCAGCAGCATGAAGGCCGCGCCGTTGAAGACGAACAGCACCACCGTCCATACCTCCATGGTCTGCAGGCGGTTCTCGGTGGTCAGATTGCGGGTATCGTGGATGCCGGCATAAATCCCGGCGGCCACCACGGCGAGGATGCCAGAGACGTGCAGTTGTATCGCCGGGAAATAGGCGGCGAACGGGGTCAGCAGCGACAGGGTGGTTTGTATGCTGGGCTCGGAGATCTCCCCGCGGACCAGCCACGTGCGTACGGCCCCGAGGGCCCAGCCGACGGCGAGCCCCACGGCGATCCCGCCCACGGACAGGAATACGAAACTCACCGCGGCGGCCTTGACCGAGAAAGTGCCGGTCAGCACGGCCGCGACGGCGAACTTGAAGGCCAGCAGGCCCGAGGCGTCGTTGATGAGGCTCTCGCCGTTTACCACATTGACGAGGCGGGCGGGCATGTTGAGATTGCGGGTAATGGCCGATACGGCGACGGCGTCGGTAGGCGAGACCACAGCCCCCAAGGCGAATCCGGCGGCCAGGGGGATGCTGGGGATGAGGGCATGGATCAGATACCCGACCAGGACGACGGTCAGGGCGACCAGCCCCAGGGCCAGCAGCAACACCGGGCGTATGACCCGCAGGAAGTCCCGTTTGGGGATCAGCCACCCGTCGGAAAAGAGCAGCGGCGGGATGAACAGGGCGAAGAACACGGCGGGGTCCAGGCGCACGTGGTGGAAGCCGGGGGCGAGGGTCAGCAAGGCGCCCGCGGTCACCTGCAGGATGGGCAGGGGGATGCGGGCCTTCTTGGACAGCGCCCCGACGGCGGCAAGGACGCCCAACAGCATGAGGCCGGTTTCCAGGTGCTCCATCATGGCGGGGATCCGGGTTTTCTAAAGGCGCGGACATAGGTTTGCGCCAGCGCCAGGTATTCAGCTGCGCGGTTGAGCCATTTGCCGTGGTCGTGGACCGCCCCGTCCCGGGTGTGCCACAGGGCGATCTTGGTGCGCAGACAGGCGCGGTAGCACTTGTAGAAGGCGATCAGGCGGTCGTCGCGGGGATCGCCGCTGTCGCGAAAATAGACATCGAGCACCTCGGCGCCCACATGGCCGGCCGCCATCCAGTCGCACTCCATGGCAAGGAAGGACAGCTCGTCCACCGGATCGAGCTCGCGGAAGGCGCGGTTGAATTCCAGGCAGTCGATCACCACCGGGTGGGTGTCCAGGAAGATGTGCTCGGGCCGCAGGTCACCGTGGCCCTCGACGAGCCGTCCCTGCTGAGCGCGCGCCTCGAACAGGGGCGGCTCGTCCTCCAACAGGGCGCGCTGGGCATCGCTGACCTGGCGCACCAGGGAGGCGTCCAACCGGTAGGCGGGGCGCAGGAGCTCGTCGAGATTGGCCCGCACATTATGGATCAAGCGCTCCCGGTACGCCGGGCCGGTCAGGGGGGCCTTCGGCGCGTCTCGATAGAACCCGACCAGGACCTCGGCCAGCCGGCGTACCAGGGACATGTCCACGGCGTGCTCGCGGATGAGGTTGTCCAGCATGCGCCGGGCCGGCAGGCGGCGCATTTTGACCAGCCAGTCGATGATCCGCCCGCCGCCGCCGAGCCGCATGTGGCCGTTGGAGACGGTCAGGGGCACCGTCCCCTGGTAGACCTCCCGCGCCAGCCGGCGGTTGAGCCGTATCTCCTCCAGGGCATCCCGGTGCCGTGCCTCCAGGGTGCTGAAATCGAGGAAGGCGTAGCGGACCGGCTTTTTCAGCTTGTAGGCCCACGCGTCGGTCAGGAACAGCCACGACATGTGGGTCTCCACAACCTGCACCCGGCGGGTGCCCTCGGGATAGGCGCCGGCGTGACAGAGAAACTCGACTTTTGATGCGATGGGGGGTGCGTTGGCGGTCGACCCGGTCATCTTCTTGTTCTTGGTTCAAATCGTGCAGTTTATCAGGGTCATGAATGGGGGGTTGTTTGATCCACGTCAACGGCGCCGTTCAGGGTTGGTCGTACCTTATTCCAAGCATGCACGGTTTCGTCATTAATGATACCGCTCAGTAGCACTGAGTGCCATTTCCGTCTGCGAGGGGGACTGCCAATGCGGGTCGGTGAAATGTGTGTACGGGACGTGGTGATCGTCGACAAAGAGGGCTCCATCCTCGACGCGGCGCAGTTGATGCGCGAATTTCATGTGGGTGATGTGGTGGTGGTCGAACAGCGCCACGGCAGGTCCGTGCCCATCGGCATCCTGACGGACAGGGACATCGTCATCGAGCTGATCGCCGAAGAGGTGGGCTTCGATGCCGTGGCGATCAAGGACGTGATGAGCTTCAAGTTGATCACCGCCGACGAGGACGAGAGCCTGGATGAGGCCATCGAGCGCATGCGCGACCACGGCGTGCGTCGCCTGCCGGTGGTCGACGGCGCCGGCGCGCTGGTGGGCGTCCTCGGCGCGGATGACCTGATCGATTTGAGCGCCGAGCAATTGGTCAACCTGGTATCGCTCATCAACAAGGAGCATAAGCACGAGCAGGTGACCCGGCATTGAGTCAGGGCGGCGGCCGCGTCATAATGGACGCATCGGCAGCGCGAATACACAGGAGGCGCCATGCGCACGTTTCATGACGAGTCGGGCCGGCTGTGGGAGGTCACCGTCGGCCGGGCGTCCTATGGTACCCAGGTGCTGATCTTTTCCCGGCGCGACAGCCGCGAGGTCCGTCAGACGCTGATGGAGGCCAATTCCCCCCTGGACGCCCAGAACGAGTTCAATGGACTGGGCGAGGAAGACCTGCGCGGCCGCCTGCTGCGCTCGGAAGAGTGGCATTAACAAACAAGGGTGCTGACTCCCTTTTGGGGGGCCTTTTTTACTTTAGCAGCCAGCCGAATACCGTCTTCAAGGCCTGTCCGGCCTCCCCGGTGATCGGCTCGCCATGGGCCATGAGTACCCGCCGGGTGTCCCACTGCAGCATCCGCTCCACCGACCGGCGGGCCGCCGCCCGGTCCCTCACCAGCCACCGGATCAGCCGGTTCTGTCCCAGCCGACCGTAGGTCCCGGTGAGACGGAAGTACAGCCGTGCCGGCAATGAGCCCGTGCGCCGGAGGTTGGCGGCCAGGTCGGTGAGTATGAGGGTGCGACTGGCGCGGTGGAAGAAGACCACTTCGTGGAGCAGCACCGTGCCGGCCAGGCGGACCTGATCGATCTGGCCCGCCCACTCGGGGGGCGGCGTGTCGTCGAGGAGGGCGTGATAGGGCAGGTCCGGGCGCTTTTTCTCCAGTCCCGGGGCGATGAACAGCCGGGCGTCCCCGTCGGCGGCGTAGTCGGCGGCGAACAGGTGATGGAAGGTGTTCGGCGCGATGACGCAGCTTACCCGGCCCAGGGCGTCCAGCTGTGCCTTGAGCCCGTCGGTCAGGGGCAGGGGCGAGTGGATGAACAGCCGGTCTCCGGACAGGCGCACCACCGTCATGCGGGTCGGGAACACCATCCCCAGGGTGTGCAGCTGGTATTCGGCCTCCCAGATCTCCTCGGCGAAAGGCCTCAGTGCGCTCGGCTCGTTCAAGTCACCACCGGTACTTGTCCCACAGCTCGGGGTTCGCCCAGTGATCGGGGTTGAGCCAGTCGGGATTCTTCTTGTACTCGGCGATATCGAACTTGTACAGCTGCAGCGGCTTGCCCTCCCGGGTGTGATCGCCGACCCGTGTCATTCCGTAGGCGATCATGTCGGCCGGCGCCCAGTGGCTGGCCAGCCCCGGCCACCGGGGACCCATGGGGATCACGATGTACAGGCGCGGCGCGTTGAGGTCGCGCAGGCGGGCGATCAGCCGCCCGGCGCCGGCCTTGTCCATGTGTTCCAGGGTATTGGCGACCACGGCCACGTCGAAGCGCCCCAGGGACGCCAGGCGCGCCAGCGGGTCTCCTTCATCCAGGCGGGTGACCCGGCACTCGGGGTGCTCGGCCTGGTAAGCCGACAGGGCGTGGTCCGGGACGGGGTCGATGACCAAGGCGGAGCGGGGCGGACGGGCCGCCAGTTGATCTTCGATCTCCTTGTCAAAGACGGTGGTCATGATTCGTGGCACCGGGAACGGTTATGCCGTCAGGGGAGGCGCCCGGCGGGCCCCTATTTCTTGAATTGGCTCAGGCCGTCGCTGTCATAGGAGAACAGGACTTGCTTGCCGTTGATGAGCGTGCTCAGCAGGATCTGCCGCCCCCAAAGCTGATGGACATAGGCCAGGGTCTTTTCCAGGTATTCCATTTGCAGGTCGCGCCCGTCGTGCTCGTGGCTCAGGTAAAGGATCCGGTTATGCATGTAATCGGCGTCGGTGATCCGGATGACCGGCACACCGCCGAGACCCACGCTCTTCAGCAGGGTGTTCTTCACCTGCTGCCAGTGCTCGTCGTCGGCGACCTCCGAGACCACCAGCTTGTCGTCTTCGCGCTGGTACTCGAAGATATCCAGCTCGCGCATCAGCTCCATGGTCAGAAAGCGCCGCAGGAACGAGACGTCCCGGTCGGTCTCGCGTACCTCGAACAGCTTTTTCAATCCGCTGTCGTCCAGGGGCGGGGCGATATCGGCCTCGGGGCCCTCTTCGGGGGGCGTGTCGCTGAAGCGGCGCAGGATATCGTGCCATACCTTGAACCCCAGGTGATACGGGTTGAGGCTGCCCGGGTGGGGGCGGATCACCTGGTTGTGGTGGACGAGGAACTCGATGTACATGTCCTCGGGCAGGTCGATGCTGTTCATGATCCGGTGGTGCCAGTAGCTGGCCCAGCCCTCGTTCATGATCTTGGTCTCGATCTGGGGGATGAAGTACTGGGTCTCTTCGTGGACGATGTGCAGCAGGTCCTTCTGCCACTCGGGCATGTAGGGGTTGTTCTCGGCGATGAACAGCAGGATGTCTTCCTCGGGCTCCAGGGGGAGGCGGTTGATGTCGGCCTCGCCCTGGGGCTGGGTCTTGTGGATGCGCCCGTAGGGGTCGTAGGGCGGTTTGGCGTCCTCCACGGCCCGTTCCTGCTGCTCCTCGCGGGAGAGCTTGCGGATGGCGGTGTGCCGCCGGCACTGCATGGCCAGGGCGTGGGCGGCGTCCAGGACCCGTTCCACCTCCTGCAGGCCGATGGACGAGTCCTCCATGTAGCCGCGCACCCGGTCGGCGCGCAGCTTGTTGTGG
This sequence comes from uncultured Gammaproteobacteria bacterium, assembly GCA_963844825.1. GTDB lineage: Bacteria > Pseudomonadota > Gammaproteobacteria > CAWJPQ01 > CAWJPQ01 > CAWJPQ01. Next base: position 78,993 of record CAWJPQ010000007.1, read on the forward strand.
GCGATGGTCAGCTCCGGGTGGGTGTCCCGGAACATGAAGTTGTTCTTGAAGAAGTCGTTGTGGCCGTAGACGTGGGCGATGGTCAGTACCTGCAGGCACAGGGAGTTGTCGCGCATCAGGTAGGCCAGGGACGGGTTGGTATTGATGACCATCTCGTAGGGCAGGCCCGAGACGCCGTAGCTGTACATGGTCTTGAGCTTCTCGAACGACTTGCCGTAGGACCAGTGGGGATAGTGGCCCGGCATGCCGTGGTAGGCCATGTAGCCCAGCATCTGTTCGTGATCGCACACCTCGAATTCCTGGGTGAAGCAGGACAGGCCGTACTCCTCGACCTTGTCGCGGATCTTCGCGTCCCAGTACTCCAGGTCCTTAACGGTCCAGCTCTTGTCTGACATGATGATTCAAGTGCTCGCTTCTGCGGTCTCGGGGACGCGCTCCCGGGAGAGGAAGCGCTTGAAGCTCGGCCAGATGTCCTCTTTGTTCTCGATGAGCAGGGCGTGGAAGTTGGGGGCGCTGAGCTCGTTGAACAGTTCCAGCAGGGAGTCCCCGTAGATGCCCGAATTGAGGGGCTTGATCTCGCCGTAGCCGAACAGGTTGCAGATGGTGCACAGCTCCTCGGCGGCCTTGAGGGCGGCACGGTTGTCATGGGGCCAGTTGTCGCCGTCCGAGCAGTGGAAGGCGTAGATGTTCCACAGGGAGGGGTGGTAGCGCTCCTGGATGATCTCCAGGGCCTTGTGGTAGCCCGAGGAGATCATGGTGCCGCCGGACTCGCCCTTGCTGAAGAACTCCTCTTCGCTGACCTCGTGGGCGCGGGTGTCGTGGGCGACGAATACCACATCCACCTGGTTGTAGCGGGTGCGCACGAACTGGTACAGGAGAAAGAAGAAGCTGCGCGCCAGGTATTTCTTCATGGTGTCCATGGAGCCGGAGGTGTCCATGATGCAGATCACCACGCCGTTGGACTGGGGGCGGATGTCGCGCACCAGGCGGCGGTACTGCAGGTCGTCCCGGTGAAACGGGAAGCGCCGCGGCTGCGCTCGCCCTCCGCGTCCTTCGGCACCCTCGCCGGTGCGCGTGGCGATCTTGCGCTTGATTCGGGCGATGGCGGTGCGCCTCTTGTCCAGATGGGCGCGGATGCCGACCCGGCGGAAGCCCTTGCGTTTGTGGGCGGACTCGACGGGGATCTCGCGCAGCTTCTTCTGTTCCAGGGCGGGCAGTTCCAGATCCTCGAACATGATGTCCACCAGCTCTTCCATGGTGATCTCGGTCTCGTAGTAGTCCGTGCCCGGCTGATCGCCCGCCTGGCCGGGGGCGTTGCCCTCGTCGCCGGCCTCGCCGACCACCTGGCCCGGCTGGGTGTCGCCGTTGCCCGAGCCTACGCCGGGGGTGTTCTCACCATAGATGAAGCGGTATTCGCGGATGCCCCGGATGGGGACCTTGATGATCGGTCGCGGCTCTTGCCGATGATCGACTCCTCGGCCACGATGTCTGCGATATTCTCGCGGATGGCCTCGCGGACCTTCTGCCGGTGACGCAGGCGGTCACCGGCACTGCGGTCGGAGCGCAGGGCATCCGATTCGGAATAGGGACGAAACACGGTGCTTGCCATCGATAACGCACCTCGCTGATTTGTGGTCTGGCTGTTGCTCGATCGGGCGCTCTAGTCCTTCCACAGATTGTTGGCGGCGTACCTGAGGACCACCTCCGCCGAGTTTTCGTTGTAGCCCCGTTCGAGCAGGGCCTTGATGAGGTCGTTGTACTTCTTCATCTGGTCCTCGTCCCGGGTGCGGGCCTTGGTGATGACACGGCTCATCTCACGCACGGAGCTCATGAGCTTCTTCTCGATGGCCTCCATGAGCGGCTCGTAGGACTGGTAGCTGACCTTCTCTCCGCGGCGGCTCTTGGCCCACAGGTAGGCCATGACCTCCTGGCGGAATCCCTGGGCGGCCGAGCCGACGATGGCGATCTGCTCCTCGACGGACTTCAGGAAGCCCTCGTCGGGCTGCAGCTCCTCGCCGGTGTTGCGGTCCTTGACCCGGGTCTTGTTGACATAGGCCTCGGCGTGGTCCAGGTAGTTCTGGAACAGGGCCTCGGCCTGCTCCTCGAAGGAGTAGACGAAGGCCTTGGTGATATCCTTCTCGAGCATCTCCAGGTAGGCCTTGTGCAGAGTGTCCTGCAGGAACTCGAGGTACTGCTTGCGGGTGTCGTCCGGGATGTCCGCCGCCTTGACCATGTTGATGAAGGCCTCGCGGACATTGATCGGATTGATCCCCTCGGGGTTTTCCGTCAAGGCGTTGTCGATCGCCTTCATGATGAAGCGCGGCGAGATCCCGAACATGCCCTCGCGCCGGGCCTCTTCCTGGAGCTCCCTGCACGTTGATCTTGACGGTCTTGCCCTTTTCCACCACCTCCTCGCCGTTGTACAGGTGCAGCTTGGTCATCAGGTCGTACTTGTTGCTGGGCTCCAGGCGCGTCAGGATGGCGAACATGGCCGCGATCTCCAGGGTGCGCGGCGCGATGTGGGCCTGGAAGTCCGACTTGTCCAGGAGCTTCTGGTAGATCTTGATCTCTTCGTCGAGGCGCAGGTTGTAGGGAACCTTGATGACCACGATGCGGTCCAGGATCGCCTCGTTGGTGGGGTCGCCCTTGAACCTCTGCCACTCGGCCTCGTTGGAGTGGGCGACGATGCAGGTGTCCACGTAGACCGTGCCGTGGCGGCCCGGCGCCGGGATGAACTTCTCCTGGGTCGCGGTGATCATGGTGTGCAGGTACTCGGGCTCGTTCTTGAAGACCTCGATGAACTCGGTCATGCCGCGGTTGGCCACGTTGAACGCGCCGTTCAGGTCCAGGGCGCGCGGGTCGCCCTCGGAGTAGGTGTCCAGCTTGGAGATGTCCACCGAGCCGATGAGCACCGAGGTGTCCTGGTTGTTGGGGTCAACCGGCGGCACCACGCCGATGCCGCGGCGCTCGTGGCGGGAGAACGGCACCCGCACTACCGGGCACCTCTTCGTAGCGCCCGCCGAACTCCTCTTTGAGCCGGTGCCGGCACACCGGGCACAGCTCGCCCTCGATGTGGACGTCGAGCATCTTCTGGAACTCGTCGCGCAGGTGCTTGGGGATCAGGTGCAGGGGCTCTTCCGCCATGGGGCAGCCCTCGATGGCATAGACCGGCGGGCTTTGCTCCAGGCCGCGCTGCAGGCGCTCGATCAGCGAGCTCTTGCCGGCCCCCACCGGTCCCATGAGGTACAGGACCTGGCGGCTTTCCTCGCCGTGCATGGAGGCCGAATAGAAGTAGCGTACGATGTGCGCAAGCGTGCGCTCGATGCCGAAGAATTCCTTGTTGAAGAACGAGTAGGTCTTGATGGACTCGTCGCCGAACAGACGGGTGATCCGCGAATCGTCGGTGTCCAGCAGTTGGGAAGTGCCGTCTTTGACGACGACATCGTAGATTCTTGAGTGGGCGAGCTTGGGGATGGAGGTATCGGCCTTGACGACCTCGAGGTACTCTAAAAACGTTCCCCGCCACTGCAGGACTTCTTGGTGGGCTCGATCCTTTTCGATCAATTCAGCAAAGGTGGACGTACTTTCTGTCATAACCGGCCTCCTGAGTAATAACTCGCATGTCTTCGCTCACATTTGACTCATAGCAAATACTCCCGATTGTTTTTCTTGTGCTCCACCTGACAACATTCTAATTGCTATGGCTTAGCCGTCCCTTAAATAGCGGCCCGGCACCGCCCTTCCTCCAGCCCCTCAGCGTGCGTGCCTGTCAATAATGACTAGCAATTTTCGGGCCCGCTTGGTGCGCTTGATTGACAATCTCACATCTTGGGCGTCTAAGGCAATATTTCCAAAGGATTAAATCTTCCGCCCGCAGGAAAGCCCATGATTGCAGAGGGCTGACGTTCGCCTCGTGAGGTTCAAATAATTGCCGCTCTTTAGCGCTCGCGCGGCCACCGGTTTTCATAATACACCATTATCATCCATTGCAACCGTGACTTTGATGTCGTTATGAATTTGTTTAAGTGTTTGCAGTGAGAATGTCAACAGGCGGCGGTGCCGGCCTCATTTTTCGAGCGGCCTGCGCGGGTAATGGTGTCGTGTTTGTGATATAATACGCGTTCTGTTTTTGAATCGGTCTCGAGCGATTACGTCGTGTCGAAGACCGCACTTCCTTGTGATCGATTGCCTCCTCCCCCTTGCCTTACCGCGCGTTGTCGCCGGACGAATGCGCCGGTGCCTGCGGTGCCGCGGGAACGGTCAGCATGACCGCCAAACCGGCCATGAACAAAGCAATGATGACGCCCATGCCCACGCGCTGGCTGCCGCTGGCATCGGTGACGGCTCCCACCAGTATCGGGCCGACAAATGCCGTCGCCTTGCCCGACAGGGCGAGCAGGCCGAACATCTGGGTGCGAAGCTCCACGGGTGCGGTCCGCGCCAGATACGCGCGGCTGGCCGATTGCACGGGGCCGACGAAGATGCCCAGCGCGAGCCCGAGCCCCCAAAAGGCGGTTTGTGACGCCACCAGAAGGGTGGCGCCGCCGACGATGATCAGCCCCACCAGGGACAGTTCAATGGTGGTCTTGCTGCCGAGCCAGTCGTCGACCCAGGCGAAGCCGGCGGCGCCGATGCCCGCCGTGATATTGAGGGCGAGGCCGAAGGTCAGGACCTGCTGTTCGGACATGTCGAACGTGCCGGCGGCGTACACGCCGCCGAACGTGAACAGCGTCGCCAGGCCGTCGATGAAGAATATGCGCGCGATCAGAAAGCGGATGATGGGCTTGTGTCGGCGCGCATGGCGGATGGTGTCGGCGAGTTGGCGAAGGCCGTCGCCGACGGCGCGCGTCATGCCTTTGCCCGTGCGCGCCGTGTCCGGGCAGGTGATGAACAAGGGCAGGGCGAACAAGGCATACCACACGGCGACCAGCACGAAGGTGGCGCGTACCTGCTCGGCTGTGGAGTGATCGAGGTTGAATACGTTGTTGCCCTTTATGAAGACGAACAAGGCGATGACCAGGCTCGCCACGCCCCCCGCGTAACCCAGGCCCCATCCCCAGCCGGACCAGCGCCCGATGGTTTGCGCGCGCGCCAGATCGGGCAGCATCGCGTTGTAAAAGATCGAGGCGATCTCCACGCCGACGGTGGCGATCCCCACCAGGACGAGCGCCATGCCGACATAGTCCGGCGCCGGCCTGACGTACCACATCAGGCCGGTGGGGATAACGCACACCAGGGTGAACGCGCGCAATCCACGGCTTGCGCCCCCCGGTCTGGTCGGCGATGGCGCCCAGGACGGGGCCCGCCACCGCGATGACAAGCCCCGCCAGACCGATGGTGTATCCCCATTGGGCGGTGCCCTCGATCTCATTGGACGCGACGTGACGGGTGAAATAGGCCGCGAAGACGAATGTTGATATGATGGCCGAGAAGGCGCTGTTGGCCCAGTCGTACAGCGCCCAGGACACGAGCCCCCGGGGTTGTGTCGTCTTACCCAGCAAGCCCATGCGGGGTCCCGGCGGCACGCCCGCAGCGATTCCCGCCGCAGGGCCGGCGCGTCATTGAATCTGGCACGTCGAAGGCTCTCGTATTTCCAATTCCACCGGGCACGGGTAAGATCAGGCATGGCCCGGCCTCGATGCGTCTGCTCGTTGGCGCCCGGGCGCCTCGTTTGCCGGGCAAGATAGCACATACGGTCGGGCGGTGACATAGTCGTGGCAGCCGTTTGCAGCGTGTCGCGAGGCCGCGGTCGAGCGGCGGCGGATGCGGGCTGGGCCGGCACGGAGGTAAGGCATGTTTACAAAGAGCATCACCCTGTTTCGGTTGTTCGGCTTTCAGGTCAAGATCGATTTGACCTGGCTGTTTCTCGCGCTGCTGGTGTCGTGGACCCTTGCCGAACGGGTGTTCCCGCCGCTGTACCGGGGGTTGACGCCGCTGACCTACTGGATGATGGGCGTGGCCGGTGTCATCGTGCTGTTGTTCTCCATCGTCTTTCACGAGCTGTCCCATTCCCTGGTGGCCCGCCACTTCGGCTTTCCCATCAAGGGGATCACCCTGTTTATCTTCGGCGGTGTCGCCGAGATGGACGAAGAGCCCCCCACCGCCAAGGCGGAGTTCCTGATGGCGGCGGCCGGTCCCCTGTCGAGCTTTGTGCTCGCCGCCGCGCTCGTGGGCGTGAACCGCCTCGCCGTGAGCGCCCATTGGCCCGTGACCGTCGAAGGGGTCACCGCCTATCTGGCCTATATCAACTTCATCCTCGCCGTGTTCAATCTCGTGCCGGCCTTTCCCCTGGACGGGGGGCGCATCCTGCGGGCCGTGTTGTGGGGGTGGCGGGGGGACTTTCGCTGGGCGACGCGCATTGCCTCCAACATCGGGTCGGGCTTCGGCTTCGCCCTGGTGATACTGGGCGTGCTGGCGTTTATCTCCGGCAACATCATCGCCGGGCTGTGGTGGGCGCTGATCGGCCTTTTCCTGCGCGCCGCCGCGGGGATGTCCTATCAGCAGCTGCTCGTCATCGAGGTCCTGAAGGGGGCGCCGGTGAGCCGCTTCATGAAGACCCTGGTGGTGACCGCGCCCCCCTCGATCACCGTGCACGAGCTGGTGGAGGACTATATCTACAAGTACCACTACAAGATGTTCCCCGTGGTGGACGGGGAGCGGCTGATGGGCTGTATCGATACCGAGCAGGTCAAATCCGTGTCCCGGGATGAGTGGGACCGCCGGCAGGTGCACGAGGTGATGTCCGTGTGTTCGGCGGACAACACCGTCTCGCCCGGTACGGACGCCGTGAAGGCCTGGAAGCTGATGCGCGGCAAGGGGCAGAGCCGCCTCATGGTGGTGGACGGCGACAAGCTGGTGGGGCTCGTCTCCCTGCGGGATCTGATGGAGTTCCTGTCACTGAAGCTGGATCTGGAGCACCGGGCGTAGGCGCTCTATCAAACATCATCGCACCTTCTCATGGTCCCGGCTCCTTTCCCCTTTTGGAGAAAGGAGGGAGATGAACAGCGAAGCCGGTGAGCTGACCGACCCTCCCCCACATCCCCCCCCCTCACCCCTGCTTCTACCCTAAAGGGCGTAATTCCCCAAAGGGGGAGAAGGGACAAGGAGATTGCTTTTTTCTTCTCCCTCTCCCCCGGAGGGGGAGAGGGTTGGGGTGAGGGGGAGAAATGCACCGACAGCAGCAGGCTCCCTGGCCCCCTCATCCCTGCTTCTACCCTAAAGGGCATAAATCCCCCAAGGGGTAGAAGGGACAGAGAAATTGCCTTTTTGCGGGCTACTCCGCCATCCGCCCCAACGGGCCCGGCAAGGGTGCCGTGCGTTCCTCCACCGGCAGCCCCTCCGGCGTGCGCCAATAGAGCCGCTGGGCGGTGAACGGCAGCGCCAGCGCCCGCCCCAGGGTATTGTCGCCCGCCTGGGAATAGGCCGCGATGCCGATCCGGATCCGGGACTGGGGGACGTTCAGCCTCAGGGTCCCGTGCAGCCGGTCCCACCAGGGAAATATGACCGAGTAATTGGAGTTGGTCTCGTTATACACCTGGGAGTGGTGTACGCCGTGCATGCGGGGTGTGACGATGAGCATGTTCAGCCGGCGCTCGACGGCCAGGGGGAGGCGGATATTGCTGTGCTGAAAGACGGTGTTGATCTGAAAGCATGCCTCATAGAGCAGGAACATCCACACGGGCAGGCCGATTACCGAGATCTGCACCACCCGGAACAGGGACGAGAGCGCCACCTCGCCGAAATGAAAGCGCAGGGCGGTGGTTACATCCAGGTCGGGGTCGATGTGATGGACATTGTGAAAGCGCCACAAAAAGGGAATGCGGTGGTTGGCCCGGTGCCAGTAGTAAAAGCTCAGGTCCATGAGCGCGAAGCCGAGGCACAGCCGGGCGCCTTCGGGGAGGGATATCAGGTGCAGGAGCCCCCAATGGGCCCGCCCGGTAAGGTCCAGGGCAAAGGACGCGACGGGGCCCACGGTGACCGCGGCGGTCGCCACGGCGAGGGCGGACAGGGCGGCGTTGACCGGGAGGCGGCGCAATATGCCGTGTTTGAGCCGGCGCAAAGGGACGAGGCGTTCAAGGGCGAACAACAGCAGATAGGTCCCCGCCACCAGCGCGGGTGTTGCGTATGTGTGATTCATCGTCCCCAAGGCGAATAACGAAGGGCCGGACGGCTCTTTGGCTAGTGTGCCCCATAGGGACTGTCCTTGTCATGCCCCGCGCCCCGGCGTGCCGGGCGCAGGTGGTATCAGGGGGGACGGGAAAGGGAGGGACGCACTGTGCCGCGCCGGGGAGGGGGGCGCAACGGGAGCCGTTGCCGCAGGAGCAAGGCGGGCGGGGGTCAGATATAGTCCATTAACTGCTCGTGCTCATCGCCGCAGCGCGTGCTCTGATTCTTGCGGAACCGCCGGTAATCCCTCAGGGTCGCCTTCAGGCTTGCCTCATTGATGTCGGTGGGATTGTAGAGGTAATCGCAGATGAGCCGGTACATCTTCCAGCGCCACCAGTCTGTCGAGTTCATGTCATCCATCGTCTGGTCCTCATGTGGGTGTTGATAGCGAACCTGCAACGTTCGCTATTGCACCACAGGCATATGACATTTTTGTGAAGCGACGGCGCCCCGCGCGGGCGGGGGCGGTCAGCCGGTCAGGGCATGGTGGGGAAGCCGGGTCTCGGGCCCATCTCGAAGCGGTCACGCCGGTACATGGGCTGGCTCTGCAGGTAGGTGGTCAGCAGCTCGATCAGGGACTGCAGGGAGTGCCAGTGAATGCGCTCATAGCCGTGGGAGGCATCGATGCCGAAACAGACCAGGGCGGTGCGCAGGTCATTGCCCGCGGCGAGGGCGGAGGCGCTGTCCGACCGGTAGTGGCGGAAGATGTCCCGCTGATGCGGTATGTTGAATTCCTTGCATATCTGGATCATGTAGTGCACCAGGTGCCAATCGAACGGGCCCGAGGAGTCCGCCATGGCGATGGTCACTCCGTGTTCGCTGGAGTTCTGACCCGGGGCGGTGGCGCCGTTGTCGATGGTCACCATCTCCGCCACATCGCCTTGGAGCACCGCGGAGGCGCCGGAGCCCACCTCCTCGGAGATGGTGAACAGCAGGTGGCAGTCCACGGGGAGCGTCAACCCCGCGTCCATGATGGCCTTGGCGGTGCCGAACAGGACCGCCGCCCCGGCCTTGTCGTCCAGGTGGCGGGAGTTGATGTACCCGTTCTCGCTGATCTCGGTGTTGGGGTCGATGGCCAGGTAGTCGCCCACATGGAAGCCCAACTGCATGAGGTCTTCGCTGTTGGCGCAGTCTTCGTCGATGCGCACCTCCAGATTGTCCCAGCGCGACGGCTGGGTGTCGATCTCGTCCGCAAAGGTATGCCCAGAGGCCTTGAGGGGCAGAATCGTGCCGCGAATGGGCCTCACATCGGTGAAGATGGTGACGCGGCACCACTCGGCGAAGCGGGCGTTCCAGTGTCCCACGGGGACCACCTCCAGGCGGCCGTTGGGCTTGAGGGACTTGACCATGGCGCCCAATGTGTCGAGATGGGCCACGATCGCCCGGTCCGGGCTCTCGACCTCACCCTTGAGCGTGGCGCGGATGGCGCCCCGGCGGGTCAGCTCGTAAGGGATCTTGAGCCGCTCGAGCTCGTCACAGGCGGTGTGCACGACCCGGTCCGTATAGCCGGAGGGGCTGGGCGTGCGCAACAGCTCGACGAGCAGGTCCAGGACGTATTTTTGATCGACGGGTAACGGCTTCATGGTCACAAGCCCGGCTTTATTGCTTGGATGGTCGAGGGGATCCGCGCGGTGATTCTAGCAGACATTGGGATCGTCATAAGAAATTGTTAGAATCATCAGTCAGCGCCGCAGTGTCGGCAAACGCTAAAGTAATCGCAGATTTTATTGACGCCACTGTAACAGTCGCTTCTTCGCCGGCGGTCCAACGTGCCGTGTCCCGTTGTCTGTGGATAGATGGCAGACAGGCCCACACCTTACCCTATAATACGGACAGCGTACAGATTTACCCCTATCATCCAAAGCAGATTGGCGGGATCCGCCCTATGAGGACTTAAGTATGTGTGGCATTGCCGGTGAGGTACGTTTCGAGGGCAGACAGGCGTCGGTTGATGCGGTGAAGGCCATGCGCGACGAGCTGGCCCCGCGCGGGCCGGACGGCTCCGGCCTGTTCGCCCAGGGCCGCATTGCCCTGGGGCACCGCCGCCTCAAGATCGTTGACCTGTCCGAGCACGGCCAGCAGCCCATGGTCGACAGCGAGCTGGGGCTGGCCATGGTCTTCAACGGCATGCTCTATAACTACCGGGAGCTGCGCAAGGAGCTGATCGGGCAAGGGTATCGCTTCTTCTCCGACAGCGATACCGAGGTGATGCTCAAGGCCTATCATGCCTGGGGCGAGTCGTTCGTCGACCGCCTGTCCGGGATGTTCGCCTTTGCGGTGTGGGAGCGCGACAGCGGCGTGCTGGTGTTGGGGCGCGACCGCTTGGGCATCAAGCCGCTCTACTACGCCGAGATCTCCAAGGGCCTGCGCTTCGCCTCCACCTTGCCGGCGCTCGTCAAGGCCCGCGGTGTCAACACCGACATCGATCCGGTGGCCCTGCATCACTACATGACCTTCCACTCGGTGGTGCCCGCCCCCCGCACGATCCTGCAAGGGGTGCGCAAGCTGCCGCCGGCGACCCTCATGACCATTGACGCCGAGGGGCGCCGGCGCGAGCGTCGCTACTGGGAGCTGCACATGGAGCCCGGCGCGGAGGACCTGCGGCGCAGCGAGTCCGACTGGAAGGCCCTGCTGAGCGACGCCCTGTACAAGGCCGTGGAGCGACGCATGGTCGCCGATGTCCCCGTGGGCGTGCTGCTGTCGGGCGGTGTGGACTCGAGCCTTATCGTGGGCATGCTCAGCCGCCTGGGTCAGACCGGGCTCAAGACCTTCTCCATCGGCTTCGAAGGGGTGGGCGGCGAGCAGGGCGACGAGTTCGAGTATTCCGACATCGTCGCCGAGCGCTTCGGCACGGAGCACCACAAGATCCTCATCGATTCCGAATCCACCCTGAACGAGCTGCCCGCCTGTATCCACGCCATGTCCGAGCCCATGGTCAGCCACGACAATATCGGCTTTTACCTCCTGTCGCGGGCGGTCTCCAAGCATATCAAGGTGGTGCAGTCCGGTCAGGGCGCCGACGAGGTGTTCGGGGGCTATCACTGGTACCCGCCGCTGCTGGACAGCACTGACCCCGCCGCCGATTATGCCAGGGAGTTTTTCGACCGGGATCATGATGAGTATTGCCGGGCCGTGGACCCGCGCTTCGCCGCCGAGGATTACAGCGGGCGGTTCGTCGCCGAGGAGTTCAAGCGCCCCGGCGCGAGCGATGCCGCGGGCCGGGCGCTGCGCCTGGATACCACGGTCATGCTGGTGGACGACCCGGTCAAACGGGTCGACAACATGACCATGTCCTGGGGCCTGGAGGCCAGGGTGCCGTTCCTGGATCATGAGCTCGTCGAGCTGGCCGGGCGCATCCCCAGTCACCTCAAGGTGGGCGGAGGCGGCAAGTATATCCTCAAAGAGGTGGCCCGCGAGGTGATACCGGCCGAGGTGATTGACCGGCCCAAGGGCTATTTTCCCGTTCCCGCGTTAAAATACATCGAGGGCAAGTTCCTCGAGTTCGTGCAGGAGGCGCTGCACAGCCGGGCGGCACGGGAACGGCGCCTGTTCCGCGAAGACTACGTCAACGAATTACTGAAGGACCCGGGCGCGCACCTGACGCCCCTGCGGGGGTCGAAGCTCTGGCAGGTGGCCCTGCTGGAGCTGTGGCTTCAGATCCACGGGCTGTGAGGCCCGTGGCGGCGCCGGCGGGGACCCCGGCTCTTTTATAACTGTTGCTTGCGATAGACAGTACGGATGATGAAACGACACCGCTTTGACCGCCGCCAGTCGCCTTCCCTGAAGGGTTGGCAGTCACCCAACGGCCCGGCGGCGGGGAAGCCGGCCTCGGACGTGGTCATCGACGTGGGCTGGGGGCGGCTGATCTTCGCCCATACCTTTTCCGACAACAAGGCGTTGGCACGGACCTTGTGCCAGGAAGCGCCGGGGCGCCGGGACATCGCCATGTACCTGCGCGATCCCCACGTGGTCATCTCCATGGCCCCCCAGGAGCTGTTCCTCGACCCGTCCCATACCTTCCGCCTGTGGCTGGAGCGCTATCAGACCACCCCCAGCGCACCCAAGGGATTCGTGGTGCGCAAGATGCTGACCAAGAAGGACGCCAAGAGCATCAACAATATCTACGCCGGCCGCCATATGGTCACCGTCAAGCCGGCATTCCTCTGGGAGCACCGGGACTCGCGCCTGCTGACCTATGCGGTGGCCGAGGACGAGCACGGCAGCGTCATCGGCACCGCCATGGGTGTCGATCACGTGGAGGCGTTCGGCGATCCGGAGCACGGCGCCAGTCTGTGGTGTCTGGCGGTGGACCCTCAGGCCCCCCAGCTCGGGGTGGGGGAGGCGCTGGTGCGCTTTATGATCGAGCACTACATGGCGCGCGGGCGCTCCTACATGGACTTGTCCGTGATGCATGACAACACCCAGGCGATCGGCCTCTACGAAAAGCTCGGGTTCGTGCGGGTGCCCGTCTTCACCTTGAAGCACAAAAACCCCATCAATGAGCCCCTGTTCATCGCCACCCCCCTGGAGGAGAAGCTCAATCCCTATGCCGCCATCATCGTCAACGAGGCGCGCCGGCGGGGGATCGCCGTGGAGGTCCTGGACGAGGACAAGAACTATTTCGCCCTGTCATTCGGCGGGCGCACCATCATCTGCCGCGAGTCGCTCTCGGAGCTGACCACCGCCGTGGCCATGAGCATCTGCGACGACAAGCAAATGACCCTGCGCGTGCTGGCCAAGTCCGGGATCAATATCCCGGCGCAGCAGCAGGCGGGCGCGGAGCAGGACAACCTTGCGTTCCTGGAGAAGCACCGGCACCTGGTGGTCAAGCCCGCCCGCGGCGAGCAGGGCGTGGGGATCAGCATCGACGTCAGTGACGCGGCGGAACTGAAAAGCGCCGTTCAAAAGGCCCGCAAGGTATGCGAGGACGTCATGCTTGAGCAGTACGTCAAGGGCGAGGACCTGCGCATCATCGTGATCAACGACGCGGTCGTGGCGGCCGCCGTGCGCCGCCCGCCGCGGGTCATCGGCACCGGCCACCACAGCATTCGCCAATTGATCAAGAAGCAGAGCCGGCGCCGGGCCGCGGCCACGGGCGGCGAGAGCCACATCCCCATCGACGAGGAGACCAAGCGCTGTATCCACGCGGCCGGTCACGAGCTCGATGAGGTGCTGCCCGAGGGGCAGGAGTTGACCGTGCGCCGGACCCCGAACCTGCACGCCGGCGGGACTATCCACGATGTCACGGCGCGGCTTCATCCCACCCTGGCGGAGGCCGCCGTGGAGGCGGCCCGCGCCATTCAGATCCCCGTGGTGGGCCTTGACTTCATCGTCCCGGACGTGGAGCAACCCTACTATGTGGCCATCGAGGCCAACGAGCGCCCCGGGCTGGCGAACCACGAGCCGCAACCCACCGCCGAGCGCTTCATCGACCTGCTCTTTCCCCAGATGACCATGAAGTATTGATATGTCGCCTCCCCGCGGGGCGAAACGGCGCCCGGTCCGTGTGCCGCCTGGCGGGTCCTCATCAGTTGCCGATTCATAAGACGGGCCGCGCCTGGTCACGGTGCAGTCATGGTATTGTGTAAAGGTCACATAATGACCCACGGGGTTTGCCGTAATATGAATTGAGATCCCGCCGTCTGGCGGCGGGGGCGAGGTCGGACAGGGGCGAATGGATCAGGCGATTCTGCAAGAGGTAGTGGTGCTGCTGGCGGTGGCCGTCCTGACGGTGGTGGCCTTCCGCCGGCTCAATCTGCCCCCGATTCTGGCCTATCTGCTGGTGGGGGTGGTGGTCGGCCCCCACGGCCTGGACTGGATGGGCGACTCGGGCGATACCCGCGCCCTGGCCGAGCTCGGCATCGTGTTCCTGCTGTTCACCGTAGGGCTGGAATTTTCCCTGCCCCAGCTGATGGCCATGAAGAACGAGGTCCTGCGGGTGGGCGGTGCCCAGGTCCTGGCGACGACCCTGCTCGGCGGGGGGGTAGCGTGGCTGGTGGGGCTGCCCCCCAAGGCGGCGGTGATCATCGGGGGTGTCGATCGCCATGTCCTCCACCGCGGTGGTGATCAAGCAGCTTCGCGAGCAGCTCGAGCTCAATTCCCGTCACGGCCGGCTGTCGGTGGGTATCCTGCTCTTTCAGGACATCGCCGTAGTCCCCTTCCTGATCATTATCCCCGCCCTGGCGGGCAGCGGGTCCATCCCCGTGGAGGTCTCGTTCTCCCTGGCCAAGGGCCTGGTGGTGCTGCTCGCCATGCTGGCGTTCGGCCACTGGCTGCTGCGGCCCCTGTTTCAGGCCATCGTCTCGTTTCACTCCGCGGAGCTGTTCACCCTGACCGTGCTGCTGGTGGCCCTGTCGGCGGCGTGGCTCACCCACCTGTTCGGCCTGTCCCTGGAACTCGGTGCCTTCCTCGCCGGGATGATGCTGGGGGAGACCGCCTTCCGTCACCAGATCGACGCGGATATACGTCCGTTCCGGGACGTGCTTCTGGGGCTGTTCTTTATCACGGTGGGGATGCTCCTCGATATACACACCCTGCCTCATATCATTCACTGGGTGCTGCTCATCGTCCTGGCCATGATGGTCTCCAAGACGCTCCTGATCATGGGCCTGAGCATGCGGGCCGGAGCGGAAAAGGGCGTGGCCGTGCGCACCGGCGTGGTGTTGTCCCAGGGGGGGGAGTTCGGGTTTGCCTTGATCGCCCTGGCCCTCAAAGACCAGTTGTTGAGCCCGTCGGCGGCGCAAATGGTCCTGGCCGCGATTGTCATCAGTATGGCGCTCACCCCGGTCCTGATCCGTTACAACGGCTGGTTCGCCAAGCACCTGTTCGCCAAGCACTACGGGGGAGGCCGGGTGGAGGTCATGCACCAAATCGAGGCGGGTGCCCAGCGCCTCGATCAACACGTGCTCATCTGCGGCTACGGGCGCATCGGGCAGAACATCTCCAAGTTCGTGGAGCGCGCGGGCTTCAAGTATATCGCCCTGGACCTGGACCCCATCCGGGTCCAGGAGGCGAGTGCCGCCGGCCAACGGGTCTTTTACGGCGATTCCACCCACCTGGATCTGCTGGCGGCGGCGGGCCTGCAGCGGGCACGGGTCCTGGTGATCAGCTTCGACGACACGCCGGCCACCATGAAGATCCTCGAGCAGGTGCGAAAACTGTACCCGGAACTGCCGATCCTGGTGCGCACCGCCGACGACGGCGATCTGGAGCGCCTCCAGGGGGCGGGGGCCACGGAGGTCATCCCGGAGACCTTCGAGGCCACCCTGATGATGGTCGTTTCACCTGCTCTACCTGCTGGATATCCCCGTCAACCGCATCGTGCGCCAGATTCAATCGGTGCGCAACGGCCGCTATCGCTTCCTGCGGGAGTTCTTCCGCGGCCAGGAGGGGTATGACATCGAAGACCCCGACAGCTCCCGCGAGGGGCTGCGTACGGTGACCCTGACCGAGACCTCCCATGCAGTGGGCAAGCAACTCCAGGACCTGACGCTCGATGAGTTCGAAGTGACCGTGACCGCCGTCAGGCGGGACGGCAAACGGGGGCTGCACCCCAGGGCCGATACCCAGCTCCAGGAGGGGGATGTGGTGGTGCTGTACGGGACGCCGGAGGCCATCGAGCGCGCCGGGGCCATTTTGCTGTCGGGGCTGGACGGATAGGCCCGCAAGCCCGGCGTCGAAATCCGGTTCCCGCGCAACACCCGGTTTGCTCGGGCAGGCGCCGGCCCCCACCGCGTATGAATTCTAAGCCATTGATTGTTATGTGGTGCAAGGTGTCCATTGACCGGGCCTCGGGGTAGCGGCGCCGGGGCGGCCCTGGCGTGCGCCCGGCAGGGCTGAAGATCAACGGGGAGATGGCGATAAGGCTCAGAGAGGTATATCTTTAGGAACAGTCTGTGAGCATGCCGCCGGGCGGCCGAAGGGAGCAATGCGATGCATATACGTGTCCAATGCTATGCGGGCTATCGAGGCGAAGAGACGCCCCAGTGCCTCTTTATCGGCAAGCGCCGGATTGAGCTGGTCGACGTCATCGACCGGTGGCTCTCGCCCGGGGAGCATTACTTCAAGCTGCGGGGGATGGACCAGGAGATCTATATCCTGCGCCATGCGGTGGGGCAGGACCAGTGGGAGCTGACGCTGTTCGACAGCGGCCGCTGTGAGCAGACGCGCCTTTCGTCCACCTAGGGCCTGTTAACACTATCCATACCGCGGCGGTCAAACCGAACGCCGCGCCAAGAATCAGAATAATCCAGGGGGTTGACGAACACGGGAAACGACAGGACAGCCGAGAGCCCTTAGCGGGCCCGGAGGTAGTTACCATGATCGAAGTTGTGTTGTTGCGCCATGGTCAGAGCACCTGGAATCTGGAGAACAGGTTTACGGGCTGGACGGATGTGGATCTGTCCCCCCAGGGGGAACGGGAAGCCCGCGAGGCGGGTCGGGGCTTGAAGAATCACGGTTTTCACTTTGACCGTGTCTTCACCTCGGTCCTGAAACGCGCGGTGCGCACCATGTGGCTCGTAGAAGAGGAAATGGATCTGTACTGGATCCCGGTGACCAAGGATTGGCGCCTCAATGAACGCCACTACGGGGCCCTGCAGGGGCTTGATAAAACGGAGACCCAGGAGCAATACGGCCCCGAGCAGGTCCATCAATGGCGGCGGGGCTATGCCGTCCGCCCCCCGGCCCTGGGATTGGATGACCCGCGCCACCCGCGCTTCGATCCACGCTACAAGGCGCTCGAGTCCGGTCAGCTTCCGGCCACCGAGTCCCTGGAAGATACCCTGCAGCGGGTGATGGCGTGCTGGGGGCAGCTGATCGTGCCTTGTCTGCACCGCAGCGAGACCCCCCTCATCGTGGCCCACGGTAACAGCCTGCGGGCCCTGATCAAGGAGCTCGACGGCATATCCGACGAGGACGTCACGGACCTGAACATCCCCACGGGCATCCCGCTGGTCTATGAGCTCGACGGGGCCCTGCGGGTGAAAAACCGCTACTACCTGGCGGAGCCGGCCCAGGTGGACGCCGCCCGCCACGGCCCATCGCCCAGGCATATTGCGGTCGTGGAAGATTGATCCCGCCCGGCGGATCATCGAAAATTCCAAACCGAAGCCCCTCCCCCGGCGTCGATTCCCTGTAAAATATTAGCTCCAAAGGCGGAAAAAGGGGTCGGAATCATTTTTTCGGACAAAAGATGACTCCGACCCCTTTTCCACTTGTTCGGGGGAACGGTCTGAATGGTCTTCGCATATTACAATCGGCTCAATGCCAGGCAAAAGCGCGTCTATCGGGAAAGCGACAAGGTGACGGCGATCCCCCTTCCCGAGGCGCAGCGCCTTCGCCCCCTGATCACTCAGCTGGAGGGGGCGTTGAAGGGCGAGCACCGCGCCCGGACCGAGGCGGTGTGCCAGGAACTGGTCAACGGCATCACCCGGGCCCTGAAGGTCCCCCCGGTTCGAATGAAGGTCCTGGCCGCCAGGCCTCACGGCAACTGGGGAGAGCTGCATGGGCTTTACAATCCCGAGGAAGAGCGCATGCCGGCCAAGATCACCGTATGGATGCGCACCGCGCAACAGCGCAAGGTGGTGGCCTTCAAGTCCTTCCTGAGGACGGTCCTGCACGAACTCGGCCATCACCTGGATTACACCCTGCTCAACCTTCCCGAGACGTTCCATACCGAGGGCTTCTACAAGCGCGAGTCGAGCCTGTTTCATCAGCTCATGAAGCAGGAGTGACGGAAAAAGGGGTCGGAGTCATTTTTTCCGGAAAAAATGACTCCGACCCCTTTTCCCCCTTTACTAGGTCTCCCACAGGCCCGTAGCCGCCAGCCTTTGCAGGTCCTGGGGCCGATCCACGTCCCACTGCACCGCCAGCTCGCGCCAGCGCCATTGCAGCTTTTCCATCCGCCGGCGGGTGACGGTCATCACCTGGTCGGTGCCCCAGGGCACATCGATGAACAGCCCGCGGGGCGCCCGGCGCAGCCCCAGCAGCACATACCCACCGTCCTCGGCCGGCGCGACCACCGCGTCCATGCCTTCATACAGGCACTGAACGGCATCTTGCAGGTCGGCGGGCGTCAGGGACGGGCAGTCACAGCCCATGACCATGGCGCACTCACTGTACTGCACGGCGCTGGCCAGGGCATGGTGCATGCGCTCGCCAAGGTCGGCGCCTTCCTGGCGGCGCAGGGCGATGTCGAAGTCACGCGCACACCGGTCGAAGAAGGGGTGCCCCGTCCCCGGCGCGCACCACAGCTCCACTGGGCACAGGTCGGCCCGGCAGGCAAGGTCCACGGTGTGCCGCGCCAGCGCGGCGTGCAGCCGCGCCGCGCCGGCGGCGCCCAGGGTATCGTGCAGCCGGGTCATGACAGTGCCCGGTTGCGGCGCCTTGGCGAAAACGAGCAGGCGGGCGCCGGGAAACTTCATGGTCCGCTTTGGGGGTAGTAGCGGCGCACCAGTTCGTGGGGATCGGCGCCGAGGAAAAAGGCCAGGCGCAGGCGCCACATGAGCACGATGGTGCGCCAGATGCCCTTGTCTTCCCAGCGCCGGCTGGAGGCGGTCACCGCCAGCGGGATGCGGATGGGCCGGTGGATGCCCTTGAGGCGCTTGCTCAGTGCAATGTCCTCCATCAACGGGATCGAGGGATATCCGCCCAGGGCGTCGAACAGCGGTTTGCGCACGAACAGGGCCTGATCGCCGGTGGCGATGCCGGTCAGGCGCGAGCGCCAGTTCATCATGCCCTCGACGATACGCAGCATGAAGGCGCGGCCTGTGAGGCGCACGGCGAAATACCCCCATCCCCGGGCCCGGGACGCCAGGGCGGCCGGGACCGCCCGCGCCGCCGCCGCCGGCAGCCGGGCATCGGCGTGGAGGAATATGAGAACGTCCGCCCGGCACGCCCCCGCCCCCATGTTCATCTGGTAGGCGCGCCCGCGCCGCGGGCATTGCAAGACCTGGTCTGCCAGCGGCAGGGCGCGGGCCACGGTGTCGTCGCCGCTGCCCCCGTCCACGACGATCACCTCGTGGCCCGCCCGGCGCCAGGGCTGCAGCGCCTCCAGGGCGGCCGTGATCCCCGGGGCCTCGTTGAGCGCCGGCATGATGATCGCCAGCCTGAGGGTGTTTTCACCGCCGTCGGCGGCCGGTTCAGGGGGAGTCAAGCCGGTCTGGCCTCACCAAGCCGCGCGCATCAGCAGCAGCCGGTCCCCGTGCCGGCATCGCCGACCTGAGCGTGACGGGCGCCCTTGGTCTGGGAGGGCGCCCGCCGTGTCCCGGCCGGGGTGCACCAGGGGGTGGGCTCGGGCGGCGTGGCGGGTGCGATGCCGATGAAGTGGTCCTTGTAGGGGCCTTCCGTCAGCAGCTTGAATGTGCGCCCGCAGACCGCCATGCGCTCCCCCCTGGGAAAGACATGGCCCTCGTCGTCGGTGACCGAGGAAAACGGGCCGCGGTAGACAACGGCGTGCCCCAGGTCCATGCGCGGCGTGCCTTCTCCCTTCACCGCGACCAGGGTCACGGCGCGGAACTCGATGCCCTCGATAATCCGCCACGGGACGGCTTCCCACTTGTCGTAGGCCACGGCGAGAAATCCGGCGTCGACGAACGCCTGCATAAACGCCCGTTCCTCGAAGGCCCCGGAGACGCAGCCGCTCCACAGCTCGGGGTCTTCCTTGAGTGCCTGCGGCACCGGCTCATCGCTGACGATGTCCGATATGGCCACCCGCCCGCCGGGCTTGAGCACGCGGTGGATCTCCTGGATCAACTGCGCCTTATCTGCGTCGTTGACCAGATTCAGCACGCAGTTGGAGATGACCAGGTCGACGGAGGCGTCGGCAATGAGCGGCTCGTTGCGGCGCAGCCCGGTCTTCCAGTCGTCGAAGTGATCCAGCGCCTCGGCGCAGCGGATGGGGTGCTCCTTCAAGTACCGGTCCACTTTGTCCATGTCCAGCGCCAGGTCTTCGATATGACCCTTGACGAAGGTCACCCGATCGCCGCCCAGTTCGCGCGCCATCTGGGTCCGGTACTTGCGGGCGAGGGCGAGCATGTCGTCGTTCATGTCTACCCCGATCACACGGCCTTGGTCGCCGACCACTTGGGCGGCCATGTAACAGATCTTCCCCGCCCCGCTGCCGAGGTCCAGTACCGTGTCGCCGGGACGGGCATAGCGGGAGGGGTCGCCGCAGCCGTAATCCTTCTCGATGATCTCCTGGGGCAGGGCGGCCAGGAGGCGGTTGTCGTAATCGACGGGGCAGCACAGGGACGGCTCCACCGTCTGTGCCCCTTTGCTGTAGCGCCGTGCGACGGCCGATTGGATGTTCATGGTTGATGGCTCCTGCTGTGCGTTGGGTTCAACGAGCGTGGCTGCCCGGGAGGGGCGTCAATCCCCGAGGGCACCGCCGCAACTGCTCCCCTGGCCGGCGGTGCACCCGTAACAGTGATCCTTGACGACGACGGGCAGGCCGCTGATGTCCCTGCCGATGAGCTCCGAGAGGTGGGTGCGCGGCTTGGCGCCCAGGCGCAGGGGCAGGCCGAGCATTTGATTGAAGTCGCAGTCATAGACATAGCCGCGCCAATCGACGCTGATCAGCGAGCGGCACATGACCGAGTCCAGGTTGGCATCATTGTGGGAGCCGCGCAGCAGCTTCATGTAGTCGTCGAACTGGCCCTTGGATATCAGCGTGCTGCCGAAGCGCTGGATCGGCATGTTGGCCAGGGTATACAGGCGATTGAAGACGATATTGTACTCGCCGCCCAGGTGTTCCCGGTAGGCCTGCTCCAGTGCCTGCTGGGGCGGTGGCAGGGCCGCCCCCTGCGGGTTGTAGACCAGGTTCAGGATCCGGCCCGAGCCGGGCCGGCCGTAGCCCAGCGCGTTCAGCGCCCGCAGGGCGCGGATGCTTCCGTCGAACACGCCCTTGCCCCGTTGGCGGTCCACGTTGCCCTCCTGGTAACAGGGCATCGAGGCGGTAATCTCCACGCCTTCATCCGCGAGGAACTGGGCCAGGTCTTGCTGGTCCGGCTCCAGCAGCACGGTCAAGTTGCAGCGGTCGATAACGCGCCGGCCCATGGCCCGGGCGGCGCGTACCAGGCGGCGAAAGTGGGGGTTGAGCTCCGGGGCGCCCCCGGTGATGTCCACCGCCTCGATGCCCGAGGTGCGCAGGTACTCGATGACGCAATCGACGGTGGCGCCATCCATTACCTCCCTGCGGGAGGGGCCCGCGTTGACGTGGCAGTGCAGACACTGTTGATTGCAGCGGTACCCCACGTTGACCTGCAGGGTCTGGAGCTTGCCGCGCTCGATGGCGGGAAAGTCGGTGTCTTCGAGTCGGGGCAGTGTCGCTAGCATAAGGTCACCTTGCCAAATAATTACAGTCGCTGGCCGTCCGGTCAACTGTCGCGGCCGAGCGCGTCGATCCGGCGTCCTTTGCGCCGCCTGACGAGCACCGGGATCAATGCGAACAGGCCGAGGAGCGCCAGGGCGCTGAACACCTTCATGGACAACAGTTCGTGGGCGGATTCGATGCGCCCCAGGGACACCCCCAGGTGGGCGAAGACGAAGCTGCCCGGCACGACGCCCAGGGCGGTGGCGCCGAAATAGGTGCGCAGCCGCACGGTGGTCAGGGCCGGGGCCAGGTTGACCAGCCAGAAGGGAAACAACGGGACGAGCCGCAGAAACAACAGGTAATTGAATGCGTTCTGGTGAAAGCCGCGCAGCAGGCGGTCGGCCCGCCCGCCCAGGCGGCGTTGGACCGCGTCGGCGAACAGGTAGCGGGCGGCGAGGAACACCAGTGTCGCCCCCGAGGTGGCGGAGACCACGATGATCAGCGTCCCGGCCCAGCGGCCGAACAGGAAACCCGTTGCCAGGGACAGCGCTGTGGCGCCGGGGATGCTCAGCGCCGTTGTCGCCGTGTAGAGGGCGACGGTGGCAAAGGCCATGAGCCAGTAGTGGTGCTGGGTGTAAACCAGCAATTCATCCCGGTGCGCCTTCAGCGATTCCATGCTCAGCCACTGCGCCCCCCCGAGGCTGAAATAGGCCGCCAGTCCGCCGATGAATACCACCAGGATGAATGCCTTGAGCCACTTCGTTGCTCGTGTGCCGCCGCCGGGTTGGTGACGCTGCATATCAGTCCATCCCGTGCATGGAGGTTTCGGAGTAGGGGGCTGTCCGGGCGGGTCGCGCAGGCATGAGACGGTAAGTATACGCCTTTGCCCTGAGGTTTGCGTAGCCGTCCCGGTGTGCGGATGGGGGGAAACTTGGTGTGATCATTGCATTATCCAACATACTTGACTGTGCGAACTAATAAAAGTTTTCATTGAGACCTCCGCCATGGAGCAAGGACCGAGTCAGTGAGGGCGCGCTCCCATGGCATGGGCGCTCCACCGCAACTTTCCAGCATGGGCGAAAAGAATCGCATTGCGCCGCCGCCGCGGGCGCGAGCAATATATCCTTGCGGCGATAATGGATTTTTCCGTGTGCCATAGGAGCTGAGCGAATGGCGATACGTATAGGTGTACCCAAGGAGACCCGGCCGGGTGAGCGCCGGGTCGCGCTGGTGCCGGATGTGGTGGCGCGGCTCGTCAAGCAGGGCTATGAGGTCGCCGTGGAGCCGGGGGCCGGGGCGGGCGCCCATTTTACCGATGAGGATTATGCAAGGGCGGGCGCCGCGACGGTGGATGACAGGCACCGGCTTTATGAGCAGGCGGACATTGTCGTGAAGGTGCGGCCGCCCCTTGCCGAGGAATGGCAGATGCTCCGGGAGGAGGGCATCCTGGTGGGCTTCCTCACGCCCCACCGCGAGCCGGAGATGGTCGCCGCCCTGCGCGACCGGCGGGTGACGGCCTTCGCCATGGAGTTGATCCCGCGCATTACCCGCGCCCAGTCCATGGATGCCCTCTCCTCCCAGGCCACTGTGGCCGGCTACAAGGCGGCCCTGCTGGGGGCCAATATGTGCAGCCGCTTTTGGCCCATGCTGACCACGGCGGCGGGCACCATCCGCCCGGCGCGGGTGCTGGTGCTCGGGGCCGGCGTCGCCGGGCTCCAGGCCATTGCCACCGCACGCCGCCTGGGGGCCGTGGTCGAGGCCTACGACGTACGGCGGGCGGCCCGTGAGCAGGTGGAGTCCCTGGGGGCGAAGTTTCTGGCGGTGGAGGTGGACGCGCAGGCGGCGGGGGGCTATGCCCGGGAACTGACCGACGAGGAGCGCCGGCGCGAGCAGGCACTGCTCCACGACAGCGTCGCCGCCGCCGACGTGGTCATCACCACAGCGCAGATCCCCGGCCGGCCGGCGCCCAGGCTGATCGATGCGGGCATGGTCGGGCGCCATGAAGACCGGGGCGGTGATCATCGACCTGGCCGCCGAAGGCGGCGGCAACTGCGAATACACCGAGGCGGGCGAGGTCGTGACCCGGCATGCCGTACAGATCTACGGGCCCCTGAACATCGCCAGTATGGTGCCGCTGGACGCCAGCGAGATGTACGCCCGGAACCTGCTTCACTTTCTGACTCTGTTGACCGGCGACGGCGCGAGCCTCGAGCCCGATTGGCAGGATGAGGTCCTCAGCGGCAGTGTCCTGACCCACGGGGGCGAGGTCAGGCACGAGCCTACACGCTTATTGCTCGAAGGAGGAGGCGGCTAATGGAAGGTATCACCGAGATCTGGGCGGCGCTTTACATCTTTGTCCTGGCGGCGTTCACCGGCTACGAGGTCATCAGCCGCGTGCCGGTGATACTGCATACACCCTTGATGTCCGGGTCGAATTTCATCCACGGCGTGGTCCTGGTGGGGGCCATGGTGGTGCTGGGGCGGGCGGATACCACCCTGGAGCAGGTGGTGGGGTTCATGGGGGTATTCCTGGCCACCATGAACGCCGTGGGCGGGTACGTAGTCACTGAACGGATGCTCGAGATGTTCGAGAAGAAAAAGCGCCAGGGGGGCCGGGGGTGAGGGATCTGATACAAGTCGTTTACTTCCTGACGGCGGTGATGTTCATCCTCGGCCTGAGGAAGATGAGCTCACCGGCCACCGCCCGCAACGGCATCGTGTGGGCCGGCGTGGCCATGGCCCTGGCGGTGGCCGTGACCTTTTTCTGGCCGGACATGCGCAACTACGGCTTGATCGTGATCGCCGTCGCGCTGGGCACGGCGGTGTCGTGGTACGCCTCCCGGCAGGTGGCCATGACCGAGATGCCCCAGATGGTGGCCATCTTCAACGGCATGGGCGGCGGCGCGGCCGGCGCCATCGCCGCGGTGGAGCTGCTTCGCGGCGAGCTGCCCGGCACCGGTCTGCTGGTCCTGGCGGTGGCCGGCGCCCTGATCGGGGCGATGGCGTTCAGCGGCAGTCTGGTGGCCTTCGCCAAGCTGCACCGGCTGATCAGCGAGCGGCCCATCCTGTTCCGCCGCCAGCAGCACGTCAACGTGACGGTCACGGCATTGGCGGTCCTGCTGGGATTGGCGCTGATCGTCTTCGGCGGCGGCGAGACGCTGATTATCCTGTTCTTTGTCGCCGCCTTGAGCTTCGGGGTGCTGATGACGTTGCCGGTGGGCGGCGCCGACATGCCGGTGGTGATCTCCCTGTACAACGCCTTTACCGGCCTGGCGGTGGGCTTCGAAGGCTTCGTCCTGGGCAACGCGGCGATGATCATGGCCGGCACCGTGGTGGGGGCATCCGGCACCATGCTGACCCAGCTCATGGCCAAGGCCATGAACCGCCCATTATCAATGTGCTGTTCAGCGGGTTCGGCAAGGAGGTGGCCGAGTCGGCGGATGACATCGACGGGCAGCCTCAAGCCCATCGAGGTCGGACGATGCCGCCATCATGATGGGCTATGCCGGCAAGGTCATCATCATCACCGGCTACGGCATGGCCCTGGCCCAGGCCCAGCACAAGGTGCGCGAGCTGATGGACCTGCTGGACTCGCGGGGCGTGGAGGTCAAGTTCGCCATTCACCCGGTGGCCGGACGCATGCCCGGCCACATGAACGTACTGCTGGCCGAGGCCGGCATCCCCTATGAACGGCTCTATGACCTGGAGGAGATCAACGCCGAGTTCCCCACCGCGGACGTGGCCCTGATCATCGGCGCCAACGACGTGGTCAATCCGGCCGCCCAGAACAATTCCAGCAGCCCCCTGTACGGCATGCCGGTGCTCCACGCGGACAAGTCCGCCAACGTGCTGGTGGTCAAGCGCGGCCAGGGGCGGGGCTTTGCCGGCGTCGAGAATGAGCTTTTCTACCGCGACAACAGCCGCATGCTCTATGGCAACGCCCAGAGCGTGGTGAACGACCTGGTTCAGGCGCTGAAGCAGATGTAGAACAAAAGAAAAGGGGGCGGAGTAAATACTCCGACCCCTTTTGTTCTTTCAGTCGTTTTATCCCCCCCGCAGCCGGAACAGCCGTTGGATCCACTTTTTTCTCGCCGGCGTCAAACCCGCCTTCATCCGTACGTCGGCCACCTTGCGGTTGATCTGCGCCAGGGTCGGATAGATGTGGATCACCCCCGACAGGTCGGCGGCCTTCATGCCCTTGCTGACGGCCAGGCAGTATTCATGGATGAGCTCGCCCGCCTGGAGGCCCACCAGGGCCGCGCCCAACAGGCGGCCCCGGGGGTCGGTGACGATCTTGGCGAAGCCCTCGGTCGCGCCCTCGGCGTGGGCCCGGTCGATGTCGGAAAAGGGGAAGGTATAGACCCGGTGGTCCAGCCCCTGCCGGCGTGCCTCGCTCTCGGACAGTCCCACCCGCGCCAGCTCCGGGTCGGTGAAGGTGCACCAGGGGATTGCGCGCTCCCGGACCCTGGCCGGCAGGCGAAAGATGACATTGCGCAGGATGACGCCGCCGTGATGCTCGGCCATGTGGGTGAAGCGGTAGGGCCCGACCACGTCGCCGCAGGCGTAGACGGCCGGGTTGGCGGTGCGCAGCCGCCGGTCGGTGACGATGCCGCGCGCCCCGTCCACCGCCACGCCCGCCGCCTCCAGGTTGAGGGCCTCGGTGTTGGCCCGCCGGCCGGCGGCGACCAGCAGGTGCGAGCCCTCCAGGTGCTGTTCCTCGCCGCCGGCGGCGAGGGTGACGCGGAGGTCCCCTGCCCGTCCGGCGACGCGCGTCACGCGGCTGTCCAGGTGGAGCCCGATGCCTTCGGCCGCCAGGCGCCGCGCCACCACCTCGGCCAGGTCCGGATCGTCCGCCGGCAGCAGCCGGGCGTGGCGGTGCACGACCTGGACCTCGCTCCCCAGGCGGGCGAAGGCCTGGGCCATCTCCACGCCCACCGGGCCGCCCCCCAGCACGATCAGGCGCGGGACGGGTTCGCGCAGTGAAAAGACCGTCTCGTTGGTCAGGTAGGGGCTGTGGGCCAGTCCCTCGACCGGCGGGACGGCCGGCCGCGAGCCGGTGGCGATGACGAAGTGCCTGGCGGTGATGTCCCGGTCACCGACCCGCAGGGTCCGGCGATCGGCGAAACGCCCCTCGCCGAATATCACCTCCACGCCCATGGCGCCAAAGCGCTCCGGGCTGTCATTGACCGCGATGCTCTGCACCACCCGGGAGACCCGGGCCATCACCTGGGCCAGGTCCACCGCGGGGGGCGGGGCTTCAATCCCGAAATCCCGGGCCGCGACTACGGTATGGGCGACCTTGGCCGCGTGCAGCAGCGCCTTGCTGGGCACGCAGCCGTAGTGCAGGCAATCGCCGCCCAGGGCCTTGTGTTCCACCAGGGCCACCTTGGCCCCCAGGGAGGCGCCCCCCGCGGCCACCACCAGGCCGCCGGCCCCGCCGCCGATGACGCAGATATCGAATTCGGGTCTCACCGTGATGCGTCCCGGCGGGCCGGCCGCCTGAGCCTTAGGGGAGAAATACGCTCGCCCCGTCGAACACCGGGCCGTCCACGCACACGCGCTTCATGGCGACCCCGTCGGCCGTATGAACCGGCACAGTGCAACCGGCACAGCCGCCCACGGCGCAGGCCATGAATTCCTCCAGGGACACCTGGCAGGGCAGGCCATAGTCCCGGGCCAGGGCGGCCGTGGCGGCGAGCATGGGGTGCGGGCCGCAGGCGAAGACCTCCACGGTGGCGCGCTGCTCCGGGGACAGGCTGTCGAGCCACGGGCGCGCCAGGTCGGTGACGTAGCCCTCGAAGCAGCCGGGGTAGCCCTGCAGGCTGGACAGGCGGCACGGGATGTCCCACGCCTCCAGCAGGGGCATGGTGGCGATGGCCTCCGGCGGCAGGCCGGGCAGCAGCAGCTGCGAGGGACGGACCTGGAAGGGGAAAGGGACCTCCGAGCCCATGAGTACCAGGGGCTGGTAGGGGCCGGGCCGGGCCGCCATGGTGCTGGCGAGGAACACCATGGGCGGGATGCCCACGCCCCCGCCGATCAGCAGCGGGCGGGTGTACCGCTCGTGCAGGACGAAGGGCTTGCCGATGGGGCCCAGCAGGCTGAGGTGCTCTCCGGCACGCCGCCGGGACAGCAGCCGGGTGCCTTCGCCGAAGACCCGGTACAGGATGTCGATCCAGCCCGCCTCGGGGTCGGTGCGCATGATGGAGAACGGCCGGCGCATGGGCAGCAGGTCGTCGCAGCGCAGGTGCACGAAGCGTGCCCGGCTCGGCGTGGCGGGCGCACTGGGGCGCCTGCAGCCGCACAACGAACTGCTCGGCGGCGAAGGGGGTCTGGGAAACGATCTTGGCCTGTTCGACGTAGATCATGCCGGTCACCGCTGGTCAGTTCGTTGAATCGATGTCGCAGCGGCCCCGCGCCGGGGCCGCCGATGCTTCAGGGGCTTCCACCCTATTAGCGGGTGAAGAACAGCAGCCAATATTCTCTCGCCAAGACGCCAAGAACGCCAAGGGGCCGCGTCGAAAAGCACAAGGATTTATTTCTTGGCGTTCTTGGCGTCTTGGCGAGACGACAACATATCGGGTCGAGAAAAATACGTGCAAAGCGGCCACGGCGCCCCTCATGTATCTTCCATGATCATGCCCTTGGCGTTCCCGGCGTGCAAAAGTTCCTCCGGGAATTGTGCGAAGGAGCCCTTCTCTATCAACCATGGCTGTACACGATCTCTCCGCCCATCAGGGTATGGGTGACGCGCCCGCGCAGCTCCCAGCCGGAGAACGGGGTGTTGCGGCCGCGGCTGACCATGTCCTTCTCGGAGAAGAACCGGTACGCGTCCGGATCGAAGATGCACACGTCCGCCGGCTTGCCCGGACCCAGGGTCCCGCCGTCGATCCCCAGGATCCGCGCCGGCTGACAGGTCAGGCGGGCGAGGGCGTCGCTCAGGGTCAGCAGCTGCTCGTCGACCAGGCGCAGCGTCAGGGGCAGCAGGGTCTCCAGGGACGAGATGCCGCTCGCCGTCTCGCTGAAAGGGGCAAGTTTTGCATCGGGCTCGTGGGGCTGATGGTCCGAGCAGATGGCCGCCAGGGTGGTGCCGGTGATCCCCGCGCGCAGGGCGTCGCGGTCCCGCAGGGTCCGCAGCGGGGGCAGGATGTGGCACTGGCTGTTGAAGTCGCCGATGTCCATCTCGGTGAGGAACAGGTGGTGGGCGCTCACGTCGGCGGTGACGGGCAGGCCGTCGTACTGGGCGCGGGCCACCATGCGCAGGGCCTTGCCGGTGGACAGGCGGCAGAAGTGGGCGCGGGCGCCGGTATGCTCGATCAGGGCCAGGTCGCGCGCCACCGCCACGGTCTCGGCGGCCTCGGGGATGCCGGGCAGCCCCAGCCGGGTGCTGACCATCCCCTCGTGGGCGCAGCCGTCATTGCGCAGCCACGGGTCCTCGGCGTGCAGAAACACGGTCAGATCGAAGGTGGCGGCGTACTCCATGGCGCGGCGCAGCACCTGGGTGTTGGCCAGGGGGGTCAAGGCATTGCTGACCCCCACGCAGTGGGCGGCCTTGAGCGCCGCCATCTCGCTCAGGCGGGTGCCGTCCAGGGCCTGGGTCAGGGCGCCGAGGGGATAGACCCGGGCGTAGCCCGCCGCCTCGGCCCGCTGGCGGATCAGCTCGGCCACCGCCGGGGTGTCCACCACCGGGTCGGTGTCGGGGGGGCAGCACAGGCTGGTGATGCCGGCGCTCGCCGCGGCGCGGGTCTCGCTGGCGATGGTGGCCTTGTGCTCCTGGCCCGGCTCGCGCAGGCGCGCGCTGAGGTCCACCAGGCCCGGGCACACGACCTTGCCCGCCGCATCGATCCGCTCGTCGGCGCTGAAAGCCCGGCGGGGCGTCGCCCACGGCGAGGATGGTGCCGTGGGCGATGTACAGATCGCACTCGGCGTCGATGCCGTTCTCGGGGTCGATGAGGCGCCCGTTGACGATCGCCAGCTTCATGGGGCGGCCTCGGCGGTGCCGTCTTTGGTCCGGCGCCCCATGGCCAGGGACATGATGGCCATGCGTACCGCGATGCCGTGGGTGACCTGCTGCAGGATCACCGAGCGGGGGCCGTCGGCGACGCTGGACTCGATTTCCACGCCCCGGTTCACCGGTCCCGGGTGCATCACGATCGCCTCGGGGTCGGCGTGGGCCAGGGCCTCGTCGGTAAGCCCGTAGAGGTGAAAGTACTCGTGCTCGCTGGGCAGCAGGGCGCCCTGCATGCGCTCGGACTGCAGGCGCAGGGCGATCACCACGTCCACGTCGCGCAGGCCCCGGTGCAGGTCGTTGTAGACGTGCACGCCCAGGGTATGGGCGCTGGCGGGGATCAGGGTCTTGGGGGCGATCACGCGGATCTCGCCGGCCCCCAGGGTCATCAGGGCGTGGATCTGGGAACGCGCCACCCGCGAGTGCAGGATGTCGCCGACGATGGCCACGCGCAGGCCCGTTGAAGTCCTGCTTGTGCGCGGCGGATGGTGAACATGTCCAGCATGGCCTGGGTGGGGTGGGCGTGGCGCCCGTCGCCGGCGTTGATGACGCTGATGTGGGGCTGGGCGTGGCGGGCGATGAAGTGGGCGGCGCCGCTTTTCTCGTGGCGCACCACGAACATGTCGCAGTGCATGGCCTCGAGGTTTTGCAGGGTATCCAGCAGGGCCTCGCCCTTGACGGTGGACGAGGTGGAGATGTTGATGTTCAGCACGTCCGCGGACAGGCGCTTGGCCGCCAGCTCGAAGGTGGTGCGGGTGCGGGTGCTGGGCTCGAAGAACAGGTTGACGATGGTCTTGCCGCGCAGCAGGGGGACCTTCTTGACGGCCTGCTCGGTGACGCTGGTGAACGATTCGGCCGTGGCGAGGATATCCAGCAGGATATCGCGCTTGAGCCCCTCGAGGGTCAAGAAGTGGCGCAGGCGGCCGTCGCCGTCCAGTTGAGAGACCGCTTGGGTCATGGGGCGCCCGTCCCGGAGACGATCAATTGCAGCGGCTCCGGCCCCTGCAGCTTGACCTGCTGATCGGGTCGCCAGCTCCAGGTGCATGCCGAATACATCCGGCTGGATCGGCAGCTCCCGGCCGCTGCGCTCCACCAGGGCCACCAGCATCACGGAGGCGGGGCGCCCGTAATCGAATATCTCGTTGAGGGCGGCGCGGATGGTGCGGCCCGTGTACAGCACATCGTCCACCAGGATGATGTGCCGGTCGTCCACGGGCGTCGGCAGGTGCGACGGCTTGACCTGGGGGTTGATGCCGGACTGGGTGAAATCGTCCCGGTAGAAGGAGATGTCCAGGGTGCCCAGGGGCTCCTCGAGCTGCAGGCGCTCGTGCAGTTGCTGGGCCACCCATACCCCGCCCGTGTGGATACCGATCATGGTCACATCGGCGCGCCGGCGTGACTGCAACAACTTCGAGAGATCCGTGGTGATCCTGTCAATGAGTTGTTGGATATCGACGTCGAGGGTATTCACAAAATACGTGTGCCGTTTCCCGTTGGCTCGGCCTATTGTACTGTGAATCCGGCCGGCAAGTCACAACAAAAAGGCGCTTCGCCTCCTCTGTCCTTCGGGGGAGCAGGATGCCCCCTCTCCCAGGGGTGACGGTAGCGCCTCTAAACGCCGACGGCAGAGGGCGCCCTGACCCCGTCATCCTTGCTTCTACCCGGAAGGGCATAAATCCCGGAGGGAGAAGGGACAAGGAAATCGGCTATTTTACGGGGTGTTGCGCCAGCCAGGTCTGGAGGATGACCTGTGCCGCCACCTTGTCCACATCGTCCTTGTGGCGCCCGGCCAGGCGTCGGGGGTAAGGGGCGGTCTCGGCGAGCATGTGTTGGGCCTCCACCGAGGACAGGCGCTCGTCGATCCAGTAGACGGGCAGGCCGTAGCGCTCGTGCAGCGCGTCGCCGAATTCCCGGGCGGCGTCGGCCAGCTCATGTTCCGTTCCGTCCATGTTGCGGGGCAGCCCCACCACCAGGGCCTGGGGCTGCCAGGTCTTGATCAGGCGGGATATGGCGTCCCAGTCGGGGCCGGCGGCAGTGGAATGGATGGTCTCGGCGGGTGTGGCGGTGGCGGTGAGCTCCTGGCCGACGGCGATGCCGATTTTCCTTTTTCCGTAGTCGAAACCCAGGAGGACGCGGGCCACGCTCATGCGTGGCCGACTTCGGCGGAGATGCGGTTGATGTCCACGCCGACCAGCGACGCGGCGGCTTCCCAGCGCTTCTCCCAGGGCAGATCGAAGATGATGCCCGGATCGGCCGGGCCGCTGAGCCAGGCGTTGGCCAGCAGTTCCTTTTCCAACTGCCCGGGGCCCCAGCCGGCATAGCCCAGGGCCACCACGGCCCGGTCGGGCCCCTCGCCCATGGCGATGGCGCTGAGGATGTCCTGGGAGGTGGTAATGCCGATGGAATCCGAGACCTCGAGCATGGCCTCCCAGCGCCCCGGCGGGCGGTGGAGGACGAAGCCCCGTTCCGTGTGGACCGGTCCGCCCAGATAGACGATTTGATCGGCGACACGCGGATCATCCGCTTCGATGTCCATGTGCTGGAGGACATCGCCCAGTTGGATTTCCAGGGGACGGTTGATGATGATCCCCATCGCACCCTGCTCGTTGTGCTCGCAGACGTATGTCACGCTCTGCTGGAAGTTCGGGTCCGCCAACGAGGGCATCGCGATTAAAAAGTGGTTCTGCAATGATGTTGCTTTGATCATATAGTCCGCCATCTCATAGGGTATGGTAAGGCTGCAGCTTTGCGGTGCCCACTTGTTTGTCGTCCCTATAGGACCAAATCTTTAGGCGATCTGCATGCTTCTCAACAAGCCGCTACATACGCAGTTGATTCTGCTGTTGATTCCCGCTCAGGAACTGCCATGTCTTGATGATATGGAGGATGTCGGTATTTTGGCGCATTTTCTTCGGAAAGGGTGCAAACGGGGCGGCCAGCTTGACGATGCGAACCGCGGCGTCGTCCAACAGCTTGTGCCCGGAAGAGCGGCGTACGTTGATGGTCTTGATCGTGCCGTTGGGGCGCAGGGCGACGTCGAGGATCAGGCTTCCGGAGAGCTTGTGCCGCTTGGCCTTTTCGGGGTAATTGAGGTTCCCGATCCGTTCCACCTTGGAGCGCCATGCGTCCATGTACGCGGCATAATTGATCTGCCGGGTGCTGGCCGAGATGAAACGCTCCCGCGGGTTGTCAGCCTGGGCCTGGAGGGTGGCGTCGATCTCCGTGCTGAGGCTGGCGATCTTTTTGCCGCTCATGATGAGTTGCGCCGCGGAGACCTTGTGGGGCTCGGTCGGTTCCCTGTCCTGTTTCGCCACATCGAGCTGTTGCGGTGACCTGTCCTGGGTCAGCAGCTCCTTATGGTGCCGGCCCGCGGCCGGGTGCGGCAGGCTGGTGGTCTCGTTGATGCCGGGTTGGCCGGGGATATTCAGGGTCTTGGGCGTGCGCGTCGCCCGCACCCGCTTGTCGGTGTTGCCCCCGCCCCTTTGGCTGATCTGCGCCGCGTAGGCGGCCTTCTCGGGTTTTTCCTGCTGATCGCCCGGGTTGACCAGGGTGACGTCCATGGTGGGGAACGCCTCGTCCGGCTTGCGGTGGGCGAACGGGTTGAAGGTGAGGCCGAGAATCACAGTCATGTGCACCGCGATGGCGAAAAACAGCATCATGCCGAAGCGGTCGGTGTGGCTCACATTCGTCTGGGCAGGGAGGGCTGTCATGTGATTACTTGCGCAACTGTAAGAGCACTTGATGGACAATTATACCGTTAACGAGGCCAAAGATCACCGCGGCGGTCATAAAGGCCGGTAGTAAGCGAAATAGGGCCTCGTGGGGAATAAACAAGGTATAGGCGACCCAGAACTGGGCGCTCATGTGGGCCATGGAGGCGAGCACGCTGTATCCCACCGGCCCCAGGCCGCGCCCGGGAAGGAAACGGCCGATCCCCAGTGCCAGGATGCCGGCCAGGGCGCCGGAAAAACTCAGCATGAACGTCGGCGACAGGAAGGTGCCGATGATCAGGCTCCCCACCAGCACCCGCAGCATGGCCACCCACACGGCCATACGCCAGCCGTAGGTGAGCATGACGGTCAAGGTGATGATATTGGCCAGTCCCGGCTTGATGCCGGGCAGGGGGCTCGGCAGGAGCCCCTCGATGATATGCACCGTGATGGCCAGCGCGGCGAACCACGCGATCAGGTGGTCTTCTCGGCTTGTCTGGACGGCGTTCATGGCAGTTGGGGTATTAGCGCCTCGGCTTGGGTCCACGGATCGGGCACAGATTACCGTTGATTTCCTCGTGGTTTCCAGGGCGCCCGTCACAGCCTCGGCCGGCCTGCGCCCGGTTTGTCCATCGTTACTAATAAGATCGTAACGGCGGGGGGGAAATTTAGCCCCGCCTCGCCGTGGCGCCGGGTGATCTCGGTGTCAGCGGGTATCCTATTGATGCTGCACAAAATATCCCTTGGGGCTCAAAAATTGATGGCATCGTAGCGCTGCTCGCGGCCGATGACCACCAGGCTGATCCGGTTGGGCAGGCAGGCGGCGAACTCCCCGCCCCGGCTCAGCCAGCCGGCGCGGATGCACAGCTTGTTGTGGCAGGGGGAGTCGACGAAGCGCACCTTGCCCCGGTCGATCTCGATGGTGCTCGGCCCCAGGGGGCCCTGGACGGTCAGTTCGCGGGTCTGGTTCAAGGACACGGTGGTCGCGGGCTGGCCGGGGGCGAAGATGCGCACCGCCTGCCCCTGGGTGTGATCGCCCCAGTAGGCGTGGTACAAGGAAGGGCAGCATGGCGACGGCGAGGGCGACCACGACCCTGTCGGCCCAGGTCATCATGGCGCGTTGACGATCACCCTGGACGGGCGCTTGGCCTCGAACTCGACCCGCCCGGCCATGGAAGGGGTCATGTAGACCGTGCCCGAATGGGCCACCAGCATGACGTCGGTGATCCCCATGGCCCGTGCCGTGCGGCGCCAGCCCTTCGGCCCTGCGATCATGAGGGCCGTCGCCGCGGCGTCGGCCTTGGCGGCATCCCGGTCGATGACCGTTACCGACGTGGCGCCGACGGACGGATATCCGGTGCGGGGGTCGATGATGTGGTGATAGCGCTTGCCCTTGTAAGTGAAGTAGCGCTCGTAGTCCCCGGAGGTGAAGATGCTCTCGTCGCCCCGGGTCTGCACAGAGGCGATGACGCCGGGCCCTCTGGGGTTGCGGATGCCGATGCGCCAGGGCCGGTCGCCGTGGCGGCCGATGGCGCGCAGATCGCCGCCGGCGTCGACGATGGCGTCTGCTACGCCCATCTTGCGAATGCGGTCCACGGCCAGGTCCACGGCGTAGCCCTTGGCGATCCCGCCCAGGTCCAGCTGGACGTTGGGGTTGGTGCTGCGCGGCCGGTCGCCGTCAAGATGCACGTCGGTCATGTCCGGCGCCTCTTTGAGCAGGGCCTCGATCCGCGCCCGGCCGGGGGGCGGGATGCCGGGGGGCGGTCGTCGGTGTGAAACCCCCACACCTCGATGAGCCTGCCGATGGTGGGATTGAACAGGCTGGTCGCTGGCGATGGCCAGGCCTGGGACTTGTCGATCAGGTCCAGGGTCTGGCGCATCGAGGGCGTCGGGTTGGCCGGCGGCGATTTTGCTGTTGATCTCGGTCACGGCGCTGGGTCGCCAGGCGTGCCAGCGGTGGGTGGCGTCGGTCGAGCTGCTGGGTGACGGCGTTGATAGCGCGCTGGGCGAGGCCGTCGTCCTGGGTCCAGATGCTGATATTCACCAGCGTGCCCATGGCGAGCAGCTGGGATCTTGTGCAGCAATCGTGATCGTGGCTGCACCCCGTCACCGCGAGGCGGCCGCACCAGGGCGCCAGCAAGGCCGCGCGCGGTGCACCCGCGGGCGAGGGTGCCGGCTCACAGACGCGCCTCGACGGCGTCTATGAGTGTGCGCTGATGTTCAGGTTGTAGAGGGCATCCAACTCACGGATGCAGGTTGGGCTGGTGACGTTGATCTCCGTCAGGGAGTCGCCGATGACATCCAGACCCACGAAGATCAGGCCCTTGTCGCGCAGGGTCGGGCCCGATCTGCTCGCAAATCCACCGGTCCCGGTCGCTGAGCTCCACCCCCTCGCCGCGTCCGCCCACCGCCAGATTGGCGCGTGTTTCGCCGGCCTTGGCGAAGCGGGCCAGGGCGTAGGGCACCGGCTCGCCGTCGATCAGCAGGATGCGCTTATCGCCCTCGGTGATTTCGGGCAGAAACGTTGCGCCATGGTCAAGCGCCGGCGCCGTGCCGGGTAAGGGTCTCGAAGACGACGTTGATATTGGGGTCGTCGCTGCGCAGGCGAAAGATGGAGGCCCCGCCCATGGCATCCAGGGGCTTGATAATGATATCTTGCTGTTCGATCGGAGAAATTCGCGCAACTGACCGGCGTCGCGGCTCACCACGTGTCGGCGCCGATGCACTGGCCGAACCACGCCGTGTAGAGCTTTTCATTGGCGTCGCGCAACGCTTGTGGCTTGTTGGCCACGAATATGCCCGCGTGCTCCGCGAACTCGAGCAGGTGGGTGGTGTACATGTACTCCATGTCGATGGGAGGGTCGACGCGCATCAGGATCACGTCCAGCTCGTCGAGCCAGCGCCGGCGCGGCTCGGACAGGGAGTGCCAGTGGCGGTCATCGTCCATGACCTTGAGGGGGCGCATGCGGGCATAGGGCCGCGTGTCCCGCAGCGACAGGTCGCCCGGCTCCATATAATGGACATCCCAGCCGCGGGCCTGCGCCTCCAAAAGGAGCGCCAGGGTCGTATCCTTTTTGGGTTTGATGGATCCGATAGGATCCATGACAACACCGAGTTGTATGGTCATAGCAAGAAGGGTCAGTCAATGCCGGCCCACCGGCCACCCTGGTAAGTATACCCAAGGCGGCGGCGGTGCCGTAGGAATGCTTACGTTGGACGGCGCCCGGGCGTCTGTCAAGAGCTTTTTGCGGGCCGCCGCGCCGCCGCACCGGCGCACCAAGGCGGCCAAAGTCCTGCGCGACGAAATCATAACGTGTAAAATAAACGGGCTCGATCGGAGGGATGCGGGCCGGCGGCGAGGGCGCCGTAAATATTTGACGGATGTGGATTGCCGATGCTGGGGGATAGTGTCATGTCGACCTTCGGGGTCTCGGGGATAGCGGATGCCTGTGCGTGGGACCCTCTGGCCGACGTCAGGGTCATGCTCATCGATGACAGCACCACTATCTGCCAGGGCGCCCGGGCCGTGCTCGGCGGCGCGGGCTGCCACGTGGTCACCGCGCCCGACGGGTTCGCCGCGCTGGTGGAGGTCATTGACTGCCCGCCCGACATCATCTTTGTCGATAACCACATGCCTCGCCTCGACGGCTATCAGGCCTGCGCGCTGATCAAGCGCAACGAACAGTTCCGGCACCTGCCCGTGATCCTGCTGACCAACCTGGATCACCAAGTGGACCAGGCGCGGGCGCACGCGGCGGGCATCGACGGTCACTTGACCAAGCCCTTCAGTGGGGATGAGCTGCTGAACGCCGTGCGCCAGCACCTGCAGGGTGGCGCCGGCGCCTGGAATGGCGGCTCATAAGCCCCCGGCGGCGCAAGTGCGGCGAGGGTACAAATCCACGTGAATCCCCGGTTCTGTCGGCCGGCATCCGGGATGAGGACATTGAGCGATATGGTGGCGGCGCCGTTGAGGCTCTCCCCCCGAGTATGCCCCCCATGCTGAAAAAGACCTTCGCATCCATCACCCTCGGCGTGCTGGGCGCCTTGGTGCTGGCGGCGGGCGTCTTTTTCGTGTGGCGTCTGTACACCGCCCCGCTGGAGCACCGCCTGTTGACCCAGACGAGGAATCTGCAAGACCTTGCGCGGGACCTGCGGGACGGGGCGCAGGACATCGATCAAGGCAACATATCCGCCCTGGCGGCGCTTCGCCGGGACGATGCGCGGATCGAGACCCTCATGGACCGGTGGCGGGCGGGGGACGCGGGTGCCTGGAGGCCGGCCGCATGGGTGATCCCCGTCGAGCGTATTCGGCGCCTGACGGCGCAGTGGAAGGTGACCCATCAACAGGTCAC
Organism: uncultured Gammaproteobacteria bacterium; assembly: GCA_963844825.1. Lineage (GTDB taxonomy): Bacteria > Pseudomonadota > Gammaproteobacteria > CAWJPQ01 > CAWJPQ01 > CAWJPQ01. The sequence continues at coordinate 116,538 of CAWJPQ010000007.1, forward strand.
CGAACTGCTCGGCCGGGAGCAGGTGCTGAAGGGCATCGGCCGCGCCATCGCCATGCTTGATCAGACCGCCACCTCGCTGTTGTCGCAGTCCGAGAAGATCGTCGGCGACCTGGTGGAGGGCGGGGGCGATGACCGGGATGTCTATTTCGCCAGCCGCCAGATCGTGCTGATTCAGCGTATCTCGCAACACCTTCATACCCTGCTCAAACCCACTGCGTGGAGCGGGGCGTTCACCGAATCCCCGGGCTACAAGGACCTGGTCAGCGATGCGGCACTGTTCGAGCATACCCTGGAGGCGTTACTGAAGGGCGACCGCCGCTTGGGGGTCAGCCGCGCCCGGGACGCCGGCGTGCAGCAGCGCCTGCGTGACAACGGCAAGATGTTCGTCGCCATCAACCGGGACATCGGCCAGATCCTGGCCATGGTGCCGGTCTTGCAGGACATCCGGCATACCATGCGGTCGCTGCACGCCTCCAGCCGGGAGTTCGCCCGGGACGGCGACGGCCTGGCGGATGCCCTGGTAACCTATCGGGCCCGTTATGACACGCTCTTTGCGGCGGCCTACCTGACGGGGGCGGCCGCCCTGGTGATGCTCTTCGCCTATGGGGTGTACGACCGGCGGCGCTTTCAGGGCAGGCTGGATTTCAGTCTTGCCCAGAACAAACGCTTCAAGCAGGCCTTGTCGGATCTGCAGCCGGTGCTCGCGGGATTGGCCAAGGGCGAAGTATCCGCCGGGGAGCTCGAAACGGGCGCCGGCGTGGAAGGGGTGATCGTGCCCTTCAACCAGGCCATGGCGCAATGGAGAAACACCCTCATCGCGATCAAAGGGTGGACGGCGAAGCTGACGCCCCTGGTCGAGCAGGTCAACGCCGCGGCCGCGAGGGTCGCCCAGGATACCGGCCGGCAGGTCGAGGGCACGACCGCCTCCAGCGCGAGCCTGAACCGCGCGCTCCCCACGGTGGACCAGGCCGCCGGCCGCATTGCCGAGATCTCCGCCGCCCTGGAGACCCTCAAGGCCGGCGGCGCCACGGCCCGCCGGCGGGTGCAGGAAGCGACCGTGCAGGAGCTGCGCGGGGACGGGGCGCAGCCCATCGACGCCCTGGTGGGTGAGCTCGATTCCCTAGCCCGGGGCGTCGAAGAGCTCAGTGTCATGGTCCTGCACTTGCTCGTCAGGATTCAGGATGCCGGGCAGGCGGGCCATGAACCGGTCTCCTACGCCAACCGGGCGCTGCAGGTCGCCCATCAGTGCACCGAAGCGGTGGAGCGCCTGGATGAAGGATTGACGCAGCTGCGTGAAGGAGACAGCCGGCGCGCCGTCGACGAGGCCCGCCCCGATCAACTCCCGGCGCGATACGAATCGTTCATGCGGCAAATGGATGAGCACTTCGCCGCGATGGATAACCAGAGCGAACGGATCGCCGGGCTGCTGCGGGAAACGGCGCCGCTGCTCGGTGAGCTGACGGCCGCCCTGTTGTCCATGTCGGATGATCTGGACAACATTCATGAGTATACTATGCACGCATCCAACGAGACGGCGGACGCGTTGAAATCGGGGAAACGGATCGCGGAGCTGGTGGATCACATCGGGAGGAGCATTGATAAATACAACATCATGCAATGACTGGGAGGCCGGCAGCGCCGTGTGGCGCATGGATTGGGAACGGACGTGCATGGAGGGTGTCGAGCGCGTTGTCTTCGAGACCCTTGACCAGGTGAGTGAGAGCCTTGAAGCTTATGTGCAGACCCCCCATGACCGTCGCCTGCTGACCGCTTCCTTCGAGGATCTGAGGCAGCTGCGCGGCGCCTTGTCCATGATGGCGTTTGACAAGGGTGCGCGTCTCCTGGCGCAGGCCGAACGGCTGGCGGGTGCGCTGCTGGAGGACCGGGGCGTCACCCGTGATGCGCCGCGGACGTTGTGGCAAGCCGTGCGGCACCTGCGGGAATACCTGGCGCCCGCCGATGAGGCGCCCGGCGCGTCACGGGACCTGGAGGACGTTACGGAGGCATTGGAGGCCTGCTGCGCCGCCGCCGACATCCGTGCCGAGGCCCCGGCGCCCGCCGATGAGGATGAGGCGCATCACGTGGGTGAATGGGTGCCCGGCGGTCACACGTGGCGCGATGACCGCGGGCCGGGGGCCGCGCACGAGACCGGCATGTCCATCGCGCAGATCAAGTCGAACTTGAAGTCAGTCGTCCAGATCATGCCCCAGTGGTGGGAAGACCTGCGCGACGAGCGCCACCTCGAGGCCCTGAATCACGCCTTCGCGGTCATCGCCGAGCGTGCTGAGACGCTGAATCTTTCGGAGGTCGCCAAGCTGGCCACGCTCTTGGAACAGCTTGTCGCGAGAGTCAACGACGACATGATCTCCGTGACGGTCGAGATGATGTACGGTGTGATCGAGCAGGGCGTGTTAAAGCTCGGGATCCTGTTTCTGCAGCACTGCCGTCCCCACGGCTCTGCCCAGGACTCGGCGGCCAGGGAAAAGCTGGAGAAGGCCCTGGCCGGGATGCAGCTCCTGACCCATCAGGTGGACTCGGTCGCGCCCCAGGGTGGTCCCCGGCAGGCGCTGCGCGGGGCGCTCGAGGAGACGCCGGCGGCGCAGTTGGAGTTTGACGGGGCCGATGAGGGTCAACCGGGTGGCTGGGGTGTCGGCGGCTTCGGGCACCGCCGGCTGGAGGACCTGTTCGTCGAGGCAAACCTTCTGCATTCGCAGTTGACGCCCCGTCTTCAAATGATGCGCCGGCAGCACGGGGAGCTGAAGCGGGAGCTGTCCCGCCTGCAGGGCGTTGATGGCGCGGAGCCGGCGGCAGGTGAGGGGGAGTGGACGTGGCACAGGGACGAGCCTGCCGGGCTGTCCGACGGGATTGCCGCCATGACGAAGGCCAGCGACCTGTTGGCCAAGCTGATCACTGACTGCGAGGAGTGCCTGGAGAAATCCCGCCGGGCGACCCACGAGCTGCAGGACGCGATTCTCGGCGGCGTCACTCAGACGTTCTCCTAAGGCCTGTTAACACTATCCAAACCGCGGCGACGGAGGCCCCCTTTCATATACAGGGGGCGCGAGACAAGACGCCGCGGTTTGGATAGTGTTAACAGGCCCTAGGGCCTCGAGCATGGCTTCCGTAGAGGCCGGGTTTTCACGTCTTCTCCCTGATGGGGAAGGCCGGGGAGAGGGGCGCAGCAGCCCCTGGCGCAGTCAGGACAGCTTGAGCAGCTTGGAGACGATTCCGATGCGGGAGTTCACGTTGAGCTTGAGCATGATCTTTTTCAGGTGATCCTTGACCGTATACGGGCCGATGGACAGCTGCTGGGCGATCACCTTGTTGCACAGGCCCTTGAACAACAGCCTGGCGATATCCCGCTCCCGACGGGTGAGGTCGTACTGTTCAAGCGCCGCCTCCAGGTCGATCGCAGTCCTCCTTGAGATCTGCTCTACCAGGACCAGTACGCCGGACGGATCGGCGGCGCCGTTGGCCTTGGGCACCATGAACGGGCGCAAGGCAAAGATACCGCTGTCATTGGAGATCACCACCGGCGCCTCGCCCGGCGGCTCGGCACCATTGGCGCCCGCAGGGTCAGGCTTGATCCTGGCCGCCAGGTGCTGCAATACTTCTCTCAACTCGGGGCCGTCAAAGGATGCAGCCAGGTCGCGTGCCCGCTCATTGACGTATACATAGTCGCCCCGCGCCTCGACGATGATGATGCCGGGGTCCGATCGATGCTTAACAATGTCTACCAGGTCCATAGGCGTGTCATCGTGACATTTTCAATCCCAGGGCCGTTCAATATCCCACTGGCCCCTCCCGACCATCATTGATCTAGATCATATGGTCGCATGAATATATAACCAAAAAATGTCAGTAACCCGGAAAATGGTCCCAGAGCGACACGGCCATCCCATTAGTCTGCAATGATCGCGGGGGGATCGGTGCCGTAGCCGCTGCGCCACCGGCGACCCCGTCATTCCCGCAGGGTATAACCTTGTCTGTCAGTCGTATCTGCCACCGGTGGGCGTCTCCGCGGCACCTCCGTGCGCCTTGGTTCCCGAGACATCAATACGCCACGCCGGTCATGGCTTGACCATCATGCCGAGTGTGCTGGTCTTAGTGCCCTCCTCTTATTGGCAGAATAGGCCGGAAATGCCCTGTTTACAAGCCAAAGGTTCCCCTTACCCTCGCCAAATAGGGGAAATCCCTATACCCCCTTTTTGGGGGGCCCTTTTTGGGGGTGTCCCTCCGTGGGATTGTTGCCTCAGCGGTGCCGGATCACTATGGCCGTGGACCAGCGCACGAGGCGCCGGAGCGGGTCGCCACGGTCGGGCAAGACCAAGACATGGTGCTTTGGGGCGAGATCCGGCGGGTACGCGAGGGGGATATCCGTACCGACGGGGCACGCAAGGTGGTCTGGCGGCAGGTTGCGGCCTTTGTCATCGACGCTTGCGCCCACCCCGGATTGGACCCCATGGCGAATCGCCGACTCGATGGGAAACTCGATGGGAATGGGGCGAATGCGGGAGGCGCCGGCGCAGGCGCCCCTCTTCCGGCGGCCCGGCCGTCCCCATCACGGGGCGGGGTTGCCAATGCCTGTCGAGCCGTTACATGGAACGTCCTGTCGCAATGGGTGTTAAATCTTCCCTGGTCAAGACGATCTTTGGACCGCGCAAGGCTGAGGTCATCCGTTGCCGCGGACCATGGCGGCACGGTGGTGATGCCGTCGAAGATGCAGCGCCGTGAGCGCCGCTTCAGCGGCCTGTGCAGAGGTTCCCTAGAGGCGGGTCGCGACCTGCCGTGGCGGAACCGGAACTGGCGTATCATAGCCAATAGCCAGGCCAGGGTGGCCTGACGCAAGCAACCGGGCGTCCGGAGTCACCGGGCGGTTCACTGGCCCCAACAACAAGAAAATACCAGGAGCACGGGCATGGACGACGATAATATTCCTGTAGAACGGCGCCATTATTCACGTATCCCGTTGACCCGCACCGTCAAGTTCTCGGTGGCGATGCGCACGGAGATCGAGACCCTGCAAAAGCCCCCGGGCATGGCGCCCGGTCAGTCGGCTTTCGAGATTAACGCCACGGTCAGCCTGCGCCAATCCGATGCCTCCGAGCCGGTCCTCTATGACTTGACCGGCACGCTGACACCCCGGGAACCCCGGGAACAGGAACTGTCGGGGACGACCAAGAACCTCAGTCAGGGAGGCCTTTGTATCGTGACCAACTTCGGTCTGCAGGAGCACCAGGTGGTGCGCATCGGCATGCCCGTCCCCGAGTCCGAACTGACGACCCCGACCCTGGCGGAGGTCAGGTGGCTGGAGGCGCAAGGGGGCGCCGTCCGTGCCGGGCTCAAGTACTTGCTCTAAGGCTGTGCAGATATAACTTTATGATTATAAGAGGAAATGGCGTGGGCTGCGCGGGGTGGCGCCCGTCCGTGGGGGGCCGGGACGGGAGCAAAAGACTTCATGATTGCAAGGTTAATAAAGAAAAAATGGTTATGGTATAGTGAGATTTCACCGTGTTTAATGAGTCGGCTCTTATGCGCAACCCACTCGAGGCCGTGCCACTCGCTGTCGCCCTTGTCAGCAACAGCGACGAGCGCGGCAGGAAACTTCAGGACGCGCTTCACGCCAGCGGGGTTGACGTGTATCTGTACTGCGATCCTGCCACGGAACTCCTGTCTCAAATCAAGGCCACGCCGGCGGCGGCGATCATCGTGGACCTGGACGGGGGGAGTCACCGCGAGCGGGAGTTCATCGACGCGTTGGTCCGCCAGGACGCCCTCCCGGTCTTGTTCAATGACGGCAGTGGTCTGGATGCCTCCAGCGCGGCGGCGGATCGAGAACTGGGCGAAAAGATCAAGCGCAAGCTCAGGGTGCTCATGGGGGGGGAGATGCCCGCCTATGAGCCGGTGACGGTGGGCGCCGTCACGCAGGAAGCCGCCGGCCCCGAGGAAACGCCTGGCGATGCCGCGTCTGCCGGCAAACAAGGCGGCGCTTTCACCGCCTTCCCCCGGGACAGGGGCACCCTTCGGCCCGCGCAGCGGGTGTGGGTGCTGGGCGCCTCCCTCGGCGGCCCCGACGCCGTCAAACGCTTTATCAGCCGGATGCCCGGCGAACTCCCGGCGGCGTTCATCCTTGCTCAGCACATCAGCATGGAATGCATCCCCTTGTTGATGGATCAGATACGCCGAGTCACCGCCCTGACGGTGATGTCGGCCCGCGGCGGGCACCTGCTGCAGCACGGACAGTTAGTGGTCGCCCCGGTGGACCAGCACCTGACCTTCGATGACGAGGGTCGCATGCATCTCAGCCCGCACAGCGCCGACAGTGAAGGGGCCTTGCCATCAATCAATACGGTGATGGCCGCGGTGGCCGCCCGCTTCAGCGAGGATGCCGGCGCCATCGTGTTCAGCGGCATCGGCAACGACGGCGTGATCGGCGCCCGCAGCATCCTGGACGAAGGCGGCACGCTCTGGGCACAGGCGGCCGACACCTGCATCATGAGCAGCATGCCCGATCATGTACGAAACGCCTGCCCCGTCGGCTTGAACGCCTCGCCGGAGGATCTGGCGGCGCAGCTCATTGAGCATGTGACCGCGCAGGACTCAACTCTCTATACCTCGATCGGTACGGGGCTCTAGCAGGCTGTTGAAAAACTCTCTCTCCCTCAGGGAGAAGGAACAGGACAGCATTTTTCAACAGCCCGCCAGCCCGCCTCTCTTACCCGTTTACGAATGGCTAGCCAAGATCCCCCCACAAGGTCTGTATGGCCGTCAGGGCCGCCAGCGGCGCGGTCTCGGCCCGCAACGTGCGCGGGCCGAGACCCAGCGGCGTGAAGCCGCAGCCCCGGGCCATGGCAATCTCCGCCCCGGTCAGCCCCCCCTCGGGGCCGCTGAGCAGGACCACGGTCCCCGCGGGCGCCGGCAGATGGTGCAGGCGCTGGTCGCCCGCGGTGTCGAGCACGAGCTTCAATGCGTGAGATTGCGCCCCGGCGTCCTGCCGCAGCCAGTCGGCAAGGGCGGCGGGCGGGTGCACCGCCGGGACCCGGTTGCGTCCGCACTGCTCGCAGGCGCTGATGCACACACCCTCCCAGTGCTGCAGCCGTCCGGCGACTTTCTCCGGCGATAGCCTGACCTCGCAGCGTTCGCTGGTCAGGGGGACGATGGCGGTGACGCCCAATTCCACCGCCTTCTGCAGCGTATAGTCCATGCGCGTGCCGCGTGCCATGCACTGGGCGAGCACCACGGGAAGGGGGGACTCGATCTCCCGGGAGACATGGCAGGTGACCCGTGCGCTAGCCTCCCGTTTCCCGGCCGACGCCAGTACAGCCTGGTATTCGCCGCCCTGGCCGTTGAAAAGGACGAGGGGCGCTCCGCTGTGCAGGCGCAGGACCCGCACTACGTGTTTGGCGGCGCGCTCATCGAGGGTCACGATGGTATCGGGTGACAGCGGGCCCGGGAGGTAGATGCGGGGAATACGCATGACTCAGGCTAACGTCTCCTCGTGATCAATACTCCCCTCCCGTGAGAGAGAGGATAAGATGCCGCCTGGCGCAGGTCGCTCGTTGTCACTGCCGTGTCGCCAGGTCGATGCCTTCCTCGGCCACTTGGGCGATGTGCCGGATCTGCTCGGGTGTCACCACGTAGGGCGGCATCATATAGATCACATTGCCCAGGGGTCGCAGCAGCACGCCCCGGGTCAGGGCATGGCGGAACACCCGCAGGCCGCGCCGCTCCTGCCACGGGTAGGGCTCGCCCCGGGCCTTGTCCTTGATCATCTCGATGGCCAGGATCATGCCCCGCTGGCGCACCTCCGCTACATGGGGGTGGTCCGCCAGGTGGGCGGTGGCCGCAGCCATGGTGTCGGCGAGGGCACGGTTGGCGTTGATCACATCGTCGTCGCGAAAGATATCCAGGGTGGCCAGGGCGGCCCGGCACGCCAGGGGGTTGCCCGTGTAGCTGTGGGAGTGAAGAAAGGCGGTGAGCTTTTCGTAGTCGTCGTAAAAGGCCTGATAGACGTCTTCGGTGGTGACCACCACCGACAGGGGCAGGTAGCCGCCCGTCAGGCCCTTGGACAGGCACAGGAAGTCGGGGGTGATGCCCGCCTGCTCGCAGGCGAACAGGGTACCCGTGCGGCCGAAGCCCACGGCGATCTCGTCGGCGATCAGGTGCACGCCATGGGCGTCGCAGGCCTCGCGCAGCAGCGACAGGTATACCGGGTCGTACATGCGCATCTGCCCCACGCACTGGACCAGGGGCTCGACGATCACGGCGCAGGCCTCGTCGGCATGGCGGGCCAGGGCCTCGGCCATGGCCTCGAACCGGCGGCGCGAGTAGTCCGCCCACGACTCGCCGGGCTCGCGGTGAAAGCAGTCGGGGGAGGGCACGGAGATGACCTCCATGAGCAGGGGTCCGTAGGTCTCTTTGTACAGGGCCACGTTGCCCACCGCCAGGGCCCCCAGGGTCTCGCCGTGGTAGCTGTTGGTCAGGGTGATGAACTTGGTCTTTTGCGGGCGCCCGCGATTGCGCCAGTAGTGAAAGCTCATCTTCATGGCCACCTCGATGGCCGAGGAGCCGTTGTCGGCGTAAAAGCAGCGGGTCAGGCCCTGGGGCGTCGCCTGGACCAGGCGTTCCGAGAGGGTGACCACCGGTTCGTGGGAGAAACCGGCGAGGATGACGTGCTCCAGGGTTTCGAGCTGCTCGCGCAGGGCGGCGTTGATGCGGGGGTTGGCGTGGCCGAACAGGTTGACCCACCAGGAGCTGACCGCATCCAGGTAGCGATTGCCGTCGAAGTCCTCGAGCCACATCCCCTCGCCGCGCCGGATGGGAATGAGCGGCAGGGACTCATGATCCTTCATTTGGGTGCAGGGGTGCCACAGGACGGACAGATCCCGGCGGACCCAGTCGGCGTTGTTCATATTCTGCCGCTCCTGCGGCTGTACCATATGATGGCGGCTGTTTCGCTGATCCCCTCATCCTAACTTCTCCCCCAAGGGGGGAGAAGGGACAGGGAGTTCCACTTGATATTGACCCCCCTCATCCTAACTTCTCCCCCCAAGGGGGGAGAAGGGACAAGGAGTTCCACTTGATATTGATCTCCTCATCCTAACCTTCTACCCCAAGGGGGAGAAGGGATGGGTTTCCCGTAAGGAGAAGAATTATTTTCTCCCTCTCCCCTAAGGGGAGAGGGCCGGGGTGAGGGGGGCCTCAGGCCTTCGCCAGCTTGTTTTCGGAGACGATCCCCAGGTTGCGCCAGATCTCCATGCTGGGCCCGGCCTGATTCAACGTATAGAAGTGCAGCCCCGGCGCGCCGCCCTCGAGCAGTTCCTGGCAGAGCCTGGTGGTCACGTCGGTGCCGAACCGGCGCAGGGACTCCATGTCGTCGCCGAAGTCCTCCAGGCGCTTGCGTATCCAGCGGGGGATCTCGGCGCCGCAGGCATCGGAAAAGCGTGCCAGCTGTTTGTAATTGGTGATGGGCATGATACCCGGGACGATGGGCAGGTCGATACCCATCTGCTCGCAGCTGTCGATGAAGCGAAAATAGGCGTCGGCGCTATAGAAATACTGGGTCATGGCGCCGTCGGCCCCGGCCTCCACCTTGCGCTTGAAGTGCTTCAGGTCGGCGCCGGCGCCGGAGGCCTGGGGATGAAATTCCGGATAGGCGGCGACTTCGATATGAAAGTAGTCCCCGTGTTCCTGGCGGATGAACTTTACCAGCTGTTTGGCATAGCGAAACTCCCCGGGTGTTCCCATCCCCGAGGGCAGATCGCCCCGCAAGGCCACCAGGTGGCGGATACCCTGTTCCTTGTACTGGTTCAGGATCTCGCGAATGCTGTCGCTGGTGCCCGAAATGCATGACAGGTGAGGGGCGACGTCGATGTTCGATTGTTGCTTGATCTCCACCACGGTATCGAAGGTGCGGTCGCGGGTGGAGCCGCCGGCGCCGAAGGTTACCGTGAACAGGGCGGGATTGAGTTCGGACAGGGCCTCGCGGGCCTGGCGCAGCTTTTCCGCCCCGGCGTCGTTTTTCGGCGGGAAGAATTCGAAACTGTAGTACTTGGAGTATTTGCGTTGTGATTCCATAGGCTATGTATCCAGCGCTGCGCCGCGAAGCCCGCCGCGCGGCCATGAGGGGGCGGGTGCCTCCTCATGGCCGCTGTTGTGGATCGCGTACGGACGTTGCGGTGAGCGTCTTGTAGGGTGCTTAGTAACGATAATGCTCGGGTTTGAACGGACCCCCGACCGGCAGGCCCACGTACTGGGACTGCTCCGGCGTCAGTTGGGTCAGCTTCGCGCCCAGTTTTTTGAGGTGAAGCGTGGCCACCTTCTCGTCCAGGTGCTTGGGCAGGACATAGACCTCGTTCTTGTACTTGCCGCTGTCGCGGTTTTCCCACAGCTCGACCTGGGCCATGACCTGGTTGGTGAACGAGTTGGACATGACAAAGCTCGGGTGGCCCGTGGCGCAGCCCAGGTTCACCAAGCGTCCCTCGGCCAGCAGGATAACGCGCTTGCCGTTGGGCAGGATGATGTGATCCACCTGGGGCTTGATGTTCTCCCACTGGTACTTTTGCAGGCCGGCGACGTCGATCTCGTTGTCGAAGTGCCCGATGTTGCACACGATGGCCTGGTCCTTCATCTTCAGGACATGGTCATGGGTGATCACGTGGTAGTTGCCGGTGGCGGTGACGAAGATGTCGGCCTGGTCGGCCACGTCATCCATGGTCACCACGCGGAATCCCTCCATGGCGGCCTGCAGGGCGCAGATGGGATCGATCTCGGTGACCCACACGGTGGCGCCCAGGCCGCGCAGGGACTGGGCGCAGCCCTTGCCCACGTCGCCGTAGCCCAGGACCACGGCGATCTTGCCGGCGATCATCACGTCGGTGGCGCGCTTGATGCCGTCCACCAGGGACTCGCGGCAGCCGTACAGGTTGTCGAACTTGGACTTGGTGACCGAGTCGTTGACGTTGATGGCGGGCACCTTCGAGGCTGCCCTCGCTGCATCATCTCGTAGAGGCGGTGCACGCCGGTGGTGGTCTCCTCGGAGACGCCGTGGACGTCCTTCATCAGCTCCGGGTACTTCTCGTGCATGACCTGGGTCAGGTCGCCGCCGTCGTCCAGCATCATGTTGGGACGCCAGCCGTCGGCGCCGATGATGGTCTGCTCGATGCACCACCAGTACTCCTCTTCGGTCTCGCCCTTCCAGGCGAACACCGGCATGCCGGCGGCGGCGATGGCCGCGGCGGCCTGATCCTGGGTGGAGAAGATGTTGCACGATGACCAGCGGATCTCGGCGCCGAGCTCCGTCAGGGTCTCGATCAGCACCGCGGTCTGAATGGTCATGTGCAGGCACCCGGTGATACGGGCCCCCGCCAGGGGCTTCTTGCCGCGATACTCTTCGCGGGTCGCCATCAGGCCCGGCATCTCCGTCTCGGCGATGGCGATCTCCTTGCGACCCCAATCGGCCAGCGAGATGTCGGCGACCTTGTAGTCCTGATTGGCGGTGGTTTGTGCTGGTTGTGTACTCATATATTGTTCCTTTTCCTGATTAACTCTGTTGCGGTGATTGAATCCCAATCACGTTCATTAGGGATACGGTAGGGCGGTCTTTGCTCAGGCCACCTTGTGGATGCCGGCCGCGTCGCTCAGCTGGTCGGCCTTGTCCGTGCGCTCCCAGGTGAAGCTGCCTTCCTCGGTGCGCCCGAAGTGGCCATAGGCCGCCGTGCTCTTGTACATGGGGCGCTCCAGCTCCAGGGTGTCGATGATGCCGCGGGGCCGCAGGTCGAAGTGCTCGCGCACCAGCTTGACCCAGGCGGTTGTTGTCGATCTTGCCGGTGCCGAAGGTCTCGACGCTGATCGAGACGGGCTCGGCGACGCCGATGGCGTAGGCGATCTGAATCTCGCAGCGCTCGGCCAGACCCGCCGCGACGATGTTCTTGGCCACGTAGCGGGCCGCATAGGCGGCCGAGCGGTCGACCTTGGAGGGATCCTTGCCGGAGAACGCGCCGCCCCCGTGACGGGCCATGCCGCCGTAGGTGTCGACGATGATCTTGCGGCCCGTCAGACCGCAGTCCCCCATGGGCCCGCCGATGACAAAGCGGCCGGTGGGGTTGATGTGAAACTCGGTCTTCTTGTCGATCCAGTTGCTCGGCAGGATGGGCTTGATGATCTCTTCCATCACGGCCTCGGCCAGGTCCTTCTGGCTGATCTCCGGGGCGTGCTGGGTGGACAGCACCACGGAGCTGATGCCGGTGGGCCGGTTGTCCTCGTAGCGGAACGTGACCTGGCTCTTGGCGTCGGGGCGCAGCCACGCCAACGTGCCGTTCTTGCGCACCTCCGCCTGGCGCTTCACCAGCCGATGGGAGTAGGTGATGGGCGCGGGCATGTATACGTCGGTCTCATCGGCGGCGTAGCCGAACATCAGGCCCTGATCGCCGGCGCCCTGCTCCTTTTCTTCGGAGTGGTCAACGCCCATGGCGATGTCCGGGGACTGCTTGTCCAGGGCGGTCAGTACCGCGCAGGTGTTGTAGTCGAAGCCCATGTCCGAGCTGCTGTAGCCGATGCGCTTGATCGTGTCGCGGACGATGTCCTGAATGTCGATCTGACCCTTGGTGGTCACCTCGCCGGCGACGACCACCATGCCGGTGTTGACCAATGCCTCGCACGCTACGCGCGATTTATGATCCTGCTCCAGCAGGGCGTCGAGCACGGCGTCGGAGATCTGGTCCGCGACCTTGTCCGGATGACCCTCGGAAACGGACTCGGATGTAAATAAATATGAATTAGCCATATAGTGACCTCTCACTCATTTGGTTGATGTCTCGGATGAGTACGATTGAACCCAGTGTGGGCGCGACTGCATTCAGCTGACCAGAGCCGCGCGAATGATTCTCGAATCTGGTTTAAGCTGGAAATCGATTTGATGCGGGCCCGCCCTGTTCGGACGCATTTGCTTTTCGTACCCGCCAGCAAGTTAAGAAGAGCATTTTACTAAATACCCGGGCCAAATCCAACCGCAAGGCACAATTGTTACGGATAACGGGCACTTGTGGCGGTCAGAGGCGCGTATGCGCCTTGATCGGCCGCGCTGCAGCAGACAGAATAAAAAAAGATACGCACTCGCGGCGGTATGTGGCCGCAACCATACACGTTTACATTCTGAAGCAACCACAAAAGAGGGATATATATCATGGTCAGTCTCGAGACACCGGTGTGTAATTTCGGCGAGCCCGCCGTGGACTTCTCGCTCCCGGGCGTTGACGGCAAGGTTTGGACCCTGGCGGACTGCAGGGGTGAAAAGGGCACGCTGGTGATGTTCATCTGCAATCATTGCCCGTACGTGAAGGCGGTGCGTGACCGGCTGGTCCGCGATACCCGCGAGCTGCTCGACTACGGCATCAAGAGCGTGGCCATCATGTCCAACGACCCGGCGGAGTACGCCGAAGACTCGTTCGATAACATGAGGCGGGTGGCCGAGGAGTTCCAGTTCCCCTTCCCCTATCTGTACGACGAGAGCCAGGCGGTGGCCCAGGCCTACGGTGCGGTGTGTACGCCGGACTTTTTCGGCTATAACAGCGCCCTGGAACTGCAGTATCGCGGCCGGCTGGACGCCAGCCGCAAGGAGGCGGCCCCGGCCGATGCCCGCCGCGACCTGTTCGAGGCCATGAAGGAGGTCGCCCTGACCGGCAAGGGCCCGCGGGAACAGACCCCCAGCATGGGCTGCTCCATCAAGTGGCGGGAGGCGTCCTAGGCCGCCTCCCGCCCGGTGCGGGTTCCGGCCCCTTGCCCAGGAGGGTTCCTTCCCGGCCCCTTTTTCCCTCCGGTCAGCGGCCCGGGGGAGGGGTAGATGCGGGCCGGTAGTCCCAATCTCCCCCGGTTGGTGTAATATGGACCTACGAGCGTCTGTTCCCTCGGGAAGGCGCAGCCGAGGTCAATAGGTGTAGATATGCCATGGGCATGATTACACGGGAAAATTTCTATCGTCCGCCGGAGGTGCATCGTGAGCCGTACCCCCTGCCGGCCAAGGTGTACAATCTCGGGCGGCTCCTGGTGATGCGCACCGACAGCGGCCGGCTCTATGTGCCTATCGCCAGCATGCGCTATCTCGCGGTGCTGGACGAGGGCGAATGGCTGTTCGTGGAGCGCCTGGGGATGCATACCATCGAGGCGGCCTGGCAAGGGTTCAAGCCCCAGCAGCGTATCAGTCTGCAGGCCCCGGTGTGGTGCGACAAGGTGTTTTACGTCAAAAAGTCGCCACGTTTCATGCAGCGCTTGCAGGCTGAGTTTTTAAAGGAAATTCAATCGATTGCCGGCGGCAATCCGGCCACCGGCCGGGCCGACGTCATCGCCCTTCCGACCCGCCAGGCCCCCTAGCCCCGTCCCGCTGGCGCTGGTCCGGCCGCCTCTCCTTCGGCCCCTCCCCGTTCCATAAGGCGCGCGGCGGGCGCTGTCGAGGGGAAAACCCTCTAACAGGCTGTTGAAGAATAAGACTCCCTAGGGCGCTAAAGAATCCCGCGGGTCACGTCTACGGACCTGTTGCCCACCTGAAGGCCGCCAAAATCGAGAAAAAAGACAAGGTACTGGTCAGCCAAAGGAGGAAAAGTTATTATGTGCGCCTGCTTTGGCGCGGACCATTATGAATCGAATGTTGAGAGCAGGCGTGATTCGGGGTTAGGGAGTTCTTGCTGGTTAGAACCTGGGCTTCACTATAATTAAAGAGAAGTCAGCCCATCGTAATGGCCGCGTTTCGCGGCCGATTTTTCCTGTGTGTGCAAAAGCTGCTTGTTGAATACGACCAGGCATGCTTGCCTCGATGACGGAAAAAGGGATTACGCTGAATTTTGCGGATTTAATCCGCCTCGACGGAGCGGGGGATCAACGTCAGGCGGGCGCGCGAACGATTTTCTATAAGTATCTTTGATCTTTTTAATGTATTGCCGGTATTTAGGAGACACACATGCCAACGCGTAGAGACTTAGCGAACGCCATCCGTGCCTTGAGTATGGACGCAGTGGAAAAGGCCAACTCCGGGCATCCGGGCATGCCCATGGGGATGGCCGATATCGCCGAGGTCCTGTGGAACGACTACCTGGCCCACAACCCCGCCAATCCCAAGTGGGCCGACCGGGACCGCTTCATTCTCTCCAACGGCCACGGGGCGATGCTGCAATACGCGCTGCTGCACCTGACCGGCTATGACCTGCCCATGGAACAGATCAAGCAGTTCCGCCAACTGCATTCCAAGACGCCGGGCCACCCGGAATACGGCCACACCCTGGGCGTGGAGACCACCACCGGCCCCCTGGGTCAGGGGCTGGCCAACGGCGTGGGCATGGCCCTGGCCGAGCGCACCCTGGCGGCGCAGTTCAACCGCGACGGCCACGAGATCGTCGATCACTATACCTATGTCTTCGCCGGCGACGGCTGCCTCATGGAGGGCGTCTCCCACGAGGCCTGCTCCCTGGCGGGCACCCTGGGGCTGGGCAAGCTCATCGTCTTCTATGACGACAACGGCATCTCCATCGACGGTGCCGTGGAGGGCTGGTTCACCGACGACACCCCCAAGCGCTTCGACGCCTACGGCTGGCACGTGGTGCCCCATGTGGACGGCCACGACGCCGAGGCCATCCGCAAGGCCATCGAGGACGCCCGGGCGGTGGAGGACAAGCCGACCCTGATCTGCTGCAAGACCCAGATCGCCTACGGCTCGCCCAACCTGGCCGGCAGCGAGAAGGCCCACGGCGCCGCCCTGGGCGAGGCCGAGGTGGCGGCCACCCGCGAAGAACATGGGCTGGAAGTACGATCCGTTCGTGATCCCCGACGAGATCTATGGCGGCTGGGACGCCCGTGAAAAGGGCAAGGCCCGGGAGCAGGCGTGGCGGGACAGCTTCTCCGCCTACAAGAAGGCCCATCCCGAGCTGGCCGCCGAGTTTGAGCGGCGCATCGAGGGCCGCCTGCCCGGCGACTGGGAACAGAAGGCCGGCGAGTATATCAAGACGGTAGCCGACAGCGGCGGTAAGAACGCCACCCGCAAGGCCTCCCAGGCCACATTGAACCACTTCGCCCCTCTGCTGCCCGAGGTGCTCGGGGGCTCCGCGGACCTGGCCGAGTCCAACAACACCCTGTGGAAGGAGGCCAAGGCCATTTCCAAGCACTCGGCCAACGGCAACTACATCCACTACGGCGTGCGCGAGTTCGGCATGACCGCCATGATGAACGGGCTTTCCCTGCACGGCGGGTTCATCCCCTTCGGCGGCACCTTCCTGGTGTTCTCCGACTATGCCCGCAATGCGGCGCGCGTAGCGGCGCTGATGAAGGCGCGCACCATTCTGGTCTATACCCACGACTCCATCGGTCTGGGCGAGGACGGCCCGACCCACCAGCCCATCGAGCACGCCTCGTCCCTGCGCCTGATGCCCAACATGGTGCTGTGGCGCCCGGCCGACGATGTGGAGACCGCCGTGGCCTGGAAGGCGGCCATCGAGCGCGAGGACGGGCCCACGTCGCTGCTGTTCACGCGCCAGAACGTGCCCCATTTTGAGCGCGATGCCGCGGTCCTCGCCAATGTCAGCCGGGGCGGCTATACCCTGGTGGACTGCGACGGCACGCCGGAGGCGATCATCATCGCCACCGGGTCCGAGGTGGGGCTCGCCGTGGACGCGGCCGGGCAGCTGGCGGGCAAGGGCAAGCGGGTGCGCGTGGTCTCCATGCCCAGCACCGAGGTGTTCGAGGCACAGGACGCCGCCTACCGCGAGTCGGTGCTGCCCGCCGGGGTGACCCGCCGCGTCGCCGTGGAGGCCGGGGCGACGCCGCTGTGGTCGCGTTATGTGGGCCTGGACGGCAAGGTCATCGGCATCGACCGCTTCGGCGAGTCGGCCCCCGGCCCGAAGGTCTTCGAATACTTCGGGTTTACCGCCCAGCACGTGGCCGAGACGGTGGAAGGATTATTGGCTTGATCCCCGCGCCGGGCGGGAGCCTGAATGAATGGTTTGACGAGCAATTCATTTCGAGCAATTTTGTGGAGACAAGAGCATGGCAATAAAAGTAGCGATTAACGGTTATGGCCGCATCGGCCGTAACGTCCTGCGGGCGCTTTACGAGTCCGGCAGGACCGACGAGATCCAGATCGTGGCCGTCAATGATCTGGGCGATGCCCAAACCAACGCCTACCTGACCCGCCACGACACGGTGCACGGGAAGTTCCCCGGCGAGGTCGCCGTCGAGGGCGAGCACATGATCGTCAACGGCGACAAGATCCGCGTGATCGCCGAGCGCAACCCCGCGAACCTGCCCTGGGGCGAGATGGGCGTGGACGTGGTCCTGGAGTGCACGGGGCTGTTCACCACCAAGGAAAAGGCCGGCGCGCACCTGGCCGGCGGCGCCAAGAAGGTCATCATCTCGGCCCCCGGCGGCAAGGACGTGGATGCCACCATCGTGTACGGCGTCAACCACAAGACCCTGAAGGCCTCCGATCAGGTCATCTCCAACGCCTCGTGCACCACCAACTGCCTGGCCCCCGTGGCCAAGGTGCTGCATGAGGCCATCGGCATCGAGCACGGCCTGATGACCACCATCCACTCCTACACCAACGATCAGGTCCTGACCGACGTATTCCACAAGGACCTGCGCCGCGCCCGCTCAGCCACCCAGTCCCAGATCCCGACCAAGACCGGCGCCGCCGCCGCGGTGGGCCTGGTGCTGCCCCAGCTGGACGGCAAGCTGGACGGATTCGCCGTGCGGGTGCCGACCATCAACGTCTCCCTGGTGGACCTGACGTTCACCGCCGGTCGCGAGACCACCAAGGAGGAGATCGACGGCCTCATGCGCAAGGCCGCCGGGGGCGAGCTCAAGGGCATCCTGGCCTATAACGACGAGCCGCTGGTATCCATCGACTTCAACCACAACTCCCACTCGTCCATTTATGACGCCAGCCTGACCAAGGTCATGAACGGCAACCTGGTCAAGGTTCTGGCGTGGTACGATAATGAGTGGGGCTTTTCGTCGCGCATGCTGGATGCCACTGTTGCCATCATGTCGGCAGCCTAAGCTTACGGACAACACTCAACGGCGACGCGGTTTGCTATGACCATGTTAAAAATGACCGATCTCGACCTCGCGGGCAAGCGCGTCTTGATCCGCGAGGATCTGAACGTCCCCATCAAGGACGGCAAGGTATCCGATGCCACCCGCCTGCGGGCGGTCCTGCCCACCGTGCAGCGCGCGGTAAAGGCCGGCGCCCGGGTCATGCTCATGTCCCACCTGGGGCGGCCCAACGAAGGCGAGTTCGACACCAAGTATTCCCTGGCGCCCGTGGCGGTGGAGCTGTCGGTACTGCTGGGCGCGCCCGTGCGCCTGGAGAAGGACTGGCTGGATGGCTTCCCGGTGGAACCCGGCGAAGTGGTGCTGTGCGAGAACGTGCGCTTCAACGCGGGCGAGGGCGCCGACGACGAGGCCCTTGCCAGACGCATGGCCGCCCTGTGCGACGTGTTCGTCATGGATGCCTTCGGCACGGCCCACCGCGCCCAGGCCTCCACCCACGGGGTAGCCAAGTTCGCCCCGGTGGCCTGCGCCGGTCCCCTGCTGGTGGCCGAGCTGGAGGCCCTGTCCAAGGCCCTCGAGACCCCGGCCCGGCCCATGGTGGCCATCGTCGGCGGGTCCAAGGTCTCCAGCAAGCTGACCGTCCTCGATTCCCTGTCCACCGTGGTGGACCAGCTGATCGTCGGCGGCGGCATCGCCAATACCTTCATCGCCGCGGCCGGGTACCCGGTGGGCAAGTCCCTCTACGAGGCGAACCTGGTGGACGAGGCCAATCGCCTCATCGCCACGGCCCATGACAAGGGCGGCGAGATCCCCGTCCCGACGGACGTGGTGTGCGGCAAGGAATTCGCCGAGGACACCCCGGCGGCGCTGAAGAGCGTGGAGCAGGTCGAGGCCGACGACATGATCTTCGATATCGGGCCCCAGACCGCCGAGCACTACGCCAAGCTGCTGGAGAATGCCGGCACCATCGTGTGGAACGGCCCGGTGGGTGTGTTCGAGTTCGACCAGTTCGGCGAGGGCACCAAGGCGCATCGCCCAGGCCATCGCCGACAGCAATGCCTTTTCCATTGCCGGCGGCGGGGATACCCTGGCGGCGATCGCCAAGTACCAGGTGGCGGACAGGATCTCCTATATCTCCACGGGCGGCGGCGCCTTCCTGGAGTTCCTGGAAGGCAAGACCCTGCCCGCCGTGGCGATCCTCGAGGACCGCGGCAAGTGATTCATGCGGCGCGGCGGCCGATCAACCATTGTTCAGCTATTACTAAGGGGCCCGCTTGATACTGCGCAGGACGAAGATCGTTGCCACCCTGGGGCCGTCCACCGATGACCCCCAGGTGATGGATGCCATCATCCAGGGCGGCGTGGACGTGGTGCGGCTCAATTTTTCCCACGGCACGGCGAGGACCATCTGCGCCGCGCCCATTTCGCCCGCGAGCGGGCCCGGGGCCTCGGCCGGGAGATCGGTATCCTGGCGGACCTGCAGGGACCCAAGATCCGCATCGAGCGGTTCAAGGACAACAAGATCACTCTGAAGGAGGGCGATCACTTCGTCCTCGACGCCACCTGCCCGGCCGACGGCGGGACCCAGGACCGCGTCGGCATCACCTACAAGAACTGCCCAACGACGTGAACCGCGGCGATACCCTGCTGCTGGACGACGGGCGCATGGTGCTGTGGGTGGAGTCGGTGGCCGGTCAGGCCATCGAGTGCCGGGTGGTCGTCGGCGGCGAGCTGTCCAACAGCAAGGGCATCAACCGCCAGGGCGGCGGGCTGTCGGCCAACGCCCTGACCGGCAAGGACCGCGAGGACATGAAGGTGGCGGTGGAGATGGGCGCCGATTACATGGCCCTGTCCTTCCCCCGCAGCGCCCAGGATGTGCACGAGGCCCGCGAGCTGCTGAGGGCCATGGGCGGGCGCAGCGGCATCATCGCCAAGATCGAGCGCGCCGAGGCCCTGGAGGCCATCGACGAGATCATCGCCGCCTCGGACGCGGTCATGATCGCCCGCGGCGACCTGGGCGTGGAGATCGGCGACGCCGAGCTGCCCGCCGTGCAGAAGGACATCATCCAGCGGGCCCGGAACATGAACCGCGCGGTGATCACCGCCACCCAGATGATGGAGTCCATGATCGAGAACCAGGTGCCCACCCGCGCCGAGGTCTTCGACGTGGCCAACGCCGTGCTGGACGGTACCGACGCGGTGATGCTCTCGGCGGAGACGGCCACCGGCAATTACCCCGCCAAGGTGGTCTCGGCCATGGACCGGATCTGCCGCAGCGCCGAAAAGCAGCGCATCACCCGCGTCTCCAAGCACCGCATCGACAGTCACTTCAGCCGTATCGACGAGGCCATCGCCATGTCCTCCATGTACGCGGCCAATCACCTGGGCGTCAGGGCCATCGCCGCCTTGACCGAATCCGGCGCCACCCCCCTGTGGATGTCGCGCATCAGCTCGGGGATCCCCATTTACGCCCTGACCAAGCATGTGGAGACCTGCCGCAAGGCTACCCTGTATCGGGGCGTCTACCCCCTGATGTTCGAGATCGATACCACCGATCACCGCCATGCCAACAAGATGGCCATCGACGTGCTGCTGCGCCAGGGGGCGGTCCGGGAAGGGGATCTGGTGATCATTACCAAGGGAGACCTGATGGGGGTTCATGGGGGCACCAATACCATGAAGATCGTGCACGTGGGGGATATGCTGCAGCCGGATCCCTGAGCCGGACGATTGCATCCCATGGCGACGACTTTCCGGGCTTTGCCGGAAATTGTTGGAGCATCGCCGCCTCGATGGCGTATCGGGGGACAGCCGGCCGCCCGAGTGCGAAGGATTTTTTATGACCGTATCCATCAATAATTCAATCTAGTAATAGGAGAGCGATAGTGGCACTGATATCTTTACGCCAACTGCTGGACCACGCCGCCGAACACCAGTACGGGGTGCCGGCGTTCAATGTGAACAACCTGGAGCAGATGCGCGCCATCATGGAGGCGGCGGCCGAGACCGACAGCCCCGTGATCGTGCAGGCCTCCGCAGGCGCCCGCAAGTACGCCGGTGCGCATTTCCTGCGCCACCTGATCCTCGCCGCCGTGGAGGAGTGGCCGGATATCCCCGTGGTGATGCACCAGGACCACGGCGTCAGCCCGGCGGTGTGCCAGCGCTCCATTCAGCTGGGTTTCACCTCGGTGATGATGGACGGCTCCCTGAAGCAAGACGGCAAGACGCCCGCCTCCTATGAGTACAATGTCGATGTGACCCTCAAGGCGGTGGAGATGGCCCATGCCTGCGGCGTGTCCGTGGAGGGCGAGCTGGGCTGCCTGGGGTCGCTCGAGACCGGTCAGGCCGGCGAGGAAGACGGCATCGGCGCCGAAGGCACCCTGGATCACAGTCAGCTGCTGACCGACCCGGAAGAGGCCGCCGACTTCGTCAAGAAGACCCACGTGGACGCCCTGGCCATCGCCATCGGCACCAGCCACGGCGCCTACAAGTTCACCCGCCCGCCCACCGGCGATATCCTGGCCATCGAGCGCATCAAGGAGATCCACGCCCGCATCCCCAACACCCATCTGGTGATGCACGGCTCCTCTTCGGTGCCCCAGGAATGGCTGAAGATCATCAACAGCTACGGCGGCGACATGGGCGAGACCTACGGCGTGCCGGTCGAGGAGATCGCCGAGGGCATCAAGCACGGCGTGCGCAAGGTCAATATCGACACCGACCTGCGCATGGCCTCCACGGGCGCCATGCGCAAGCTGATGGCCGAAAAGCCCAAGGAGTTCGACCCGCGCAAGTTCTTCGCCGCCACCATCACGGCCATGAAGGACATCTGCAAGGCCCGCTACGAGGCCTTCGGGACCGCCGGCAACGCCTCCAAGATCAAGCCCGTGTCCCTGGACGTGATGGTGGAGGGCTACGAAAAGGGCGAGTTGGACCCGCGCATCAACTGAGCGCCACGGCGACTATGTCCGAAAAGGCGGGCCCCCGGGCCCGCTTTTTTTTGGGGGGGAAAAGGGCTTCCGCGGTATTTGTGAGTGCAGAAGAGCATCTATTTCCTCTCGCCAAGGCGCCAAGGACGCCAGGCAATCAACCCTTGTGTTCCTGAAGCCGGTTAACGATGCGGGTAATTCCATGCTTCATGAGAGGGTTGGCAAAATTGAGCAAATACCCGAGCCTCTTGTCGGTAAGCCGTAAATAGGTGAGCACTTGCTTTTTGTGCGCGTTGTTGAGCTTTTCGATGCACTTGAGCTCGACGATAACCTTGTCTTGGACAACGAGATCAGCCCTAAAGCCTTCATCAAACCTCAGGCCCTGGTACTCGATCGGAATGGACACTTGCCTGGCGACCTGTAAGCCCATGTGTCGAAGCTCATGGGCAAGGACCACCTCGTAGACCGTCTCCAGCAGGCCAGGACCAAGCTCCCGATGAATCTGCACAGCCGTGTCAACCACCGCCTTTCCGATTTCGTCCTCTGTCACCCTCATGCCTTTCCTTGGCGTTCTCGGCGTCTTGGCGAGAATATCAAAATTGGGTCGAGAAACAATATGCCCCAATTGGCTGCCGCCGCCTTACCCCACCCCTGCGGTGTCCCCGCCCGGGGGAGGCAGTGTAAAGTGTATTGAAATATAAAGGTTTTTCGTCAGCCCGATATTGGACTTCGCGGTTTGTGGAAAATATAATTGGGCCTCAGCCTCACCGGAGCCTCTTAGCCCACGCAAATCAGCAACAAACCCCCAGGAGGAAGACAATGAGCGCACAAGAAGTGATCACGACTGCCAAGGCCATGGTGGCGCAGGGGAAGGGTATCCTTGCCATGGACGAGAGCACCGGCACCTGCACCAAGCGTTTCGAGGCCCTCGGCATCAAATCCACCGACGAGAGCCGCCGCCAGTACCGGGACCTGTTGCTGACCGCCCCGGGCCTGTCGGACTTCATCAGCGGGGCCATCCTCTATGATGAGACTATCCGCCAGGACGTCCTCGACGGGACCCCGTTCCCCAAGTTCATGGCCGCCAACGGCATCCTGCCGGGCATCAAGGTGGACACCGGCGCCAAGGACCTGGCCGGCTTCCCCGGCGAGAAGATCACCGAGGGCCTGGACGGGCTGCGTGAGCGCCTGGCCGAGTACAAAAAGATGGGGGCCAAATTCACCAAGTGGCGCGCGGTGATCACCATCGGCGACGGCATTCCCTCCATGGGCTGCATCCAGGCCAACGCCCACGCCCTGGCCCGCTACGCCGCCCTGTGCCAGGAGGCGGGGCTGGCCCCCATCGTCGAGCCCGAGGTCCTGATCGACGGCGACCATACCATCGAGCGCTGCTACGAGGTGACCAACGAGACCCTGCACACCGTGTTCAACGAGCTCTATCGCCAGCGCGTGCTGTTCGAGGGCATGATCCTCAAGCCCAGCATGGTGATCTCGGGCAAGAAGTGCTCCAAGCGGGCCGGCGTCCAGCAGGTCGCCGAGATGACCGTGGACGCCCTGCTCAACAATGTGCCGGCCAACGTGGCGGGCGTGGCGTTCCTGTCCGGCGGCCAGTCCAACGAGGAGGCCACCGCCCACCTCAACGCCATGAACCGGCTGGGCGTCAACACCCCCTGGCCGCTGACCTTCTCCTACGCCCGCGCCCTGCAGCAGCCGGCCCTGGAACTGTGGAAGGGCGACCAGAAAAACGTGCCCGCGGCGCAGAAGGCCCTGGCGTTCCGCGCCAAACTCAACAGCGCGGCCAGCAAGGGCGCCTACGACGAGAAGCAGGAGAAGCAGGCGGCGTAAGGACGGTTGTTTCGGCAGGAATGCAAAGGGGCGCCTCGGCGCCCCTTTTTAATTCCCATATCCTCTCGCCAAGACGCCAAGGGCGCCAAGAAAATAACCCTTTTTCTACACAGCCGTAATAACGAACGCCTTTCAATTTCCTTTTCTGTTATTTTCTCGCCTTTCCTTTGCGTTCTTGGCGTCTTGGCGAGAGAACACAGATTTTTCTCCTCGTGCATTACCCCGGGGAGGGAAAACAGGCGCTAAGTTGTCAGACCTGATAGTACCCCCGGTACCAATCCACGAAATTCTTGATGCCCGTCTCGATGGACGTCTCCGGCCGGTACCCGGTGTCCCGGATCAGGTCATCGATATCGGCGTAGGTCGCCGGCACATCTCCCTTCTGCAAGGGCAGGAAATTCTTCTCCGCCTTTTTGCCCAGGCAATCCTCCAGCACCTCGATGAAGTGCATCAGCTCCACCGGCTGATTATGGCCGATGTTGTACAGCCGATACGGGGCATAGCTGGTGCCCGAGTCGGGGGCATCCGATGACCATTCGGGATCGGGCTCGGCCACCCGGTCCAGAGTGCGCACCACCCCCTCGACGATGTCGTCGATATAGGTGAAGTCGCGCCGGTGCTTGCCGTGGTTGAACACGTTGATGGGCTCGCCGTTCAGGATGCTGCGGGTGAACAGGAACAGGGCCATGTCGGGCCGGCCCCAGGGGCCGTAGACGGTGAAAAAGCGCAGCCCCGTCACCGGCAGCTGGTACAGGTGGGCATAGCTGTGGGCCATGAGCTCGTTGGCCTTCTTGGTGGCCGCGTAGAGGCTGACCGGGTGATCCACGTTGTGGTGCACGGAAAACGGCATCTTGGTGTTGGCGCCGTACACCGAGCTGCTGGAGGCGTAGACCAGGTGTTCCACTTCATGGTGGCGGCAGCCCTCCAGGATATTGATGAATCCCGCCAGGTTGCTGTCCACATAGGCATAGGGATTCTCCAGGGAATAGCGCACGCCGGCCTGGGCGGCCAGGTGAATGACCCGCTGGGGGCGGTGCTCGGCGAACAGGGCCTGGATCCCGTCCCGGTCCTCCACGCTGAGGCGCGCCTCGGTGAAGTCGCCGTAGGCCTTGTTGCGCTCCAGGCGGGCCAGCTTGAGGCTGACATCGTAGTAGTCATTCACGTTGTCCACGCCGATGACCTCATCGCCGCGCTCCAGCAGCCGCAGCGAGACTGCCGAACCGATGAATCCTGCAGAACCTGTGACAAGTACCTTCATGAGTGGGATGGCCTCATTGAGTGCGAATGAGGGATTGCGCGTATGATATCGCAGATCGGCTGCGTTGGCAGGCCGTTGTGTCCTCTCGTTCTCCGCCCAACCCGATTTTTATTCTCTCGCCAAGGCGCCAAGTCCGCCAAGGAAAGGCAAGAAAGTGACAGGACATCAACCGCAAAGGTGGCCATTGAGACAGCGTTCGGCTTCAAGGGCTAATTTCTTGGCGCCCTTGGCGTCTTGGCGAGAGAATAAAATTACTCTTCTATACCCACGAATGCTGCGGAAGCCCCGGACTTGTGTCGGGCGGGGTCACAGCCTTCCGTCCACCTCGTCCGCCGGCAGGGCGTACTTGACGTCGAACAGCACCGACTGGGGCTTGCCCAGGGCGCGGATGCCCGGCGGTGCCCATCTCCCGGAACCGGTCGTGGGCCACCACGAGGATGATGGCGTCGTAAGCGCCCTGGCTCCGGCTGCAGCGATGGGCGTGATGCCGTATTCGTGTCGGGCCTCCTCGGCGTCCACCCAGGGGTCGAAGACATCCACCCGGGCGTTGATAGCCCTGGAGTTCGTGGACGATATCGATGGCCCGGGTGTTGCGGATGTCGGGGCAGTTCTCCTTGAAGCTCAGGCCCATGACCAGGATGCGCGCCCCGGCCACCGGCATGCCCCGCTGGGTCATCAGCTTGATTACCCGCTCGGCCACGTAGTTGCCCATCTCGTCGTTGATGCGCCGGCCGGCCAGGATCATCTCCGGGTGATAGCCGATCTCCTGGGCCTTGTGGGTCAGGTAGTAGGGGTCGACGCCGATGCAGTGACCGCCCACCAGGCCGGGCCGGAAGGGCAGGAAATTCCACTTGGTCCCCGAGGCCTCCAGCACCTCCTGGGTGTCGATGCCCAGGCGGTTGAAGATCAGGGCCAGCTCGTTGATCAGGGCGATGTTGACGTCCCGCTGGGTGTTCTCGATGACCTTGGCGGCCTCGGCGACGCGGATGCTGCTGGTCTTGTGCACCCCGGCGGTGATGATGCGTTCATATAAGGCGGCCACCTTGTCCGCGGTCTCGGGCGTGGAGCCGGAGACGACCTTGACGATGGTGGTCAGGCGGTGCTGTTTGTCCCCCGGGATTGATGCGCTCCGGGCTGTAGCCGGCGAAAAAATCCCGGTTGAAGGTCAGGCCCGAGAGGCGTTCCAGGACGGGGACGCAGACCTCCTCGGTGGCGCCGGGGTAGACCGTGGACTCATAGACCACGATGTCGCCGGCCTTCAGCCGCCGTCCCACCGTCTCGCTGGCGCCGATCAGCGGGGTCAGGTCCGGGCGCTTGAACCGGTCGATGGGGGTGGGCACCGTCACCACATAGACATTGCACTGGGCCAGGTCCGCCTCATCGTGACTGACGCGCAAGCCGGCGCTGTCCCGCAGCTCCCCGGCGGTCACCTCCATGGTGCGGTCGTGGCCCTGCTCCAGCTCCTTGACCCGCGCCGGGTTGATGTCGAAACCCACGGTGGTGAAGTGCCGGCCGAACTCAACGGCCAGGGGCAGGCCCACGTAGCCCAGGCCGATAACGCCGATTTTCATGTCGTCTATGTCGCCCACTGCCTTCTCCACCAATTCCTGTTATGAGTCGCCGCCCGGTCGGCGCCCGATGCCGTAGTAGGTGATTCCTTCGCTCTCCAACAGCTGCGGGTCGTAAATATTGCGGCCGTCAAATATAACGGGATCTTTGAGGGAGGCTTTAATCGCCCGAAAGTCCGGGCTGCGAAAGACATTCCACTCGGTGACCACCACCAGGGCGTCGGCCCCTTCCAGCGCCGCTTCCGGGGAGTCGAACAGGGTCAGGGCGGATTGGTCACCGTACAGACGCCGGGCCTCGTCCATGGCGGCCGGGTCATGGGCCTGGACCGCGGCGCCGGCCTCCCACAGGGCCTCCATGAGGGGGCGGCTCGGTGCGCAGCGCATGTCGTCGGTATTGGGTTTGAAGGCCAGGCCCCACAGGGCGATGGTCTTGCCCGCCAGGTCGCCGTCGAAGTGCTGGCGCACCTTTTCGAAGAGGCGGTGCTTCTGGCGGTTGTTGACCGCCTCCACCGCCTGGATCAGCTCGGCCTCGTAGCCCGCGTCGGCGGCGGTGCGCTGCAGGGCCTGGACGTCCTTGGGGAAGCACGACCCGCCATAGCCGCAGCCCGGGTAGATGAAGGAAAAGCCGATGCGCGGGTCCGAGCCGATGCCCACGCGGATACGCTCGATGTCCGCCCCCAGCCGCTCGGCCAGGTTGGCCAGCTCGTTCATGAGGCTGATCTTGGTGGCGAGCATGGTGTTGGCGGCGTACTTGGTGAGCTCGGCGGAGCGGTTGTCCATGATCACCAGCCGCTCGTGATTGCGGTTGAAGGGGGCGTACAGCACCCGCAGCAGCTCGGTGGTGCGGGGGTTGTCGGTACCGATGATGATGCGGTCGGGGCGCATGAAATCCTCCACCGCCGCGCCTTCCTTGAGGAACTCGGGGTTGGAGACCACGTCGAACTCGTGCCTGAGGCCGCGGCCGGCCACCTTCTGGCGGATGGCCTCGCGCACCTTGTCCGCCGTGCCCACCGGGACCGTGGACTTGAGCACCACGATCTTGTACTCGTTCATGTGCGCGCCGATATCCCCCGCGGCGGCCAGCACGTGCTTCAGGTCGGCGGAGCCGTCCTCGTCCGGGGGCGTGCCCACGGCCAGGAACTGGAACAGGCCATGGTCCACGCCGGCCTTGACATCCGTGGTGAACAGCAGCCGGCCGCCCTCGCGATTGTTGGTGACGAGCTCTTCCAGCCCCGGCTCGTGGATGGGAATTTCACCGTCATTCAGGCGGTTAATCTTTTGCTCGTCGATGTCGACACATAAGACGTCATTACCGACTTCGGCCAGGCAGGCCCCTGTCACCAGGCCTACATACCCGGTGCCGAAGATTGTGATTTTCATACGATACCTTTTACCCTAAAGTAGTCGTGGGAGAGGGCGCGTTTATTCCGAGTCAACACGATGGCAGATCCACGCGGGCTGCGCTGGGTTGTTGTTTTCAAATCAGCAGGTTGCATGTCCGGGGCGATTTTACCATGAGCCGGTCACGCTTACCCATAATTCACGGCGCGGCCACTGTCGCGAAGCCAATTGCTCCTTAACGGCAGAAGACTGCGGCGGTGAAGGGGGCGGCGGGTTCCGGCCATGCGCCGCCACCGACTTCCTGTCTCTCTGCCCCCAAGGGGGAAGAGGCGTGGGGTCTCTTCAGATCTCCCTGTCCCCCAATGGGGGAAGATGGCTGGGGCCATTCCCGATCCCCCTCTCCCCCCAATGGGGGGAGAGGGCTGGGGTGAGGGGGGAGTAGAATTAGGCGCAAGCGCCGCCCGATATCCAACTCTCTCTCCCTCTGGGGGAGAGAGGACCGGGGTGAGAGGGGGCTGGAAAAATTCCACCCAGACCCCGCCCCGCAGCAAAATTCGAGAGCAGACGCAAAGATGAGCGAAGTAACACACCCAAGCAGTATCCTCGACATCCTCCTGAACCACCCCGATTTCAAGGAAGGCGCCCTTTGGCGGCGGCGCCGTTACGAGCCCAACACCACGGTCTTTTCCGAGGGCGACCGGGGCCGGGACGTGTACCTGATCGTCAAGGGCACTGTCCGCGTCCAGGGCAACGTGGACCTGGACGCCAAGCGCCAGATACGCCCCGGCTTCAGCGATCTGGGCGAAGGCGAGGTGTTCGGCGAATTGGCCCTGTTCGACAATCACCCCCGCTCGGCCAGCGTATCCACCGTGACGGCCTGCGACCTGATCGCCATCGACGGGGATCAAATGATGGACTTTTTGGATACCCATCCCGACCTGGGGTATCCCCTGTTCAAGGAGCTGA
This sequence comes from uncultured Gammaproteobacteria bacterium, assembly GCA_963844825.1. GTDB lineage: Bacteria > Pseudomonadota > Gammaproteobacteria > CAWJPQ01 > CAWJPQ01 > CAWJPQ01. The sequence goes on from CAWJPQ010000007.1 coordinate 145,478, forward strand.
TATCTGATCCTGGTAGGGCGGCTGCGCCAGGCGGACCGCAAGATTTTCGGCCTGTTTGCATGGGGCCTCAAGGCCCGGGGCATCGATAAGTACCTGTAATCCGGCGCGACGGACGTCCGTGACGGATGCGGACTTGCTAAAGCTTCTTCTCCCATGCCGATATGAATAACGAATCAGTGTATTTCTATCAATTGATGAGGTCCCAAGGCGGCCAAGCAGGCCTCGTCGGTCATCTGACCACCGGCGGGCGGAGTAACTGGAGAAGGAGTCGGGTCTGTCATGAACCTGCCGGGAATATTTACCTATCCGCTTTGCGGGGTGCCGGCTAATGGGAAACGGGCGGGGCAATGGTGCGCAGAGGGCGGTTGCTTCTCAGGTGTATGCGCCGGAGGGGGGACATGGGTTGATGTATAGCGCGTTTCGCCACTATGTCCCCCGTTCGTTCCTCATGCTGGGCCTCATCGAGGCGGCGCTGCTGTTCGGTGCCATTTACATGGGCGTATGGCTGCGCTTTGGCGGCGAACCCGGCGCCAGCGACCATATCGCCCCGATCTTCCCCAAGGCCCTGTTCTTCGTCGTCGTCATGAGCCTCACCATGACGGCCATGGGGCTCTATCAGCGCAACCTGCGCCAGGGCACGGGCGGGGTATTGATGCGCCTTGGGCTCAGCTTCTTGCTGGGCTTCACGATCATGAGCCTGGTCTTTTACGCCGTTCCGAGTCTGTTCATCGGCAGGGGCGCCTTCGGCCTGGGATTTGTCGTGGCGCTGTTCCTGGTGTTGGGGATGCGCGGCACGTTTTACCGTATGGTGGACGAGGACACCCTCAAGCGGCGGGTGATGGTGCTGGGTGCGGGCAAGCGTGCCCTGCCCATCACCCAGCTGAAGCGCAAAAACGACTTGCACGGCATTATCATTTTAGGTTATGTGCATATATTGGGTGAGCATGACGTGGTGGGGGACGACAACGGTTCTGCACCCGGATACCTCCCTGGTGGAGTTCGCCCGGGCCAATCAGGTGGATGAGATCGTGGTCGCGGTGGAGGACAGGCGCAAGAACTTTCCCGTCCACGAACTCCTGGACTGCAAGATGAGCGGTATCGAAGTGTTTGATGTGCTTTCTTTTTTCGAGCGCCAGCTGGGCAAGCTCCAACTCGATCTACTGCACCCCAGCTGGCTGATCTTCTCCTCCGGGTTTCGCGCCGGACCCGTGCGGGCCTACCTCAAGCGCAGCTTCGATATTGTCGTCAGCCTGGTGATGCTGGCCGTGACCTGGCCGTTTATGGGCCTGGTGGCCTTGGCCATTCTGATCGAAGGCGGGGGCAAGGGGCCGGTACTGTACCGGCAAGTACGGGTCGGTCAAAACTGGCAGCTGTTTCAGGTCTTGAAGTTTCGCAGCATGCATGTGGATGCGGAAAAGGACGGCGTGCCCCAATGGGCTCAGAGCAAGGACGGGCGTATCACCCGGGTGGGCGGCATTATCCGCAAGACGCGCATGGACGAACTGCCCCAGCTGATCAACGTGCTGCGCGGTGATATGAGCTTCGTGGGCCCCCGGCCCGAACGACCCATGTTCGTCGAAAACCTCTCGGAACAGATCCCCTATTATGCCGAGCGCCACCGGGTCAAGCCCGGCATCACCGGCTGGGCGCAGATCAGCTACCCCTACGGGGCATCGGAAAAGGATGCCTTGGAGAAGCTGCAGTACGATCTTTATTACGTCAAGAACTACAGCCTGTTTTTGGATATGGAGATACTGTTCCAGACCGCTGAGGTCATTTTGTGGGGCAAGGGAGCGCGCTAGCATTCTGTTTCAGGTCACATCCCCATGCTGAATATCGGTGTAATCAGCTACAGTGCATCGACGCTGGCCTTTATGGCCTTGTCGCTGGTCATGCTGACCGGCTGGCGTGGCCGTTTGCACGGCGCCCTGCTGACCACCGCGAGCGTGGTTACCGCGGTATGGGCCTTTTCCGCGGCCTATAATGCCGGTACCAATTATCCGCCGACATTGATCGTCCCGCTGTTGGAGATTGCCCGGGACGTGGCATGGTTTGCGTTTCTTGTGCGCCTGCTGGCGCCTTCCCTATCACTTCAATACGTTGCCTCGGATTGGAGGGTATCGGTAGCGGCAGGGATGGTCGTCGCCGGTTGTTTTGGTTTTTTGTTGCTCCTTTTGTACCCCGCGGTATCGGGGTCGTCTATGCCGTTCGCGCCCGGGCAGGACGTGCAGATCATAGGCTATCTGGTCCTTGCGATCCTTGGCCTGATGTTGGTGGAGCAACTGTACCGCAATACGCTGCCTGAGCGGCGGTGGGCCATAAAATTTCTGTGTGTCGGTGTCGGAGGGATATTCGTATACGATTTTTTCCTCTACTCGGATGCCCTGCTCTTCAAGCATATCGATGTGCATTGGTGGAATGCGCGCGGCTTTGTCGACGCGTTGGTCGTGCCTTTGATCGCCGTCTCGGCGGCGCGCAATCCCGAGTGGTCGCTGGATGTCTATGTCTCGCGCAGCATGGTTTTTCATACCACCACCCTGCTCCTGGCGGGCGTCTATTTGCTTGCCATGGCGGGCGGAGGCTATTACATCCGCATGTACGGCGGGGGTTGGGGGCAAGTCCTTCAGGCGACGTTTTTCTTCATCGCCCTGCTGGTGTTAATGCTGATCCTGTTTTCCGGGCAGGTGCGCGCGCGGCTCAGGGTGTTCCTCAGCAAGCATTTTTTTAACTACAAGTACGATTACCGGGAGGAGTGGCTGCGGTTCATCAAGACACTTTCCACGACGGAGCAGGATACCCAGCTGCGCGAGCTTGCCATCAAGGCCATTGCTCAGATCGTCGACAGCCCCAGTGGCCTGTTGTGGTTCCGAAAGGAGTCGGGCCATTATGAAAATACGGCCAATTGGAATTGCCCGCCGGTGACGGGCGTTACCGTGTCCCATGACAGCTCCCTGGTGAAGTTTCTGGAGGAGAGGGAGTGGGTGGTTGAAATCGATGACGTACAACGGTCCCCTGACAAGTACTCGGGGTTGGATCTGCCCGATTGGTTGATGCGGATACCCCGTGCGTGGATGATCGTGCCCCTCATGCAGCATGAGCATCTGCTGGGTTTTTTGGTGTTGGCTCAGGCCAGGGCATCCCATGACATCGATTGGGAAGACTGCGACCTGCTCAAGACGGCCGGGCGCCAGGTGGCCAGCTATCTCGGCCAGCTCCAGGCAACAGAGGCCTTGTTCGACGCCAGGCAGTTCGAGACCTTCAACCGGTATACGACCTATGTGATTCATGATCTGAAAAATATCATCGCCCAGCTTTCCCTGGTGGTTTCCAACGCCTCCAAGCACAAGCATAATCCCGAGTTCATGGAAGACGCTATCCAGACCGTCGAGCACAGTGTGCAAAAGATGCATCATCTGCTGGTGCAGCTGCGCACCGGTCGCGACAAGGGCAATGATGCGCCCAAAAAATCCATCAATCTTACGGATGTACTGCGGGAGGTGATCGAATCCAGGCGCGCACAGCAGCCCGTGCCGTCCTTCGTTTGTCACGATGACGAAGTGTATGTCTGGACGGAGCCGACTCGTCTCGGCTCGGTGGTCGGTCATTTGATCCAAAACGCCCAGGATGCCACGCCCCCCGACGGCGAGATTCACGTGCAGCTGTACAAAAACGGCGAGCATGCCGTTATAGAGGTAAGGGATACGGGTTGCGGCATGGATGAGCTGTTTATAAGAGACCGCTTATTCAGGCCGTTTGATTCCACCAAGGGCGCGAGCGGCATGGGCATCGGAGCCTATGAAGTGCGCGAATGGGCGCGGGAGCAGGGAGGCGAGGTGAAAGTGGAGAGCGAAGTCGGAAAGGGCACTGTATTTCGTATAAGATTACCCAATGTCAGGGAGGCAAAACCGCAGCCGGAGGCAGCCAAGACATCGGCATGAACAGGTCTTTTCCGCAAATCCTTCGTGGCAGGGTTGGTTGCACGCTTTTTTCACTGATGTGATGTTGAGGCGTTGTAGTGCGATAGGTCCATGCCATTGCCTCAGTCCTCGATTTCACTTAAGGCATTGAAAATTTTTGAAAAATCACTGCATGGCCAAGCTGGCTAAGGAATAGATGTGAGCGACTCTAAGAGAACGCTGCTGATAGTCGAGGATGATCCGGGGCTGCAGAGCCAACTGCGCTGGAGTCTGGACGACTACAACGTGCTGTTGGCTACTGACCGGGAGAGCGCGCTGGCGCATCTGCGCCGCAGCGAGCCTCCGGTGGTCACCCTGGATCTGGGGCTGCCGCCGGACGCCGACGGTACCAGCGAGGGGTTCGCCACCCTGGAGCAGATACTCTCCCTGGCGCCGGAGACCAAGGTGATCGTGGTGACGGGCACGGATGATCGCAACAATGCGGTGCGCGCGGTGGGCATGGGCGCCTATGACTTTTATCAAAAGCCCATCGATGCCGAGATACTGAGCTTGATTGTCGACCGGGCATTTCGTCTTCACACCCTGGAGAGGGAAAACCGTCTGTTCAACCGTCAGCGGGGGGGCTCGCCCCTGGACGGCATTATCGCGGCCAGTGAGTCCATGCTCAAGGTATGCCGGACGGTAGAGAAGGTGGCGCCGACCTCCGTCGGGGTGCTGCTGCTGGGCGAGAGCGGGACGGGCAAGGAACTGCTGGCCCAGGCCCTGCACAGTCTCAGCCCCCGGGCAGACAAGGGCTTTATCGCCATCAACTGCGCGGCGATCCCCGATACCCTGCTCGAGAGCGAGCTATTCGGCTACGAAAAGGGCGCCTTTACGGGCGCCGCCAAGCAGACGAAGGGCAAGATTGAATACGCCGACAGCGGCACCCTGTTTCTCGACGAAGTGGGGGACCTGCCCCTGGGGCTGCAGTCCAAGCTGCTGCGCTTTTTGCAGCAGCGGGTCATCGAGCGGCTCGGCGGGCGCGAAGAGATCCCGGTGGATGTGCGGGTGGTATGCGCCACCCACCAGGACCTGCCGGAGCTGGTCAAGCAGGGTACCTTCCGCGAGGACCTTTACTACCGCATCAGCGAGATCACCATTAAGATCCCGGCCCTGCGCGAGCGTGCGGGGGATGCGGCCCTGCTGGCGCAGTCATTCGTCGAGACGTTACAGCCGCCAGCACGGGCGCAGCATGAAGGGGCTCAGCCAGGGGGCGCTGGCGGCCATCGAGTCCTACGCCTGGCCCGGCAATGTGCGCGAGCTGGAAAACCGCCTGAAGCGGGCGGTCATCATGGCCGAGGAGAGTCAGGTCACGGCCGACGACCTGGAGTTGGGGCCGTCCGAAGAAAACGCCATGCCGTTCAACCTGCGCGAGGTACGCGAGACCGCTGAGAGGACCGCCGTGCAGCGGGCCCTGAGCATGTACAAGGGCAATGTCACCCAGGCGGCGGAGCTATTGGGTGTCAGCCGTCCCACCCTGTATGACCTGATGAACAAGTATGGCCTTAAGTAAAACCGAGAGATATCGCTGTTCCCACCAACGGAGGAGAGGGGCTATGGATGTGAAGTTGACTGCCGTGTGCCGGACCATAGGCCTGTTGCTGCTGGCATGGAGCGCGGTGGGGATGGCCGCGACGCCGGATGAGTTCGTCCAGGACGCCCGTCACTACCTCCAGAAGGGGGATTATCGCGCCGCCGTTATCCAATTGAAGAACGCCCTGCAGCAAGATCCAAAGGATGCCCGGGCGCGTTTCCTATTGGGAAAGACTGAGCTCAAGTTGGGCGACCCCGCCTCCGCGCAGAAGGAGTTCCACCATGCCCTGAAGTTGGGGATGGACAAGGACAAGGTCAACGTATTGCTGGGCAAGGCCTATCTCATGCTGGGCCAGCCCCGCAAGGTACTCGATGAAATCGCCGCCGGCCCGAAGTCGCCGCCCGCTGTCCAGGCGACTGTCCTCGCATTAAAGGGCCAGGCCTACCTGGCCATGCAGCAGAAGGACAAGGCCAGGACGTCCTTTGAACAGGCGCTCAAGATAGATCCGAAGTCCGTGGACGCACTGTTGGGGTCGGCCCGCATGGACCTGATGGACAGGAAGGTCAAGTCGGCGGGCAGGCTGGTATCGCAGGCCATCGCCATCGATGATAAAAACGCCGACGCCTGGTTGATCCAGGGGGACGTACACCGGCTGGAAAGCAAGCTCGACAAGGCCGAATCGGACTTTGACCGGGCGATCAAGATCGAGCCGGGCAACCTCCTCGCCCACCTCGAGCGGGCGGCGGTGTATATCAGCCGAAAGAAGTTTGACAAGGCCAGGCAGGATATCCACAGGGTCCTCAAAGTTCAGGACAACAATCCTTTGGCCAATTATATGCGCGCCGTGATCGCGTACCAGAACAAGGATCTGTCAACCGCCCAGGACGCCCTGGCACAGGTGCAACGAGTCGCGCCCAACTACACGCCAAGCTATCTCCTGATGGGCGCCATCCACTATCGGCAAGGGCAATTGGAGCAGGCCGAGAGTGACCTGTCACGGTATGTCACTGACGTGCCGCAACACCTGCCCGCCAGAAAGCTGCTCGCCGCCACCTACATCAAGCTGCACCGCCCAGAAGACGCCATACGGGTGTTGAAGGGCGGCCAAAGGCGCCGCGGACAAGGACCCTCAGCTTATGTCCCTGCTGGGCAGCGCCTACATGCAAAAGGGTGACGCGGTTCAGGGAACCAAGTATCTCGAAGACGCCGTCAAGCTGGCACCCAATCAGGCCGCCATCCGTACCCAGCTCGCCCTGAGTCAGCTCGCCGCCGGTGACACCCAGCACGCCATAGGTCAACTGCAGTCCGCCGTGAATCTGGGTCAAGGACTGTTTCAGGCGGATATGCTCCTGGTCCTGGCGCACCTGCAGCAGGGTGAATACGACAAGGCCCTGACAGCGGCCCGTCAAATGGCGAAGAAGCTGCCCAATAGCCCGGTACCTCAGAATCTAATCGGTGCCGCCTATCTTGGTAAGAAGGATGTCAACGAGGCCCGCAAGCACTTTCGCAAGGCCTTGAAGCTCAAGCCGGAATTCAGTATCGCCGAGATGAATCTCGCTCGCCTGGATACCAGAGACGGGCATCTAAAGGACGCCGAGAAGCACTATAAACATGTTCTCTCCTACGATGAGGGCAATGCGGATGCCCTGCTGGGGCTGGCCGGCATAGCAAATCGCAAGGGCGATGCCAAAGGGGCGCTCAAGTGGCTGGAGCGGGCGAACGGCAAGAATCCGAATGCCATAGAGCCCGCTGTAAGGCTCGCACAGGTATATCTTCAAACGGGTGAAAACCTAAAGGCCCTGACCGTTATGCGAAATATACAGGATAACCGTCCCAATCAGCCGGCGGTCCTGCGCATGCTGGGTATGGCCCAATTGGCCAACGGCGAGGCCGACAGCGCGGTGACCAGCTTCACCAGGCTCAAGGACAGCGAGCCGAACTCCGCCGAACCCCGTTTTTTGCTGGCCACGGCCTATGTAAAGCGTGAGCAATACAAGCGTGCCGAACAAAATCTCAATGAGGCGCTCAAGCTAAACAAGGATTATATGCCGGCCGAGATGGCCCTTGCGGAGCTCAAACTGCGCACCGGCGACCAGAAAGAAGCGCTCAAGCTTGCACGTGGCATACAAAAGAAGTACCCCAAGGCACCCCAGGGCTATGAGTTGGAGGGGAACGTCTTTGTTAACCAGAAGGAATATCCGCGCGCAATCAAGGCTTATAAAAAGGCCTTCGATACCGAGCAAAGCGCTCACCTGGCATTAAACCTGTCGCAGCTGTATCGTGTAACCAATCAACAAGACAAGGCGCCCTTGCCCTTGGAGAGCTGGCTCAAGAGCCATCCCAACGACTACGATTTACGTAAGCAATTGGCCAGCCTTTACCAGGGACAGGGTAAGAATGAAAAGGCGATTCACCACTATGAACTGCTGCTCAAAGAAAAACCAAAGGACCCGGTCGTCCTGAATAATATGGCCTGGCTCTATGAGGCAAAAGGCGACCCGAAGAGTGTCGAATATGCGCAGAAGGCGTACGATCTTCAGTCTGACAGACCCGAGATCGCCGATACCTTAGGGTGGATGCTTCTGAACCATAACAAGCTTCAGCGGGGATTGGTCCTTCTGCAAGATGCAGCAACCCATGCGCCCAATGTCGGGGAGATACGCTATCACCTGGCAGTAGCGTTATGGAAGGTCGGGCAGAAAGAAAGAGGCTCGCGATGAGTTGGAGCGGCTGATACGCGAGAATCAGAAGTTTCCTGAGCTTAAGGACGCCAAGGCGCTGCTCGAGAAACTCAAAAGCTGAGGGTCACCATGCCTGTCGCTTCTTGCCCCGTTTTTGGTTGCCGGTTCAGTAGCGAAGAGAGCGCCTCGCGACGATTCTCTCTGCCTTCAAATGAGATCAGGCGGTTGACGTTAACACAACGGTCGCGCGTTATTGCTGGTTTTAGATTCTAAGGATGAGGAAGAAAATGAGAGTACATCACCTGGCGTTAGCTTTGCTGCTTGCATCGTTGATCCTGAGCGGCTGTAGCGATAGTCATAAAAGCAGCTACGATTATCTTTCTAAGGCTAGGCAATATCACCAAAAGGGTAATGACGCGGCGGCCGTGATCGAATTGAAAAACGCGCTGCAAAAGGACCCTAAAAACATGGAAGCTCGTTACCTGATCGCAATCATCGATAACGAGAGGGGGAAAGGGGCGTCCCGGAAATCGAGCTTCGAAAGCTTAAAGCGCTTGGCATGAATACAGACAAGGTCAATATTGCGTTGGCTCAAGCGCCTTTATTGCAAGGTCAATACCCAAAGGTATTGAGCGAGGTTAAGGTTCCGAAAAAAGTGCAAGGGCAATTGGCGGCCGCTATCTACACAGCGCGCGGGAATGCATACATAGGCATGGAAAAGCCGGGACAAGCAAAGAGTTTGTTTGAAAAGGCGCTGAACGAAGACCCTGGATATTCGGACGCCTATGTGGGCCTTGCCAGAGTGGCGGCATATAAAGAGGATCTGAAAGAATCCCTCCGCCAATTGATCTGGCTCTGTAAAGTCCTCGAAAAATACCTTAGGATGGCTGCTGAAAGGCGACATCCTGGTGGCGCAAAATAATACAAGGCGCACAAGGCAGCTTACAAAAGGGTGCTTGAGGTTGATAGGCAAAATATCCCGGCCCGGCTCGCATCGGCGTCACTTGAGATAAGCTCCGGAAACCTCGATTCTGCTGCCTCCGAAGTTAAGGAAGCCAATTCGATTGCGCCAAAGGACTATCGGGTTAAATACATGCGGGCATTGCTGTATTTTCGGCGAGGGGAGTACGGGAAGTCCCGGGACATCTTGCAGGATGTGACGAAGGTGGCGTCCGATTACATGCCGGGTCTTGTTCTGTCCGGCATGGTCGCCTATCAGCTTGGAGAGTATGAGCAAGCCAAGCATAAGCTTTCATTGTTTTTGCTGAGTTCTCCCGCCAATCCGTTTGCCGCCAAGTTTTTGGCCGCAACAGATTTAAAGCTGGGTCACCCCGATGACGCGATCAAGGATCTCAGAGCGACTCTGGCTGACAATCCAAAGGATACCAGGCGCTGGCGTTGGTCGGCCAGGGATACATTGACAAGAAAGACTACGCTAAGGCCACGCGGTTTTTCAAAGGGCGGTCAACGCCGAGTCCACGGATGCCATCGAAGGCGCAGCTGGTATAAGCCGCTTGATGTCAGGTGATACACTGCACGCCATAGCGGGGATCCTGAGTCTGCGGCCAAGCTTATACCGAAACGATACAAGGCGGATGCGCTTTTGGTGATCACGTATCTGGCCAAAAGGGATTACGACAAGGCGCTTGATGCAGGCTTATCCTGGGAGAAGAAGCAACCCGACAATCCCGTCGTTTACAATCTTGAAGGCCTGGCGTTAGTTGGCAAGAAAAATCTTGCTGATGCCAGGAAGAAGTTCGAACGGGCGCTCTCTATCAAGGCGGATTATATTCCGGCCGCCAGGAACCTGGCGGATCTGGATCTTCACGACAATGATCCCAAGGCGGCGCGGGGGCGCTTTGAAGCCATTCTCGAGAAGGATAAGGACAATGTCCAGGCGATGATGGCCCTGGCGAATCTCGCGTTGAGACAGAATCAGGAAAAGGAATATGTACATTGGCTGAAAAAAGTCATTTCCACCCGTCCCGAGGCCCTTCTCCCAAGGGTGAAGCTTGGGGACTATTACCTGAGCAAGCAGAATAAAGCCAAGGCATTGAGTCTTGCTCATGACGTCGTCAAGGATCATCCAAACAGCGCGCAAGCGCTTGAGTTGCTCGGTGCCACGCAAACAGCGGCAGGGGAGAAACAGGGCGCATTGGCCACCTATCAAAAGCTGACTGAAATAGCGCCTGACAGCGCCGTTAGTTATCTGCGGCTGGCAATGGCCCAAGTGAGTCTGAAGAAATTGGCCGATGCGCGCAAATCACTCGTCAACGCGCTGGAAATAAGCCCTGGATTCCTGCCAGCCCAGGACGTCCTTATACGTCTTGATGTGGCGGAAACCAAATGGAAGGACGCGCTGAAGATCGCCCGCTCGATTCAGTCCCAGCACCCCGCGTCCCCGCGCGGTTATGTCCGTGAGGGTGATGTGCTGATGGCGCAAAAGCAATATGCACAGGCGGTCAAAGCCTACGATGAGGCCATGAAAAAGGGCGGCGGTTCTGGCGAGTTGATAAAGCTGCACCGCGCCATGAATATTGCCGGAGATGGAAAAGGTGCTGATGAGCTCCTGAAATCATGGATCAGGCAGCACCCTAAGGATAGGATCGTGCGCGGATATGCCGCCGGGTACTATATGGCTAACCATCGCGATCGCGATGCAATCGCTCAGTATCAGGACCTTTTGGGGGGTGCGCCGAATAACGCCATTATTCTCAATAATCTCGCTCTTCTATACCAGCGAGTAGGGGATGAGCGGGCCTTGCCCACGGCCGAGAAAGCGAAAAAAATGGGATCCAGACAACCCTGAAATACTGGATACCCTGGGTTGGATACTCGTGGAGAAAGGTCAGCTCCGGCGCGCCGTGGAAGTCCTGCGAAAAGCGGTAAGCGCCGCGCCTGAGGAAGGCAGCATTCGGTACCATCTGGCGGTCGCTCTGGAGCGTTCCGGGGAAAAGGCCGCGGCTACGCTCACGGTGAAGTCGCCGTAGGTGGCAAGCCTTCTTTCGGCGAGAAGGAGCACGAAGAATTTCACCAGAAACGTGGCGGCCGTTACACCGAGTGCTGTCAGTACAGTTACCATCTGAAGACTCTCTTTGAAATTTGCATCACGTAGAAAGCATGCCCGGCAAAATGCAGAGAAGGTCATGGCAATCACACCGGCGATCATCATGACCGTTTTGCCTGGGTTCGGTTGCGTATTGCTATGCCATCTGCACCGATAAAGGGCTAAAATATTATACAGAACAATTAAACAAAATACAGAATGAAGAAAACAGTTAAATTTTACCTGCTTTTTTGTGTAATGGGCTGGCTTGCCCTTTCAGCAGAAGCGCAAACAACAGCACGCGCATTTTCGCTGGAGGAAGCCACGCAGTATGCCATGGAAAATTCGTATGTATTGCACAATTCGAGGCAGGATGTGGTAAAAGCGCAGAAAGAAGTTTGGAAAACCATTACCACGGGTTTGCCACAGGTTTCGGGAACCGCCGACTACAATATGTTTCTGAATCTGCCGGTTTCATTAATTCCGGCTGAATTCTTTGGCGGTGAACCAGGAACTTATGAACCGGTTAAATTCGGACAGGATTACAATTCCGATTTTGGTTTTACCGTAAACCAGATGATTTTTGACGGTTCGTACATTGTTGGTGTGGGTTCATCGCAAATTTACCTGAACCTGGCCAAACAAACGGCTGAAAAATCTGAAATTGATATGTTATTGTCACCTTACTTGGTTC
>CAWJPQ010000008.1:0-76545 GCA_963844825.1 uncultured Gammaproteobacteria bacterium
AATACGCATAGATCGAGCTACGTTCCCCGATATCCTGGAACAGTGAGCTTAAAGCATAGTGGGCGCCTATGTCCCTCATATCGAGCATGGCCGGCCTGACGAATTTCTCATATATGGCGCGGCCGTCACGGTGTTCGGGTATGTTGCTCTTGGCCAGTTCAAGATGTTCAGAAAGCCAGGTTCGAAGGGTTCGCTAAAAAGCTGGTCGGCCAACTGCAGCACCCGGCCGGCATATTTTAGGTTCTGAACCGTCTCAGGCCCGGAAAGCTCGTCAAAAAACCAACCGCAACTGGTGTACATGAGCATCAAGTGGGGTTGGAGCCCCATGAGCTTCAGGACCGTGATTTCGTCTCGGAGTTAAGGGCCGGGTGGCTTGGCTGACCAAAAACGCCGTGATGCGCTCGGGGCTTGATCCACAATGATATCGATATAGTCTTCTCGACCCGCCCAGGGATCGGTCAGAAACTGCTTGGCCAGTTGTTCATAAGCCGGGTTCACGGCATCGCGAGCCAGTCCAGGGCGGTACGCAGAGGGGCTCGCCAACCCTGGTTCCATCCCTGGTGGCCGCCGCTGTTGCACCCGCAATCGGACCGCCAACGTTCTATGCCGTGCTCGCAGCTCCACGAGCTGTTTTCAAACATTCCACTTCGAACGCCGCGGATGCTCCTCCAGGAACCGGCCATAATTCGTCACCTCTGCCAATCCGTTGGACTCAAGGTAATGGAGCGCATGCGCCAGGGCCATGTCGCCGTGATGATGATGATGCCCATAGCTTTCGCCGTCCGTAGCGATGTGGACGAGGCGAGGCGAGTCGTCGGCGAAGGCGGCCAGCAGCCGGTTGGCAAACACCTCGCCGTTGTCAAGCAAGCCTTCAAAGGCCAGGGCCTGGGCAATGGGGCCGTCGTAAAAGAATAAGTTCATGACGCGGCCGGACGGCAGCGACACCTGGTAGGCTATGGCGGAACAGATTTCCCGCCACTCACATCCTGCCATTCATTACCATCAAGGGGCCGCACCCGGCTGGCCTGTCGAGGGGCCAGTATGGCAAACGCGATACCGTGTTGGGCCATGAGGTCCAGGGTTTCCAGATCTACCGCCGTCTCCGGGAGCCACAACCCTTCCGGCTTGCGTCCAAAACGATAGGCAAAATCTTTGATGCCCCAGATAATCTGGGTGTTCTTGTCGCGGCCGTTGGCCAGCGGCATGATCATGTGATTGTAAGCTTGGGCAATCGCATTGCCATTACCGGAGAATTTCTCCACGCTCTGCCGGTCACCCTCTGTAATGGCCTCATAGGCGTCGGTGGCATACTTCTGCATCCAGAGCAAGACCGTCGTCGCCGCTCGCCTCGATCCATTCAATATTGCCCACCTGCAGAAGCGAGGGCTCGGGGCAGGGGGTGGCGGCGAAGATCGTCAGGCCCGCAGCCCCGATAGAGCTGGCAGTTTAGGTCGGCGATGGTCTCTACCAGGCGCGCCTCCTGTCCGGGCTGCAACACGGCGATCAGGTGCACGGCGGGGACAGTGCCGCCAATCGCGCATCATGCGCTCGGCCATCAGCTGGGCGTCGGCCTCCGTCAGACGGCGCTGCTCGCACCAGGCGGCGTAGTCCGAAGCCTCGGGTCGAGCGGCGTCCTCGTTTTCGCTCCCCTTGCCGTTGTCGGTAAGCATCTGCTTGCGGCCGGCGGCGACCGCCGGGGAGTCGAGGTCGTCGTAGCGGGCGTAGACCCGGCGGTACAGATCCGGGAACTCGTGGCGCATTTGCTGGCCGAGACGGCCTTCGCCGCGCTCTCGGACCTCGGTGGTGACCGTCCCGAGACGGCGGATATCCGTGGTGCGTGCGATGCGCAGGAGCAGATCCCAATCCTCCAGGGCCTTCATGGACTCGTCGAAGAGTCCCGTGCGGCCCAGCAGCGATCGTCGATGGGCCCAGGCGTTGACCGGTATGTGGTTGGTGACGTGCAGGCGTTCCAGGCTGTAATCCAGGTCCGCGTTGCGCTGGTCTTGGCCCACGGCGGTGCGCGTGCCGTTGTCCAGCTCCTCCCGGACGAACTTGGTGTCGGTATAGACGCATTCCCGTCCCGCCTCGCGCAGGGCCGCCACGACCGTCTCCAGGTGGTGCGGATAGAACATGTCGTCATCATCGAGATAGCAGAGGATCTCGCCGCGGCTTAGCCGGATGCCGGTATTGCGCGCCGCCGCCAGTCCGGCGTTGCGGTCGTGGCTGACGCAGCGGATGCGTCCGCCGGGGTCCAAAGACGCGACTATTTCCGAGACATCATCTCCTGCATCGTTGACGACCACCGCCTCCCAGTGTTCATAGGTCTGGGCATTAAGCGAGGACAGCGCATCCTGCAGGAGCTCGGGGCGGTTCATGGTGGGCACGACGATGCTGACCTTGGGGCGGTCGCCCAGGGGGCGGCGCCGAGCACGCTCGGCGCATTCGTTCAGCTGTGCGGTCAGGCGTTGCACCTGGTTGTCATAGCGGGCACAAATCTCTTCGGGGTAGGTGGCGAGGCGGTGCTGAAGGTGTCGAAGCAGCAGGCCCGACCACCCGTCGAGCCGGCGGGAGAAGTCGGCGGCAAGCGCCGCCTCCAAGAGGTGGATATGGACCCGGAGCGGGCGCTCGTCGGCATAGAACGGGTTGGAGAACTGACCCGGGTGAATGCGGTAGGCGGTGGTGGCGCGTTTGATGAAGGCGAAGTCACCGAAGAGCGCCGCCATGCCCGTAAACAGGTGCCAGTCCACGCCCGCAAGCTCGGGGTCCCGGGAGAATCCTGCGGCCTGCTCCATGCACTCCCGGCGCATCACCGCCGCGGAGGGAGTGATGTAGTTGTCGTAGACAAGCAATTCTGCGAATTCGTTGCGTCCGCCGGCATAGCTGCAATCAAGGTGACCCGGGTGGCGATTGAGGGTGATCACCCGGTCGTCCTCGTTGACCCAGTAGCACGGACTGTAGGCGAGGGCACAGCCGGGGTGGGACTCCAGCGCCGCGACGGCATCGCTCAGATGTCCCGGGAGCATGAAGTCGTCGCCATGTACCCATGCCAGGTACTTGCCGGTGCCGGCCGCCCGGGCGCGGGCATTGTTCTGCTGAGCGCCCAGATTGACCTCGTTGCGGATGTAGGTCAGGCGCGGGTCGCTCAGCAGGGGTTTGATGCATTCGGGCGTGGCGTCGGGTGAGGCATCGTCGAGCACGAGTACCTCCATATCGTCGATATCCTGCTCGAGCACACTTTGTACGCAGCGCTTGATGAAGCGCTCATGGTTGTAGGTCGTGATGGCGACGGTGATCAGGGGGTGCTTTGGGGACACTGAATAGGGACTCCCTTCTTATCAAGTAATGAGCGGTGCATCAGCCGGAGGGCGGGCGACCGCCGGCATTGCCTGCGGGGACAGGCCGCGCAGGCGCGCATTGACCTGGTCTGGGTGGTTCAGGGCCAGGGCAAGGATCCGGCCGATCATCTCGATCTCCTCGGCCCCGACGCCGGTGCCGGTGGGCAGCACCAGCACCCTCTGGAGGACACGTTCGGTTTCGGGCAGCAGCAAATGCGCGTGGGGAAAATAGGAACGATACGGTTCCATCCGATGGACGCCGGGGAAGAAGTAGCGTCGTGCCAGTACGTTCTCGGCGTGCAACAGGGCGAGTACCGTGTCCCGGGTCAGACCGGCGGCCTCCCGGTCTATCTCGACGACGACGTAGTGGAAATTGCCGCATTCGGATTCATCCCAGGGCAACAGGGATATGCCGGGAAGGGTCGGCAAGATTTCCCGGTACAGCCGGCCGCGTTGGCGCGGTTGCGGGCCACGAAGTCCGGGGAAGTGCTCCAGCGAGGCCAGACCCATGGCCGCGGCTACTTCGCTCATCTTGCCGTTGGTGCCCATGTGGATGACGTTGTCGTAGCCCGAGAAGCCGAAGTTCTGCATCAGCCGCACCTTCTCCGCAAGGTCGTCGTTGTCGGTGAGCACCGCGCCGCCCTCGAAGGTGTTGAGGACCTTGGTGGCGTGGAAGCTGAACACCTCCGCATCGCCGAAGCTGCCTACCATGCGGCCGCGGTGGCTGGAACCGAACGCATGGGCGGCATCGAAGACCAGGCGAAGGTCGTGGCGCCGGGCGATGGCGCTCAATTCGTCGATGTCGCACGGTTGCCCCCATAAGTGCACGCCTACGATGCCGGTGGTGCGCGGGGTGATCAGGGCTTCGATGGCACCGGGGTCCAGGGTGTGGGTGAGGGGGTTGATGTCGCAGAAGACGGGGGTAATCTGCTGCCACTGCAGGGCATGGGCGGTGGCCACGAAGGTCATGGACGGGACGATCACCTCCCCGGACATGCCGAGCGCCCGGGTGACGATCTCCAGGCCCACCGTGGCGTTACACATGGCGATACAGTGCCTGACGCCCGCAATGTCGGCGATCCGTTCCTCGAACTCTCGTACCAGCGGCCCCCGATTGGTAAATCGGCCGGATTCCAATACCCCCCTGATGCGCTGCAAGACCCCTTCCACGTCCTCAATGTTGGGGCGGCCCACGCACAGGGGCTCGGGGAAGGCCGGTTGACCACCGAGCAGGGCAAGGTCGCTGAGTTGCCGTTTGGGGGTGATATCTGCAAAGTGGCTGGTCATACCCGCAAAATGCAAGGGATATGCCAGTGCAGGCCGAGGCGGGTTGCGCCTGAAGGCCGTTGCGCTTGGGTATCGCCCGGCTGGGGCGTCAAATTACCGGCAACCGGGCCGTTCCACACCGGGCGTGACGACGGTGCGGGCGGCATTATCCCCCGGTCAGTCGAATTCGCCGCTGCGATAGAGGGGGAAGTACCCCGGGTCGGGCATCGGGTCTCGGCGGGTGAGTTCGGCATAGGCGGGTCGGTCGAGTATCCGGCCGCACAGGTACACGGTGCGGGTCCCTGTGGACCAGCCGCGCTTGAAGCGCGTCAGCCCGTCTTCACCGTCGCCATCGGCGCCGGGGCCGGCGCCGATGTCCACCTGCTCGCAGCCTGCCTGGGCGAAGTGCTCGACCGCATGATGCATCAGGGCGTAGGCGGCGCGCAGGGCGTACCCACGCGCGTTGGCCGCGCCAAGGTGATAGTACGCGTGCCGCCCGTTGCGGATCCACAGGTGCATGGCGACCGTCCTGGCGTCCTCCGTCGCCCTCAGCATCACCAGGCCCGGCACCTCCAGTTGGCGGGTAAACGATTGACGGGAAAAGGCCGCCATGCCGCGGATGCCGTGGCGTGCGATCAACACCTCGTAGAGCCCGGTCCAGTCTTCAATGAATCGGCGGGGCTCGTCGCAGACCTCAACGGAAACGCCGTGCAGGGCCCGGCGCAGATTTCGGCGGTGATGAGCGCTCAGGCCGGCGAACAGGGGCCGGTTCAAGTCCACCACGAAGTGGGGCTTATAGGGGCGCATCAGGTCCGGGAACAGGCCCGCCAGCAGGTCGTGACGGTAGGCGCCGAAGGGGTCGGTGACCAGCGTCAGACTCACCAGCTCGCCCTCAAGGGCGCCCAGATCCCCGCCGAGCCCTTCCCAGTCGGTACAGGCGAACAGCGGATACGGCCCCCTGGCGTCCTGCAATCCGGTGGCGCCGGGGACAGGGCGCTCGATGAGCCACCCGCCCGCACGGGATAGCCGCCGCGGTTGTCCGAATTCGGCCAGGGCGCAGGCGTATTCGGCGCTGGCGTAGCCGACACCCGCAACCCCGTGGCTCTGACATTTAGCCGCGCCCATCATCGGCGGGCGTTGCTGTCGGGTTGGCGGCCCGGGAGGCGCGTCGCGACGGGGTGGCGCCGGGCCGTGGGGTCTTGTGTCGGAGGTGGGTCAAATCCAAAGCCTTCGCGAGGGTGAATTGCCCATGAAAATGCAAGCGATATGCCAGTTTAAGGGCTGCGGCGAGGGAAAGCCGCGGGTGGCTGGGCCTTTCGCCCTTCCGGGGCTGCCCTTGGCTGCGGTGCGGCGTCCCGCTCAGCCGTTGCCCAGCTTGGGCTTCGAGGCGGGGCCGATCACCTCTCTGACGTGGGGCTGCGCCATGTCGGCGTCCTGCTCCAGGGTCACGGACGGGGGGACCTGGATATCCAGGGTCACGGGCAGGTGGTCGGAGAAGGTGTGGCTGAGGACCTTGGCCTCGCTGAGCTTCAGGGACGGGGTGATCAGGATGTGGTCGATGTTGCGCAGGGGCCGCCAGCTGGGGAACGTCTTCAACTCCTCGATGGGGGCGCTGAGGGCGGTGTTGGTGAGCAGGGTGTGGATCTCCCGGCTCTGGAGCTGGCAGTTGAAGTCCCCCATGAGCACCACGTGGGGGTATTCGTTGACCAGGTCGATGAGAAAGGCCAGTTGCTTGAGCCGCGCCCGGCGGCTCAAGGCCAGATGGACCAGGACCAGCGCCAGGGACGCCTCCTTGGGGCCGAAGCGCACGAATATGGCGCCGCGCCCCGGGATCACGCCCGGCAGGCGGTAATCGATGACCTCGCTGGGGACGATGCGGCTCAGCAGGCCGTTGGAGTGCTGCGCGATCTTGCCCAGGTTGCGGTTGGTCTGGTGATACCAGTAGGGAAACCCGGCGCGCTTGGCCAGGTACTCCACCTGATTGATGAAGTAGCTGCGCAGGCTGCCGGCGTCCACCTCCTGCAGGGCCACGATGTCGAAATCGGCGAGCACCTCGGCGATGCCGTCCAGGTTCTTCAGGATGGTGCCGTGGGGCAGGACGTGCTTCCAGCTGTGGGTGACGTAATGACGGTAGCGCGATGCCGCAGCGCCGGCCTGGATGTTGTAGCTCAGCAGGCGCAGGCGGGTGCCCTGCCGGGGGGAGGGATGTTCGTCCGCCATGGTCCGGGGCTCGTCCGATTGGTTGGTGGCTATCTCATTTAATATCAGATTTGGCACACCATCTCACCCAGTTTTTCGGTCAGCTTCAAGTTTTCCCGGTAGTCCACGGGGCAGTCGATGATGCTGACCGTGTCGTCGGCGAGGGCCGTCTCGAGGATCGATTGCAGGTCTTCGGTGCGCTCCACGCGATACCCCTTGGCGCCGAAGGACTGGGCGTACTGGACGAAGTCCGGGTTGTTGAACTTGACGTAGCGGGACCGGCCGAAGGTGGCCATCTGCTTCCATTCGATGAGCCCGTAGCCGGCAGTCGTTCCAGATGAGGATGACCAATGGCGGTGCCCAGGCGCATGGCCGTCTCGATCTCCTGGGAGTTCATCATGAATCCGGCGTCGCCGGTGACCGCCACCACCTTGCGGTCGGGATGGGCCAGCTTGGCGGCGATGGCCCCCGGCACGGCGATGCCCATGGCTGGCGAAGCCGTTGGAGATGATGCAGGTATTCGGGTACTCGCAGCGGAACATGCGCGCCATCCACAGCTTGTGCGCGCCCACGTCGCAGATCACGATGTCATCCGTATTGAGCACCGTGCGCAGGTCCCAGATGATCTTTTGCGGCTTGACCGGGTAGCCCCGGTCGTCGCCGTGCTGGTTCATGTCGTCGATGAGGGACTCGCGCAGCGGGCCGCATGCGGTAGCCCTCGTGGGGCTGGCCTGCTCGCCGATGCGCACCAGGCTTTGCTTGATGTCGCCCACCACCCCCGCCTCCACGATGTAGCAGGCGTCCACCTCGGCCGGCGACATGTCGATGTGGATAATCTTGCGGTCGCGGGTGGGGTGCCACAGGCGCGGGTGATACTCCACCAGGTCGTAGCCCACGCAGATGACCACATCGGCGCGCTCGAACCCGCAGTTGATGTAGTCATGGGCCTGCAGGCCCACGGTGCCCAGGGCCATGGGGTGCTTGAACGGGGATGACGCCCTTGGCCATGAACGTGTTGGCCACGGGGATGTTCAGCCGCTCGGCGAACGGCCGCCAGCTCCTCCCAGGCCTGGGCGCGGATCACGCCGTTGCCGGCGAGGATGATGGGCGTCGCGGGCGTTGGAGATGACCTCCGCGGCGTAGCTGACGCGCCTGGACGAGGGCTCGGGGGCGTCGGCTGCTGGGGGCGCAGGGGTCGTGTCGTCGATGGGCATCTCGGCGATGTTCTCGGGGAATTCGATGAAGCAGGCGCCGGTCTTTTCCGTCTGGGCCAGCTTGAACGCCTTGCGCACCACCTCGGTGATGATGTTGGGGGTGAGCGGCCGGGTGGAGTACTTGGTGATGGGCTCGAACATGTTCTGCAGGTCGAGCATCTGGTGGGACTCCTTGTGCAGGCGGTTGGTGTCGGCCTGCCCGGCGATGGCCACCAGCGGGGCGTGGTCCATGTTGGCGTCGGCGACCCCGGTGACCAGATTGGTGGCGCCCGGTCCCAGGGTGGACAGGCACACGCCCGCCCGCCCGGTGAGCCGCCCGTAGACGTCGGCCATGAAGGCGGCGCCCTGCTCGTGATGGGTGGTGACGAACGTTGATGCGATGAGTCGATGCAGGGCGTCCATGAGGTCGATGTTCTCCTCACCGGGGATGCCGAATATATAGTCGACGCCCTCGTTTTCCAGGCATTTGACGAAGAGTTGGCCGGCCTTCATGGTAATGTCGGTGTCATTGTCCTCGAGGTGTATCAGCGCCGT
This sequence comes from uncultured Gammaproteobacteria bacterium, assembly GCA_963844825.1. Taxonomy (GTDB): domain Bacteria; phylum Pseudomonadota; class Gammaproteobacteria; order CAWJPQ01; family CAWJPQ01; genus CAWJPQ01. The sequence goes on from CAWJPQ010000008.1 coordinate 8,549, forward strand.
CGATGACGGCGGGACGGGGCCGCCCGCGCGTCCATACTGGGTAATATCGGCGATGTCGGGCGAAGTTGAACTGTCGGCGGTGGAATCGCCCATGGCCGCCTCCTTCGGCCCGCGCGCCTTAACGGCTGGCCACCGACCTGTGCTGCTCTTCTTTGTTCACCAGGTAATTGACGACCTGCAGGATCCTCGTGAACCCCGCGCCGTTCATGCCGGGTTCGACCCGGTACTTGCCGTCGACGATCAGGGCCGGCGTGCCGTCCACGCCGAAACGGTGGCCCAGCTGCATGGCGCGGCGCACCTTCAGATCGACCGCGAACGAGTGCATGGCGGCTGCGAACTGCTTGCGGTCCACCCCCTGCTCGGCGACGAAGTCCAGCAGGGTCTGTTCGGTGAACAGGCGGCGTTTCTCGTCATGGATGGCGTCGAACAGCTTCAGGTGCAGCTTGTCAAGCAGGCCCAGGGCCTTGGCCGCATAGAAGAAGCGCGCATGCACTTCCCAGGACGGGCGCAACACCGCCGGCATGAGCTCGAAGTCCACGTTGGAGGGCTTGGTCTTGAGCCACTTGTCCACATAGGGGATGAAGTGGTGGCAGTGGGGGCAGCCGTACCAGAACATTTCTATCACCTGAATGTGGTTGTCGTCCGTGGGCTGGGCCGGCCTGATCAGCTTGTAGTCCACCCCGGCCTGAAAGTCGGACTTGTCCGCGGCGGCGGCGCCCGCCGCCAGGGGGGCGATCAAGCACGCCAGCAACCATATTACTAACTTCTTGGTCATATATTGTTCCTCATTGAACTTGAATCAGGGCGAGAGCATCCGCCGTCGGCGCTGTCGCCTATTGGATAGCGATGGGTAGTGTACCATTCCGCTAAAGGGGTGTTAGTATCCGAACCGCAACCCCCTCGCCGGTTGCACCACGCCCTTGTGCCCTTTGACAATACGATTGAGCAGAAATCCTGTGAGCCAACCGCGGACCGTGCATAACCCTTATCGGGACGCTGTCTTTGTCACCAGCGCCGCCGCGCTGGGACAGATGCCGGCGGATGCCGGGGCGGAGGTGGCCATCGCCGGGCGCTCCAACGTGGGCAAGTCCAGCTTCATCAATGCCCTCACCTGCCAGCGCAAGCTGGCACGTACCAGCAAGACGCCCGGGCGCACCCAGCTGATCAACTTCTTCGCCCTGGACGACAGCCGCCGCCTGGTGGACCTGCCGGGGTACGGCTTCGCCAAGGTGCCGCCCAAGGTCAAGCAGCAGTGGCAGGGGCTCATCGAGTCCTACCTGTCATCACGGCGCGCCCTGCAGGGCGTGGTGGTGCTGATGGACGCCCGCCACCCCCTCACCCCCCTGGACTGGCAGATGCTGCACTGGTGCCAGGCCGCCGGCCGCCCGGTGGTGGTGGTCCTGACTAAGGCCGACAAGCTCGGCCGCGGTGCGGCCAGACAGGCCCTGCAGGCGGTTTCGCGGGCCCTGGCCGAAGCATTCCCCCCTTCCCGGGCGCCGGGGGCGGCGGTGGAGTTGTTCTCGGCCCTGCGCCCCGGCGACACGGACCATGTCCAGGCCCATCTCAATGCCTGGCTCCATCTGCCGTGATCTGCCCCGCACCCGCCGCCAATATCCGTCGCGAGGGTGTACGCTCCCTTACGGCGGGCAGACCGGCGGGCGCCGCGGGAGGCCGGTGAAGCAATACGGGCTAAAAGCGCCGGACAAAAAAAAGCCCCGGTTTATGGAGGGAGGACTAACCGGGGCAACAATGACCCGGCTTGGGGAGGCCGGGTTTCAAGAGGGTCCCGCTCAGGGAGGAGAGCGGGAGAGTGATTGCTCACTCACAGGGATAAGATTTCGGGCGGCGGCAAAAGTTCAACGGCCGGTTGCTGGCGGTCGGTTTTTTACATTTATTTACGTTGGGTCGGTTAATGGGCGTTCGCCCGCCGTCCCCGCCGAGAAGGAAATATAACTCGGTGTTTTATATGGATGTTGCCCCTTTGTGGCCGCCGCCGGCGGCGGCGGGGGGCGGCGGCGACGAAGGGGCCGCGCGCGGTAAGGTTGCGGTATTGTAATTTGAGCCAGGGGTGGGCCGGCCGATATCACGGTCCCGCTGTCAGTGGGCCGTGTCCCAGTTATCGCCCGCGCCGATGTCAACCTCCAGAGGCACGGCCAGCTCGGCGGCCTGAGCCATGTGGTCGTGGATGTGGCGGATGGCCGCGGGCACCTGGTCCCCGGCGATCTCGAAGACCAGCTCGTCATGGACCTGCATGACCATCCTCCCGTCGACCCCTCCCTCGCCGTACAGCCACGCGTCCATGTGGATCATGGCGCGCTTGATGATGTCGGCGGCGCTGCCCTGCATGGGCGCATTGATGGCGGCCCGCTCGGCGTACTGGCGGCGCTGGGCGTTGCGCGAGCGGATCTCCGGCAGGTACAGCCGGCGGCCGAACAGGGTCTCCACGTAACCCGCCTCGCGGGCCTGCTCGCGCATGGCGTCCATGTATTCCTTGACCTTGGGATAGCGCCGGAAATAGGCCTCCATGTACTCCTGGGCCGCGCCCCGGTCGACCCCCAGCTGGCGGCCCAGGCCGAAGGCCGACATGCCGTAGATGAGGCCGAAGTTGATGGCCTTGGCGCTGCGGCGCTGCTCGTCGGTGACTGGCCTCGGCGGGCACGGCGAAGATCTCCGCCGCCGTGGCCCGGTGGATGTCCAGGCCCTCGCCGAAGGCCTGCAGCAGGCGCTCGTCGCCGGACAGGTGGGCCATGATGCGCAGCTCGATCTGGGAGTAGTCCGCCGCCACGATCTTGTAGCCGGGCGGCGCCACGAAGGCCTGGCGGATGCGCCGCCCCTCGGGCCGGCGGATGGGGATGTTCTGCAGGTTCGGGTCGCTGGAGGACAGGCGCCCGGTGGCGGCCACCGCCTGGTGGTAGGAGGTGTGCACCCGGCCGGTGCGGGGATTGATCTGCTCGGGGAGCTTGTCGGTGTAGGTGGACTTGAGCTTGCTCAGGGCGCGGTACTCCAGGATCAGCGCCGGCAGGGGGTAATCCAGCGCCAGTTCTTGCAGGATGTCCTCGCCGGTGGAGGGCTGGCCGGTGGGGGTCTTGCGCAGCACCGGCAGGCCCAGCTTCGTTGTAGAGGATCTCCTGGATCTGCTTGGGTGAGCCGAGATTGAACTGCCGGCCCGCCGCTTCGTGGGCCTGGGCCTCGATCTCCCGGATGCGCTCGGCCAGGCCGCTGCTCAGCGCGTGCAGCCGTTCGGCGTCCACCAGCACCCCGTGGCGCTCCATGCGTGACAGGACCGGGACCAGCGGGATCTCAACGGTCTCATACAGCCGGCGCAGGGGGTCGATGTCGGTCAGCCGCGGCCACAGGTGGTTGTGCAGGCGCAGGCTGATGTCGGCGTCCTCCGCGGCATAGGCGCTGGCCTTGTCCACGGGGACCTGGCTGAAGTTGATCTGGGCGGCGCCCTTGCCGGCCACCTCCTCGTAGGGGGTGGTGCGATAGCCCAGGTACTTGAGGGCCAGGGAGTCCATGTCGTGGCGCGAGGCGGTGCTGTCCAGGACATAGGACTCCAGCATGGAGTCATGGGTGATTCCGCGCAGGGTGATGTCGTAGTTGGCCAGCACGCTCATGTCGTACTTGAGGTTGTGGCCCAGCTTGGGGCGCCGCGTGTCCTCGAGCAGGGGCCGCAGCCGCGCCAGGGTGGCGTCCAGGGGCAGCTGCCCGGGGAAGGCCGGGTCGTCATGGGCGAGGGGCACATAGGCGGCCCGGCCCGGCGCCAGGGCAAAGGACAGGCCTACGATCTCGGCACGCATGGCCTGGAGGCTGGTGGTCTCGATATCGAACACCAGCAGCTCGGCCTGCTCCAGGTCCGCCACCCACCGGTCCAGGGCCGCCGGGTCCGAGATCGTCTCGTAGTCGGCCCGGGGGGCGTCGGCCGCGGAGTGCCCGGCCTGCGCGGCGGCGTCGCCCGTGTTCTGGCCGGGGCCGAGGAGCTCCCCCAGCCAGCGCTTGAATTCCAGGTGACGAAACAGCTCGGTCAGCGCCGCGGTGTCGGGCGGGTGCAGGGTCAGGGCCTGGGGCGCGAGGTCCAGGGGGACATCGCGCTTGATGGTGGCCAGCTGCCGGGCCATGGGCAGGACATGCAGGCTGGCCCGCAGGTTCTCGCCCACCTTGCCCCCGATGGCGTCGGCGTGGGCGACGATCTCATCCAGGCCGCCGTAGGCCTTGAGCCACTTCACGGCGGTCTTGGGTCCCACGCCCGGGATGCCGGGGATATTGTCGGAGGTGTCCCCCACCAGGGCGAGGTAATCCACGATCTGTTCGGCCGGGATGCCGAACTTGTCCATGACCCCCTGGGGATCGAGCTGGGTGTTGGTCATGGTGTTGACCAGGGTGACGTGGTCGTCCACCAACTGGGCCATGTCCTTGTCGCCGGTGGAGATCAGCACCGCCAGGCCGTGGGCGGCGGCCTGGGTGGCCAGGGTCCCGATGACATCGTCGGCCTCGACCCCCTCGATGACCAGCAGGGGCAGCCCCATGGCGCGGACGCGTGGCCAGCAGGGGCTCGACCTGGGTCTGGAGGTCATCGGGCATGGGGGGGCGGTGGGCCTTGTACTGCTCATAGAGGTCGTCGCGGAAGGTCTTGCCCTTGGCGTCGAAGACCACCGCCATGTGCTCGGGCTCATAGTCCTTGAGCAGCCGGCGCAGCATGTTGGTGACGCCGTAGACGGCGCCGGTGGGCTCGTTCTTGGAGTTGGTCAGGGGGGGCAGGGCATGGAAGGCGCGGTACAGATAGGAGGAGCCGTCCACCAGGATCAGGGGTTTGGCGTGCATCTTGGCCATGGATATGCTGTCTAATCCGTTACGAAATCCGATATAGTAGCTTAGAGTCGGCCGGACGTGATGACTTTGCCCGAAAGGGGTATTATTTCATTATATGCTGTTGATGCCTGTTGGCGCGGCATCGAGGCGCCGCCTCCCCGGCCGGGATCTATTCGGCGCATGCCGCATCTAACTCAGTACCCTCTTAAAGGAATGCCGCTATGAACCGTGTAAAGCGATTGGTGCCGCTGTTGATAGCCCTGCCTGCGGTCGCCGCCGCGGCCCCGCCGGATGCCCCGCCGGATGCCCCGCCGGCGCAGTCGCTGCCCGCCCTGGGCGCCGACAGCGGGCCCGATCTGGGTCCCAACGTGGTCATCAAGCCCCGGGAAGGTCAGCCCATGATCCAGGAGTACCAGGTCAATGACCGGACGTTCATGATCAAGGTGACGCCGGCCAAGGGCTTTACCTATTATCTGGTGGATATGGACGGCGACGGGCGGCTCGAGACCCGCCGCAATGTCCTGCAGCCCGACTTCCTTGTCCCTCAATGGACCCTGCTGCGTTGGTAGCGGCCATGGGCCGCTAGCCGCCCCGCCGGCGGTCTTGGCAGGGCCCGCCAGGGGGCGCTCCAGCCCCTGGCGCGGCCCCGGCTGTCAAGGCCGTGTCACATTTATGCCCGATGCTATGCCTGGCCTGCGGCTGTCGCCAAGGGGATCAGTATGTCACCATACGCGGATGATGCCGGGAAAACCGTCATTGCACATTTTCCACAGCTTCTGTGGATAATGCTGTGGATATTTTGGGAACAACGGCGTTAAGGTGGCGTGATGCGAACCTTTCTGCGGCTCTGTCTAATAATTGAGCAAAAAAATTATTTTATATAAAACAATTTGTTATAAATTTGTTAGGGATTTTGCGCCCGGTTTGGGGGTATAATGCCAAGGTCCTTGCATTTCGGCCGTCATTGTGCATAACGCCGTGTTTCAATGGCATAATCCCGTCACATTTGGCGCCGTCCGCCGCTTTCCGGCAGGCCGTGACGTGAAGCCTGCATAGAGAATCATGCCCCTGGAGTGGAAAAATCTGACCTCCTTGCTGACCCACCCGGCCATGGGCAAAGTGGTGACGCTGGTCAATTTGACCGTGCTGGTTTTGATGAGCCATAGCCTGGCGGCCCTGACGTGGCGGTTCGTGCCCGCCACCCGTGCGCCCACCCCACCGCCGGCGATGATGGCGGCGACGCCCCAGCCTCAGGCCGGCCCCTCGACGGGAGGGCCCTCGGTGGCGCAGATCGCCGGCTGGCACCTGTTCGGCAGCGCGACCCAGGAGGCCCGGTCCGATGTCCCGGCCCAGCAGGCTCTACCGGAGACCCAGCTCAACCTGGTGCTCAGGGGCGTGCTGGCCATTGAGGACAAGCGCCGCGCCCAGGCGATCATCGCCCAGCCCAACGGACAGGAGCAGCCCTACGGCATCGGCGACGGCCTGCCCGGCGGGGCGGTGCTCAAGGAGATCCGGCCCACCAGCGTGGTGCTGCTGCGCAACGGTCAATACGAGACCCTGAGCCTGCCCAAGGAGGAACTGGACGGTCACCAGTCCATGGTGAGTTCGGCCCCCTCCCCCGGGGCGCGGGTGCCCAGCCTGCGCGAGGTGCGCAACAAGCTGCTCACCGATCCGGAGAGCCTGTCCGGGTTGATTCAAACCCAGCCTTACCGGGGGGCCCAGGGGCAGTTGGTGGGGTTCCGCATCCAGCCGGGGCAAAACAAGGCCCTGTTCGACCAGTACGGTCTGCGGGCGGGGGACATCGTGACCTCCATCAATGGTGTGGCCCTCAACAGCGCCTCCAACGCCTTTCAAATCCTGCGCGGCCTGTCGTCGCGGGACGATGTGAATATCCAGCTGATACGCAACGGCAGCCACCAGTCGTTGAACCTGCATATTCAATAGGTGACCCCAGGTTCGGCCGCGCCCGGCGGGGGGATGTTGCTCGGGTTGGAAGGAATCTTGCAATAAAACGCGCATCAAGCGTGAGAGGATGCGAAAGTCACTGAAGCGGCCTTTTCGCATATACGTTACGCCCAAGTAATATTATCATGGGCTTGTCTTGAAAAAGGAGCACGGCTCAATTGAGTTATAATACGGGTCCCGCGGCGCCGCCTCCTGTACGTCGTCACCTGCGCGTTGTATTCGGCGCCATGTTGTTGTTTGGCAGCTGGCTGGTGTGCCTGAATGCCGGCGCCGACTCCATGACGCTCAATCTCAAAGATGCGGACATCTCCGCCTTTATCGGGACCGTCTCGAAGATCACCGGGAAGAATTTCATCGTCGACCCCCGCGTAAAGGGGAAGATCACGGTGATCTCCTCTCATCCCATGAACGAGAAGCAGATCTATCAGGTGTTCCTGTCCGTGCTGGAGGTCCACGGCTTTGCCGCCGTGCCGTCCGGCTCGGTGGTCAAGATCATCCCCATGGCCAATGCCCGCCAGTCGGCGATTCCGCTCATGTCCGGCGACAACAGCGGCGAGGGTGATGAATATATGACCCAGGTGATCACCCTGCAGAATGTCCCGGCCGCGCAGCTGGTCCCCATCCTGCGCCCCCTGGTTCCCCAGCAGGGCCACCTGGTCGCCTACCCCCCGGCCAATATGCTGATCATCACGGACGTGGCGGCCAATATCAAACGCATCGCCAAGATCGTCGGCCGCATCGACGTGCCGAACAACGAGCAGATCGAGGTCATTCCCCTCCAGCACGCCTCCGCCAGCGAGGTCGTACACACCCTGACGACCCTGGAGCAGCAGCAGAGCCAATCCCGCGGGCAGGCGGGGCGTCCCGGTGCCGGCGGGCCGATCCTCATCGCCGATGAGCGTACCAACAGCATCCTGATGGCCGGGGACAAGGCCGACCGCCTGCGGCTGCGGGCGGTTATCTCCCAGCTGGATACCCCCCTGGAGCAGAGCGGCAACATCCATGTGGTCTACCTGCGCTACGCCAAGGCCAAGGACCTGCTGCCCATCCTGCAGGGGATCGTCAGCTCCGCCAAGAACAAGCCCAAGGCGATCCAGGGGGCCAATGCCGAACAGATCAACATCGAGGCCGACGAGTCCACCAATGCCCTGGTGATCTCGGCCCCCCCGGACCTGTACTCGTCCCTGGAGGGGGTGATCCGCCGCCTGGATATACGCCGCATCCAGGTGTTCATCGAGGCCACCATCGCCGAGGTCTCCACCAACCTGGCCCGGGAACTGGGCGTCCAGTGGGCCATCGGAAATCCCGAGGGTGATGGCACCATCGCCCTGACCAACCTGGGCTCCGGCGGCTCCAGCCTGGCCAACGTGGCGGGGGCCGTGCTGGGGCTGGGCTCCGGCAGCTCCAGCGGCTCCACCAGTTCCAGCGCCCTCGGCAGCGCCCTCGGCGCGGTCCCCACCGGCGCCACCTTCGGTATCGGCGCCATCACCAAGGGGAGCCTGAGCTATGCGGCCCTGGTCCGGGCCCTGGCCTCGGATTCGCACACCAATATCCTGTCCACCCCCAGCCTGGTGACCCTGGACAATGAGGAGGCCCAGATCGTGGTGGGGCAGAACATCCCCATCAAGACCGGGACCTTCACCAGTACCGGCGCTACCGGTTCGGTCACCAACCCGTTCCAGACCATTCAGCGCAAGGATGTGGGCGTGCAGCTCAAGGTCAAGCCCCAGATCAACGAGGGCAATACGGTGAAGATGGACATCGACCAGGAGGTTTCGGCCATTACCCCCGCCCCGGCCAATGTCAACGCCGCCGACATCATCACCAACAAGCGCCAGATCAAGACCAGCGTCCTGATCGACAGCGGCCAGATCGTGGTACTGGGCGGGCTGATCAAGAACGACCTGGAGGAGAGCGTGGCCAAGGTGCCCCTGCTCGGCGACATCCCCATCATCGGGTACCTGTTCCGGTACACCAATACCACCCGGGACAAGACCAACCTGATGGTCTTCATCCATCCGGTGATCCTGCGCAACGCCGAGGACAACCAGAACGTCACCGGCGGCAAGTACGACTATATCCGCGACCAGCAGCTGAAGATCCGCAAACGCGGCGTTTACCTGTTGCCGAACCAGGAGTCGCCGTTGATGTCGCCCATGAGCGACTACCTGAAGCTGCCGCCCCCTTTTGATCAGCAGCAACAGGCCCCATCTGACAGTAATGCACCCTCCCCGCCGGATGAGCCGGCAGCCCCGCCCGATGAGTCGGGGAAGAACCAGTAAGCCAGGTACAGCGGTATGGCGGTGGATCCCGTTACCTTACCCGAATTCAGTGAACCCGAGGACGTGGCGGTCGGCGGCGTCGAGGCGCCGACGCAAAAGCGCATGCCGTTTGCCTACGCCAAGCGCCACGGGGTGCTCATAGGCCATGTGGAGGACGGCCATGCCACGGTGTTGTGCCGCGAGGGTGTCTCCGCCCTGACCCTGGCCGAGATGCGCCGCTATCTCGATATGCCCTTTACCATCGAGCGGCTCGACAACGAGGGCTTCGACGCGGTGCTGCGCCAGTCCTACGAGCACGGCTCGGGTGAGGCCATGCACATGATGGAGGACCTGGGCGAGGACCTGGATCTGTCCCGGGTGGCCATGCAGCTGCCCGAGCCCGAGGACCTGCTGGAGAGCGAGGACGATGCCCCCATCATCCGCCTGATCAATGCCCTGTTCACCGAGGCCATCAAGGAGAACGCCTCCGATATCCACATCGAGCCCTACGAGCGGCGCCTGATCGTGCGCTTTCGCGTTGACGGGGTGCTGCGCGAAGATCCTCGAGCCGCCCCGGGCCATGGCGCCCCTGGTGGTCTCGCGCATCAAGATCATGGCCAAGCTGGACATCGCCGAGAAGCGCCTGCCCCAGGACGGGCGCATCTCCCTGCGCATCGCCGGGCGGGCGGTGGACGTGCGCGTGTCCACCATCCCCAGCGGTCACGGTGAACGGGTGGTGCTGCGCCTGCTGGACAAGCAGGCGGGACGCCTCGACCTGGGGCAGCTGGGCATGGCCGAGCACGAGACCCAGGTCATGGACCGCATCATTCACCGGCCCCACGGCATCGTCCTGGTCACCGGGCCCACCGGCTCGGGCAAGACCACCACCCTGTATGCGGCCCTGACCCGGGTCAACGACCGCAGCCGCAACATCATGACGGTGGAAGACCCCATCGAGTATTACCTGGACGGCATCAGCCAGACCCAGGTGAACACCAAGGTGGACATGACCTTCGCCCGCGGCCTGCGCGCCATCCTGCGCCAGGACCCGGACATCGTCATGGTGGGCGAGATCCGCGACCTGGAGACCGCCGAGATCGCCGTGCAGGCCAGTCTGACCGGCCACCTGGTGCTGTCCACCCTGCATACCAACAGCGCCGTCGGCGCGGTGACCCGTCTGCGGGACATGGGGGTGGAGCCGTTCCTGCTGTCCTCCAGCCTGATCGGCGTGCTGGCCCAGCGCCTGGTGCGCCAGCTGTGTCCCGATTGCAAGGTCCCCTATACCGCCGGCGAGGCCGACAGCAGGCTGTTCGGCCTGTCCGGCGATGAACCGCCGACGCTCTACCGGGCGGTGGGCTGCAAGGCCTGCAACGGCCTCGGTTACCGCGGCCGGCGGGGGATCTTCGAGCTCATCGAGGTCGACGAGGGCATGCGCACCATGATTCATGACGGATCCTCCGAACAGGCCATGGAGGCCTATGCGCGCAAGACCAGCCGCAGTATCTATGACGACGGCCTGCGGCGGGTGCTGGACGGGGACACCACGCTGGAAGAGGTGTTGCGCGTCACCCAGGAGGACTAGGGCCTGTCTACACTACTGCAACCGCGGCGACGGAGGCCCTGACCCATGGGCGCATTCGAATTCAACGCCTTAGACGCCGCCGGCCGGACCCGCAAGGGGGTGTTGGAGGCGGATACGCCGCGCCAGATTCGCCAGCAGCTGCGCGAACGGGGCTGGTCGCCCCTGTCGGTGATCGAGGTACAGCAGCGCGAGGCGCGCCGCCGGCGCCCGGGGCTGATGCAGCGGGGCATCAGCGCCGCCGACCTGGCCCTGATCAGCCGCCAGTTCGCCACCCTGGTGCAGGCGGGGCTGCCCATCGAGCAGGCCCTGCAGGCGGTGTCCCAGCAGACCGAAAAGCCGCGCATCAAGAGCATGATCATGGGTGTGCGCGCGCGCCTCATGGAGGGCCACCCCCTGGCGGCGGCCATGGCGGACTTTCCCCACGTCTTTTCCGATCTGTACCGGGCCACGGTGTCGGCGGGCGAGCAGTCGGGCCACCTGCACATGGTCCTGGAGCGTCTGGCCGATTACACGGAGAACCGCCAGCAGATGCGCAGCAAGATCATGGTGGCCTTGATCTATCCGATATTCGTCACCTCGGTGGCGCTGATCGTGGTGACCGTGCTGCTTGCCTACGTGGTACCCAAGATCGTGCAGGTCTTTCAGAACATGGGCCAGGCGCTGCCGCTGTTGACCCGGATGCTCATCGCCGTGAGCGATTTCCTCAACAAACACGGTATACTACTGGGTATCGCCCTGGGCGTCGCGATCGTCGTTGCCTCCATTGTATTTCGCCGTCCGGCGCCGAAACGTCGTCTGCACCGGGTGTTGCTCAGGGTGCCGCTGGTATCGCGGGTTATCCGCGGGATGAACACGGCGCGTTTCGCACGCACCTTCAGTATCCTGACCGCGAGCGGCGTGCCGGCCCTGGACGGGCTGCGGATCTCTGCCAATGTGATCACCAGCCTGCCCATGCAGTCCGCCGTGGAAGAGGCGGCGCGCCAGGTGCGAGAGGGGGGGAGTATTCACCTGGCATTGGACCGCAGCGGTTACTTCTCGCCCATGATCCTGCAGTTGATCGCCAGCGGTGAGGCCAGCGGGAACCTGGAGGGCATGCTGGAGCGCGCGGCGGTGAGCCAGGAACAGGAGCTGGATACCCTGATCTCCGCCCTGCTCGGGTTGCTCGAACCGGTGATGATCCTGATCATGGGGGGGGTGGTCCTGGTGATTGTGTTGGCAATCCTGTTGCCGATTTTCGGTCTAAATCAAATCGTAGGTATGTAAGAGATATTCAATCCATGAACAACACGCGTAACAAGACAATGAAGGCCGCCGCCGGTTTCACCCTGATCGAGGTCCTGGTGGTGGTGGTCATCCTGGGTATCCTCGCCGCCATCATCGTGCCGAACATCATGAGCAAGCCGGGTGAGGCGCGCATCGCCAAGGCCAAGACGGATATCCGCACCATTGAGCAGGCGCTGAGCATGTACAAGCTCGACAATGGCTCCTATCCGACCACCGACCAGGGGCTGCAGGCCTTGGTCCAAAAGCCGAGCGGAGCCACCAACTATCGCGAGGGCGGTTACCTGCCGCGGCTGCCCAAGGATCCCTGGGGGCGTCAGTATCAATACCTGGACCCGGGTGTCCACGGTGCGATCGACATCTATACCCTCGGCCGGGACGGCCAGCAGGGTGGGAAAGGCGAAGACGCAGACGTTGGCAATTGGAACCTCGACCAGTAACCCGTCACCCCACCGGCGATCCACTCAACGCGGCCCGGCGAGGGGCGTGCACGGCCCGTCCCGGATCACCGGGGGCGGGCGGTTTTACCCTGATCGAGCTGCTGGTGGTCTTGTTGATCATCGGCGTTTCCGTGACCCTCGCCGTGTTGTCGGTCGATCTCAACCAGAGTCACCAGCTGCGCGAGGATGCCAGGCGCCTGGCCGCGCTCATTCAATTGGCCCACCAGGAATCCATACTCGAGGCCCGTGACATCTCGGTGCAGTTCGGCGACGGGGGCTACCGGTTCTTCGCCTTGAATACCGAGGGCAAGTGGGTGCCGTGGAAAGGGCACGGGCCCTTCGAGCCCCATACGCTGCCCAAGGACTACCAGGTCGATATCAACATCGAGGGTCAGCAGAGTCAAAGCGAGAGGACGCTGGGCGGCGACAAGGCGCCGCCTTCTCTGGTGTATATCCTTTCGAGCGGTGAGATCACCCCGTTTGACCTGACCCTGAGCCGCGACCGCGGCGAAGAGGCATATCGCATCACCGGCAAGCTCAACGGCGATGTGAGTTGGAAAAAGGTGTCGGCGGGCGACACGGGACGGTAGCGGGAACGTGCCCCGCAGCGCCTATCCGCCGCCGTTCGAGCTGTCAGGTTATCGCTCATGAACGCAAAACGGACCGAGACTGAACGTGGATTCACGCTGCTGGAGGTGCTGGTGGCCCTGGCTGTGATCGCCATCCCGCTGCTGGCGGTGATGGAGAGCGTGACCACCAATGTCTCCAATGCCGCCTACCTGCGCGACCGCACCTTCGCCCACTGGGTGGCCATGAACCAGGTCACCGAGCAGCAGCTCAGTCCCCAGTGGCCCGCCCCCGGGCAGACCGAGGACCAGGTGCTCATGTCGGGCAGGACCTGGTATTGGAAGATGACGGTCAAGGTCACCGATGACCCGGACATCCGGCGCCTGGACGTGGAGGTGCGCGCGCACAGGGATGATAAGCAGCCCCTGGAGTCCCTGGTGGCCTACGTGGAGCGCCCGCAATGAGCCGGCCCGTTGGGGCCCACGTTGCGGCGTCCGTCGGCAGGGGCCGCGGCGCGGGCGGCTTCACCCTGATCGAGCTGATGGTCGCGGTGGGCATCTTCGCCATCATCGCGGCCGTGGCCTACACGGCGCTGCAGACGGTCATGAACACCCGCGAGCGCACCGCGCTGCAGATGGGACGCCTCACCCAGCTGCAGATGGCCTATGCCATCATGGGGCGGGACGTCGAACAGGCCGTATTGCGCGGCGTGCGGGACAGCTACGGGGACGCCATGCCCGCCATGATGGGCTCCAACACCACCATGCTGGGTGCCGGCGACTCCAGTATTCTGCTGGAGCTGACCCGCATGGGCTGGCGCAACCCCACCGGCATGCCGCGCAGTGATCTGCAGCGCGTGTCCTACTACTTGAAGGACGATACCCTGGTGCGCCGCTACTGGACCGAGCTGGACCGGACCCCTCAAAGCAAGCCACTGGAAAGCGACCTGCTGGGCGGCGTCAAGCAGGTGGACGTCCGCTTCATGGACGAGAGCTCCCAGTGGCAGACTCAGTGGCCGCCGCTGAGCGCGGGCGGCCAGCCGGGGCAGCCGCAGGCACCGCAGCCCCTGCCCCGGGCCGTGGAGGTCAGCGTGGAATCGAAGTACTTCGGCAAAGTCACCTGGCTGTTCGAGGTGCCGTGACCGTGGCCGTGCAAAGACAACAGGGTGTGGCGTTGATTACCGCCTTGCTGATCACGGCGCTGGTGACCGTGATCGCCGTGGCCATGGCCTCGGCGCAGCAGCTTGATATCCGCCGCACCGCCAATATCATGGACACCGACCGGGCCTACGTGTTCGCCCTGGGGGTGGAGAGCTGGGCCAAACAGATCCTAAAGCGCGACCTTCAGAACAGCCAGATGGACGACTTGACGGAGAATTGGGCCGTGGTGCTGCCCCCGCTGAGCGTCGAGGGTGCGACCGTCTCGGGCCATATCGTGGACATGACCGGGCGCTTCAATCTCAATAACCTGGTCCAGGGCGGCAAGGCGAACCCGTTGGCGGTACAGCGCTTTCAGCGCCTGCTGACCGCCGTGGGCCTGAATCCCGACCTGGCCCTGGCGGTGGTGGACTGGATCGACCCCGATTCCCAGGCGAGTTTCCCGATGGGGGCCGAGGATTCCGAATACATGAACCTGACGCCCGCCCTACCGGGCCGCCAATCAGCCCATGGTCAGCCCCAGTGAGTTATTATTGGTCAAGGGTTTCGACGCCAAGAGCTATCAGAAGCTGGCGCCCTACGTCACCGCGCTCCCCGAAACCACAGCCGTCAACGTCAATACGGCGGGGGCGCCGGTGCTTATGGCCCTGGTCGAGGGGCTGAACGAGGCGGATGCCAAGGGACTCGTGGATGAGCTCAAGAAAGGCGGTTTCAAAACGGTGCAGGACTTTCAAAAACGAGTCAGCTCGTATAAGGTGCCCCCAGCCAGCGTCTCCGTCCAAAGCAGCTACTTCCTGGTGGCGTCCGAGACCCACTTCGGGCGCGGGCGCATGCAGCTGTACAGCCTGCTGCACCGCGCCAACGGCAAAGTGACCACGATCACCCGCTCACAGGGGATTTATTGACATGCGCCCAAGATTGTTCGTTCGCCTGCGGTCGCCGGACCCCGAGACGGTCCAGTGGGTGCACGTGGATGCGTCCGGTACCGTTGCGCCGGTCGAGGAGGGGACGCTGCAGGAGGCGGCGGCGGCCGGCGCTGGCAGCGAGGTGATCGTGCTGGTTCCCGGCGACCGGGTGGTGCTGTGCGCCGCGGCGGTGCCCAGCCGCAACCGCCAGCGCATTGCCGAGGCCCTTCCGTTCGCCCTGGAGGAGCAGCTGATCGATGACGTGGACGACCTGCACTTCGCTGTGGGCGAGCGCGGCGCCGACGGGCGCATTCATACGGCGGTGGTCGCCCGTGAACACATGGACGCGTGGCTGGAGACCCTGCACGGGGCGGGGGTGCGGCCCGAGGCGCTGGTCCCGGATATATTGGCGGTGCCCTACACCCCGGGGCAGTGGACCCTGGCGAGCGAGGCGGATATCACGCTGCTGAGGACCGGCCTGCAAAGCGGCTACGCCTTTGATACCCCGAACACGGCCGCCATGCTGCCCGCCGCGTTGGCGTCCGCCGCCGAACAGCCGCCCGAGGGGTTGCGCGTTATCCCCGACACCGAGGGGGTGCAGGTTGAACTGCCCGAGCTCGGCGCCGATGTCCCCGTGGAAATGGAGGACCGCCCGGCGTCGCTCCTGGAGGTGCTGGCGGGCGGCTATGGCGCGGGGAGCATCAACCTGTTGCAGGGGGACTTACAGCCGGCAGGAACAGCTTGGCAAGCTGTGGCGGCCGTGGCGGCCCGCCGCGGCGCTGCTGCTGGTGTGGCTGTGATCCAGGCCGGGGTGTCGGTCGTCGAATACAGCCACCTCAAGCAGAAGGCCGCAGGCGCTGCAGCGGGATATGGCCCAGACTATCCGCCGGGCCTTTCCGGAGGTGCGCAACATCGTCAACCCAAGGTGCAGATGCAGCGCAGCTGGAGACCCTGCGCGGCGGCGGGGCAGACATCGAAGGCGGGCTTCATCAACCTGTTGACGGACATCGGCCCCCAGCTGATCGCCGAAGGCAGCCTGCAGCTCAAGCGCCTCAGTTATAGCAACGGGCAGATTCGATCTGGCGATCACGATCGGTGATCTGCAGAAGCTTGATGCCTTGAAGCAGCGGTTGGCGAAGAACAAGGACTTCTCGGTGAATATTCAGTCGGCCACCTCCACCGCCGGGGGCGTCGAGGCCCGGCTGCAAATCAAGGGTAAAGGCATCATGAAACCACTATTGACGAATCTGTCATTCCGCGAGCGGCGACTGATTTATCGTCGGCGCCGTCCTGGTGCTGTTCCTGATGCCGGCGATCATTTGGCTGTCCCTGCACGGGCGGATCGCAGCGCCTGCACACCGTAGTCGATGAGCGCCAGGCCCTGGACCAATGGATGCAGGCGGCGGCGCAGGAGGCGGCCCGCCTGCGCGGGACAAGGGTGCAGCGCGGCGGCCCCGGCAAGGCCGGCGACCAGTCCCTGCTGGCGCTGGTGGACCAGACGGCGAGGCGGTCCGGATTGCACGACGCCCTGCGGCGCGTCGAGCCGGACAAGGACAGCAGTGTCCGGGTCTGGTTCGAGGGCGTGGCCTTCGACGACATGGTGCGCTGGCTGAGCGACTTGACCCGCAACGACGGTGTCGGCGTGGACGTGGTCAATGTCGAGAAGCAGCCCCGGTCCGGGATCGTCAACGCCCGCCTGGTGCTCACGGGGGGCGCGCCGTGAAGGCGGTCATCGGCTATATACTGTTCGCCCTGCTGGCCTATGTCGCCTTCCTGACAGTCACGTTCCCCGCCGACCGTGCCTATGCCATGTTGCAGGCCAAGCTGCCGCCGGGGGTGCATCTTTACCAGCTCCGCGGCAGCGTCTGGGACGGGCAGGCCGGGGCCGCCCAAATCGGGCAGTACCGGCTGGCCCCCCTGCACTGGGAGTATCGGCCGGCGGGGCTGTTGTCAGGGCGGGTCGACATCAAAGTGAGTTTCGACTCGGGCCCCAGCCATGCCAGCGCCATCATCGGCGTCTACCGGGACGGGGATGTACGCTTGTCCCATGTGGATGTGGACACGCCCGCTGGCGAGCTGGTGAAGTTGCTTCGCCTGCCGATTGTCCAGGCCAAGGGCAATGTCAGCGCCAAGTTGGCGACCATGACCGTGGAAAACCACCGTTTGGAGTCCCTCGAGGGCACCCTGACATGGGATGACGCCGAGGTGACCCGGCCGCGCCGATTCGTCCTGGGCGGCCTGGAGGCCGCATTCAAGACCGAGGGCGGCGTCATCAAGGGGACCCTGCGCGACAAGGGCGGGCCGCTGCAGCTGCAGGGCCTGGTTACCGTCAAGCCCGACGGGACCTACCAGGTGAACGCCGATCTTCAGAACCGCGACCCCAATCAAGCGGCGTTGACCCGGTTTCTGCGCCAGATCGGCCGGCCGGGCCCCGGCGGTAAGGTCACGGTGAATTACTCGGGGAAGATGCCTCCCCTGCCCGTGGGGTTGTGAGGGCGTGACGGGTTGCCCGGCCGGGGACCGGGACATAAACTGGTGACCGCAACCCGCCACCGTCGTCGGGGCCGCGGGCGGTCAAAACAATAAGACGAATACTGCAGCTTTGATATCCGCTTTGTTACGTGTCCTGAACCTCATTGCCGGCGCCATTGAGTCCCTGAGCGAGTGGACCGGCCGTCTGGCGGCCTGGCTGGTCCTGGCCATGGTGCTGCTGATCTGCTACGACGTGGCCATGCGCTACCTGTTTCACAGCGGTTCGGCCGCGCTCCAGGAACTGGAGTGGCACCTCTTCGCCCTGGTCTTTCTGCTGGGCGCCGCCTATACCCTCAAGCACGATGCCCACGTGCGGGTGGACATCCTCTACCAGAGCCGCTGGATGACCGACCGCCGCCGTGCCTGGGTGGACCTGGCGGGCGGGCTGCTGTTCATGGCGCCGTTCTGCCTGCTGGTCATCGATACCTCCTGGTCCTTCGCCTATAGCTCCTATCAGCTGGGCGAGGGTTCGCCCGATGCGGGCGGGCTGCCCTACCGGTTCGTGCTCAAGGGGGCTATCCCGGTGGGCTTTACCCTGCTGCTGCTGCAGGGGCTGGCCACCACGATCCGCAGCGTCCAGATCCTTCCTGGGACAGTCCCGCGACGGGGAAGGCTAGTGGAGATCTGGGCCCTGGTCATGTTCGGCGTATTGATGGTCCTGCTCCTGCTGGGCTATCCGGTGGTGTTCACCCTGGGCGCGGTCTCCCTGCTGTTCGGCACCGTATGGCTGGGCCTGGACTTCTTCGACCTGCTGCCCCTGCGGATCTGGGGCATCATGACCAACTTCACCCTGCTCGCGGTGCCCCTGTTCGTGTTCATGGGCGTGGTCCTGGAAAAGTCGGGCCTGGCCGAGGACCTGCTGGAGACCATGGGACTGCTGTTCGGGCGGGTGGGCGGGGGGCTCGCCGTGTCCATCGTCCTGGTGGGGGCGCTGCTTGCGGCCACCACCGGGGTGGTGGGCGCCACGGTGGTGACCATGGCGGTGATCGCCCTGCCCACCATGCTCAAGCACGGCTATCGGGCGGAGCTGGCCACGGGCGCCATCGCCGCCTCGGGCACCCTGGGCCAGGTGATTCCGCCGAGCATCGTGCTCATCCTGCTGGGCGATGTGATCGGCGTGCCGGTGGGCGAGCTGTTCATGGGTGCGGTCACGCCGGGGCTGATGCTGGTGCTGCTGTTCATGGCCTTCGTCCTGGTAAAGGCCTGGCTGCGTCCCCATCACGCGCCGCCCCTCGACGCCGGCAAGGTGGCGGCGCAGGGCGAGTCTCAGCACCTGGGAACGCGGGTGGTCAAGAGCCTGCTGCCGCCCCTGGCCCTGATGGTGGCGGTGCTGGGCTCGATCTTCTTCGGTGTCGCCTCGCCCACCGAGTCCGCCGCCGTGGGGGCCCTGGGGGCCCTGATCCTGGCGGCGCTGAACCGGCGCCTGACCCTGGGGAATCTGCGCGACGCCATGCGGCAGACGACGCGCCTGACCAGCATGGTCTTTTTGATCCTCATCGGCGCCACCTCCTTCGGCCTGGTATTTCGCGGCCTGGGGGGCGACATGCTGGTGGCGGACCTGCTGACTCACCTCCCTGGGGGGGAGTGGGGCTTCATCGGGGTGAGCATGCTGGTGATCTTCGTGCTGGGGTTCTTTCTCGACTTCATCGAGATCTGCTTCATCGTGGTGCCGATCATCGCCCCCATCGCCAAGACCCTGGGCGTGGACCTGCTGTGGTTCGCCGTGCTGATCGCCATGAACCTGCAGACATCGTTCCTGACGCCCCCGTTCGGCTTTTCCCTGTTCTACCTCAAGGCCTCGGCCCCGCCGGGGGTGACCATCGCCCAGATCTACCGGGGGATCGTGCCGTTCGTCGTCATCCAGATCATCACCCTGGGCCTGGTGATCGCCTTCCCCAAGACCAGCCTGTGGCTGCCGGAGCTGATGAACAAGCTCCAGGGTTTCGGATCCTGACCTTGCATCAGCTGTAGGCCGTTATTGCCCCCTCGTCTCGGCCTGTATGCCTCGGAGGGAGAAGGAAAGAGAAGACCTATGTTCGCTCGCCAAGGCGCTGAGAACGCCAAGGGAATAGAGGCGTTGATTTCTTGTCGTTCTTGGCGCCTTGGCGAGAGTATAAAAAACGGGTCGAGAAAAAACCTCTCAAGTCGGCCGCCGCATGTACAGACTGGAAATCTTTCTAGAGCTTGACCGCCCGGGCGTAGGCCGCCTCCGAGACGGCGTTCCAGGCGTCGATGTTCTTGCGGAAGCCCTCGTAGGCCTGGCGGACCCGGGTGAACAGCTTGTCGTCCTTGCCCTCTTCGTCGAGCACCTCGCCGGTCTTGGCGTGCAGCTCGCGCAGCACGTCGTCGGGAAAGGGCAGCAGCTCCACATGGTACTTGTTCTGCAGGGTGTGGAGGGCCTCCAGGTTGCGGGCCTGAAACTCCGACAGCATCCACACATTGTAGGCCGCGGCGGCGTGCTCGATGATGGCCTGCAGTTCGGCATCCAGGCTCTCCCAGTGCTTGCGGTTGACGATCAGCTCCAGCGCGGGGCCGGGTTCCTGCCAGCCGGGGTAGTAGTAGTACTTGGCGGCGCGGTACAGCCCCAGGCGCAGGTCGTGATAGGGGCCGACCCATTCGGTGGCATCGATGGTGCCCCGGTCGAGGGCGGTATAGATCTCGCCGCCCGCCATCAGCACCGCATCGACGCCCACCTTGCTCATCACCTTGCCGCCCAGGCCGGGGATGCGCATCTTCAGGCCCTTGAGGTCGTGCGATCGACTCGATCTTCTTTTTGAACCAGCCGCCCATCTGAACACCGGTGTTGCCCATGGGGAACGGGACCAGGTCGTGGTCGGCATAGACCTGGCGCCACAGGTCCAGCCCGCCGCCGCCGTAGAACCAGGCGTTCATGCCCTGGGCGTTCATGCCGAAGGGCACGGCGGTGAAGAACTGGGCCGCCGGGATCTTGCCCGCCCAGTAGTAGGCGGCGCTGTGCCCCATATGGGCCATGCCGCGGGAGACCGCATCGAAGGTCTGCAGGGCGGGGACCAGCTCGCCGCCGGCGAACACCCGGATGTTGAGCCGCCCGTCGCTCATCGCCTTGACCTCTTTGGCAAAGCGCTCCACCCCGTCCTGGAAGATGGGGAAGTTGGGGGGCCAGGTGGTGACCAGACGCCAGGTATGGCGTTTGGCCGCCCGCGCCGTCCCTGATGCAAGCGCCCCGGCGGAGGCGAGCGCCCCGATACTCAAGCCCTGAAGAAAATCTCGGCGTTTCATAGTCCACCTGTCATTGTTGCGTCAGCGATGCGCGGGCATTGGACACGGAGGCTTCGCGGACATAGAGTTGCGGGGAGGCCGCCTAAAGCGTCTGGAGGTTGGCGTAGGCCACCGCCAGCCACTTGTTGCCCTTCTTCTCGAAGTTGACCTGGACCCGGGCCTGGGGGCCTTCCCCCTCGTAGTTGAGGATCACGCCCTCGCCGAAGGTATTGTGCTTGACCCGTTGGCCGAGGCGAAAGCCCGTCGGTGTCTCCGTCTTGGCGGTGGGGGAGCGGCCCAGGGGCGCCACCGGCCGTGAGACGGTGACCTTCGGGCGCACCTCGCGGACCAGCTCCTTCGGGGATCTCCTCGATGAAGCGCGACGGCCGGGTATAGCGTTCGGAGCCGTGCAGGCGGCGGGTCTCGGCATGGGTGATGTACAGCTGGCGCTGGGCGCGGGTGATGCCCACATAGCACAGGCGGCGCTCTTCCTCCAGGCGCCCGGCCTCTTCCATGGACCGCTGATGGGGGAACAGGCCCTCCTCCATGCCGCACAGGAACACCAGGGGAAACTCCAGTCCCTTGGCGGCGTGCATGGTCATCAACTGCACGCAGTCGTCCCACGGGCTGCCCTGTTCCTCGCCTGCCTCCAGGGCGGCATGGGCCAGGAAGGCGTCAAGCGGAGACATGTCTTGTTCCTCCGGTCCTCCGTGTGCATGCCGTGCTGGCGCGCCGCCGAGACCAGCTCGTCCAGGTTCTCGATGCGCGCCAGTCCCTTCTCGCCCTTTTCCTTTTTGTAGTGATCGACCAGGCCCGAGCTGGCGATCACCTGCTCCACCTGTTCGTGCAGGGGCAGCGCTGCGAGTCTGTGGGACAGCTGCTCGATGAGCCGTATGAACTGGCCCAGGGCGTTATTGGCGCGGGTGTTGAGCATCTTGCCGTCGCACACCGTCAGCGCCGCGCGCCACAGGGATATGTTGTACTGCTGGGCGTGTCCGCGCACGGCGGCCAGGCTGCGCTCACCCAGGCCGCGCACCGGGGTGTTGACCACCCGCTCGAACGAAGGGTCGTCGTCGCGGTTGGCGACCAGGCGCAGGTAGGCCATGGCGTCCTTGATCTCGGCGCGTTCGAAAAAGCGCAGGCCGCCGTAGATGCGGTAGGGGAGCTCGGCCCCGATCAGCGCCTCTTCGAGCACCCGGGACTGGGCGTTGGAGCGGTACAGGATGGCGGCATCCTGGCGGCGGTTGCCCTGCTCGACGAAGTCGCGGATGCGGTCCACGATGAAGCGGGCCTCGTCGATCTCGTTGTAGGCCGTGTAGACCTGGATCGGCTCGCCGTCCTCGCCGTCGGTCCACAGCTTCTTGCCGAGGCGCCCGGTGTTGTTGGCGATCAGGCTGTTGGCCGCATTGAGGATGGTGCCGGTGGAGCGGTAATTCTGTTCCAGGCGGATCACCTGGGCAGAGGGGAAATCCTTGCCGAAGCGGTGGATATTGTCGATGCGCGCCCCGCGCCAGCCGTAGATGGACTGGTCGTCGTCGCCCACCATCACCAGGTAGTTGTCGTGGCCGGCGAGCAGGCGCAGCCAGGCGTACTGGATGGTGTTGGTGTCCTGAAACTCGTCCACCAGGATGAAGCGAAAGCGCTCGCGGTAGTGGGCCAGCACCTGCGGGGTGGTTTTGCCACAGCTCGTAGGCCCGCAGCAGCAGCTCGGCGAAGTCCACCACCCCCGCCCGCTGGCAGCTCTCTTCATAGGCCTCGTAGATGCGCAGCATCTGGGCCATATACGGGTCGCCCTGGGCGTCCAGGTCGCCGGGCCGCTGGCCCTCGTCCTTGCGGCTGTTGATGAAGCGCTGGGCCTGGCGCGGCGGCCACTGGGCCTCGTCGAGATTCAGGGCACGCTGGACCCGGCGGATGACCCGGTACTGGTCGTCCGAGTCCAGAATTTGAAAGGCCTGGGGCAGGTTGGCCTCCTGCCAGTGGGCGCGCAGCAGGCGATGGGCCAGGCTGTGGAAGGTCCCCACCCACATGCCGCGTACGGGTATGCCGAGCAGGGTTTCGATGCGCCCGCGCATCTCGGCGGCGGCCTTGTTGGTGAAGGTGACCGCGAGGATGCCGAACGGTGAGACCCGGTGCTCCTGAATGAGCCAGGCGATGCGGTGAACCAGCACCCGCGTCTTGCCGCTGCCGGCGCCGGCCAGGATCAGCTGATGCCCCGGCGGGGCCGTCACGGCCTCCTGCTGGGCGGGGTTGAGCGTCGCTACGAATGGGTTTGCAGCCATGGGCTAATGGTAACAGATTTGGCCGGCGTTGCGGCCGCCCCGGGCGCTGCAGATACAAGACGAGTAGAGACTGACGGTCACAAATAACGACCCTTTTGCCGCCCCTTCCACAACCTATCGGCGGTTTCGCGGTCTATACACTCCGGGGGCTTTTGGATAAGATGCCCCGTGTGCCGTGCTTGCACCCCCATGGGCGCCGCCCGCCGGGGGGGCGTGGCTGGAAAGGCACAAGGCACGAGCTGTTCTTTTGATAGGGGAGGCTTTGCGATCAAACATCTGCGCCATCGGGTCCTGTTATTGCTGCTGGTCGCCTTTGTCACGGCGGGCTGTGCGCCCCCCCAGGGGCCCACGGGCAAGCAGATCGCCATCAAAAAGGCCGACGCCATCCTGGACGCCATCAAGGCCAAGGACTTCAAGCACGCCGCCTCCCTGTATTCGGCCCAGTTTTACAAGGTCACCACCCCCGCCAAGTGGCTTGCGCACCTGGAGCAGGTCCATCAAAAGTACGGCGATTTGAAGAGCTACCGGCTGGAGAAGGTCATAGTGAATTCGGTCTATAGCGGGGCGCGCTTCTCGCTGAAATTCAGGACCGAGTACGCCAAACGCGATGCGGTGGAGACCATGGTCTTCTTCAGGCCCATCAACGGCGAAAAGGTCGAGATCGCCACCCACAAAATGGAGATCCTGCCCAAGGACCTCTAGCCCGCACCCGTCACCCGCCGGCGGGATGGCGTATGACCAGCAGCCGCCCGCGGGCCGGGTCGCACACATAGGCCTGTCCCGACCCGTCGCTGACCACGCAGTGGGCCCCGGGCGCGGTGCGGTACTTGGCGAGCACCTGCATGCGTCCCGAGGGGGCGATGCCCAACAGGGTGAGCATCCGGCTGTCGGCAGCGGGGATGTACAGGCGGTTGTCCACGGCATCGTAGGCGATGAGATCGATGCCTTGGCCCACCTTCACCGAGGCGATCAGCGTCCCGCGGTGCGCCGCATCCAGGCTTACCACCTTGCCGCCGTGACAGCCCACGAAGAGCAGCCCCCGCGCCGGGGCCAGCGCCAGCCCCCGGGCCTGTTTGCAGGTATTGGGCCAGCGTTCAAGGATCCTTTCCTGGAGCAGGTCGATGGCGACGGTCTTGTCGGTGGTCAGATTGGTGTACGCCATGTCCCGCTGGTCGTCGATGGCCAGGGACTCGGGGCCGCCGGGTACGGCGATGGTCGCCCGCTTGGCCAGGATCGGCCGGGCGCTGGGGTGGACGCGAAAGATCTCGATTTGCCCGGCTCCGGGTTCGGTCACCCAGACCTCCTTCTGGGACGCGGCGAAACGTACGATGTCCGGCGTCGAGGCGAGCTTGCGCCGGCCCACGACCTGGTGGGAGTCGGCGTCGATCACGACAAGGGCCCGGTGGGTGCGGTCGCCGGCGAACAGGAACCCCAGGCCGTAGGCGGCGGTGGTGACCCCTTTGCCTTTGCCCCCGGCCGCCACCCGGACCGTGGCGGTGATCTTGCCCGATCCCGGGTCGATGAGGTAGATGTCGCCGCTTTGCCCGCCGGGGATGATGAACCGCTGCAGCTCGCCGGAATAGGCCATGTCGTCGAGGCCGTGGGCCGCCGCCGGCAGGGCAATAGTCCCCTGGGGCGGGAACACCGGGACCTTGGCGCCGCAGGCCGTCAGCAGCAGGACCGCCAGGGAGATGGCTGGAGATCTCAGCAATGGCGTCCTGCCGGCCGGGCCGCCGGCGCCCTTGTCCCGTGGCCGCTCCTTTGTGCATGTTGCCTGTTCACGCCCGCTATCATCGCGCGTTTGCGACGAGATTCATAGGCGCATGGGCATTTCTCTGTTCAGGCCCGGGGCTGCGGGTTAAGGCGCACGAATCGTAAGGGATATCCTCGCAAAGACCTGTCCCCGGTGCTCGTGCAATGAAGGGGTCGGGGTTACAATGGGCTGGCCGTATGGGGATTACCAACAGTTGGAGGACCGGGTGATGGCAGCAAGACTGCAAGACAAGGTGGCCGTGATTACCGGCAGCACCCGCGGCCTGGGCCGCGCCGTCGCCGAGGCCTATCGGCGCGAGGGGGCCAAGGTGGTGGTCTCATCACGCACGGCGTCCGCCGTCGATGAGACGGTCGCGGCGCTGGGCGGCGGTGCTGACGTGCTGGGCGTCCCCTGCGACGTCAGCGACCTCGCCCAGGTCGAGCGCCTGGGCGAACAGGCGGTGCAGCACTTCGGCCGCATCGACATCTGGGTGAACAACGCCGCCCTCAAGGCCTCCTACGCCCGCACCATGGACGTGCCCGTGGAAGAGTACACGCGGGTGCTCCACGTCAATACCCTGGGCACCTATCACGGGTCGCGGGTGGCGTTGGGGCACATGCTGGGGCGGCGCACCGGCAAGCTCATCAACCTCAGCGGCCGCGGCGCCCACGGACCGTCGGCCTACCAGAACGCCTACGCACCGAGCAAGGCGTGGGCGGCGAACTTTACCCTGGCCCTGGCCAAGGAGTACGACGGCCGCGGCGTGGACATCATGGTCTTCAGTCCCGGGATGGTCCTGACCGGCCTGCTCACGGACATCCAGGTGATCGGCCGGGACCTGGAGGGGCGCTTCAAGCGCTTCCCGCGTATCCTGCGCATGTTCGCCCAGCCGCCCGAGGTGCCGGCCGCCATGGCCGTGGAGGTGGCCGCCACGGGTGAGAACGGCAAGTACTATGAATTCCTGGACCGCCGCCGCAAGCTGAGTGGGGCGTGGGCGGAGCTGCGCCGGGCGGTGACCCGCAGCCGCGAGCCCCTGCCCGAGATCCATGTCCATGTGCGTGAGGCGGGTGACTAGCCTGTTGGGCTGTCATAATATGTTGAAGACATAAGGCATGCAGCATATCCCAACGTGTACATCCTGCTAAAGACGTTAAGGTGTTACACCATATTGGTGGGTGCTCACTAGAACATGTGTTTTCTCGCCAAGCACGCGAAGAAAACAGAAAGGTTTGTTTCCTGGCATGCTTGGCGCCTTGGCGAGAGAAAAAAAAGCGACCCGAGACAAAACGCCTCGAAATGCGCCGTCGCCCCCTCCACTTAGGCCTTAGGCAAGCTATTAGGTGTCGTGGCCTTTTCCGGCCGCGGGCCGGTAATGCAGGCTGATCATGAAGTTGCGGCCCAACTGGTTGAAGAAGGCCGCCGTCTCGTATTGTTTGTCGAGAAGGTTGTTGACCTTCGCCTGCAGGTGCCAGCTTTTGCCGATGGCGTAGCTGGCGTGCAGGTCGACCAGGCCGTAGCCGCCGAGCTTGCGGGTGTTGGCCAGGTCGTCGTAGCGCCGGCCCTGGGCGAACAGTGAGCCGCCCACGGCCAGCGGGCCGAAGGTGCGGTTCAGGCTGAGGCGCACGACCTCTTCGGCCCGGCGCGGCAGTACGTTGTCCTGGTTGGGGCCGCCGCCCCGGTTGTAGGGGCGCAGCAGGGTGATGCTGGTGTTGATCGCCCAGCCGGCCAGCCGTGTGCCCACCGCGGCCTCCATGCCGCGGATCCGCGCCGAGCCGATATTGGCGGGCGCGAAGGTCGTGGGGTCGAAGGTGATCAGATCACTGATATAGGTCTGGTAGGCACTGACGGACCAGTGGCCCCAGTGGGGCCGGCCCTTGAGGCCCAGTTCGAGGCTGCGCGATTTTTCTGGCCTCAGGCCGGGGTTGCCGAAACCGGGATAGTACAGGTCGTTGAAGGTGGGGGCCTTGAACGCGGTCCCGAATGAGGCGTGCAGGCGCAGGCCCTTGCTCAGCCGGTAGCCCCAGGCGAGGCTGCCGGTGCTGTAGTCTCCGAACTGTTCATTAATGTCGTGGCGCGCGGCAAGCTGGATCCGGTGCCTGCCGAACCGGCCCTGGTACTGGATGAACAGCCCCTTGTCGTCCCGGGAGGTCACGGTATAGGCGACGGTGCTGTCGACGTGATCCTTGCGGTAGCTGAACCCCAGGGTCAACAAGTGGCGCTCGCCGAGGGTCAAGTCGTTCTGGAAGACAAGATTGTCCCGCTGGGTATTGAACCGGCTGGCGAAGGCGCCGTTCAGCTGATTGTCGGCATTGTCCTGGTTGACGCCCGCAGTCAGGGTGATATACCACGGCGCGACGGGGGACAGGTGCACCCGTCCGCCGACGGTCTGATTGACGAATTGTGTCTGATTGGCGACCGTGCCGTCGAACTGGTTATGTCCCTGGGATCGCAGCAGGTGCAGGTCGATATCGTTGCCGCCGCCGAAGCGGTAGCCGGCCCGCAAGGACTCGGAGACGTTGAGGTAGCCGTCCTTGTCGGGCTCGATGGTGAAGCACCCGGCGCTGAGATTGCCCTGACAGGAGTTGATCCCGCCGGTGTCCAGGCGGCTGGCGCTGAGATTGTACCAGCCGCGCTTGCCGCCCCCGGAGACGGCCGCCGAGAGTCGGTTGGTCTGGTAGTTGCCCGCGCCGGCGCCGAACGAAGGCGTGAACGCCCCGCCGCCCTTGCGGGTGAAGATCTGGATGACCCCGCCGATGGCCTGGGAGCCGTACAGGCTCGAACGCGGTCCGCGCACGACCTCGATCCGCTGGATCTGATCCACGGGGATGTACTGAAAGGGGGTGGTCCCGAGGGTCGGCGAGCCCACCTTGATGCCGTCGATCAGGACCAGGACGTGACCGGCATTGGTGCCACGCAGGAAAACGGAGGTCGCCTCTCCCCGTCCCCCGCTGTTGGACAGCTCGAGGCCCGGCACCCCCTGCAGGACGTCCTCCATGGTCTGGGCCTGGCGCCGCTCGATGTCCCGGCGGGTAATGACCGTGACCGAGGCCAGGGTATTGTCCGTGGTCTGCGCGGTGCGCGTGGCGGTGACGATGACCGGCGGCAGTGTGTTGTCGGCCGGGAAGGCCCCGGTGGAGCCGCACAACAGCGTGGCGGCCGCGATAAGACAGCGTGTTCTCATTATTATGACTCCCCGCGCACACCCGCGCGCTTGCGTGTTGTCCGATGACGGGTATGCGGGGGGGAGGGGAGGCGGGCGGACGCGCGAAGCTGCGGCCGGGCGCCTTGGTATCACCCTCCGCGATACCGTCGCGTTACCTCAGGCCGGTCTCCGGGCTCACGAGCGGGTGGTTCCGGGGGCTGCGCCTTCCCATGCGGCTGCACAGTGGCGTATAGCAGACCCTTGACTCGTTTACCGTTGCGGGGGCAGCGCCGGGTTTGCGTCATGTATGGGCCATGGCGCGCACCGGCTTCCCGTTTCACCCCGCGGATACGGATCCGCGGGGAACCTGAAGTAGGTCGCTGACAATAACGTCGGGACCGCAGGCTGTCAAGTTGGCGCGGGGGTGTGCCGGGATGGGTGGTTACCCGGTGGGGAATTTGACCACCGTCAGCCAGAAGTCCTCGATGGTCTTGACGATGGTCAGGAACTGGTTCAGGTCGACGGGCTTGGTCACGTAGCAGTTGGCATGCAGGTTGTAGCTGCGCAGGATGTCTTCCTCGGCCTTGGAGGTGGTCAGGACCACCACGGGGATGCGTTTGAGGTCCGGGTCTTGTTTGATCTCGGACAATACCTCGCGGCCGTCCTTGCGGGGCAGGTTCAGGTCCAGGAGGATCAGGTCGGGGCGGGTGGCGCCGCTGTATTGCCCCTGGCGCCGCAGGTATTCCAGCGCCTCTATCCCGTCCCCCACGACGTTCAGCTCGTTGCGGACCTTGGCGTCGCTGAGCGCCTCCCGTGTCAGTACGACGTCCCCGGGGTTGTCTTCCACCAGGAGTATGTTGATTCCGTCTTTGGTGCTGCCGGCGTTCATGTATGCTCTCCCTCCTGAGTGTCCGCGGCGGGCAGGGTAAAGTAAAACCTGGACCCTGCGCCGCTGTCGGAGTCGACCCAAATGCGGCCGCCGTGGTGGTCAACGATCTTCTTGCAGATCGCCAGCCCCATGCCGGTCCCCTTGTATTCCGTCTTGCTGTGCAGACGCTGAAAGATTACGAAGATGCGCTCGGCGAACTGCAGGTCGATGCCGATGCCGTTGTCGGCGATACAAAACGTATACCCTTCATCGCTCTGCTCGGCCGAGATATGGACCTGGGGTGAAGGCGTCTTGTTGAACTTGATGCCGTTGCCGATCAGGTTCTGGAACAGCTGCTCCATCTCCGAATCGATGCCCGCTACGGTGGGGAGGATGTCGCACGTGACCTGTGCGCGGCTCTCCTCGATGGACGTGCCCAGACTGCGGATGACCCGCGGGATCACTTCATTGAGGTCGACCGGGGACGGCTCGGCGTCCCGTGACCCCACCCGCGAGTAATCCAGCAGGTCATTGATGAGCTCCTGCATCCGCGTGGCGCCGTCCACGAGGTAGTCGATGAACACCCGGCCCTGGTCGTCCAGCCGGTCGTGATAGCGCCTGGCCAGCAACTGCGCGAAGCTGCCCACCATGCGCAGGGGCTCCTGGAGGTCATGGGAGGCCACATAGGCGAATTGTTCCAGCTCCGCGTTGGAGCGCGCCAGTTCCCGGGCCTGCTGCCTCAATGCCTCTTCGTATTGCTTGCGTTCGGTGACGTCCCGGATAACGGTGGTCACCAGCACGCCGTCCTCGGTCTCCATGGGGCTGAGACTGATTTCCACCGGCAGCTCGGTGCCATCCTTGCACAGGGCGTAGAGCTCCAGCCCCACGCCCATGGGCCGTGTGCGTGGGGCCGCGTAGTAGGCGTTGCGGTGATCCCCGTGGTTGGGGCGAAACCTCTCGGGCAGCAGTCGTTCCACCGGCTGTCCCACCAGTTCGGAACGCTGATAGCCGAGGAGTTGCTCGGTCATGCCGTTGACCAGGACGATCCTGCCGTCCCGCCCGACGATAACGATGGCGTCGGGGGCGGATTCGAGCAGTTGGCGAAACCTGCCCTCCGCCAGCCCGGCAGCTTGTCCCGACGTATTCAGTTCGGGGTTGTGCAAATGCAACGTACCTGTATTGTGGGCCTGTCCGGTGTCGTGCGACGGGGCATGCCGCAGCCTTCGGGCGCCGGTGAATCGTTATGCATGAATTCTGTCATAGAACGGCGCAATTAAGAACTCATCGTTGATCGTTGGCGGGTAACGGGTGAGTGCCGGCGCAGGGCCTAAACGGAGGCGGGGACGGTGAACAGGAAGGTCGCGCCGGCGCCCGAATTGGATGCCGGGCGCAAATGGCCGCCGTGGGCCTCGATGATGGAGCGGCTGAGGGACAGCCCCACGCCGATCCCGTCGGCCTTGGTGGTGAAAAAGGGCTCGAACAGGTGCTCCAGGACCTCGGCGTCCACCCCGGGGCCGTTGTCGCAGACGGCCACCTCGATCATATCGTTCCCATTGAGTCTCGTCTTGATGGTCAGCGCCGGGTCGTTCGACTGGTGTTCGACCATGGTCTCGATGGCATTGCGTGCCAGGTTGACGACCACCTGCTCGATCAGGGTCTTGTCCGCCAGCGCCGCAGGCAGGGTATCGGCCAGGGCCAGTTCGATGGCGACGCCATTCCATTGCGCGTCCACATGGACCAGGCGGGCCACATCGCGGATGAGTCCGTTGATGTCCAGCGGAACCTGGTTGGGCGTGGCCTTGCGCGCAAAGCTCCTCAGGCGGCGAATGATCTCCCCGGCGCGCTGCGCCTGTCGCGCGATCTTATCGACGATATCCCCGAGTTCCCCGGGATCCATCCGGGCGGCGCCCAGCTTGCGCCGACATACATCGCTGTAGGTGGTGATGGCGGTCAAGGGTTGATTGAGTTCGTGGGTGATCTCCGTGGTCATCTCGCCCAGGGTATTAAGCCGCAACAGGTGCGCGAGTTCCATCAAGCGCTGCTTGTCCCGTTCCTCCAGCTGTTTGCGTTCGGTAATATCGTTGCCGCTGGCGATAATGTGCTCGACCCGGCCGTTCCCGTCGCGCAGCGGCGCACTCGACCACACGATACAGCGTCTGTCCCCGGCCTTGGTCTGCCAGTGGTTCTCGTAATGGTCCAGGGACTGGCCGCCGACGACTTGTTCAAAGGCCGCCTTGACCTGAGGGATATCCTCGTCGGGGAGAAATACGTCCCAGAAATAGCATTGGTTCACTTCATCAAAGGTGTAACCGGTGACAAGCTCGCTGGTGCGATTGAAGTGCACCACCTTGCCCTCTGGGTCCAGGACCACGATCAGGCTCCCCACGGTATCGAGCAGGGCCAAATTGAATGCGTGTTCGCGTTTCAGCCTTTCCTCGTCGCGGCGGTGCTCGCCGATCTCGGCCTGCAGGGACCGGTTGGCCTCGGCGAGCTCGGCGGTGCGCTCGGCGACGCGGCTCTCCAGTTCCTCGTGGGATTTGCGCAGGGCCTCCTGGGCGCGCTTGCGCTCCATGGCATAGCGGATGGCCCGCGCCATCAGGTAGCTGTCGCCCTGACCCTTGACCAGGTAGTCCTGGGCACCCGATTTGACGGCCTGGATGGCCAGAGACTCGTCGAGGAATCCGCTGAGCACCACGATGGGTATGGCGGGTTGTGTCGCCTTGACCTGGTTCACGGTGTCCAGGCCGTGGGAGTCCGGGAGGGACAGGTCCAGCAGGACCGCATCGAACGCGGTCCGCTTCAGCAGGGTCAGCGCCGTGCCGAGCCGGTCAACGTGCTTGATTCGAAAATCGGTGCCCCTGGTGCCTTGCAGGGCCAGTCGGACCAGTTCAGCGTCACCCGGGTTGTCTTCTATCAATAAGATACTAACGCTATCAAAGGACATTGAGAACGAAGCCAGTTACATCATTGCGCACCTGCACAGGGAGATTCCATTATAGAGCATTGGGTCTGTCTTAATAACATCGGGGAATCCCTTGACCTGAACTCCGTGGGCGGCGCGGCGTTCGTCGCTGCGGGGGCCGAAAGTCATCAAGTCCCTACGGATTGTGGACCAATTGCGGTGGCGGCCGATGACCGCGGGTGCATCGTCGGCCGCGCCCCTTGCGGGACAGCGCCCGGCCCTGTCCCGTGTCAGCCGGGGTGGGCGGCGGTGACGTGGCTTGCAGTGGCGGGGCCCGTATCCAGCAGTTCAAGGGCCCGCTTGAGCTGTGGGTCCTGAGAGGTCTGGAATTGCCCCGGGCTCATGGACGGCAGGACCTCCGGGTAGAGGGGGCGCATGTCATGACCCGGCGTCACCTTCACGTCGGGCTTTATCCCCTTGTGCCAGATGGTGTGGCCGCTCGGGGTGAGCCATTCGGCGACCGCCAGCATCAGGGCGGAACCATCCCTGAGTGCGAATTTGCGCAGCACCGTGCCGGTGCCGAAGGTCTGCTCGCCCACCACCCGCGCACGCCCGGCGTCCTGCAGGGCGCCGGCCACGATCTCCGCCGCGCTGGCCGTGCCGCCGTTGACCAGGATGGCCAGGGGCAGTGTCGTCTTCGGCCCATTGTCTTTAACCGGGATGGGCTTGGTCTTGCCCTTGTCGTTCTTGACCAACAGGACATTGCCGCCGGCCAGAAAATCGCTGGCCGCCTCGACCGCCTGGGACAGGATCCCGCCGGGGTCGTTGCGCAGGTCGAGAATGATCGCGCGTGCCCCTTGAGCGCGCAATCCGTTGATCGCCTTGCGCAGGCCGCGGGCGGTGTCCTTGCTGAACGAGGCGATCCGTACATCCGCGACGCGGGTGCCGGGGAGCAGGTGCCAGGTGACGCTGTGCACGTGGATCTCCCGGCGGGTCAAGGTGACATTGCGGGTCTCGTCGGTACCCGGGTCACGCAATGACAGGGTCACCCGGCTGCCGGTGGGGCCGCGGATCCGGCGCGCCACCTGCTCCAGGGTCTTGCCGGCGACTTCCTTGCCGTCGACCTTGAAGATGATGTCACCCGGTTGCAGGCCTGCCTTTTGGGCCGGGGTGCCGTCCAGTGGGGCCACCACCACCGCTTGCTTGTCTTGCAGGCGAACCTCGATGCCGATGCCCGCGAATCGGCCCTGCTCGGCTTCACGGGTCTCCTTGACCTGCAACGGGTTGAGGAATGTAGTGTGCCCGGTGTCGCCCAGCGAATTCACCATGCCGCTGACCGCCGCGTAGGTAATGCGTTGGGGGCGCACGGCGCTGCGGTCCACATAGTATTGGTCGATCAGGCGCCAGGCCTGCCTCATGATCTGGAAGTCGGGCGCGGCGGACCCGCCCCGGGCGAGGACCGGGTAGCGGTCCAGGATAATGCCGCAGCCGATGCCCACCAGGAGCCACAACAGGCTGAGGGTAAAGGTATGGCGGGAGACACGCTTCATGATGCTTTGCGGCGAAGTGGCTATGAGATAAGGAGGGCTGTCACGATCATCGGATCGGTTATCGGCAATGCAGCCTATTATCTTACCAGGAACGGGCCCCAGCCAGGCCGGGTACCGGCGGTGTTACGGATTCCCAACCCCGCGAGCAGGGAATCCCCGGGGTGGCACCGCCGTTCAGGCGGTGCGTTCCATGTCCTGGCTGTACATGCCGCGCCGGGCTGCGCCGTTGAGTTTGGCGCGCTTGTAAAATACCTGTTGGGCGGCCTGGGCATTGGCCGCCCGCCCGCCCCATGCCTGGAGGACCGGCTGCTGGAGGGCGCGGGCATAGGAAAAGGACAGTTCCCAGGGCATATGCTTATATAAGGCATTCATGGCGTTCAGGTTGGCTGTGGCCTCCTCCGGGCCCTGCCCCCCTGACAGAAAATTGATGCTCGGCACCGCCGCCGGCACCGTGCGGCGCAGCACCTTGACGGTGGAGGCTGCCACCACCTCGGGGGGTGCCTTGGGCGGGTGTTCCTTGCCGGGCAGTACCATGCTGGGTTTGAGTACCATGAGTTCGAGGACCACCCCGTGGCGGTGCAGGGCGTGGAATACCGCGTGGAGGACCGCCTCGGTCACATCCAGGCAGCGCTCCAGGGTATGGTCGCCGTCGATGAGGACCTCCGGTTCGACAATGGGCACTACCCCTTCTTCCTGGCAGAGCGCGGCGTAGCGTGCCAGCATCTCGGCATTGGCCTCGATGCCCAGCGCCGTGGGGTTGCGGTCGGTGATGGGGTAGACCTCCCGCCATTTGGCAAAGCGCGCCCCCTGATCCTTGTAGGTGCGCAGGCGGGCAGCCAGGTCGTCCAGCCCCTGGGTGATCAGGTCGCCGGGGGCATGGGCCAGGGGGATCTTGCCCTTGTCCACCTTCACCCCCGGCACGATCCCCGCGTCGGCCAGGACCTTGGGCAGGGGCGTGCCGTCATCGGCGCAGTGGCCCAGGGTCTCCTCGAACTCGATGACGCCGCTGATGAACTCGCCGATGCCCGGCGTGGTGAACAGCAGCGCGCGGTAGGCGCGCCGGTTCTCTTCGGTGGATTCCAGGCCGATGGCATCAAACCGCTTGGCGATGGTGGGCAGGCTCTCGTCGGCGGCGAGGATGCCCTTGCCGGGCTGTACCATGTCTTTGATGGTGGATTGGAGCTCATCTTGGGCGCTCATGCTGGTTCCTCCTGTGGTGTTCATTTCCGGAATGGGTGGCTCTCAGAACATCGGTCCCGGGTGCGTCCGCCTCGATCATCCTTGTTGGTGATCGGAGGAGGACGCCTGCCACGCCGCGTCGGCAGTACGCGCCGGGGCCGCGCCGGTGTGCCAGCGGTGGTGCACCAGCACCGCGATGGCCGCCGAGACCAGGCGCGCCAGGGGCGGGTCGGAGCGCGACGGCAGCACAATCGGGACCCGCGCCCCGATGACGATGCCGGCCATGGTGGCGCCGGCCAGGTACTCCAGGTCCTTGGCGAGGATGTTGCCCGCGTTCAGGTCGGGGGCGAGGAGGATATCCACGTCGCCGGAGACCTCGCTGTCGATGTGCTTGGTCAGGGCCGCGTCCTTGGAGATGGCGTTGTCAAAGGCCAGGGGGCCGTCCACCACGGCGTGGTGAATCTGCCCGCGCTGGGCCATCTTGCTCAGGCAGGCGGCGTCGATGGTGGAGGCGATGGCCGGCTTGACCACCTCGACGGCGGACAGGGCGGCCACCTTGGGGCGGCTGATGCCCAGAAGCCGGGCCAGGTCCACGGCATTCTGCACGATCGCCGCCTTGGTGGCCAGGTCGGGCGAGATATTGATCGCCGCGTCGGTGACCAGCAGCAGCTTGTGATAGCTGGCGAGCTCCACCACGAACACATGGCTGACCCGGCACGAGGTCCTGAGGTGGCGCAGCACCGGGTGCATCAGCTCATCCGTGTGAATCCAGCCCTTCATGAGCCCCGCCGCCTGGCCCTCCAGCACCTGCCGGACCCCGGCCTCGGCCGACGCCTGCCCCGCGTCCGTTTCGATGATCGGATAGCCGCCCGGGGCGATGCCGAGCTTTTGCGCGATCCGCTTTATCTCCTTGCGCCGGCCGATCAGGGTGGGCGCGATCAGGCCGGCCTGGGCCGCCTCGTGGGCGCCCGCCAGGACATGCTCCTCCCCGGCGTCGACCACCGCCATGGGGATCGGCGCCAGGCGGCGGGCCAGGTCCATGATCTTGCGCATGCGCTGGGGCAGCCTTGCATGTCTTGCGGTCATGTCCTTTCCTTGTCGCCTCCCGTCGTTGCCCTACCGGTACAGGTCGTCCCGCCGCAGGGGGGTGGCCAGGGGCTCGCGGACCCTGCCGGCGAGCACCTGGTAGATGCCGCTGGTGCCGCGGTCGAAGTAATGGGCGGTGCCCGCCATGTACAGGCGCCACAGGCGATAGGTGGGCTCGCCCATGAGGGCAATGGCCTCCTCCCGGTGTTGCTCCAGGGCGGCGACCCAGCGGCGCAGGGTCAGGGCGTAGTGGGGCCGCAGGCCTTCCATGTCGATCAGCTCGAATCCCGCCTGTTCCATGGCGGTGCACACATCGCTGATGGGGGCGAGTTCGGCATCGGGGAAGACGTAACGGTTGATGAAGCGCACCGTGGTACTGGGCTCCCACCCGCTGTCGCTGGTCACGCCGTGGTTGAGGAACAGCCCGTCCGGCTTCAGGGCGCGGCGCACGATGTCGAAGTACGTGGGGAAGTTGGCGATGCCGATGTGCTCGAACATCCCGACGCTGACGATCCTGTCGTAATCGGCTGAGGGGGCCAGGTCCCGATAGTCGCGCAGTTCGACCCGCACCCGGTCCTCCAGGCCCTCCCGGCGGATGCGCTCCCGGGCGTATTCGTATTGCTGGTCGCTGAGGGTGATGCCGTGGGCCTGCACCCCGTAATGCCGCGCGGCCCAACTCACCAGCGCGCCCCAGCCGCAGCCGATGTCGAGCAGCCGCTGGCCGGGCGCCAGGCGCAGCTTGCGGCAGATATAGTCGAGCTTGTCGCGCTGGGCCTCGGCCAGGGGCTGCTGCGCGTCCTTGAAGTACGCGCAGGAATACACCATCTCCGGGTCCAGCCACAGGCGGTAGAAATCATTGGAGACATCATAGTGGTAGGCGATACTGCGCCGCGAGTTGTGCCGGGCGTTGGTGTCCGCGCGCAGGTCCTCCACGGCCGCCGTGGTGCCGCGGGGCAGCAGCAGGGCATTGCCGAGCAGCCGCAGGCGCAGGGACCAGGGCAACTCGAACGTGTCCAGGTAATCCACCAGCTCGAACAGGCGTTCGATATCCCCCTGGATCTCGATATCGCCGGCGAGATAGGCCTCGCCGAGGCGCACCGGGTCCCGACGCAGCACCAGTTCGCGCAGGGGATAGAACTGGCGTAACTGCACCACGCAGGGGCTGTTGCCCCGTCCGACGACGGATTCGCCGTTGGGCAGCACCACCGAGACCGCGCCCCGGTATTCGCCGAATACCTTGGCGAGAATGGCCCGCGCGGCGTTGAGCTCGTTGCCGAAGGCCGATGCCTCGCCGGCGGGATACCCCTGAGAGTCCCGGTAGGCGTTATTCGAGGGGGTTGAGGGACAATCGTCTATCTGCGCCATTGGTGGTCTCCTTTTTTGCTTCAGATCATATGTCCGGTCACCCATGCCGGTACGACTCAGCGGGGTGGCGAGCGGTCGTCATGCCTGTTTGCGCGGCGCGCGGTCGAGGCGCTTTTCCACCTCCAGGACATGGCGGGTGGTCTTGAGTACCGTATCCGGGTTGAGGCTCATGGAGTCGATGCCGATCTGCACCAGGTATTCGGCGATTTCCGGATAGTCGGACGGCGCCTGCCCGCAGATGCCCGAGTGACGGTGGTTGCGCCGTGCGCCCTCCACGGTGAGCCGGATCATCTCCTTGACGCCGGCGTCGCGCTCGTCGAAATCGAAGGCGACGATCTGCGAGTCCCGGTCCACCCCCAGGGTCAGCTGGGTGAGGTCATTGGAACCGATGGAAAAGCCGTCGAACAGCCCTGAAAAGGCGTCGATCTGGATCACATTGTTGGGGATCTCGCACATTACGTAGACGTGCAGCCCGTTCTTCCCGCGCTCCAGGCCATGCTCGGCCATGGTCTGCAGGACCCGCTCGCCTTCGGCCACCCGGCGGCAAAAGGGGATCATGAGCACCACGTTGGTCAGGCCCATGATCTCGCGCACCCGCTTCATGGCGGCACACTCCAGGGCGAAACCCTCGGCATAGCCGGGGTGGGTGTAGCGCGCCGCGCCGCGAAAGCCGAGCATGGGGTTGTCCTCATGGGGCTCGAACCAGCGCCCGCCCAGCAGTGCGGCGTATTCATTGGATTTGAAGTCCGACATGCGTACCACCACCGGCTTGGGATAAAACGCCGCGGCGATGGTCCCCACCCCTTCGGCGAGGCGCTCCACAAAGAACTCCGCGGGGGTGTCGTAGTGGCGCACCAGGGCATCCAGCTGCCGACGTTCGTCCCCGTCCTGCACCTTGTCGGGGTGCAGCAGGGCCATGGGGTGGGCCTTGATGGATTCATTGATAATGAATTCCATGCGCGCCAGCCCTACGCCGTCATTGGGCAGGAAGCTGGTCTTGAAGGCCAGCTCGGGGTTGCCCAGATTGACCATGATCAAGGTGGCCGGGCGCGGCAGGCCGCTCAAGTCCGTGGTCTCCACCTCGAAGTCGAGCTGCCCGCCGTAGACCTTGCCCACATCCCCCTCGGCGCAGGAGACGGTGACGGTGTCGCCGTCCTTCAGGCGCTCGGTGGCGTCATCGGCGCCCACCACCGCCGGGATGCCCAGCTCCCGGGCGACGATGGCCGCGTGGCAGGTGCGCCCGCCCCGGTTGGTGACGATGGCGGCGGCGGTCTTCATGACCGGCTCCCAGTCCGGGGTGGTGGTATCGGCCACCAGAACCTCGCCGGGGCGAAAGGCGGACAGGTGCCGGGCATCCGTGACCACCCGTGCCTGGCCGGCGGCGATCTTGGCTCCCACGGAGCGGCCGGTGACCAGTACCTCGCCGTCCCCTTTGAGGCGGTACTCCTCCAGCATCCCCGCTTTGCGTTGGGAAATGACCGTCTCCGGCCGCGCCTGGATCATGTACAGCTTGCCGTCGGTCCCGTCCTTGGCCCACTCCATATCCATGGGCATGGGGTGGCCGGCGTGCTCGCTGTAGTGGTCCTCCACCTTGACCGCGTAGTCGGCCAGGGTGAGGACCTCCTCGTCGCTGATGCAGAAGCGCTCCCGGTCCGCTTTGGGGGTGGGTACGTTGCGGGTGGTCTGGGCGCTGCGCGCCTGGGTGTAGATCATCTTGACCTGTTTGTCCCCCAGGACGCGGCGCAGGACCGCGCGGTGGCCCCGGCGCAGGGTGGGCTTGAAGACATAGAATTCATCGGGATCCACCGCCCCCTGTACCACGTTTTCCCCCAGGCCGTAGGCGCCGGTGATGAACACCGCGTCGCGAAAACCGCTCTCCGTGTCCAGGGAGAACATCACGCCGCTGGCGGCCAGGTCGGAGCGCACCATCTTCATGACCCCGATCGAGAGGAAGACCTTGAAGTGGTCGAATCCCTGGTCGATGCGGTAGGAGATGGCCCGGTCGGTGAACAGGGAGGCGAAGCAGCGCCGGCAGGCGTCCAGCAGCATCTCGTCGCCGCTTACGTGCAGATAGGTCTCGTGCTGGCCGGCGAAGCTGGCGTTGGGCAGGTCCTCGGCCGTGGCGGAGCTGCGCACGGCCACGCTCAGCTCCGGTCCGTACTCGGCCTGCAGGTTGTGGTAGGCCGCCAGGATACCGGCCCGCAGTTCCGGCGAGAGGCCGGCGCCGTAGACGATCTCCCGTGCCTGGCGGGCGCGCTGGGCGAGGGCCCCCACGTCGGTCTTGTCCAGGTCGTCCAGCAGGGCGTGGAGGCGGTCCCAGGCGCCGGCCGCGGTGAGCATGTGCTGATACGCCTCGGCGGTAATGGTGAAGCCGTTGGGCACGCGGATCCCCTGGGGGACCAGGGTGCGGTACATCTCCCCCAGGGAGGCGTTCTTGCCCCCCACCAGGGGCACATCGTCCAGGCCGAGGTCCTTGAACCAGCGGATGTAGTCTTGAGTTGTCTCGCTCATGGTAAGGGGTCTCTTTCTTTGCGGTACCGCTATGTTGATACGCCCTGGCCGCGGATGCGGGCTAGTGCTGCCATGTGATCAATGCCAATTCGTTGGGGATGCGGGCCCGGGGGTGCCGGGGCACCACCCGCGGGGTATATCTCCCGGGCGTCGCGGCCCGCCGGCGCGGTGCCGTGGTAGACATAGCCGTTGAGGGCGCCGGCAATGGCATCGCCCTGCTGCATGTTCTCGCAGAAGGGCGCCCCGCCGTCCAGCGCCTCCGCGTACAGCTGGACCTGCACCGCGTCCGGGGTGATGTCACCCAGGTACACGGGTACCGTGAAGTCCCAGCCCGCGGCCCCCTCGCCGGCCTCCAGAGCGCCGATGCGCACGCCCGCCCAGTGACTGCGCAGCTGGCGTTCCCAGCGGCACAGCTCCCGGGCCAATCGGGCATCGTCCGCCGTACGCTCATGGAGCGACGCCGAGGCGGGGGCATACAGCTGCTCCACGTATTCCCGCGCCATGCGGTTGGTGCTGAACTGGGGCGTCAGGCGGGCCATGCTCTGGCGCATGCGCGCCATCCATGCGCGGGGGATGCCGGAGGCATCGCGGTCATAGAACGTGGGTGCGACCTGCTCCTCCAGCAGCCGATACAGCTGCTCGGCCTCCTGGGCGTCCCAGCCGGGTCGTCGTGTTCGCGGCCGTCGCCCAGGGCCCAGCCCAATCTCCGGCGATAGGCCTCCGCCCACCAGCCGTCCAGCTCGGAGAGGTTAATCCCGCCGTTGACCAGCACCTTCATGCCGCTGGTGCCGCTGGCCTCCCAGGGCCGGCGCGGATTGTTGATCCACACGTCCACGCCCTGGACCATCTCCTGGGCCAGGCCGATGTCGTAGTCCTCCAGGAATACGGCGCGATGCCTGACGATCCGCGGCGCGCTGACGAATTGCGCCCACTCCTGGATGAAGCCCTTGCCCGTCTCGTCCTGGGGGTGGGCCTTGCCCGCCACGATGATCTGGACGGGTCGCTCGGGATGGGTGAGCAGGCGTACCAGGCGCTGGGGGTCGTGCAGCAGCAGGTTGGGCCGCTTGTACTCGGCGAAACGCCGCGCGAACCCCAGGGTCAGGACATTGGGGTCCAGGATCTGCTCGGCCATGGCCACGGTGGCCGCATCGCCGCCGCGCTGGCCCAGGAGCCGGGCCAGGCGGCCGCGGGCGTGATGGATCAGGTCGGCGCGCTCTTTGCCGCACAGGCCCCACAGGGTCTCGTCATCGAGGCCCGTCACGGCCTCGGCCAGGGCCTCTTCCGAGCCCCGCCATCGCCCCTTGCCGCAGGCGCGGGTCCACAGCGCGTCCGCCCACGGCGAGTCCCAGGACGGGACGTGGATGCCGTTGGTCACATGGGTGACCGGCACCTGCTGCCGGGGCCAGCGGGGATAGAGACCCTCGAAGATGTGGCGGCTCACCTGACCGTGCAGGCGGCTGACGCCGTTGACCGTGGAACAGGTACGCGCGGCCAGGTAGGCCATGTTGAACGGTTCGCGGGGGTCTTGCCCGTTCTTGCGGCCCAGGGCCAGGAGATCCCCGGGGGTCACGCCCAGGGAGTCGGCGTAATGGCGGCCGTATTTGGCCAGCATCTGCCGGGGGAAAGGTATCGAATCCGGCGGCCACCGGCGTATGGGTGGTAAAGATATTGCCGGCGCGGGTGGCCCACAAGGCCTCCCAGAAGTCCACGCCGTAGCGCTCCATGAAACAGCGCGCCCGCTCCAGGGTCACCATGGCGGCATGGCCTTCATTGAGATGGCATACATCCACGTCCAGTCCCAGGGCCTCGATCAGGCGCCAGCCGCCGATGCCCAGTGCGATCTCCTGGACCAGGCGCATCTCCTGGCCGCCGCCGTAGAGCTTGCCGGTGATTCCCTGGTCGGCGGGGCTGTTGGGCGGGTCGTTGCTGTCGAGCAGGTACAGGGTGACGCGCCCCACCTGCGCCTCCCAGACGCGCAGGTGCACGGTGCGCCCAGGAAATTCGATGGGGATCTGCAGCCACCCGCCGTTGTGGGCCGTCGTGGGGCGGATGGGCATGCTGATGGAATCGTTGTAGGAGTAGATCTCCTGCTGGCGGCCGTCGACGTCCAGGGTCTGGCGGAAATAACCCTCCTGGTACAACAGGCCGACGCCCACCAGCGGGATGCCCAGGTCGCTTGCCGCCTTGAGGTAATCGCCGGCCAGCACGCCGAGCCCGCCGGCATACAGGGCGAGGGCCTCGCCCAGGCCGAACTCCATGCTGAAGTAGGCGACGCCCTTGAGGGGAGTGGCCATCGCGGTTCTCGTCATACCAGCTGGTCTGGTTGCGGTATTCCTCCAGCGAGCTGACGAGGGCCTGCAATTGCTCCCTGAACGCGTGGCTGGCATTCAGCTCCTCCAGGCGCGGCCGGGTCAGGTTTTGCATAATGACAAAGGGATTGCGGGTCTGCTCCCATAGCTGGGGCGCGATGGACTCCCACAGTGCGTCGCCGCCGTGGCTCCATGTCCAGCGCAGGTCCATGGCCAGATCGCCCAGGGAGCCCACCAGCGAGTCAAGCTCGGGGGGGAGATTCTCCGTAAAGCGCAGTGAATAGTGCGGTGCCGTCATCGCCATGCTGCTGTTTGTGTGTATTGGCCGGCCTGGTCCGTCACGTGGAGATCAGGTCTGCGTTTGGGTGAGTGACCGATGCCTCTTCCATGTGTTCAATGAGTCTCTTGCGGATAAGTTGCCGGCCTTCGCCGGCGCGGGTCGACGTCGTCCTTCGCCGGCCTCCGTTCGTCGGCCATGGGTGCCAATAGGCCCGCATTGTAGGTGACCCCCTGCCCCTCCTGTGGCGGAGACGCGGGGTCCCGGTCAATGGCCATTGGCGGTTGTCTGCGGATGCGTCGACTGAATAAATCCGCGCCCGGACGACGTCATGGCGCCGGCGGGCGGGACCGTTCACCGCCTATGAGCATACACCCGTTCAACGGGGCATGGCCATGTCGCCGCCCCGTTTTCAGGGTGTTAAATGTAACATCAATGATGTTACAAATTTTTGCCTACACAACCCGACACCCGCGCCCCTCCGGGGCGACGCGCGTTCGCTGCACGGCACTGCCCATCCTATAGGGAGACTGTTACCACGGGCGTTGATTCGAATCAAACATGATTGCTGCGGGGCGGTCGGAATCGATGATGCATCCGGCGGCGACAGCGGACCGGCCCCGGCGCATTAGCGGTTGATGATCCAGGACGTTATCCGCAGGTATCCATGGGCGGCTTACCGGGGCGCGCGTCGGCGCCTTGGGCTTGAGCGCCGTGCCTTCGGGACAGCCGTATCCTCAACAGGAGTTCATGACGGGCGTCCGCATTGGCCAAGGCCTCCTTCACCGAGACTCGTCCCTGGCGCCACAGTTCGTACAGCGCCTGGTCGAAGGTCTGCATGCCGAGGGCCGCCCCCTTCGCCATGGCGGCCTTGATCCCGTCGGTGTCGCCCTTGGCGACGAGCTGCGCTGTATACGGCGAGTGCAGCAAGACCTCGACGGCGGGGATCCGGCTGGCATCGACACCCCTTACCAGCCGTTGGGAAACGACGGCGCGAAGACTGGCGGCCAGGCCTTGCAGCAGGCGCCGGTGGGCGGAGGCG
Organism: uncultured Gammaproteobacteria bacterium; assembly: GCA_963844825.1. Lineage (GTDB taxonomy): Bacteria > Pseudomonadota > Gammaproteobacteria > CAWJPQ01 > CAWJPQ01 > CAWJPQ01. Next base: position 51,548 of record CAWJPQ010000008.1, read on the forward strand.
GGAAAGAAACCGACGATGCGGTCCAGGGCCTGATGGGCATTGCTCGCGTGGAGCGTCGACAGGCACAGGTGCCCCGTCTCGGCATAGGCGATGGCCTGTTGCATGGTTTGCCGGTCGCGGATCTCGCCGATGAGGATGACATCGGGGGCCTCGCGCAGGGCGTTCTTCAGGGCGTTGCGATAGCTGAGGGTGTCGAACCCCACCTCTCGTTGATCCACAATCGACAGCCCATGGCGGTGGATGAACTCCACGGGGTCTTCGATGGTGAGGATATGCCCGTGCCGACGGCGGTTGCGGTGCTCGATCATCGCCGCCAGGGTCGTGGACTTGCCCGAGCCGGCGGCCCCGGCCACCAGGATGAGCCCGCGGGGCGCCAGGATCAGATCCTTGAGGATGGCCGGCAGGCGAAGGGCCTCAACGGAGGGGATGCGGTCCCCCACGTAGCGAATCACCATGGCGGTCTCCCCGCGGCTGCGGTAGAGGTTGGCCCGAAAGCGGCCCAGACCGCGGACCGACAGGGCAAGATTCAGTTCCAGGGTTCGCTCGAAGGCCTCGGCCTGAGCCGGACTGATGATGCCATAGGCGAGGGCCTTGACCGTGCCCGGCGCCAGGGGGGCAGTGCCCAGGGCGCGGATCCGGCCGTCGATCTTGACGTTGACCGGGGCGCCGGGGCTGAAGAACAGGTCCGAGGCGTTGCGCTCGGCCATCAATTTCAAGTAGGGGGTGATGGCCATGGGGGCATCCGTTGCGGGGCGTCTCATACGGGCCTGTCCAGGCACCGGCAGCTCAAGGCCTCGCCCAGGTGGTCCGTTGAAATCGTGTCGCTGGCGGCCAGGTCGGCGATGGTCCGCGCCACCTTCACGGCGCGGTAGTGGGCGCGGGCGGACAGCCCCAGGCGTTGGACGGCCTGTTCCATCAGCCGGGCACCGTCGGGCGGCAGGGCGCAGCAACGCGCCATCTCCCGGTTGTTCAGGTGCGCATTGATCAGGCCGTTGCGCTGCAACTGGCGGTCGCGGGCCTCGGTCACGCGCTCCCGGATCCGTGCGCTTGGCTCGGTCGGCCCGTCGGCGCGCCAGGCACCCGGGGGGCGGGGCGCAGACCTCCACGTGCATGTCGATCCTGTCCAGCAACGGGCCGGAGACCCGCAAGCGATAGCGCCGCACCTGCTCGGCGCTGCAGTGGCAGCGCCCGTCGGGGTCGCCCAGGTAGCCGCAGGGGCACGGGTTCATGGCGGCCATGAGCTGGAAGCGGGCGGGAAACTCCGCCTGCCGCGCGGCGCGCGAGATGGTGATGCGGCCCGATTCCAGGGGTTCGCGCAGCACCTCCAGGACGCGGCGCTCGAATTCCGGCAGCTCGTCCAGGAACAGGACCCCGTGATGGGCCAGGGAGATCTCGCCCGGCCGCGGGTAACTGCCGCCGCCCACCAATGCCACCCCCGAGGCGGTATGGTGGGGGGCGCGGAAGGGCCGCCGGCCCCACCCGTCGGTGCTAAAGCCGTGATGGCTGATGGAGTATACGGCGGCGCACTCGAGGGCCTCGTCCTCGGGCATGTCCGGAAGGATGGATGGCAGGCGGCTGGCGAGCATGGTCTTGCCCGTCCCCGGGGGGCCGATCATCAGCAGGTTGTGCCCGCCGGCGGCGGCGATCTCCAGAACCCGTTTGGCGTGGCGCTGCCCGTGCACATCGCTCATGTCCAAGGGGTCCTCGGCGCGCTGGCGCTGTTCGGGGCGCGGCCGGCGCGGCAGGGATCGGCGCCCGTTCAGATGGGCGCAGACCTCCAGCAGGTGAGCCGCCCCGTAGACCGCGGCATCGCCGGCGATGGCGGCCTCGTCGGCGTTCGCCGCCGGCAGGATAACGCCCCGGGCGCTGTCCCGCGCCGCCAGGGCGATAGGCAGGGCCCCGGAGACGGTGCGCAGCTCCCCGCTGAGGGCCAGCTCGCCGGCGAATTCGTAGTGCTGCAGGGCCTGGTGTGAGACCTGTCCGGAGGCGGCCAGCAGGCCCAGGGCAATGGCCAGATCGTAGCGTGAGCCGTCCTTGGGAAGGTCGCCGGGGGCGAGGTTGATGATGATGCGCCGGGCGGGGAATTCAAAGTGCCCGTTGAGCAGGGCCCCGCGCACCCGGTCCTTGCTCTCTTTGACGGCGGCCTCCGGCAGGCCCACGATGGAAAGGCCCGGCAGGCCGTTTGCGAGGTGAACCTCGACGGTGACCAGGGCGGCGCGTACCCCGATGGGGGCGCGGCTGTAGGTGATCGCCAATGACACAAGCGGCATTCCCTTGCTGTGCTTGCATTGTCTGTTGAGGAAGCACTCCCGCTTCCCCTGCCGATGGTTCCGCTCCGTAAGGGGGTGCGGTCAGCCGTCCTGGTTGCCGGGCTTGGCCGCCAGGGCGGCCTCGAGCTCCTCGACCTTTTTCTCCAGGGTATCCACCTTGGCCCGGGTACGGGCCAGTACCCCCTGCTGCACCTCGAATTCCTCCCGGGTGACCAGGTTGAGCCTGGAAAAGCCGCTCTCCAGGGCCGCCCTGATGTTCTTTTCAACGTCCTGCTGCAGCTCGCGCAGGCCGCTGGGGAGGGCGTCGGAAATGCGCTTGGTGAGATCTTCTACAGTCTTGGGGTCCATGGGATCGCACCTTTTGAAGATGGGCCGTGCATCCACCTCAGTTTACGTAAATGATCGGTGATTGGCTACCGCGATTGAAGCGCCCGCCCCCCTTCGATGCGTCCGTCCTCCCCGCCGGGGCGCGGGCCGCACGATCCTGGTGCATGGCGGGGGGCGGGGCGGCTCTTTATGGTGCACAAAGGCCCCGCCCCGACCGGGGGTCATCAATTATCTATCTGTATTTTATTAATATTCTTGCTTGGCACAGAAAGTGTAAAAACAGGACAAGCGCCCCGTGAAGTACTCGTGTGGGTGGCCACGTAGTTTGTTTGACATAGGGGAAAGAGCCATGAAGTTGATTATCGCGATTATCAAGCCTTTCAAACTGGATGACGTCAGGGAGGCATTGTCGGAGATCGGCGTGCAGGGCATCACCGTATCCGAGGTCAAGGGATTTGGCCGTCAAAAGGGGCACACCGAGTTGTACCGGGGTGCCGAGTATGTAGTCGACTTTCTGCCCAAGTTGAAGCTGGAGGTGGCGGTCGGCGACGAGCTGTTCGAACGGGCCGTCGAGTCGATCATGAAGGCGGCCAATACCGGGAAGATCGGCGATGGGAAGTTGTTCGCCGTCAATCTGGAACAGGTAGTGCGGATCCGCACCGGCGAGACCGGTGCCGCTGCACTGTAATGAAGTCGTGGAGGTTTTAGTCAATGAGAAATTTTATTAGAAACTTACCCGCTGTGAAGATTATAAGTACCATATTGATGGTGTTGCTGGCGGGGCCGGTCTTTGCGGATACCAAGCCGACGTTGAGCTCGGGGGACACCGCATGGATGCTGACTTCCACGGCCCTGGTCCTGCTGATGACCATCCCCGGATTGTCGTTGTTTTACGCCGGCATGGTCCGAAGTAAAAACGCGCTGTCGGTGATGATGCAGTGCTTTGCGATCACCTGCCTGATGACCGCCATATGGGTGTTCTGGGCCTACAGCCTCGCCTTTAGTGACGGCGGCGGGGCGCAGCAGTGGATCGGCGGTCTCGGCAAGGCGTTCATGAAGGGTGTCGGCTACGATACGCTGAGCGGCACGATCCCGGAGACGGTCTTTTCCATGTTCCAGCTGACCTTCGCCATCATCACCCCGGCGCTGATCGTCGGCGCGTTTGCCGAGCGGATGAAGTTCTCCGCCATGCTGTGGTTCATGGGGTTGTGGGTGACGCTGGTCTATGCGCCCATCGCCCACTGGGTATGGGGCGGCGGTTGGCTGGGCCGACTCGGCGCCAAGGACTTCGCCGGCGGCACGGTGGTGCACATCAACGCCGGTATGGCCGGCCTGGTGGCGGCATTGGTACTGGGCAAGCGCAAGGGCTATCCGGAAACCGCGATGCCTCCGCACAGCATGGTGTTGACCCTGGTGGGCGCGGCGATGCTGTGGGTGGGCTGGTTCGGCTTCAACGCCGGCAGTGAGCTGGCCGCCGACGGTACCGCGGGCATGGCCATGGCGGTCACCCAGATCGCCACCGCGCTTCGCGGCCCTGGCGTGGATGTTCTGCGAGTGGATGGTGCACGGCAAGCCCAGCGCCCTGGGCATCGCCTCGGGGGCGGTGGCAGGCCTGGTGGCGATCACCCCGGCCTCGGGCTTTGTCGGTCCCATGGGCGCCGTGGTGATCGGTATCGCCGCGGGGGTGATCTGCTACCTCGCATCGACCAAGCTCAAGCGTGCCCTGGGTTATGACGACTCCCTGGATTGCTTCGGCGTTCACGCGGTCGGGGGCATCGTCGGCGCCTTGCTGACCGGGGTGTTCGTCGACGCCAGCCTGGGCGGCGCCGGTCTCGGCAGCGGCGTGACCATCGGCAAGCAGGTGGGGATCCAGGCCATTGCGGTTATGACCACGATCGTCTACGACGGCATCGTGAGTCTGATCATCCTGAAGATACTCGACGGTATCATGGGCCTGCGCGTGACCGAGGAGCAGGAGAGCGAAGGGCTGGACATCGCCCTGCACGACGAGCGCGGCTACAACCTCGAGGCCTTCATGGGGGTGCGCGTGACCGAAGAGCCGAAGAAGGAAGGCCTGGATCACAGTCCGGTCGCCAAGGGGCTTGCGGGACAACCGCAGGCGTAGTGTATAACCGCCCGTTGCGGCGGGCAATCTACGGGGGCGGGTGCGCGAGCACCCGCCCCCTTTTTACAGGTGTTCCCGCGATATTTGCGGGGACTAAGAGAGACCGTGTTCTCTCGCCAAGACGCCAAGACGCCAAGAGATGCACGTTCTGTTACCTTGGCGTTCTTGGCGAGAGAATAGAAATCGGCCTCGGGCAAAAACGCTTCCAAATGGGGCGCAACCGTTCAATTATCCTTCAACGTCACGCGGTTGGCCGGCACGGGGAGTAAAGGTATCCCCCCGAACGGTGCCCGCTAGCCGTTTCTTTTTACGGGGCCGGTATGGGCGTTAGCCCTTCCCGGGGTCCAGCCGGCTGTGGGTGCCGTCGCAGTAGGGTTTGTTCCCGGAGCGCTTGCAGCCGCACAGGGCGATCGGGGTCTTGTCGGTGACGGTGACCTCCTTGGGGGAGAACTCCGTGCCCTTGTGGGACCCGTCGCAGAAGGGCTGATTGGCCGAGCGTCCGCAGGCGCACCACCAATAGGTGCCCGGTTCCAGTTGGACAACGTAGGGGGCTTTCTGCGCAATGACCGGTTCCGCCATATTGTTCTCCAATTGATTCCCGAAATCGATGAATCGATATTATAATTACACGGGGCAGGCCTGTCAGTCGCCCTGACCGATTCAGTCCGCGTCCGCGGGGCCCGGGGATCCCATTCACTGTCGCATTAACGGAGCACATCACGGTTTGTCATCGGATCAGCGAGGGACGCGGCTGCGCCTGCAAGACCTATCCATTACCCCTGTCGGCCCCATTACCCTGGCGATTGCACCGGGGCAGTGCGTATCCCTGTCGAGTCCCTCGGGCTCCGGCAAGACGCGCCTGTTGCGCGCCGTCGCGGATCTCGTCGAGCACCGGGGTCAGGTATATCTGGACGACAGGGAGTGCGGCCAATGTGAGGCACCGGCCTGGCGGCGCATGGTCGGCTTCCTCCCCGTGGAGAGCCAATGGTGGGACGAGCGCGTGGAGCCGCACTTCGCTCATGTGGAGTCGCCGTGGCTTGCGGCCCTGGGGCTCAGCGACAGCATCCTCAAGCAACGGGTGGATTACCTGTCCAGCGGCCAGCGCCAGCGCCTGGCGCTGATCCGCCTCATGGGCAACCGGCCCAAGGCGCTGTTGCTGGATGAACCCACCGCCAATCTCGACGGGGAGAACGCCGCCCGCGTCGAGGCATTCATCGCCGCCTACCGCCGCGACGCCGGTGCCGCGGTGATCTGGGTCACCCATGACCCGGTCCAGAGCCGGCGCGTGGCCACCGCGCACTACACGTTGACAGACGGTGCGCTGGCGCCGCTGGCATCATGAAGTTTATCTCCCTGAGCGCCTTTGATCTGACCCTGGCCTCGCTGCTGGTGCTGTCCCTGGCGGGGCTGTCCCTGCACATGCGGCTCGGGCTCACGCGCCAACTGTTCATCGCGGCGGTGCGCATGGTGGTCCAGCTGCTGCTGGTGGGACTGGTGCTCAAGGTGCTGTTCGAGAACGTCCATCTGTTATGGATGTCCGGGATCGCTCTGATCATGCTGCTCGCGGCGGGCTACGAGGTCGTGGCACGCCAGCAGCGGCGCTTCAGGGGGGCGTGGGGTTTCGCCATGGGGACGGTGTCCATGTTCATCTCGACGTTCTCGGTGACGCTCATCGCCTTGACCGTGATCATCCAGCCCGAGCCCTGGTACAAGCCCCAGTACGCCATTCCGCTGCTCGGCATGCTGTTCGGCAATTCCATGAACGGCGTCGCCCTGAGCCTGGACCGCCTGACCCAGACGGCCTGGCAGCAGCAGGCGGTGATCGAGGCGCGTTTGATATTGGGTCAGCCCTGGCACGAGGCCATTGCCGATATACGGCGCGACAGCCTGCGCAGCGGCATGATCCCCATCCTCAATGCCATGGCCGCCGCCGGCCTGGTGAGCCTGCCCGGGATGATGACCGGCCAGATCCTGGCGGGCGCCCCGCCCCTGGAGGCGGTCAACTACCAGATCCTGATCATGTTTCTGATCGCGGCGGGGACCGGTTTCGGCACCGTGGCGGCGGTCAGCCTGGGCGCGCGGCGACTGTTCGACAAACGCCACCGCCTGCGGCTCGACCGGCTGCGTTAAGGCGCTTTGTCCGCCATGAACTCGGGTACCGCCAGGGCGGCGCGGTGGATATCGCGATTGTAGTAGACAGTGGCGAAGGGCTTGTTGAGCGCATCGTCCTCGCGCCAGTCGCTCAAGGCCGTTGAGGCCGATGCCATGGTGGCGCTCCACCAGCCCGAGGGATAGCAGGACTGGGGGAAGCACAGGGTGTGCACGTGGTTGAAGCCCCCTTGGCGAAGCTTGTCGTGCATGGAGCGGATCAACGGCTGGTGCAGCAACGGCGACTCGCTCTGCTGGACGAATACGCCCTCCGGCGCCAGGGCCCGGCGGCAGCTGCGGTAGAAATCCTCCGAGAACAGCCCCACCGCCGGGCCGATGGGGTCGGTGCTGTCGACGATGATGATGTCGTAACCGCCCTCCGGCGCCTGGTCGACCCACTGAATCCCGTCCTTGAAGTGCAGCTCGGCGCGCGGGTCGCCGTTGGCGCTGCACAGGTCGGGGAAATACTGCTCGCACACACGGGTGACGCGCTCGTCGATCTCCACCATCTGTACCCCGGTGACCGACGGGTGCTTGAGCACCTCGCGCAAGGTGCCGCAGTCGCCGCCGCCGATAATGAGGACCCGGCGCGGGTGGGGGTGGGTGAAAAGGACCGGGTGGGCGAGCATCTCGTGGTACAGGAAGTTGTCCCGGTCGGTCAGCATGACGTAGCCGTCGATGACCAGCAGATTCCCGTAATGTTCGGTCTCGTAGACCTCTATGCGCTGGAAGGGTGTCTGTTCTTCGTGCAGCCTTTGCTTGACCTTGAGCGAGAAGGCGCTCCCGGACTCGGGGCAGATCTCAGTAAACCACTCTTCATTCAACGACATGGAATAACCACCGCTGGTTGACGAATTGACAAGGGCGTAGACGTTACCAGAGTGCCCCGAGGAAGGCAAAAGCCCGGCAGGGGTGGGTGCACCCACCCCTGTCCGTCACCGCCCTTTTTGATGCAGGTCAAGCCTCGGACCTGTGAATCCGCCCTACGATGGTGCCATATGCCATTTAGATGATGCATTTCGGTGCGCCAGGAGGCTCGCCGAACGCCCCTCAGTTTTGGTTACTATATGAATATAAAGGAATAATTGAGGTTGGCCTCCTATTTGCTATCTCGGTTCATGAGTGTTTCATCAATTGCCGTAATGGCAGTGGCGCGGGATCGAACGCACAGTCCCGGTGCCGGATGCGATGGGGCTGGAGTCTCACGGTCCCCCCGGGGGCCAAGGCGAGTCCTGAAATGAAGTCAGTGAATGTACATGAGGAGAAATGGCATATGAAATTTTCGAAGGTCATGGCGGGGGGAGCGTTGGTATTGTCCACTTCTCCCGTCTTTGCAGCGGGGCCGACCCTTGGCGACATATTTAAGAACTCCGGAGTCGATATCAACGGATATATTGACACGTCGGCCATTTACAATACTCAGGGGCCGTTCAACTCCCTTCGGGTCTATGACCAACAGGGGCGCAGCTTCAACCTGCAGATGCTGGAGCTGGCCGTCAGCAAGCTTCCTGACGAGGGCTTCGGCGGTGCGGTGGTACTGAACGCGGGGCCGGATGCATCCGTGAATCAGTCGGTCACCGAATCAGACCAATCGGGGGCGAACGACCCTGCAAACGGTTCATTTGTCACCTCGGGCGGTGGTCTCTTCGGCGCCGGTTTCGACGTCCAACAGGCCTATCTCAGCTACAAACACAAAGGTGCCCAAGTGGTGTTCGGCAAGCTGCCCACCCTGATCGGCTTCGAGGTCATCGAGAGCCCCCTGAACTACAACTTCTCCCGTTCGTACCTGTTCGGCTGGGGCCCCTTTATTCAGACCGGCGCCCGGGTCTATTACCAGGTCACGCCGACGTTGAAGGCGGTGGTGGGCGTCAACAACGGCTGGGACGTGCTGCCCACCGACCTCACCCCCAAGACCGTCGAGGCACAGCTGGCCTGGTCGCCCACCGACGACTTCTTCATCAGCATCGAGGGTGACAGCGGCGTTCAAGGCAGCGGCGGCGGGTCCCCTGCCGGCCTTCGCCAGATCATCGACCTGGTGTCCACCTACAACGTCAACAAGGCGCTTACTCTGGGCGTCAATGCGGCGTTCGCGCGCCAGGAGAACGCCCTGCGGCCAGACGGTAAAGGCGGCTCGTTCACGGATGCCGCTCACTGGAACGGACAGGCCCTGTATGCGAACTTCCAGGCGACCGACCACTGGCGGGTCGCCCTCCGTGCCCAGCGCTTCGATGACGGCAGCGGTTACCGCGCCGACCAGGTGGGTTTCTGGACCAATAATTCGGCTTCCTATTATGTCCCCGCCGCCCAGAAGCTGTATTCACAGACCCTGACGGTGGCTTATGCACCGGTCGATTCCGTCGAGCTGCGCGGTGAGTATCGCCATGACACTTCCACCCAGGCGGTGTTCGTCAAGTCCGACGGCACCCAGGGCCATGCCCAGAACACCATCTCCTTCGAGGGCATCTACAAGTTCTAGTCTCCACCAACCCTCCAGCAACCAAGAGGAGGTCCGAGCCGCGGGCACAGGGATGTGCCCGCACCTTTTTTGGGAGCCCTGCACGGATGTTGCCCGCCTGATTTTCATTCCCCAGCCAATCCTGTATCTTGTGCCCAGGTTATCTGCACACCCTGAAGCACATGGACTGGACCATTCAGAATGCCCGCGAGAAGTACAGCACCGCCCACTGGGGCGGCGGCTATGTGGATATCAATGATCAGGGCCACCTGCTGGTACGGCCCGACCGGGGCCAGGCGCACCCGGGGGTCGATCTGCATGAGCTGGCCCGGGAGCTGATCGGGGCCGGTTACTCACTGCCGGTGTTGGCGCGCTTCTCGGGGATCCTGCACGACCGGGTCGACAGTCTGTGCCGGGCCTTCGGCCGGGCCATGGAGGACAATCAGTACCGGGGCCGGTATACCGCGGTCTATCCCATCAAGGTCAATCAGCAGCGCAGCGTCGTCGAGCAGATCATCGGCCACGGCGGTGACCGGGTGGGGCTGGAGGCGGGCAGCAAGCCCGAACTGCTGGCGGTGCTGGCCATGATGAACGTGCGCAACGGGGTCATCATCTGCAACGGCTACAAGGACCGCGAGTATATCCGCTTCGCCCTCATCGGCCGCCAGCTCGGTCACCGGGTCTATCTGGTGGTGGAAAAGCCCTCCGAGCTGGAGCTCATCCTGGACGAGGCGAAGGCCCTGGGGGTCGAGCCCCTGCTGGGGATACGGGTGCGCCTGGCGTCCATCGGCTCGGGCAAGTGGCAGAATACGGGGGGCGAAAAGTCGAAGTTCGGTCTGTCCGCCGATCAGGTGCTGAGCATGGTCGAGCGCCTCAAGGAGGCGGGGGCGGTGCAATACCTGCAACTGCTGCACTTTCACCTGGGCTCACAGATCGCCAATATCCGTGACATCCAGCGGGGCATGCGCGAGGCGGCGCGCTACTACACCGAGCTGCATCGCCTCCAGGTGCCCATTACCTGTGTCGATGTGGGCGGTGGCCTCGGGGTGGACTACGAGGGCACCCGCTCCCGCAGTTTCTGCTCCATCAACTACAGCGTCCAGGAGTACGCCAACAACATCGTGCGCACCCTGTGGGAGCTGTGCGAGGATCAGGGCCTGCCCCACCCGGATATCATTACCGAGTCCGGCCGCGCCATGACGGCGCACCACGCCGTGTTGATCACCAATGTCATCGATATCGAGCGCATCCCCACGTCCCATGTATCCGGTCCCCCGGCCGAGGATGACCCGACCATCGTCCATGACCTGTGGCGCGGGCTGAACAGCCTGTCCGAGCGCTCGGCGCTGGAGGCCTACCACGATGCGGTGCATTGGCTGGCCGAGGCCCAGGCCATGTACACCCTCGGGGTGATCACCCTGGAGCAGCGGGCCCGGGCCGAGGGGCTTTACTTCGATACCTGCGAGCGGATTCAACCGGCGCTGCAGGGGGGGGCGAGGAATTACCGCGAGGTGGTCGACGAGCTCGCCGAGAAGCTCGCGGACAAGTACTTTTGCAACTTCTCGGTGTTCCAGTCGCTGCCCGATGTGTGGGCCATCGAGCAGATATTCCCCATCGTGCCTCTGGCCCGCCTGAACGAGCGCCCGACCCGGCGTGCCGTCATCCAGGACCTGACCTGCGACTCCGACGGACGTATCGACTACTACGTGGACAGCGGCGGTGTGGATACCACCCTGCCGCTGCACGAGGTGCGCCCGGGCGAGTCGTACCTGCTGGGCATCTTTATGGTGGGCGCTTACCAGGAGATCCTCGGCGATCGGCACAACCTGTTCGGCGACACCAATTCGATTCATGTGGAGACCACCCCGGAGGGGGGGTACCGCCTCGTCCAGCCGGTGCGGGGCGATACCGTGAGCTCGGTGTTGGACTATGTGCACTTCGATATGGATGAGGTGGTAAGCGCCATTCGCGCCAAGATCGACAATGCCGAGCTCGGCCCCGACAAGCGCGATGAATATGTCAGGGTGCTGACCGAGGGGTTGACCAGCTATACCTATCTGGGCCCGTAGAAGTCGCGGTTTGCGCCGAATGAACCAACCAGGGGGAGGATTCGATGGCGGAGATACGGCTTGAACGCGCTGTCACCGAGGAGCGCCTTGCCGAGCTGGGCGTGCGCGACTGGCCGGTATGGCGCAAGGAGGTGTCGGTTTTCCCGTGGCACTATGACGCCGCCGAGACGTGCTATGTGCTGGAAGGCGAGGTGATCGTCACCCCCGACGGCGGCGAACCGGTCAGGTTGGGTCAAGGGGACTTGGCGGTGTTCCCCCGCGGCCTGTCCTGCACCTGGGATGTCCGTGCCCCGATAAGAAAGCACTATCAGTTTGGCTGAGCCGCAGCGTCCGGCCTTTTTCGTTCGGCCGCTTCCCGCGGAGCCGGCCGATAATCCATTAGTTTCAATATATTACAGTTTGCCCGTGGGCCGGCCGATATTCTGAATGGGCGGGCGCGGTCGTCATCTTGGGTGGGACGAACGGAGCATTATCTGTAACAATGGGCACCAACGCGGTTTTGCCCGGGCGATGCCCCGGGGCGCGGGACAGGGAGGACGTGGCTGAGCGGGGGCACGATGAGCCATAGGTTTAGCGGGGCATGCAACCCGATGCAGCCCGGTGGATCTCGACACCTATGATGGAAACGCTGTTACATTTGTTCTCCGCCCTGGTCATCATCGGGGCGCTGGCCTATTTTCGCACGCCCCTGTGGCTATGGACGGTCCTGCTGGCGGTCCTGCTGGCCGTCTCCGGCTATCTGATCCCGGTGACGTGGGAGATGGTGCTCGAATGGGCGGTCTTCATCGCCGTTGCATTGCTCCTCAATGTCCGCCCTTTGCGGCGGCGTTTGATCAGCGACCGGGTGTTGCGCCTGTTCCGCCGCATCATGCCCGCCATGTCCCAGACCGAGCGCGACGCCCTGGAGGCGGGGACCGTCTGGTGGGAGGGGGAGCTGTTCGGCGGCCGCCCCGACTGGGACCGGTTCTTCGCCTTCAAACCTCCCCAGCTCACCCCCGAGGAACAGGCCTTTATCGACGGCCCGGTGGAGCACCTGTGCCAGATGCTCGACGACTGGCGGATTACCGAAGAGCATCACGACCTGCCCCCGGAGGTGTGGCAATTCCTCAAGGATCAGCGCCTGTTCGGGATGATCATACCGCGCCGCTACGGCGGTCTGGAGTTCTCCGCCCTGGCCCATTCAACGGTGGTCATGAAGCTCGCCAGCCGCAGCGTCAGCGCCGCGGTGACGGTCATGGTCCCGAACTCCCTGGGGCCGGCGGAGCTGCTGCTGCACTACGGCAGCGACGCCCAGAAGGATTACTACCTGCCGCGTCTGGCCCGGGGCGAGGAGGTGCCGTGTTTTGCATTGACCGGTCCCGAGGCGGGCAGCGATGCCAGCGCCATCCCCGACAAGGGGGTCATCTGCCGGGGACAGTACCAGGGCCGGGAAATTACCGGGATACGCCTCAACTGGGACAAGCGCTATATCACCCTGGGACCGGTGGCGACCGTCCTGGGCCTGGCCTTCAAGCTCTACGACCCCGATCACCTGCTGGGTGACAAGGACGACCTGGGCATTACCCTGGCGCTGATCCCCACCGATACGCCGGGGATCACCATCGGCAACCGCCACTCTCCCCTGGATCAGGTGTTTCAGAACGGGCCCAATCAGGGCCGGGATGTGTTCATCCCCCTGGACTGGATCATCGGCGGTCCCGCGCTACATGGGGCGCGGGTGGCGTATGCTGATGGAGAGCCTCGCCGCCGGCCGTGCCATCTCGCTGCCCGCCCTGAGCGTCGGGGCGGCCAAGCTGGTATGCCGCGGCACCGGCGCCTATGCCCGCATCCGCCGCCAGTTCAAGATGCCCATCGGCTACTTCGAGGGCGTGGAGGAGGCCTTGGCGGCCATGGCCGGCTATACCTATATGATGGATGCGGCGCGGATGATGACCGCCGGCGCGGTGGACAGCGGGGAACACCCGGCGGTGGTGTCGGCCATGGTGAAATACAACCTCACGGAGCGCATGCGCCGGGTGGTCAATCATGGCCATGGATGTGCAGGGCGGCAGCGGCATCTGCATGGGTCCGCGCAATTTTCTCGGTCGGCTCTATCAGGCCATCCCCATCAGCATCACCGTGGAGGGCGCCAATATCCTTACCCGCAGCCTGATCATCTTCGGCCAAGGCGCGATACGCTGCCATCCCTACCTGTACAAAGAGATCCAGGCCGCCCGGGAGTCCGGACGGCGCGCGCGCCTCGCGGGAGTTCGACAAGGTCTTGTTCGGTCATGCGGGCCTGCTGATCAGCAATGCGGCGCGCAGCCTGATCCTCGGCCTCACCGGGGGGCGCGGCGTACGCGTGGGCGAAGGCGGACCCGTACGCCGTTACTATCAACGTGTGACCCGCATGAGCGCGGCATTCGCCCTGGTGGCGGACCTGTCTCTGCTGCTGTTGGGGGGCGCCTTGAAGCGCCGCGAAAAGATCTCGGGGCGCCTGGCCGACTGCTTGAGCCATCTGTACCTGAGCCTGCGCGGTGTTGAAGCGCTACAGGGATCAGGGCACGCCCGGCGACGACCTGCCCCTGGTGCAGTGGGCCTGTGACGATGCGCTGTTTGCCGTGCAGCGGGGCCTGGACGACCTGCTGAAGAACTACCCGAATCCGGCGGTCGCCTTTATGCTGCGCGCCCTGGTCTTTCCCCTGGGCCGGCGCCTGCGCCCGCCCGGCGATGCGCTCGGTCATCAGGTGGCCCAGTTGCTGCTGCATCCCGGGCCGGCCCGCGAGCGGCTGACCCGCGGCGTGTTTGTGCCCGACAGGACGGCCCCGGGCTTGGGCCTGTTGGAGGACGCCATCCATAAGACAGTGGCCGCCGAACCGGCCGAGTCCAAGCTCCATGAAGCGGTGCGCCAGGGGCTGTTGACGCCCATGGACGACGAGGCCCTGATCGAGCTCGGCGTGGCGCACAATGTGATCACCGGCGGTGAGGCCGAATTGCTGCGGGCCGCGGTCGAGGCGCGTCGAGCCGCCATTCAAGTGGACGACTTCCCCCCCGACTATTGGCACAAACCGAGGCCGCCATGGCACAACAACAGCGCACACGAACCCGCCGGCGCCGAAACGTCTATTTAGTCGACGGCAGCCGCACCCCCTTTCTCAAGGCCCAGGGCGGGCCGGGGCCGTTCACCGCCGCCGATTTGGCCGTGGCGGCGGCGAGGCCCCTGCTGGCCCGCCAGTCCTTTGCGCCCCAGGCGCTGGACGAGGTCATCCTCGGCTGCGTCATGCCGGGGCCCGATGAGGCCAATATCGCCCGGGTGGCCGCGTTGCGTGTCGGTTGCGGCGACGCGGTCCCGGCCTGGACCGTGCAGCGCAATTGCGGCTCGGGCCTGCAGGCCGTGGACTGCGCCTTTCGCAGCATCAGCGAGGGGCGCTCGGATCTGGTGCTGGCGGGTGGCGTGGAGTCCATGAGCCACGCGCCGGTCCTGCTCAGGAGCCCGGATGGTGGCGTGGCTCGCCGGCTGGCGCGCCGCCCGGGGCATGGGTCGGCGCCTCGCCCAGCTGGCCCGCCTGCGTCCCGCGCACCTTCGCCCCGTCATCGGCCTGCTGCGGGGGCTGACCGATCCCCTGGTGGGTCTGTCCATGGGGCAGACCGCGGAGAATCTGGCCCACCGCTTCGGCATCGACCGCGAGGCCATGGATCGCTATGCCCTGGAGAGTCAGCACCGGCTGGCCGCCGCCCAGGACCAGGGTCGCCTGGGGGAGGAGATAGCGGTCCTCTACGATACCCGCGGCCGCTATTACGATCACGATGACGGCGTGCGCCGCGACACGGACATGGCCAAGCTGGCCGGACTGAAACCCGCCTTTGACCGGACATTCGGTATCGTGACCGCCGGCAACAGCGCCCAGATCACCGACGGGGCCGCATGGCTGCTGCTGGCCGGCGAGGAGGCGGTGGAGCGTCATGGCCTGCCGGTGCTGGGTCGGGTCGTGGACGCCCAGTGGGCGGGCGTGGACCCGGCGCAGATGGGGTTGGGACCGGTGCACGCCGCGACCCCCCTGATCAACCGCCACCGGTTGACGTTCGAAGACATCGACTACTGGGAGATCAATGAGGCCTTCGCCGCCCAAGTGCTGGCGTGTCTGGCGGCATGGCAGGACGAGGCCTATTGCCGTCAGGCGCTCGGCCTGCGCAAGGCCATGGGGGCGATCGACCCGCAGCGCCTCAATGTGGACGGGGGCAGTATCGGGATCGGGCATCCGGTGGGGGCCAGCGGCGCGCGGATCGTGCTGCACCTGGCAAGGGTGCTGGCGCGCAATGGTGCCCGCCGCGGTATTGCGACCCTGTGCATCGGCGGCGGCCAGGGCGGGGCGATGCTGATCGAGCGGGAGTGAGCGGCGGGCCGTCCCCGTGTAACAGGTGCGCTGAGCCGGCACCGAGGGTAATCAACCAAGAGTGATCGCCATGGCAGAGACGCTTTCAAACGATGACGCGCCGGGACAATCGGCGGACCCGAAGCACTGGCGCCTGGCAATGGACGGGGACGGGATCGCCTGGCTGTCCCTGGATATGGCGGGCGGTGCCGCCAACGTGCTGGGCTCGGCGGTCATTGAGGAACTGGGCGATGTCCTGGACACGCTCCACGCCCAGCGGCCCCGCGGTCTGGTCATCCGGTCGGCCAAGGCGCAGGGGTTCATCGCCGGGGCGGACATCAACGAGTTCACCCGGCTCGAGCGACAGCGCCCGGGCCATGGCGCTGCTTGAGCGGGCCCACGCGACCTTCGACAGACTCGACGGATTGCCCTTCCCCACCGTGTGCATCATTCACGGGTATTGCCTGGGCGGCGGCCTCGAGCTGGCCCTGGCGTGCCGTTACCGCATCGCCGAAGACGCGCCGCGAACGCGGCTGGGGTTTCCCGAGGTCAGACTTGGCATTCACCCGGGCTTCGGCGGCACCGTGCGCTCGATACGCCTGATGGGCCCGCTGGCGGCCATGGACATGATGCTGACCGGCCGCCCCGTGGACGCGCGGCGGGCGAAGAAGCTGGGGCTGGTGGACCACGCCGTGCCCGCCCGTCACCTGCAACGCGCCGCGCGCACCCTGGTGACGAGCCCGCCCGCGCCCCACCGGCCGGGGCGTTGGCGGTCCCTGGTCAATCACCCCGCGGTGCGCCCCTGGGCGGCGCGGCTGATGGGCCGTCGGCTCGCCGCGCGGGTGCGTGCCGAACATTACCCGGCCCCCTATGCCCTGCTCGACCTGTGGCGCCGGTACGCGGACGATCCCCGGCGGATGCTGGTCGAGGAGCGGCGTTCGGTGGCATCACTGATCATCGGCGCCACGGCGCAAAACCTGGTGCGGGTGTTCTTCCTCCAGGAGCGTCTCAAGTCCCAGGCGCGCAAGGCGGAGCACGCCTTCGAGCACGTCCACGTGATCGGCGGCGGGGTCATGGGCGGCGACATCGCGGCCTGGTGCGCCCTGCAGGGGCTGAGAGTGACGGTCCAGGATACCAACCGGGAAGCTCTGGCCGGGCTCATCAAGCGGGCCCATGGGCTGTTCAGCAAGCGCCTCAGGCAACCGCGCCTCGTGCAGGCGGCCATGGACCGGCTGTTGCCCGATGAGCGCGGCGCCGGAGTCGAGCGCGCGGACGTGGTCATCGAGGCCATATTCGAAGACGCCGATGCCAAGCGGGCCCTGTACCGCAGCATCGAGGGGCGGCTCAAGGCCGATGCCCTGCTCGCCACCAACACCTCCAGCATCCCCTTGGACGAATTGAGTCGGGAGCTGGAGGACCCGCGGCGCCTCGTGGGCCTGCACTTCTTCAATCCCGTGGCCAAGATGCAGCTGGTGGAGGTGGTCAAGGGCGACAACAGCGGGGCGGACAGCCTCGCGCGGGCGACGGCATGGGTGCGTCGCATCGACCGCCTGCCCCTGGCGGTCAACAGCGCCCCCGGCTTTCTGGTCAACCGTGTCCTGATGCCGTATCTGCTGGAGGCCATGGTGCTGGTCGAGGAGGGCGTGCCGGTGACGGCGATCGACAGGGCCGCCGAGGCATTCGGCATGCCCATGGGCCCGTTGTCCCTCGCCGATACGGTGGGCCTGGACATCTGCCTGTCGGTGGCCGACATCCTCGCCGCCCAGTACGGGGTCTGCGTCCCCGAGCGCCTGCGGCGCATGGTCGAGGCGGGTCGTCTGGGGCGCAAGCGCGGGGGAGGCTTTTACGAGTACAAGGGGGGCAAACCGCGCCGGGCAAGGGGTGAAAAGGGGTATTCGCCGCCGCCGGACCTGGCGCAGCGATTGATGTTTCGTCTGTTCAACGAGTGCGTGGCATGCCTGCACGAGGGGATTGTCGCCGATGAGGACCTGCTCGACGCCGGGGTGGTTTTCGGCACCGGCTTCGCACCGTTTCGCGGCGGGCCCATGCATTACTTGAGACAGCAGGGCATCGCCTCACAAGCCGAATTACTCGGGACGCTGGAACAAAGATATGGCGAGCGCTTCGCGGCAAACGCAGGCTGGCAGGTCATCGCGGGTGAGGACTGAGCCGGCCACCGATATCCTGGCGGTGGAACGGATCGAGACCCTGGCGGGCCTGTTTCAGGCCAGGGTCGAGCGCAGCCCCGACGCCGAGGCCTATCGGGATTACTGCCGGGCGCGGGGGGGCTGGTCGTCCCTGACCTGGGCGCAGATGGCCGCGCAGGTCCTGCGCTGGCAGGGGGCGCTGCACCGCGAGGGTTTGGCGCCGGGCGAGCGCGTGGCGATCATGTTGCGCAACTGCCCGGAGTGGGTCGTGCTCGATCAGGCGGCGCTGGGGTTGGGGCTGGTGGTGGTGCCCCTGTATACCTACGATCGCCCGGACAACATGGCCTATATTCTCAATCACTGCGGCGCCCGGCTGTTGCTGATCGAGGGCGAGGAACAGTGGCGTGCCCTGTGCTCGACCCACTGCGAGGTGCCCGGGCTCGAGCGCATCGTCTCCGTGCAGCAGATCGCGGACACGGGCGGTGATCCGCGCGTGCTCCATCGCGATGCCTGGCTGGCGCAGGCGCCGGCGGATGCCACCCTTCGGGACAACGGCCGCGGCGCGGACCTGGCGACCATCGTCTACACCTCGGGGACCACCGGCCGCCCCAAGGGCGTGATGCTCAGTCACAGGAACATCCTGTGGAATGCCCGCAGCGCCCTGGAGACGGTGACGGTCTATCCTGACGATATGTTCCTGTCCTTTTTGCCCTTGTCCCACACCCTGGAGCGTACCATCGGTTACTACCTGCCCATGATGGCCGGCGCCGGGGTCGCCTATACCCGGGGGATCTCCCTGCTGGCCGAGGACATGAGTGCCGTGCGCCCCACCGTGCTCATATCGGTGCCGCGCATCTTCGAGCGGGTCTATGCCAGGATCCGGCTCCAGCTGGAGGCCAAATCGGGCCTGAGCCGTCGGTTGTTTCACGCCGCTGTCCGGGCGGGGTGGGAGGCGTTCGAATTCAGCCAAGGGCGCCGCGCATCGCGGCCGTCCCGGCTGGCGCACGGCCTGCTCGACCGGCTGGTGGCCGCCAGGATCCGCCGCCGCCTGGGCGGCCGGCTGAGGCTCGCGGTGTGCGGCGGGGCGCCGCTCCCATTGGAGATCGGCCGGACCTTCATTGCCTTGGGCGTGCCCATTGTCCAGGGGTACGGGTTGACCGAGGCCAGTCCGGTGGTCAGCGCCAACAGCCTGATGCGCAATGACCCGGCCAGTGTCGGCCGTCCCCTGAAGGACGTGCGGGTGCGCATCGGTCCCGAACAGGAGCTGGTGGTGCACAGCCCCGGCGTCATGCTGGGCTACTGGCGGGACCCGGCGGCCAGTGACGCGCTGATCGATTCCCAGGGATGGCTCCACACGGGCGACACGGCCCGGATTGAAGACGGTGCCATCTATATCACCGGGCGGCTCAAGGATATTATCGTCCTGTCCAATGGCGAGAAGGTCCCCCATGAGGATATGGAGACGGCCATCACCCGGGATCCCTTGTTCGAACAGGCCCTGGTGGTGGGCGAGGGCCGCTCCTATCTGGGCGCCCTGGTAGTGGTCGACGAAGGCCGCTGGGCGCAGTGGGTCCGCGAGCTCGCCCTCGATCCCGCCCCGGCCCGCCCCTTGGAGGACCCCCGGGTCCAGCAGCGGGTGGTGGACAGAATCGCGCAGCTCCTGCATGATTTCCCGGGCTACGCCCAGGTCAGGCGGGTGGCCCTGTTCGCCGAGCCGTGGACGGTGGACAACGGGTTGATGACGCCGACCATGAAGCTGCGCCGGCGGGAGATCCTGGGGCGTTTCGAGGCCACGGTGGCAAAGCTGTATGAGGGCCACTGAGCTCGCGCGGATAGCAGAACACAGGACTTATGCGATGCACGAGATACCGGAGACAACGAGCCTGCCCGACCGCCAACCGACCCTGCGGATCCTGGCCACGTCGACCAATACCAATGCCTCGGGGGATATCTTCGGCGGCTGGGTGATGTCCCAGGTGGATATCGCCGGCAGTATCGCGGCCTATCGCCGCGCCCATGGGCGTGTAGTGACGGTGGCGGTCAATTCCTTCCAGTTTCGCAGGCCGGTGTTCGTCGGCGACCTGATCAGCTGTTACGCCGAGGTGGTGCGGGTGGGACGCACCTCGATCACGGTCGACGTGCTCGTCTACGCCGAGCGCGAGCGCCTGGAGCAGGAGTGCATCAAGGTTACCGAGGCCACCCTGACCTATGTGGCCGTGGATGCCGAACGCATGCCGCGGGCGGTTCCCGACGGCCGGTCCGGGTAATCATGGCGCTGCGGCGGGCTACCCGTTGATCTTCAGCACCATGTAGTTGATGTGGTGCTTGCGCAGGCGCGCGGTGATGTCGTGCAGCTTTTTCAGATCGCTGTAAGGCCCGACCCGCAGGCGGTGCCACTTCAGTTCATTGACCGTGACGGTATAGATGTCGGCCTCGACACCGATCAGCGCAAGCTTTGCCTTGACCCGGTTGGCGTCATCCAGCTGCCTGAACGAGCCTACCTGCAGCGCATATGTGCCCTGGCCGTCGATCTCGGTGCCGTGGGTGGCAGGCGCCTGGGGCGCGTCCTCCCGGGGCTCGGGGACGAAGACCTTGAGCTTGGGGAGCATGGTATAAAAATCGAAGCGGGGTTTTTGCGGGGCGCTATCCGCCGCCGGCGCCTGCTCGGGCGGCGGCGGTTTCGGGGCGGCCTTGGCCGGGGGGTGGGGCGGCACCATGACCGCCCGATCGGCGGCCGGGGGTGCCGGTGTCCGGGAGAACATGTAGACCGCCGTCAGCGCCGCACCCAGCCCCAGCGCGACGCCCCCGCCGAGCAACAGCCAACCGGGGGCCCGCCCGCGGCGTTTCCTGTCCTTGCGTGTGGCCTGGCGCTTGCGGGAAGAGGACATGGATTACATGGCGTCGGGAGCGGACACTCCCAGTAACCCCAGCGCGTTGCGCAGTACCTGTCGGGTGGCCAGGATGAGATTCAGCCGGGCGTTGCGCAGCCCATCGGATGCCACCAGGAATTGGTGGGCATTGTAATAGGTGTGAAAGTCCGTCGCCAGTTCCCTGAGGTAGTGCACGACCTGATGGGGCTCATAGGTCAGCGCGGCCCCTTCGATGACCTCGGGATAGCGTGACAGGGTGACCATCAGGGACTGCTCGTGGGTCTCCTGGAGCTGGTCGAGGTGCTCGGCCCCCCGCCGGGGGTCCCACTCGAGCTGTTTGTCCCGGAGCTGGCGCATGACGCTGCAGATGCGCGCATGGGCGTACTGCACGTAGAACACGGGGTTGTCCGTGGACTGGGACTTGGCCAGATCCAGGTCGAAGTCCATGTGCTGTTCGCACTTGCGCATCATGTAAAAGTAACGGGCGGCGTCATTGCCCACCTCTTCGCGCAGCTCACGCAGGGTGATGAATTGCCCGGAGCGCGTCGACATCTGGACCTTCTGGCCGCCGCGATACAGGTTGGCGAACTGCACCAGCAGCACGGTCAGGTGGGCGGGGTCGAGGCCCAGGGCGGTCAACGCGGCCCTGACCCGCGCCACGTAGCCGTGGTGATCCGCCCCCCAGATGTCGATGACCCGCTCGAATCCCCGCTGGGCCTTCAGGGCGTGATAGGCGATGTCCGAGGCGAAGTAGGTGGTCTGGCCGTTTTCGCGTATCACCACCCGGTCCTTCTCGTCGCCGAAATCGGTGGAGCGAAACCACCACGCCCCCCCGTCCTCGTACAGGTGACCGCCGTCCTTGAGTTGCCCGATCACGCGCGCCACGCTGCCGTCATCCGTGAGCGTGCGTTCCGAGAACCACTGGTCATAGGTCACGCCGAATTGCGCCAGGTCGTCACGGATATCGGCCAGCATGACGTCCAGGGTGGCGGCGAATACCGCGCCGTAGCGATCGGCCCCCAGTGCGTCCTTGGCGCGCTGCACCAGGGCGTCGATGTGGGCCTCGTTGGATTCGTCGGTATCCGGCGGGATGCCGCCGCTCAGGGCGTCGAAGCTGTGGGCCAGGGCGTCGCCGTGTTGGTTTTGCAGGGTGCGGGCGATGTCGTAGATATAGTCCCCGCGGTAGCCGCGCCCGGGGAAGGCGATCGATTCACCGCACAGCTCCAGGTAGCGCAGCCATACACTGGTGGCCAGGATGTCCATCTGGCGCCCGGCATCGTTGACATAGTATTCGCGGTGCACGTCAAAGCCCACCGCCGCCAGCAGATTGGCCAGCGCCGATCCGTACGCCGCGCCCCGGCCGTGACCTACGTGCAGGGGGCCGGTGGGGTTGGCGGAGACGAATTCGATATGCACCTTGTGATCGGCGCCCACCCGGCTGCGGCCATAGTGCTCGCCTGCCTGGAGGATATCGGCGACTACCTGGCGAAAGGCGGCGGGGGCGATGAAGAAATTGATGAAGCCGGCCCCGGCGACCTCCACCTTCTGCACATGGTCCGACGGCGGGAGTTCGGCGATGATCTGCCCGGCCAGGTCCCTTGGCTTGCGCCCGGCGGGTTTGGCCAGGGTCAGGGCGATGTTGCTGGCGAAGTCGCCGAAGCGCTTGTCGCGGGAGCGCTCCAGGATGACCTCAATAGCCGCATCGCGCGGCAGCGTCCCGTTCTCCTGGAGGCGCAGCAAGGCTTGGGTGATCAGGCTCTGCAGGTGAGGCTTCATGGCGACGGTAGGCGGGCCGGGGTTGTACGTTGTTCAGACAATGCCGTTTCCAAGTTACAGTAATTCCATGGGATCTACATCCAGGGACCAGCGCACCTTGCGCGCGGCGGGCAGCCCTTCCAACTCCGGGAGCCACGCGTCCAGCAGCTCGTGGAGGTGGCTGCGCTGGCTGGCCTGAATGAGTAGTTGGGCGCGATAGCGCCCGGCGCGGCGCTCCATGGGCGCGGGCACCGGACCGAGCAATTGTACATGAGACGCACCCTTGTGTTCAGCCTTCTGTCTCGCCTCGGCGAGAAAGGCCTGGGGCGCTTCCCGCTCGGTGGCCTCGGCACGCATCAAGGCCATGCTGGTGTACGGCGGGAGTTCGGCCTGGCGCCGTTCCTCGAGGAGCGCCCGGGCGAAGGCCTGATAGCCGTCGCGAATCAGCGCCTGCAGCTGGGGGTGCTCGGGGTGATGGGTCTGGATCACCACCGTGCCGGGCTTGTCGGCCCGCCCGGCCCGCCCGGCGACCTGGATGATGGTCTGGGCCATGCGTTCACTGGCGCGAAAATCGGCGCTGAACAGGCCGGCGTCGGCGTTCAGCACGCCCACCAGGGTGACATCGGGCAGGTGGTGGCCCTTGGCCAGCATCTGGGTGCCGATCAGGACCATGGCCTTGCCTTGGTGCACCTTGTCGAGAAGGGCCTGCATGGTCCCCTTGCGCCGGGTGCTGTCCCGGTCGATGCGTATCACGTCATGCCCGGCAAAGCGCCGCTGCAATGTCTGTTCGACCCGTTCCGTACCCTGCCCCAGGGGCCTGAGCTCGGCGCTCCGGCACTCGGGGCAGTGCCCCGGCAGCGCCTGCTGTCCGCCGCAGTGGTGGCAGCGCAGGACGTTGTCCTGATGGTGCATGATCAGGTGCGCGTCACACCGGTGGCAGCGGGCGACCCAGCCGCAGTCGTGGCACAGGACCGTCGGGGCGTAGCCGCGGCGGTTCAAAAAGACCAGCACCTGGTTCTCCCGGTCGAGGTGCTGCGCCGCCGCCTGGCAAAGGAGGTCGCAGACTCCGTCTTCCAGGCGGCGTTGGCGGATGTCCAGCAGCTTCAATTGCGGGGGAATGGCGTTGCCGGCGCGGTTGGGCAGGGTGAGGTGGCGATAACGCCCGCGGTGCACGTTGTACAGGCTCTCCAGGGAGGGGGTGGCCGAGCCGAGCAGCACCGGAACGCCCGCCTGGCGGGCGCGCATGACGGCCACGTCCCGGGCATGGTAGCGAAAGCCCTCCTGCTGCTTGTAGGACATGTCATGCTCCTCATCGATGATGAGCATGCCGGGGCGCTTCAGGGGTAGGAACACCGCCGAGCGGGTCCCCAGGATCACCGGCGCCTCGCCGTTGCCGGCCATGACCCAGGCGTCCAGCCGCTCGCGCTCGCCCAGGGCCGAGTGGTACAAAGCCACCGGTACGTTGAGGCGCGAGCGAAAGCGCGCGATCATCTGAGGGGTCAACCCGATCTCGGGCAGGAGCACCAGGGCCTGCTCGCCCCGCGCGATGACCTGTTCGATGATGCGCAGATATACTTCCGTCTTGCCGCTGCCGGTGACCCCTTCCAGGAGGAAGCCCTGAAATTGTCCCAGGGACCCGCCGACCGCATCGACGACGCCGGCCTGTGCCGGGTTGAGGCTCAGGGCCTGCGCCTCGGTGGTGCACACGGCTATCCCCACCGGCGCCTGCTCGGCCGTGACCCACCCCTTTTGCTGCAATCCCTTGAGGGGCGAGCGGCAGCGGGTGAACGTCGCCGCCAGCTCGTCCTGGGAGACCGCCCCTTGGCGGGTCTGCAGGAGCTTCAAGATGGCGGCCTGGCGCGGAGCGCCGCCCAGGTCCTCGGGGCTGACGGCCCGCCCCGCTTCGGTGAGCTGCCATGATGTGTGCATCTGCCGCCGCGGGGCCCGGCCCTGGCGCAGCAGACCGGGCAGCAGGTGAGTGAATACCTCGCCGGGCGGGTGGTGATAATAGTCGCTGGCCCACTCGGCGAGTCGCAGCAATGGCGGGGGCAGGATCGCTTGGGTATCCAGCGCTTCGACAGCGGGTTTCAGGCGCGACTGTTCAATCCGGGGCTGAGCGACCACCTCGAGCAATACCCCCACGACATTGCGGCGCCCGAAGGGCACGCGCAAGCGCATGCCGGGAGCGAGCCGTTGCGGGTCGACGCCGGGCGGCGGCAGGTAATCGAAGCTGCGGCGCAGCGGCGATGGAACAGCCACCCGCAGGATAAAGGCTGCGCGCCCCATGGCCTCAAGGGGCAACCGGCATCCGGCCGGGGTTCAGCCTGATGCCTACAGGGTCATAGGATTTGTTACCCATCCTGCCTATCTTATTGTCCGATATGACAATTGGACATTATCCACAAAATCTGTGGATAACTATGTGGATGAATTGGGGCCAAACAGGCTGAAGCCGCGAAACAAGCGGGCTATCGTTAGAT
>CAWJPQ010000009.1:0-333321 GCA_963844825.1 uncultured Gammaproteobacteria bacterium
AAAGAGTTTGCGCTCCATGACCTTGAAGCGCTCGCTGCCGGTTTTATCCTCACACATGCTGTGGTAGACGAACAGGCGCGGCAGATAAAACAGGCCGGCGAACCAGGTCACCATGAAAATAATGTGGAATGATTTTACCCAAAGCATGGGAAGGACGGACTATATACCACGCGGCGAAATTGTTCGAGGCCCACATTGTAGCGGGAGTGCCGGCGCTTGTCTTTGAATATTGAGGCGTGGCTCGACGGCGCGAAATCGCCAATGGCATTGAGTGTCATAGACCCCGTCGGCGTTGCGGACACTCAAAGGCGGTGAAGTAAGATGCGTCCGGGATTGCGCGGCTTGACTTGGCTGTGCGCCTCGGGTAGGTTTACATTTCTCCAGGGAGAGGACATTGTTTTCCGGTCAAAGAATACACGGCCCGCGATCTGCGCAAGAGGCGCTGCGAGGGCTGATCGGACAACAATAATAAACTGAGATCCTCAATCCTTAAGCGGCTCCGGCCGCTTTTTTGTTGCCCCCCAGATTGCGCAAGACCTTGCGGGAACTATTCCGCGCTGAGCTGTGCCTCGGGCACCGACTGGATGCCGTTTTTCAGCACGCAGGTCTTGAAACCGTATTGGCTGAGGACGAACGCCGCCGCCGAGCTCCTGCGTCCCGAGTCGCAATAGCAGACATACATCGGCGCGGGATCCAGTTCGGTGGAGCACTTGTGCAGGTCTTGCATGGGGATATTCATAGCGCTCGCCAGGTGTGCATGACCGAACTCTTTGGGCATGCGCACATCCACCCAGTGCCCGCCGTGGGCAACGTGCTGTTGGGCCTGCTCGAAATCCAGCCACTGCAATGTCGGTTCCTGGAGCAGTGTCCTGAAGTCGCCCTGCGACAGTCGCAGCAGTACGCCGTCCATCATCATGGTCACCGTCGCATTACGCGGTTTATTGGAGATCAAGGCCGATTCGCCGAAACTGTCGCCCTCTTTGAGCTCCGCCACCTCCATGGCGTCACCCGCTTCGTCCAGTTGCCGGGAGACGAGCGCGATGCCTTCGTTGATCATGTAGAAATAATCCCCCGCATCGCCCTGGCTGATGATGACATCCCCCGCATTGACCTTGACCGGCTCGAGGCGGCCAAGCAACTGCTCGATGTTGGCCGGGGGCAGCCTGTTGAACGTGGGGGACATGAGCATCTTGTTGAGCCAGCTCCCTTTGTCGATGGTGAGAATGCCGTCCTCGCTCATGATGACCTCGGTCTCCGGGCAGGCGATCTGGCCCCAGGCCAGCAAGGTCTCGAGCGTGTCACTGTCGATGCATACCATCTGGACCGGCGTCAGCGCGACGGCGGTGTTGCGGCGCGGGATCTCCCGCGCCAACGGGTACTTGCTCTGAGGGTTTCCCCCCTCGATGACCTGTTCCTCGCCATGACCCTGGGAGGTCAGGGCGACGCGGCCGTCGATGAGATAGAACGTCCGGCGCTCGCTGTCGCCCTCATGATAGAGATACGTCCCGGCAGGCAGGAGCTCAACCTGGCTGTGGCGGGTCAATTCCTCGAGCTGTTCCGCGGGCATGGCCGAAAGCGGCTCCAGCTGCTGCAGGAGCTCGATATCTGCGTGAACGGCGATGGTGTCCATGTGTGGGGCTCTCATTGTAGTGCCTGCGCGAAGGCTCAGTCACTATATCGGCAACGTGACCAAGGGGCTTAGCCCGTCCGCGGCGCGGGCCCGCGCGCGCAATTGCGACATGGCCGGCAGTCATGGGCGCCGGGCTATGCCATCCTTCGGGCTGAGGGTCCCCCGGGCCAGCGCCGGGGGCGCCCGTCGGAATATTTTACAATCGCCGCCCGTCAAGAGCGCCAGGGTCGGCAAATATTTATATAAATCAGCGGCATAAGAGCAAGGGCACTGAATTTGCTTTCTCATCACCAATAGCGGCAGTCAGGGGGAATGAGATCCATGCCTAACAAGATCCACGGTAGCGAACTGAATTTCGATGAATGGCGCATGCTGGCCGAGACGGACGCCGATGAGTTTGAGCGCCGTCGGCGCGAGGTGCTCGACGCTTTTATCGCCGAGACTCCGCCGGACAACCAACCTCACCTGCGCCGTCTGCAGTGGCGCATCGACATGGAGCGGCGCTACCACTGGCGCAATCCCCTGGTGGCGACCCGGCGCCTGTTCGATATGATGTGGGCGTCGGTGTACGGTGAGGACGGCCTGCTGCCCGCTTTGCAGTCGCTGACCGATGGGGCGGCCGCCCCGGCCAAATCCCCCAAGTCTTCCTGCGCTGACGTGGTGCGTTTCAGGGAGGGCGCCAAGCGCTCCTGAGTCGGGGGCTTAGAGCCACCTCCCCAGGTGGTTCTTGATGAGCTTCTGCCACACGCCTTTGGTATCGTGCTGGAAAATGGCCTCGGGTTCGGCCTTGATCACCAGCCAGTCACCCCGCTCGATCTCCGCCTCCAGCTGGCCGGCTGACCAGCCGCTGTAGCCCGCATAGCTGCGTGTCGCCAGCCCCGGGACCCCCATGGCCAGCACCTCTTTCAGGGCGTCGAGCCCGGCCATGAAGTAGATCTTTCCGACCACGGGGTGTTGGTCCTTGAGGGGGCGGGCCGACCGCACCAGCGAGAACAGGGAGTTGGGATGAACGGGACCGCCTACGTATAGCCGGTCCTGCCCCCCGTCCAGGGCGCTGTCCTTTGGCAGGGCGTCCTTCAATCGAACTTTGGTCGGGTGGTTGATGATCAGGCCGATGGTGCCGCCGGCGTTATGGGCCGTGACGAGAATTACGGTATGGTGAAAGAGTGGATCGCGCAGGTTGGGTTTGGCCACCAGGAACATGCCCGCCCGCACGTGGGATTCGTCCGAGGGTGGGACGGGGTAGCCGTGGGAGGCGTAAGGTGCCAGGGCCACGGCGCATGCCAGAAGTACCAGGCGGAGCACCCCGTACCGTCGAGATGGCCGCTCGGCGTGCCGATCCGGCCCCATGGAGGCATGCCTCGAAAACTGTCTGTTATGCTGACTGGCCATGCGGATACCCTCCTGCGCCGTCGATGACGTCCGTCGGCATTGCCGCGAGCCCCGCACTGGTCACCGAATCAGTGATGGTTCAGGGGTGCCTGCACGTTCGACTGAACACCCTCGTTGCCGCCCATGACGGGGGAGGGTTCGGGCACTGCCTGATGGTCAAGACAAGCTTAACAAACTGAAAAAAACCCGCAACGTCCCCGTTGGCGGCCCGGCGGGGACGGCGCCCGACGGGCCGTAAAGCCGCTCCTCATCCCTTTTTAAGTTTACGCCTCCATAACCGATACAGACAGTGGCGAAGCCCGAACCAAAGCGGCGGGCGCACCGCCGGGTAAAAGCCGCCCTGCTCTGGCGCGGCAACGTGCTCCGCGCCAACCGAAACCTGTTATTGCCTTCAGCGTCCTATGGCCGCGTCACAATCGATTATTAACTATTTGAGCAAGACCGGCATCGATTACCGCGTGATGCCGGTGACGCCGTTCGCCTCGGTCCGGGAGGCCGTGGTCGCCGCCGGTGTCCCGCTCGGCTCCCTCGCCCGAGGGTCCGTCATGATGGATCACCTGGGGCCCGTGATGGTCGTCGTACCCGCCACCGATGATATCGATGTCGATGCCCTCAATGCCTTGTTGGGGCGCAAGGTGGCCCCCGCTTCACAGTGGCAGATCAGCAAAATCTTCAAGGATTGCGACAGCAGGTTTCTGCCGGCGATGGGTGATGCCTTCGGGGTCAGGACATTGATCGACGAGCGCCTGATCGCGCAAGGCCATCAGCGCCTCCATATATTCGGCGGCGATAATGCACATCTGCTGGGTTTCGACCGAGGCGCATTCTTGAATCTGCAGGCCAAGGCCTGGTTCGCCCAGGGCCTGGCAGGGGCCGGCGACGACCAAGGCGATAAGGCCGTCGCCGGCCGTTCCCCCGGGAGCGCCGGCGCGCCCGAGACGGTCCGGGCGGCACTGGCCCGCGCCGACGCCCTCCCGGTGATGCCGGGCCTCGCCCATGAGATCTTGAAGCTGCATGCCGACCCCGATGCGGACGCCGCGGGCCTGGCCAGGCTGGTGCAGCTCGACCCGGGCCTCGCCGCCCAGATCATGCGCTACGCCGCCGCCCCCTTCTTCGGCTACCGGGGTCGGGTGGACTCCCTGCACACGGCGATCTCCCGGGTGCTGGGTTATGACATGGTGATGAACCTGGCCCTGGGGATCGCCCTGGCCAAACCCTTCAAGCTGCCCCGCCAGGGGGCGTTAGGGCTGCTGTCCTTTTGGCGCCATGCTGTCTACAGCGCGGCGACCATGCAGGTGCTCGGCCGGGAAATGCCCCGCGCCGCGGGCGTGCGGGCCGGGACGAGCTATCTGGCGGGCCTGCTGCACAACTTCGGTCTCGTGGTGGTGGGCCATGTGTTCCGCCAGGAGTATCAGCAGATCGGTGCCTTGTCCACGGCCCAGCCCCACCGGCCCCTCATCGAGCTGGAGCGGCAGGTGCTCGGGATGGATCACGGCGCCCTGGGCGCCCGGGTGCTCGAGCACTGGGGCCTGCCCGAGGAGGTGGTGGTGACGGCGCGTGAGCACCACAACGCCGACTACCGGGGGCCCCACGCCCGGTACGCGGCCCTCGCCCTGCTGACGGACAGGCTGCTCATGAATTACGGCATCGGCGATGCCGCGGAGACCGCCCTCCCGCCCCATATTCTCTCCGCCCTGGACATGGATGAGGTCAAGGCCTTGTCGGTCATGAATCGCATCCTGCAGGGCTGCGCCGGGCTGGATACCATGGCTCGCCAGCTGGCCGCCTGACTAGGGCCTGTTAACAGGCCCTAGAGCCGCTGCAGGTTGTCCAGCAGCTGCCACAGGGGTCCCTGAAGATCCGTGAAACGACGGTTGTCTTGAAGCAGGTCCTCCTGCAGGGACCGGCGCTGGTCGCCGCCGCAGTGACGGATAAGTTGCTCGGCGCCCGCCGGCGTCGTTTCCAGGTGGAACTGCATGGCGACCACTCGCTGTCGGTAGATAAACAGCTGATTGGGACAGGCATCGCTGGTCGCCGCCGCGACCGCACCGGCGGGGATTTCAAACGTATCGCTGTGCCAATGGAATGCCTCGATCCGCTCGGGCAGGCCGGCCAGGGCGGGTTGCGTCCGTGCGGCGCCGGAGAAGACCACCGGCGACCAGCCGATCTCCCGGCAGGCATCGCCGTTGACCCGCGCCCCCAGGGCGACGGCGATCAGCTGGGCCCCGAGGCAGATGCCCAGCACGCGTTTTTGTGCGGCGATCGCCTCGCCTATGAACCGGGTCTCGGGGATGAGCCACGGGTGGCGGTCTGCCTCATAAACGTTCATGGGCCCGCCCATCACGATCAGCCAATCCAGTGAATCGAGAGCGGGCAGGGAGGCCTGTGCGTAAAGAGGTGTCCCCGTGAGGCGGTGACCGCGGGCCTCGGCCCACGCCTCGATGCCGCCCGGGCCCTCGAAGGGCACGTGTTGCAAGTAGTGAATTCTCATGCCATCGGTGTTGGTCATGCGTCGCAAGCGCGTCCGCGGAGCTAACGCCCCATTATCGCCGCTTTGCCCGCCGGGTGCACGGGGTGCGCCGGAGTTGCGCCCGGGCGCTTGCATGTGATGTAGTATCAGCCCCTTGCAACACACAGCCGGGCTGGAGGCTCAGGAGCTATGGGCAAGCCGATTCGCATCTTTCGTCATGCCGAGCTCGAAGGGCCGGGCTACCTGCTGGAGGTCATGGGCCGCCACGGCATTCCCTGCGAGGTGGTGGCGATAGACCATAGTGAGCCGGTGCCCGCCGATGTGGATGGGGTGAGCGGACTGGTCTTCTTGGGCGGGCCGGTTAACGTGCATGATCATGCCCCGTGGATCGGGCAGCAGGTCGCCCTGGTGCGCCAGGCCGTCGGCCGGGGGGTGCCGGTCCTGGGCCATGGCTTCGGCGCCGAACTGATTACCCGTGCCTTGGGGGGCATGGTGGTGCGCAGCCGCTACCGGCGTGTGGGCTGGTTTCCTGTCCGGTGCATGGACAACACGCCGTCACGGCAATGGCTGCAGGGCCTTGCGCAGACGTTTGATCTCTTTCATTGCCAGGGCCACGCCTTCAGCCTCCCCCCCGGGGCGACGCCTATCCTGAACAGTCAATGGTGCCTGATCGAGGGCTATGTCATGGGCGGGGTGCTCGCCTTGCAGGGGCATCTGGAGGTCACCGAGGCGATGCTGCATCAGTGGGTGTCCGCCAACGCGGGGCCATGGTCGCGCCTGCAGGGGTCGGCGCCGCCCGACAATCTGACGTTGAACTGGGATGCCGTGGTCCAGGGCAGGGAGGCGATCACCGACCGCCTGGCGGACAAGGTGGATGCGCTGCACCGCGTGGCGGACGCCGTCTACGGCCACTGGCTGAGTCACTTGCCTCGTTAAGGATGCTTCCCCCGGCGCCGCCGCTGCACGAGCCGGGCGTAGACGGCGGCATTGATGGCGAGCACGCCGCCGCCCAGGGCGATCTGCAGCCCGCGGGTCAAGTGGGCCGGGTAGAGTAACGGGATCAGGTAGTGCTCGATAAAGTCCGCGCTGTAGGCGTCCTCGCCCGCCTGGGATCGGAGCCAGTTTTCCATGGGCGTCAACGGGCAGATCCAGCCGCTGAACTCCACGAACGCCGCCCACACTACCGCGGGGATGTGCAACCAGAGCCAGGCGCGGCGCCAAAAGGCAAGCAGCCCGCCGAAGACCGCGAACAGGACGAAGCCCATGTGCAGGCAGACCACCGCATCGGCGAGCAGGCGATAAACATTGATCTCCATGGCGAGGCCGCTCAACCGGGTGAGCGCTGTTCGAGGTATTCCTTCAGGGCGACTGCATTATTGTGCTCGTGATCCCTGGCGGCGTATACCAGGGTGACCTTGCCCTTGCCGGTCAACTCCAGGAGCCGCGCGACGGCCTCGTTATTGTGCCGCAGCTCCCCCAAATAGCGCGTCTTGAAGGCGGGCCATTTGTCCGGGTCGTGAGCGAACCACTTGCGCAGCTCGGTGCTGGGTGCAATGTCCTTGAGCCACAGGGCGATGTCGGCCTGCTCCTTGGTCACGCCGCGCGGCCACACCCGGTCCACAAGGACACGGGTGCCGTCGTTTCGTGCGGGTCGTTCATAGGCCCGCTTGATGCCGATATCCATGCCCAGCCCCCGGGTGTCTTCGATGAGCCGATTAGGGAACCCCTGCACAGGCCGCTGAAGCGGCGCTCACGGCGTTGCATAGGGGCTTGTGATCATCCCCTTGATCAGGTTCCCTAGGAGTGGTACTGGTTCCCCTCGTCGAGGCGCTTTTGCCATACGGGGATGATCTCGGCGACGAAATCGTCGAAGCGGCGGGGTTCATGCCCCAGGATATCCGACTGGCGGGCAAGCTCTTCGTCAGTGGCCGCCAGCCCCGAGACCTGAAAGTACTCGTACATCAAACGCAGATCCTGAACCATCCAGGCGGGCATCATGTGCTGGGCCTGTTTCGCCCAGGTATCCAGGTCGTCACCGCCGTAGCGTATATCGCGGTGCAGGTGCCGCCCGAAGACCGCCGCCACATCCTCGCCGTTGAGCTTCTCGAGCCCGTGGAGGGTGTAATCCTGACCGTCGAATCGCGGGTCGGCGAGGGCGTTGACGCCCGCGTCGGCGATGTCCCGGGCATCGACCCGGTTCAGTCCCACGAGCCCGATGGGCTGCGGGTAGGTGTTATAGAGCATGACCGCCGCCTGGCACCAGTGATCGTTCTGAAAGAGGTTGTTGGGGCGCAGGATCGTATAGGGGATCCCCGAGTCGATGATCGCCTCCTCGATGGGCACCTTGCTGCGGAAGTGGGGGATGTGGCCGGAGCCGGGCGGCATGGGGACCGACAGGTAGACGATCTTGGCCACCCCGGACGCCTTGGCGGCGTCGACCGCGGCCAACCCCTGGAGGGTCTCGTTCTGACTCAACGGCGTCACGAGGAAGAGCTTCTCCATGCCCGAGAAGATGGGCCGCAGGCTGGCGGGTTTGCTCAGGTCGCCGATACGTCCCTCCACGCCTTTGGGCAGCTTTTCGAGACTCGCCGGCCAACGTGTCATGCAGCGGGCGGGAACGCCCGTTTGCGCCAGGCGCGCAACGAGTTCGCTGCCCACTACTCCAGTCCCGCCTATCACCAGTATCGTCATGGCCGTACTCCGCGCTCGTAAAGAAGATTTGTCGCCTGACGTCGTCAGTACACGATACAGTAATTCACGGGTGCTTGATAGACAAGGCTCATTTGCATAATGTGGTCGTAAGCGGCGGATATGGCAGGAGTGTCCCCATGCTGAAGGTATATGACGCGGCGTTGGTCTACGATGCCGAGCAGGTGCGCGACCTGTTGCTGCGCCGCGGCATCGATGCCTATGTGTTCGGCGAGCACACCTATAACGTGCTCGGCATCAATCCCCTCGCGTGGCCCCAGGTGTGGGTGGCCGAGGACGAGGATTTTGAGCGGGCAAAGGCCCTGATCGGCGACTACGAGAAGGCGCAGCGGGCCATGGCGGCATCGGCCGCCGCCGGTGAGCGGTGGCACTGCCGCGCCTGCGGGGAAACGAACGAGGGGACATTTGATGTGTGTTGGAGCTGCGGGGAACCGCGGGGCGGTTAACCCGTATCCGTCACACGTCTTCTACGGTGAAGCGGTCTTTTTGAGGCGCTTGAGAAAAACCCCCATCTCCTTCGCCGCCTGCCGGTCGCCCTTGTCGGTGGCGGCGGCGATTCCCGCTTCGTAGGCCGCGACGGCCTCTTGCGGCCGGCCCAGTTCCGTCAGCGCCCGGGCATACCCCTTCCAGGCGGCTGAGTATCCCGGGTCCTGTTCGACCGCGCAGCCCAGGTGCTCGGCCGCGCGCCGGTAATCGCCCTGTTGGAGATACGCGTTGCCCAGGCCCAGGCGCAGCATGGCGTTGTCCTGCCCCTTGGCCAGCAGGCCCTCCAGGTTTTCGATGATGCCCATGGTTGCCCGGCTCGGGTTGGCGTTAAGCCTTCATGCCCACCAGCATGGCCTCGTCGCGAAACCCCCGCGAGGTCTCGCCGACGGTTCCCTCTTCCCGGTAGGCGAGGATCCGCAGGGCTGAAAACAGGCTCAGCAGCTCGTTGTCCGCGAGCCGGTACAGCGCCTGGGAAGGCCCCGCCGGATTGACGTAACTTCTTGTGAATGTTTGAAAATATAATATCCCCCCGGGCCGCAGGGCCGCCATCAGGTGGGGGGCCAGGGGGCGCTCCAGGAAGTGCGCGACCACGATGACATCCAGGCTCTCAGGGGCCGGGGGTGAATGGATGACGTCCCGGACCGCGGCGTGCAGGGGCAGCGCCTCGGCCGCGGCCGTCGCCTGCAGTTTGCCGATGGCCTCGTCGGACAGGTCCCATGCATGGGTGTCCAGCCCGCGCCTGGCCAGCAGCAGGGCGTTGGCCCCCAGGCCGCAGGCCAGGTCGAGGGCCTCCCCGCGACCGGGCAACAGGTGGGCGAAGTCGGTCAGGACCCGGGCGGGCTGCCCAGGCCCGGCCTCGGCCGACTTGTAACGCTCATTCCATTTGTCCCGTATAGATTCGTCGTTCATGGGCTCGATCGTCCGTTGAGCGGTGGCATGCACGCCCGAACTATTTTCTCCAGAAGTCCGGTGTGAGCAGCACCAGCAGGGTAAAGATCTCCAGGCGTCCCAGCAACATGGCGAAACACAGGATCCACTTGGCCTCCGAGGTGACCGTACTGTAATTGGCGCCCACGTCGCCGAGACCGGGCCCCATGTTGTTCATGCACGCCGCCACGGCGGAGAACGAGGAAATCAGGTCGAGGCCGGTGGAGGCGACCAGCAGCGACATCAGGATATAGCAAATGACGTACAGG
The DNA here is from genome assembly GCA_963844825.1 of uncultured Gammaproteobacteria bacterium. Lineage (GTDB taxonomy): Bacteria > Pseudomonadota > Gammaproteobacteria > CAWJPQ01 > CAWJPQ01 > CAWJPQ01. The sequence continues at coordinate 9,884 of CAWJPQ010000009.1, forward strand.
GCGAAGAAGCCCCATACCGCCTCGACCACCCGGTCGGACAGCGGCCTGTTGCCTATCTTGACGGTGAACTGGGCGTTTGGGTGAATCAGGCGCTTGATCTCGCGTAGCCCCTGTTTATAGAGCAGCAGCACCCGGATGACCTTCATGCCGCCGGCGGACGATCCGCCGCAGCCGCCGACGAAGCTGATCAACAGCAGCAAGGCCGGCAGGAACGTGGGCCAGTGGTGATACTGGGCCGTGGTGAACCCGGTGCTGGTGCCGATGGACACGGCCTGGAAGACGCCATGGGTGAGGGCCTGCCCGATAGTGTGGAATGTCCCGGAGATGTACAGGTAGACGCTGGCGATCGTCGCCACGATGAATATCATCGTGAGGTAGGCCTTGAATTCGGCGTCGGCGAAGTATGAGCGTACGCTCAGTTTCTGCCAGGCCACGAAGTGGAGGAAGAAATTCGCCCCGGCCAGCAGCATGAACACGTCGGCCACCGCATCGATCAGCGGGTTGTTGAAGTACCCCATGCTCTCGTCGTGGGTGGAATACCCGCCCGTGGATACCGTGGCGAAACTGTGGGCAATGGCGTCGAACGGGGTCATGCCCGCGAGCCAGTAACCGACCGCGCAGGCCACCGTGAGTCCCAGGTAGATGTACCACAGGGTCTTGGCGGTCTCGGTGATGCGGGGCGTCAGCTTGTCTTCCTTCATGAGGCCCGGGATCTCGGCCCGGTACAGTTGCATGCCGCCGATACCCAGCATGGGCAGGATGGCGACCGCCAGGACCACGATCCCCAAGCCGCCCAGCCACTGCAGCTGCTGGCGGTAGTAGAGCAGGGACAGGGGCAGGTCGTCGATCCCGACGATGACCGTCGAGCCGGTGGTGGTCAGCCCGGAGATCGCCTCGAACACCGAGTCGGTCAGTGACAGGTGGGGGCTCAGCATGAACGGCACGGCGCCCACCAGGCCCAGGACGAGCCAGAACATCGCCACGATGAGAAAGCCGTCCCGCACCCGAAGCTCCCGGCGGTGGGATCGTACCGGGAGCCACAGCAGCAGGCCGGTGGTCAGCGCCAGGACGAACGGTGTGAGAAAGGCATAGGCGATGGCGTCATGGTCCAGCCACGACAGCAGCGCCGGCACCAGCATGGTGAAGCTGAACAGCGTGAGCAGCAGGCCCAGGATGCGTTGTGTGGCGCGCAGCGGCATCAGGCTAGGTCGGTGCTCGACACGGGGTCAAGGCGCAATCGGAACGGGTGCGGGCTGGCCCATTGTCGGTTGTAGGTGGCTGCGCTCATCATGGTTGTCGTCGGTTGGCGTTGTTATTGTGCAATTATCGGTGCCTGCAAGTCACGTCGGATTACATGAACGTGACTCCCACCTGAAACAGTCGCTCCACGTCGGAGATGCGCCGCTTGTCCACCATGAACAGGATGACGTGATCGTCGGCCTCGATCACGGTGTCGCGGTGGGCGATCTTGACCTCATCGCCCCGGGCCACGGCGCCGATGGTGATGCCGGCCGGCAGCTTGATCTCCTCGATCCTTCGTCCGACGACCTTCGAGGATTTGAAGTCGCCGTGGGCGATGGCCTCGATGGCCTCGGCGGCGCCGCGCCGCAGGGAGTGGACCACCACCACGTCGCCGCGGCGTACGTGGGCGAGCAGGCTGCCGATGGTGGCCTGCTGCGGCGAGATGGCGATGTCGATGATCCCGCTCTCCACCAGGTCCACGTAGGCCGCCCGGTTGATCAGCGCCATGACCTTGCGCGCGCCGAGACGCTTGGCGAGCATGGCCGAGACGATATTGGCCTCGTCGTCGTTGGTCATGGCGCAGAAGATATCGGCGTGCTCGATGTTCTCGTCGTGGAGGAGGGTCTCGTCCGCTGCGTCGCCGTGAAGCACGATGGTCTTGTCGAGCTCCTCGGAGATGCGGCGCGCGCGCTCCATGTTGTGCTCGATCAGCTTGATGTGGTACTTGCTCTCCAAGGCCAGCGCGAGGCCCTTGCCGATATTCCCGCCGCCGGCGATGATCACGCGCTTGACCGGCTTGTCCAGTTTGCGCATCTCGCTCATGACGGTGCGGATGTCATTGCGCGCCGCGATAAAGAAGACCTCATCGTCGGCCTCGATGGTGGTATCCCCCTGGGGGATGATCGGCGCCCCGCGGCGGAAGATCGCCGCCACGCGGGTGTCGACGCCCGGGATGTGTTTGCGCAGCTCGCGCAGTTCGTGTCCGACCAGCGGGCCGCCGTAGTAAGCCCTGACGGCCACCAGCTGCACCTTGCCGCCGGCGAAGTCCAGCACCTGCAGCGCGCCGGGGTAGTCGATGAGCCGCTGCACGTATTCGATGACCAATTGCTCGGGGCTGATCAGGACATCGACGGGCAGGGCGTCCTGGGTGAAAAGCTCCGGGTGGATGAGGTATCCCCGGTCGCGCACCCGGGCGATCTTGGTCGGCGTATGGAACAGGGTATAGGCCACCTGGCAGGCGACCATATTGGTTTCGTCGCTGTTGGTGACCGCGATGACCATGTCCGCATCCTCGGCCCCGGCGCGGCTCAGGACCTCGGGGTGGGAGGCTTGACCGAACACGGTGCGGATATCCATGCGGTCCTGGAGTTCCTGCAGCTTCTGCGCGTCACTGTCGACGACGGTGATATCATTGGCCTCGCTGGCAAGATTGGACGCCACCGACGAGCCTACCTGTCCCGCACCCAAGATGATGATTTTCATGCCGTGATTACCGTCGCCTCGAAGCCGTAAAAGGGCCTTATAGTATCACTGTCGGTGTGCATATCTCATCGCCCATTTGCGGCCGGCCGCCCCGCCGGATACCCGGCGGGGCGCGGATGATTCACAGGTGCTCCTTGGGGTTGATGCCGAGGGCGCGCAGCTTGCGGTAAAGGTGGGTGCGCTCCATGCCGGCGGCCTTGGCGACGCGGCTGACACTGCCGGCGCTCTCGCGCAATTGGTGCTCCAGATAGGCCTTTTCGAAATTCTCCCTCGCCTCACGCAGGGGCAGGCTGAACTCGAACGGCGCCCGCACGGCATCGGCCGGCGGCTGATAGGTCCCGAGGGCGAGCTGCGCCTCATCGAGCCCGATCTCGCTGCCCGCCCCCAGAATCAGCAGTCGGTGCACCAGGTTCTTGAGTTCCCTGACATTGCCCGGCCAGGTGTGATTGCGCAGCCTGTTCAGCGCCGCGACGGTGAAGCTGCGGTAGGGCAGGCCCTCCTGGCTGACGAACGCATTGACATAGTGGTTGACCAGGTCCGGGATGTCCTCGCAATGCTCGCGCAGAGGGGGAAGGTGGGCGGGCACCACGTTGAGGTGGTAGTACAGGTCCCCGCGGAATTTCCCGGCGCGCACGGCCTGCTCCAGGTTGCAGTGGGTGGCGCCGATCACGCGGGCATCGAACGGCACCGGGGTGCTGCCGTTGAGGCGGGAGAACGAGCGGCTGTCCAGGGCGGCGGCCAGCCAGGCCTGTATCTCCGGGTCCATATCACCCAGGCCATCGATGAACAGGGTGCCCCCATTGGCCTGTTCCAGATACCCGTAGCGGACCTTGTCGCCTTCTTCCCGGCCGAACAGGTCTTCGGCCCGGTTGTCCCGGCTGATCGCGGCGCCGTTGACGCTGACGAACGGCCCGGCGCCACGAAGACCGCAGGCATGGACGTAGCGTGCGAAGAGCTCCTTGCCGCTGCCGGCCTCGCCGCTGATCAGTACCCAGGCATCATGCTGGGCCACGCGCTTGAGCTTGTCGCGCAGCTGCTGCATGACGATACTCCTGCCCACGGGCTCCACCGGGGCCACGTGTCGTTTGAGGCTGGTGTTCTCGCGCTTGAGCTTGTCCACCTCCAGGGCGCGCTTGATGGTGAGCAGCAGTTTGGCCAGGGACAAGGGCTTTTCGAGGAAGTCGTAGGCCCCCAGCCGGGTGGCCTCCACGGCAGTCTCTATGGTGCTGTGCCCGGACATCATGATGACTGGAAAGGCGCCGCCCTGTTCTTCCATCCATTCCTGCAGCAATGAAATACCGTCCACGTCGGGCATCCAGATGTCCAGCAGCACCAGGTCATGGCGCCGGGCGCGGCGCGCCCGGCGGGCCTGTTCTCCGTTCTCGGCGACGGTGACCTCGTACCCTTCCTCTTCGAGGATTTCCTTGACCAGCTCGCGGATGTCGCGCTCGTCGTCGACGACGAGTATGTTCGGTTTGCTCATGAGCGAAAGACCTTTGATGCTTGGTGGAAAACGCCTCCGTATCGGAGTTCGCCGTTCACGTGAGCCCCCCGTCGATCGTGTCGCGGGCGTGGCTCTTTCCCGGGTCGGCATCGGCGGAAAAGCGGATCACGATGCAAGCACCGCCCCCACTCGCATTTTCCGCCCACACGACGCCGCCGTGCTCCTCGACGATCTTCTTGACGATTGCCAGCCCCAGGCCCGTGCCCTTCGCCTTGGTGGTGACGTACGGCTCGAAGACGTTGGCCAGGACCGGATCCTGGAAGCCCGGCCCGGTGTCCTGGACGAGGCACTCCACCACCTCGAAGCCCGGCTGTCGCACGCAGCGGGTGGTGATCGTGATATGGGCGGTCTCCCCGGCGGGGGCGGCCTCGATGCCGTTCTTGATGAGGTTATGCAGCAGCTGCCGGATGCGGCCGGGGTCGGCCTGGATGGGCGGCAACGGGGTCTCCAGGCGGGTGGTGATGACCGCCGTCCGGTCACCGCGGTACAGCTCGACGACCTCGTTGATGAGCGCATTCAGGTCCAGAGGCTGCAGGCGCAGCTGCGGCGGGCGGGCGTATTCGGAAAACGCCTTGACCATCTCCTTCAGTGTCTCGACCTGGTGCACGATGGTCCCGGTGGCGCGGTCCAATAAGCCGTCGTCGTCCGGAGCCATGGACTTGAGGTATCTGTGGCGCAGCCGTTCGGCCGACAATTGAATGGGTGTCAGCGGATTCTTGATCTCATGGGCCAGGCGGCGGGCGACCTCGCCCCACGCGGCGTCACGCTGCGCCTGGATCAAGGCGGTCACATCGTCGAAGACGATGACATGACCCGCATCGAGGTCGGCGACCCCTGGCAGCAGGGCGCCGCGGCACATCAGGACCTGCCTGCCGCCCGCCCCGAACAGGACCACCTCTTCGCGCCACTCGTGCTCGGTACCGTGAAGGTGAGCCTCAAGGGTGGCGACGAATTGGGTCAGGTGGGGGTGCGCGGTGCTGATCTGTGCCAGCGGCTGATCCAGCTTGTCGTTCATGTCCACGCCCAGGATCTGGCCTGCCGTGCTGTTGGCCGTGCGCAGTACCAGATCCTTGTCGAGGCTCAATACCCCCGAGGTCAGGCGTCCCAGCACCGAGGCCAGGTAGGTCCGGTGCTCTTCGACCTTGGCCTGGCTCTGTCGGGCGGCGTCTCGCGCCGCGGCGAGCCGGCGGGTCATGTCATTGAAGGACTGGACGAGAAAGCTCAGCTCGTCGGTATTGGCGGGCCGCGGCAATTGCCTGCCGTAGTCGCCGGCGGCGACCGCGCGGGTACCGATGGCCAGCGCCCTGATCGGCGCCACCAGCCGGCGCGCCGAGTACAGGGCGGCCCACACGGCCGTCAACAGCCCGAGCAGCAAGACCAATGACAGGGTCAGCGTAAAGCTGATCTTGAGGGGCTTGCGCAGATAGGCCAGCTCCTTATACCTCGCGTATCCCGTCTGCACCCGGTTGGCGAGGTTGTTCATGCGTGCGGTCATGGGGAACAGGGCCTGGAGCATGCGCGACTGCGTCAGGGGGTTGGGGCGGTTGATCTTGAGGGCCACGCGCACATACAGGTTGTTCCGGCTGACGGGATCCAGGCCCACGTAGGTCAGCCCCTGGCGCAGCTGAAAGAGGACGGTGTCATCCAGCCTGTTGGGTAGATTGGTGTCGGCATTGACGCTGCTGGAGCCGATGATGCGCCCGTCCTGGGACAGCAGGGTCAGCTCGCTCGCGCCGCTGTCGACCCGCAGGCCGTTGAGCAGCGGTATGGCCCTGTCGTCGGGGACGTCCGCCAGTTGCCGCGCGATGGCCTCGGTCTGCCTGCGGTACTCGCGCATTTTGGCGTCCAGGGCGGTGCGGCTGAGTTCGAGGGCGTCTTCCATGGTCTTGTCCAGGCGCACGTCGAACCAGCTGTCGATGCCGTGCTGGAGGAACTGCAGGGAAAAGTAAAACACCACCGACACGGGGGCCACGGCCAGGACGATGAATATGCCCGCCAGGCGCGCCGTCAGGCGCGAGCCAGCCACGCCGTTGCGGTATTGGCGCAGGAGCCGGTGGAGGTTGGCGCCGATGAGCACCACCAGTGCGGCCAGGCCGAGCAGATTGATGACCAGCAGGGCGGAGTACAGCATGCCGAATTGCCGTGAGTTCTGGGTCGCGGCACTCATCAGGGACAGCGATATCAGCAGCAGCACGAACAATGCCGCCACCGGCCAGACACCCCGTCCCTTGTTTGTCAGGGTTTTAAGCGCCATTGGTACCACTCACTGGAAAGGTGCCAGGCGGAGGAGAAGTAGGCCAGCAGGCGCAGCGGCACCGGAAGGGCCTCGATATCCAGGCTGGCCCGAATGCGGGCGATGTACCGCTGGGTGTCATCCAACAGGTTCTTGTCCAGCATGGGCAGGCGCCGCACCTTGCCCAGGGCCGCAAGCGCGGTTTTCAATGAAGGAAAGGTGCGTTCGGAGGCGCTGTTCAGATTCTTCAATAGATAGCGTTTGGTCAATGCGCGGTAGCGCAGCTGGTAGCGCTGTTCCAGCGAGGCGATCCTCTCATCCCACAGGTAATTTCGTTGCCGCGACACTTGGATGTCCAGTTGAACCGTGATGGGGACGCCGTTGTCCAGCGCCTTGAGCGCCTTGTTGCTGAAATCGTAGCCGATCTCGGCGTTGAGCCAATACACATTGTCGGCGAGCTTGGTCTCCACCCGGCGTACGTCGATGCCGGCGGCGACGGCCGCCGTACTGGTAAGGCCCATGGCGATGCAGGCTGCCATGACCGCGGCGGTCGAGGGCCGTTTCCTGGTCTCCCCTGGGCGTCTTGTCGCCAAGGCCTTCACTCGCCCGGACCCATCACCAATCTCCCTCGGCGCCATTTGGACGCCCTTGCGGCCGACCTTGGTTAGCCCCGCTGCTTGCGTAACCGGGCATAATAGAAGCCATCCATGTCGTCGTCCCCCGGCAGCACCTGCCGTCCCTGGTCGAGCGCATGCCCCCACGCCACGCGAAGGGGATCCAACCGGGCCTCCGGGTGGGTATCGATAAAGGCCCTGATGCGTTCCTGATTTTCCTCCTTCAGGACAGAGCAGGTAGTGTACAACAGCATACCCCCGGGCCTGAGCAAGGGCCACAGGGCATCCAGCAGCCGCTGTTGCGTCGCCGCCAGGGCCGTGATGTCTGCGGCCCGGCGCAGGACCTTGATGTCGGGATGACGCCGGATCACGCCCGTCGCCGAACAGGGGGTATCCAGCAGGATGCGGTCGAAGGGCTGCCCGTCCCACCACTGGTGCGGGTCGGCGGCGTCGGCGGCGACGGTCTCGGCGTGCAATTGGAGGCGCTCGAGATTGGCCCGCACGGTCTCGAGGCGGCGCGGATCCTTGTCCAGGGCCACGACCCGGGCACGGGGCTGGCACTCCAGCAGGTGGGTGGTCTTGCCCCCCGGCGCGCAACAGGCGTCCAGTACCCGCTCCCCCGGTCGGGCGTCCAACAGGGGCGCCGCCAGCTGGGCGGCGCCGTCCTGTACCGAGCACGCCCCGTCGGCGAATCCCGGCAGGGACAGGGCGTCGACTGGCCGCACCAGGCTGATGCCCTGGTCCGTGTGGGGTATCGGCCGCGGCCTCCATGCCCTGGGCATGGAGGCGCTCCAGATAATCGCCGCGGGTGGCCCGGTGGGGGTTGACCCGCAGGCTGAGGGGCGGGTGGCGGTTGTTCGCCGACAGGATCGCCTGCCAGTGATCGGGCCAGGCGCGGGATATCGCCTCGATGAGCCACGGCGGGTGCGCCCAGCGGGAGGCCTCGACCCCGTCCGCCTCCCGGTCGAGCTCGTCCCGGCGGCGCAGGTAATTGCGCAGCACCCCGTTGAGCAGCCCCCGGGCCCATGCCTTGCCCAGATGGCGGCTCACCGAGACCGTCTCGGTCACTGCGGCGTGGGGGGGGATGCGCAGGTACGCCAACTGGTACAGGCCCACAAGCAGGACGACCTCCAGGTCCCGGTCTTTGCGGCGCAGGGGACGCTCCATCAGCCGGTTCAGTATGAGGGCGAGGCGCGGGTGCCAGCGCAGGACGCCGAAAGACAATTCCTGGGCGAGGGCCCGGGTACTGCTCGGGTCAACCTCCTTCAGGTAGGCGTCCAGGGCCGCGCCCAGGGAGCGCCCCTTCAGCAGGACATCCGCGATGATCTTGGCGGCGGCGGTTCGGGCATCCATTCACGGGGTACCGGGGGGGCCGGGCGGCGGTTGGCGGATCGGTCTCATGACGTGTATAGCCTATCACCGAAGTTCGGCGGCTGTATCGGCACCCGGCGCCGGGTCACGGCGTGGGTATCGGGATGACGGACATTAGGGGAGGCGGGCGGGCTAGGCGTGCATCGCCCTCGGGGGTGCCCAGACGTGTCCCCGGCGGCAGGGGATGGGCATGGAGGTAGTCCGCCACCGCCATGGGCCGCCCGCCGGGTCGTTGAATGCGGGTCACACGCAGTATCCCCTGGCCGCAGGCGATATCCATGCCGCGGGCGTCGGCGCCGACCAGGGTCCCCGGCGGCTGGGACGCCTCCCCGCCCAGGTCATGGGCCTGCCAGATACGCAGCGGCGCCCCTTCCAGCTCGGTGTAGGCAATGGGCCAGGGGTTGAAGGCGCGTACCATGCGCTCCAGCTCCCGCGCCGGGCGTGTCCAGTCCAGGTGTGCCGCGTCTTTGTCCAGTTTTGAGGCATAGGTGGCGCCTTCGTCGGGTTGCGGCACCGCCTGCACCCGCTGCTGGGAGATCATGGCGAGGGTCTCCATCAGGGCCCGGGCTCCCAGATGGCTCAACCGGTCGTGGAGGCTTTGGGCGGTATCGTCGGGCTCGATGGGGCACTCGAGACGATGTAACATGTCACCGGTATCCAGGCCGGCATCCATCTGCATGATGGTGATGCCGGTCTTGTCGTCGCCGGCCAGCAGGGCGTAGTTGATGGGCGCCGCCCCGCGCCAGCGGGGCAGCAGGGAGGCGTGAACGTTGATGCAGCCCAGCCGGGGGCTCGCCAGGACCGCCGGCGGCAGCAGCAATCCGTAGGCGGTCACCACCATCAGGTCGGCGCCGAGTTCCGCGAGCCGGGCCTGTTCCGCGGCCTTTTTCAGGGACGGGGGCTGGTGGACGGGGATGCCATGGCTGGCGGCCACGGTCTTCACGGGGCTGGCGGTGAGTTTCCTGCCCCGGCCCGCCGGGCGGTCGGGCTGGGTGTACACGGCCACCACCCGGTGGGGCGAGTCGATCAGGGCCTGCAGTGAGGGAACGGCAAACTCCGGGGTCCCGGCGAACACGACTTTATAGGTTTCAGACATGGATAGTGTCGGTCATGATCCGTATGAGGCCTAGTGGGTGCTTGAAGACGTGCCCGGGGGGCGTGGTCGCCCGCCGCCGGCTACAGGGCCTGACGGCGCACCTTTTCCATCTTTTTGCGCACCCGGCCCCGTTTCATCTCCGACAGATAGTCGATGAACAGCTTCCCCTCCAGATGGTCCATCTCGTGTTGTATGCAGGTCGCCAGCAAGCCCTCGGCCTCCATTTCGAATTGTTCGCCCTGCCGGTTGAGGGCGCGGACCTTGACCTTTTCGGCCCGGCTGACGATCTCGTAGACGCCGGGGATGGACAGGCAGCCCTCCTCCATTTTCTGGGACCCCTCCCGGGTCAGGATCTCGGGGTTGATGAAGCACAAGGGCTGGGAGCGGTCTTCCATGACGTCGATCACGATGATGCGCTGCTGCACGTCCACCTGGGGCGCGGCCAGCCCCACGCCGGGGGCCTCGTACATGGTCTCGAACATGTTGTCGATCAGGGTGCGCATCTCACCGTCGACGGTGGTGACGGTTTCGGCTTCCAGCCGCAACCGGGGGTCGGGGTAATGTAAGACCTTGAGTATCGCCATGTGATTTATTTCAATGTTTCTCGTTGCATTGCCGATTATGTTACTGGTGTCAATATGATATCTGATTTAGACATGACAAATCAGTACCCTACTATCAGTGGTCCAGGGCGGGTGGCAACCTCACGGTGTCTCGGCAGGTGTATATAAATGTTTAATTTGAAAAATATTTTGTCGGTTTTCTGGGTGGGGCTGGCGCTTTTTGCCGCGGTCGCCCGGGCGGATACGGTCCAGTTGCGGGCTGATCACCCCGATCGCTATGTCGTGGTCAAGGGAGATACCCTGTGGGATATTTCGGCCCGTTTCCTCGAAGACCCCTGGTTATGGCCGAAGATCTGGCATATCAACCCCGCCATCGAGAATCCCAATCTCATTTACCCGGGCGACGTGATCATGCTCAAGTACGAGCACGGCCAGCCCGTGCTGGTGGTCGAGCGCGGCCGCCAGACCGTCAGGCTCTCGCCCCATACCCGCACCAAGACCATCGAGGGGGCGATCCCCACCATCCCGGTCAATGCCATTCAGCAGTTCCTGCTCCACCCCCGGGTGGTGAGCCGCGACGAGCTCGATCACGCGGGATATGTGGTGGCCCAGCAGGGGGGGCGGCTGGTCAGCGGCGCCGGTGACACTATATATGCCCGCGACCTGGGTGACAAAGGCACCCAGGAGTACAGCATCTACCATATCGGCCAGGCCTATCGGGACCCCGTGAGCCATGACCTGCTGGGGTACCAGGCCATTCAGGTGGCGACGGCCAACCTGCAGGCGTATGGTGACCCGAGCACCCTGTTCGTCGCCTCGTCCAACCGCGAGATCCTCAGCGGCGACCGGCTGTTGCCCTTCGGGGGCCAGCAGATTCAACGCCATTTCCTGCCCCATGCCCCGGCGGGCGAGCTGAGCGGGCAGATAATCGCCGTGCTGGACGGGGTATCGCGGATCGGCCAGTATCAGACCGTGGTGCTCAACCTGGGGACGGGCAAAGGGGTTGAGGCCGGCGATGTGCTGGCCATCTACCAGCAGGGGGATAAGGTCCGGGATACCGTGGGCGAGTTGGGCGGTGAGGTGCAGCTGCCCGACCGTCGCGCCGGCCTGCTGATGGTGGTCAAGCCCTTCAAGGAGGTCAGCTACGCCCTGGTGATGCAGGCCCAGCGCGACATCCGCCTGCTCGACAAGGTCGCCAACCCCTAGCCTCCATTCGTCCCCCCGGGGCGAGTTGACAGGCCCGCGGCCGTTCAGTGATGATGCCCTTGGACCTCTAGCCAATCTCCTACGCCGGGGCCGGATGCCCCGCGACGGGCTGGGTCGCTTACAAGGGACAAAGCTATGGCCGATATTCCCACCGGCAAGGATGAGCTGGCGTATTGGTTGGCCCTCATTCGCGCCCCCGGCGTGGGCCCCCGGGTCTTGCGCCGGGTGCTCGAGAGCGGGGCCTCGCCGCGCGCCGTCTTTGATCTGGCGCGACGGTCCCGGCCGGGGCGTCTGGGGCTCGATGGGCGCACCTGGGAGTACCTGCGCCGCCCCGACTGGGAGGCGGTGGAGCGGGACCTGGCGTGGCTCGCCCGGTCGGGCTGCAGCGCCCTGACATGGCACCAGCCCGATTACCCCGCCCTCCTGCGCCAGATCAGTGACCCTCCGCCGTTGTTGTTTGTCCAAGGTGACAGTGCCCTGCTGTCCCGGGGGCAGTTGGCGATCGTGGGCAGCCGCAATCCCTCGGCCCATGGCCGGGAGCTCGCCTGGGAACTCGCCCGCTCCCTGGCGGCGGCGGGGCTGGTGATCACCAGCGGGCTGGCGGCCGGGGTCGATGCGGCCGGCCACAGGGGCGCGCTCGCCGCCGATGGACTTACCGTCGCGGTGCTGGGGACGGGGCCGGATCGGATCTACCCTTCGGCCCACCGGGACCTGGCCGGGGAGATTGCCCGTTGCGGCGCCTTGGTATCGGAGTTTCCCCCCGGGACGGCGCCACGGCCCCATCACTTTCCCCGCCGCAACCGGCTGATCAGCGGGTTGAGTCTGGGCACCCTGGTGGTGGAGGCGGCGGCGCGCAGCGGGTCTTTGATCACGGCGCGCTTCGCCGTGGAGCAGGGCCGTGAGGTCTTCGCCGTGCCGGGGTCGATCCACAATCCCTTGGCCCGGGGGTGCCATGCCCTGATCCGCGAGGGCGCCAAGCTGGTGGAGACCGTCAACGACATTGTCGAGGAGTTGGGGGCCTTGGCCGGCGCATTGGCCGCGCCCCTGGCGCCGGCCGCGGGGCGGGGGGCGTCAGGGGCGGCCGGTAGGCCGTGGTCGGCGCAACAGGCCCGGCTGATGGAGCTCCTGGGCTTTGATCCCACCCCCATGGATGTGTTAATAGAACGCAGTGGATTGACGGCCGAGGAGGTTTCCTCCATGCTTCTGGTACTGGAATTGCAAGGATATGTGGTTGCTACCCCCGGTGGGCAATTTTGCCGCAGTCAGCCATGAGGCCTCAAGGCGATGAAAGAAAACATGTTCGATATCTTACTGTATCTTTTTGAAAATTATATGGATACGGCCATGGAGTGGCACCCGGACCAGGAGTCGGTGCGCTATGAGCTGGTCCAGGCCGGGTTCCCTCCGTCGGAGGTGGACAAGGCCTTTGCATGGCTGGACGGCCTGGTTAAGATGCGCGAGGTCGCCGATGAGTATCCCCTGCCCAGCAGTCCCTCCATCCGCACCTACACCCCGGCGGAGAGCCGCCGGCTGTCCACGGAGTGCCGCGGCTTCATGCTGTTCCTGGAGCAGATCGGGGTGCTGAACACCGTGACCCGTGAGCTGGTCATTGACCGGGCTATGGCCCTGGAGACCGACGAGACCGGCCTGGACCAGATGAAGTGGGTGGTTCTTATGGTATTGTTCAACCAGCCGGGTCAGGAGGAGGCCTACGCGCAAATGGAAGACTTGGTTTTCAACCACGCGAGCGATATCCTCCATTAGCCGGTGCCGTTCGGCCTCGCTCTGAGCGCCGACTCTCCGAAACCCACTACCGTGAATTGCGTTCCATGTAATGGCGAGTTATGAGTAAAAACCTAGTTGTCGTGGAGTCCCCGGCCAAGGCCCGGACGCTGAAAAAGTACCTGGGCAAGGACTATGAGGTACTGGCTTCCTACGGCCACGTGCGCGATCTGCTGCCCAAAGAGGGCGCCGTGGACCCGCAGCACGACTTTGCCATGAAGTACCAGGTCATCGAAAAGAACGAAAAGCACCTCGGCGGCCATCGGCAAGGCCATGAAGAAGGCCGATGCCCTGTATCTGGCCACTGACCCGGACCGCGAGGGCGAGGCCATCTCCTGGCACCTGTATGAGCTGCTCAAGGAGCGCAAGCTGCTGGACAAGCAAGCCCGTCCACCGGGTGGTGTTCCACGAGATCACCAAGCGCGCCATCGACGAGGCGATGGAGCATCCCGCGGGAGCTGTCCAAGGAACTGGTGAACGCCCAGCAGGCGCGCCGGGCGCTGGACTACCTGGTGGGCTTCAACCTGTCGCCGCTGCTGTGGAAGAAGATCCGCCACGGCCTGTCGGCGGGGCGGGTGCAGAGCCCGGCCCTGCGCATGATCGTGGAGCGCGAGCTGGAGATCGAGCGCTTTCGAGTCCCGCGAGTACTGGACCATCGAGGCCGCGGCGGCAAAGGACAAGCAGCCGTTCACGGCGAAGCTGCAGCAGTTCGACGGCGAAAAGCTCAGCCAGTTCTCCATCACCAACGATGAAGGCGGGCGAAACAGGTCACCGAGGTCCCTGCAGGAAGCCGCCCAGGGCAAGCTTGCGGTGGCCAAGGTGGAGAAGAAAAAGCGCAAGCGCAACCCGGCGCCGCCGTTCACCACCTCCACCCTGCAGCAGGAGGCCTCCCGCAAGCTCGGCTTTTCCGCCCAGCGCACCATGCGGGTGGCCCAGCAATTATATGAAGGCATCGACACCGGGGGCGGCGCGGTGGGTCTGATCACCTATATGCGTACCGACTCGCTGACCCTGGCCGATGACGCCCTGGAGGCGGTGCGCGGCTTCATCAATGAGCGCTACGGCGCCCACAACCTGCCCAAGCAGGCCAAGCGTTACAAGACCACCTCGAAGAACGCCCAGGAGGCCCACGAGGCGATCCGCCCCACGGATATCGAGGTGACCCCGGACGCCATCAAGGCGAATCTCACGCCCGAGCAGTACAAGCTCTATGACCTTGTCTGGAAGCGTACCGTGGCGTGCCAGATGATCCCCGCCACCATCAATACGGTGGCCGTGGACTTGAGCGCCGGCGAAGGCAACGTCTTCCGTGCCACCGGCTCAACCATCGCCGACCCGGGGTTCATGGCGGTCTACCAGGAGAGTGAAGACGAGCCCAAGAAGGGCCTCGGTGACGGCGACGAGGCGATACTGCCGCCGTTCACGGAAGGGGAGCAGGTGGCTTTGCTCCAGATCGAGCCCCACCAGCACTTCACCGAGCCTCCGCCGCGCTATTCCGAGGCCAGCCTGGTGAAGGCCTTGGAGGAGCACGGCATCGGCCGCCCGTCCACCTACGCGTCCATCATCTCCACCCTGCAGCAGCGCGAGTACGTGGTGATGGAGAAGCGCCGGTTCCATCCCACCGACGTGGCGCGCATCGTCAACAAGTTCCTCACGGAGTACTTCACCCCCTACGTGGACTACGAGTTTACCGCCCGCCTGGAGGACGAGCTGGACGCGGTCTCCCGCGGGGAAAAGGAATGGGTGCCGCTGATGAAGTCCTTCTGGGAGCCGTTCCAGCCAGCTGGTGGAGACCACCGAGACCACGGTGCAGCGCAAGGACGTGACCCAGGAGGCCATGGACGAGACCTGCCCCAAGTGCGGCAAGCCGCTGTCCATCCGGCTCGGCCGGCGCGGCCGGTTCATCGGCTGCACGGGATTTCCCCGACTGCGACTACACCCGCAGCATGGACGGCGAAGAGCGAGCCAGGAGCCCGAAACCGTGGAAGGGCGCCAGTGTCCCCAGTGCGAATCGGACCTGGTGGTGCGCCACGGGCGCTACGGCAAGTTCATCGGCTGCAGCAACTACCCCAAGTGCAAATTCATCGAGCCCCTGGAGAAGCCCCAGGACACCGAGGTGGAGTGCCCGCAGTGCCACAAGGGCACCATGCTCAAGCGCCGCTCCCGCTACGGCAAGATCTTTTATTCATGCTCCACTTACCCGACTGCAACTACGCGGTATGGAACGAGCCCGATCGCCGAGCCGTGCCCTAAGTGCCAGTGGCCCATTCCTGACCGTCAAGACCACCAAGCGCCGCGGCACCGAGAAGGTCTGCCCGCAAAAGGAGTGCGATTACGCCGAGCCCTACGAGGGCGGCGGCGCGACGAGCCCCAATCGGAGCCGAACGGGGGCTCGTCCAAGGGCTCCAAGACCTCCACCAAAGCGTCCGTGGGTTAGCGTACCGCCATGGCGTGATCCACCTCCTGGCGGGTGAGGTGGGGGGCGAACAGCTCGATGAACGAATACATATAGCCCCGCAGGAACATCCCCCGCCGAATGCCGATCCGGGTCGTGCTGGCCTCGAACAAGTGGGAGGCGTCGGCAACGCCCAGCCCCGTGTCCCGTTGTGGGTCGTAGGCCATCTTGGCCAGCAGGCCGATACCCAGCCCCAGCTCCACGTAGGTCTTGATGACGTCAGAGTCGATGGCGGTCAGGACCACGTTGGGTTTGAGGTTCTTGCCGGCAAACGCCTGGTTGATCTTGGAGCGGCCGGCAAAGGCGAAGTCATAGGTGACGATGGGATAGCGGGCGATGGCCTCCAGGGACAGGGGTGTTTCCTGAAGAATGGGGTGATCCCGGCGGCGCCACCACGCAGCGGTTCCATTGGTAGCACGGGAGCATGACCAGTTCTTCGAACAGGTCGATCGCCTCGGTGGCGATGGCGATGTCCGCGACGCCGTAGAGGGCCATTTCGCAGATCTGGGTGGGGCTTCCCTGATGGATCTGCAGGCCCACGTTGGGGTACTGACGGGTAAAGGCCTTGATGGCCCCCGGCAGGGCGTAGCGGGCCTGGGTATGGGTGGTGGCGATGGACAGGGAGCCGCTGGCCTCATTGGTGAATTCCAGCCCCACCTGCCTGATGTTGTCCAATTCCCGGAAGATGCGCTCGGCCATGGCGATAATGGCCCGGCCCGGCTGGGTGATCCCCACCAGGCGTTTGCCGTTGCGTTCGAAGATCTGCAGACTGAGCTCGTCCTCGAGCATGCGGATCTGATTGCTCACACCGGGTTGGGCGGTGTGCAGGGCCTTGGCCGCCGCGGACACATTGAGGCCGCAACGGGCCACCTCCCGGACATAGCGCAATTGGTGTAGCTTCATTACAAACGATCTGGGGCTGATTGCCGGCGGTCTTTATAATACATTGTTCTATTATAGAAAATAATATTATTTTTTGTAATAAGCAATTGTCCGTATAGTCCCACTGTAAGTGAATCTATCGCCCGGACGAACGGGTGGCAAGTACTTGATGGGATAACGGGATGGATGTGGGCTATACCCTGGCTGGACTGTTCGTCGGCTTCCTCGTGGGGATGACCGGGGTCGGCGGCGGGTCGTTGATGACGCCGCTGCTGATCTTCGTGTTCGGCGTGTCGCCGTCGGCGGCCGTCGGGACGGACCTGCTGTTTGCCGCGGTTACCAAGGCGGGCGGCATGTGGGCCCACAGCCGCAGGCGCACCGTTGAATGGCCGGTGGTGGCGCGCCTTGCCGCCGGCAGCGTCCCCACCGCCATCGCGATGGTGGCGTTTCTGGAGCTGCTGCACGTGGACCGGGACAAATTGAATTTCCTGGCCACCAGCGGGTTGGGGGTGGCCCTCGTGCTCACCTCCCTGGCCCTGTTCTTCCGCCGCGATATGCACCGCCTGGCCGACAAGGTGAAGGCGCGGATTCCCGCATGGCGCCAATGGCGGGTACCGGCGACGGTCCTGGCGGGCGCGCTGTTGGGCGTCCTGGTGCCCCTGACCTCGGTGGGCGCGGGGGCCCTGGGGGCGGCGATGCTGATGTTCCTGTACCCGAGCCTGCCCACGGCGCGGATCGTGGGTACCGATATCGCCCACGCAGTGCCTCTGACGGCCGTGGCGGGGCTGGGGCACCTGCAGCTTGGGACCGTGGACGGCCCGTTGCTCGGAATGCTGCTGATGGGGTCCCTGCCCGGGATCTACCTGGGCAGCCACCTGTCCGCGGTGATCCCGGAGCGGGTCATGCGCCCCATCCTGGCCAGCACCCTGCTGCTCATCGGCTGCAAGTTCATCCTGCCCTGACGCGGGTGGCTGGGGCACGGCGCACGGATTACAGATTTTGGCAAATGGGACCCGGCGACGGGCTCGGACGAATAAATGATACGACAGGGGTGGTAAGCATGAGTGAAACGTTATTGGATGAGCCATTGAGACAAAAGGTGACGGCCCTGCAGGAGGAGCTGGCCGGCATCGCCCGCGACTATACACCGGTCGCCTTCGCCAACAGCTTCGGCGCCGAGGACATGGTGCTGACGGATGTGATCGCCCGCCACGGCGTGGGCATCGGGATTTTCAGTCTCGATACCGGCCGCCTCCCGGCCGAGACCTATGAGGTCATGCAGGCGGCGCGCAACCGCTATCAGTGTCAGATCGAGGTCTTTTTCCCCGAACACCAGGCCGTCGAGGCCTATATCGGCGAGCACGGGCCGAACGCCTTCTATGAGAGTATCGAATTACGCAAACGCTGCTGTGCCATCCGTAAGATCGAGCCCCTCAAGCGGGCCCTGAGCGGCAAGAAGGCATGGATCACCGGCCTGCGGCGCGAGCAGTCTCCGACCCGCACCGATGTGCCGTTTTCCGAGTGGGACGAGGCCAATCAGCTGCATAAATTCAATCCCTTGCGCGACTGGCTCACCGACGAGGTATGGACCTATATCCGCGCCTTCAACGTGCCCTACAACGCCCTGCACGACAAGTTCTACCCGAGCATCGGGTGCGCCCCCTGCACCCGCGCCATCACGCCCGGCGAGGACATCCGCGCCGGGCGCTGGTGGTGGGAGAACCCCGATTCCAGGGAGTGCGGCCTGCACATCAAGAAGGCCGCCTCGGGCAATTGACGACGGCTTAACGGCGTAGAGTCGTGCCCACGAAGGTGAGGGTGTCGCCGGGCTTGATGACCAGCGGTGTCAGGCCGTGGCCCTTGACCGCCTTGGCGAACTTGTCGGCATCCTGGGCCAGCACGGGGAAGGTGGCATAGTGGTGGGGAACCACGTACCTGGCCTTGACGGCCACTGCCGCATCCACGGCCCGCCGCGGCTCCATGCCGAAGTGGCCGCCCACATTGATGAGCGCGATGTCCGGATGGAAGTGCTTGCCGATTAGCCACATGTCGCTGAAATAGGCCGTATCCCCGGTGTCATAGATGGTGGGTCCGTCCTTGATCTTGATAACGAAGCCGCCGGGATTGCCGCCGTAGACGAAGTCCGGTTCGTTGGGGCCCGCCTTGGGGTTCTTCATGCCGCTCGAGTGAATGGCGCGGGTCATGTGCACCATGACTTCTCCGTCGCCGATGGTGATCTCGCCGCCGATGTTCATCAGGGTATCGAAGCCCATCTGGTCCTTGGGGTACCCGAGCAGCTTGGCCATGTTCATGCCCAGCTCGTAATTGGTCACCAGGCGCGCGCCGGTCTTCTTGGCCAGCTCAACGGCATCGCCCACATGGTCGAAGTGCCCGTGGGTGATGAGGATGTAGTCCACCTTGTCGATGTCCTTGACCGGGTCGTGGCCGTCTTTGGCGTGGGGGTCGAGGGGATTGCTAAGCCAAGGGTCGATCATCATGACCTTGCCCTTGGGGGTGGTGATCTCGAACGCCGAATGGCCGAACCACGTAATGCGTGTGGTGGGCCCCGACTGGGACCACGCCGCCGCCGAGCCGAGCAGCATGGCAATGGACAAGATCAATAGGCTTAGGGGCTTGTGCATTGATGGTTATCTCCTGACCTGGGTGTGTTATCCGGGCGCGGGTGCGCTCTCACAGCCCTCCGGCGCCGCCCCGTGCATTGTAGTACATCCGCGGCCCGGCCTCATCTCATGAGACCGGAGCATGAGTCCGCTGGAGGCGATGGTCTTGGCTACATCAAAAGGCGCGAGGATTGGTCGAGGACAGACAGCGGCGGATGAGCGCCAGGGTGTCCGGGTCCATGTCCAGCTGATCCAGGGCGCCCGGGTCGAACCAGCCGATGCCGTTCACTTCCTCGTTCGGCGTCAGCTCGCCGCAAACGTAATCGGCGATGAGGTCTACGACGATGTAATGGAATTGAAGGCTTCCTTGCTCGTCGTGGGTTATGACATCGAAACAGTTCACGGGTTCGCGGGCCAGCACCGTGACGCCCGTTTCCTCGGCGACTTCCCGTTGGGCGGCTTGCTGCATAGTCTCGCCCAGCTTGACGCTGCCCCCCGGCAGGGCCCACTTGCCCTGTCGCGGCGCCCTGGCACGTTTGATCAACAGGACCTTGCCCGCGTGGGTTATCACCACGCCCACGGCGACCCGGGGCAGGGACGGATAGGCGGCATTGTCGTTGGCGGTCATATAAAGGGATTCGCGGCCAGGCGCCAGGGTGGTTGGTTTGTCTCGGCTATCCCGCCGCCGTCACCGCCGGCGGTCGGGCGCGGGTGAAGCTGTTGTAAGCAGCCAACGTCACCCGAATGGCCTATAATACGCAACCTTGGCCATGTTGCGCGAGTGACCGTATGTCTTCAGTGGATAATTGGAAGGAAGAAATGCAATCGGCCTGGTTGTACCGTGTCATTGCCCGGGTGGAGAAGGACCCGGCAAAGGCCAGGCTGTTCTGCGGGCTGGCGGACGGTGCCGAGGCGCAGGCCGGGGTGTGGGCGAACAAGATGCGCGAGCAGGGCCAGGAGGTGCCCGAGGAGATCCGGCCCACCCTGCGCATGCACCTGGTCGCGGCGATGGTGCGGCGGTTCGGTCCCCGCGCCAACCGGTCCATATTGACCGCCATGAAGGTGCGGGGGATGTCGATATACAGTGGCAGCAATCTGCAGCTCGGCCATCCCCTGCCCACGTCGGTCGAGGACATCGGCCATCGCCACAAGGACGTGGGGCGGGGCGGCAATCTGCGTGCTGCGGTGTTCGGCGTCAATGACGGCCTGGTCTCCAACGCCAGTCTGATCATGGGCGTGGCGGGCGCCACCCAGGAGAGTGCGATGATCCTGGTCACCGGCGTGGCCGGCATGCTGGCCGGGGCCATGTCCATGGCCGCCGGGGAGTATGTCTCCATGCGCTCCCAGCGGGAGATGTTCGAGTATCAGATCGGGCTCGAGCAGGAGGAGTTGGAGCAGTACCCCGAGGAGGAGGCCGAGGAACTGGCGCTGATCTACAACGCCCGCGGCCTGCCCATGGATCAGGCCAGGGAGATGGCGGGCAACCTGATTCAGGACCCGGACAAGGCCCTGGACACCCTCGCGCGGGAGGAGCTGGGCCTGAACCCCGACGACCTCGGCTCCCCGTGGGGAGCGGCCCTGTCTTCGTTCACCGCCTTCAGTGCCGGCAGCATGGTGCCCCTGGTCCCCTTTGTGTTCGCCAAGGGCGCGGCGCCCGTCGAGTGGGCGGCCTTGCTGACCGCCGTGAGCTTGTTTATCGTCGGGGCGGTATTGAGCCTGTTTACCGGGCGCAGCGCCACCTACGGGGGGGCGCGCATGGTGCTGGTCGGGGGGGCGGCCGGCCTGATCACCTATGGGATCGGGAGCCTGCTCGGGGTCAGCATCTCGTGAACGGGGCCGTCGCGGCCCTGAAGGACTCAAACATCAACGGTGGAATGTGAATGCTAACGTTTTATCCGCAGATCAAACCCTATGTGAAGCACAGCCTGGAGGTCGAGACCCCGCATACCCTCTATGTTGAGGAATGCGGCAATCCCCACGGCGTGCCGGTGGTGTTCCTGCACGGCGGGCCGGGCGCGGGTTGCGAGCCGTATCATCGCCAGTTCTTTGATCCCGAGGTGTATCGCATCATCCTGTTCGATCAGCGCGGCTGCGGCCGCTCTTCTCCCCATGCCGAGCTCAGCGGCAATACCACCCAGGCGCTGGTGGCCGACATGGAGCGGATCCGCGAGCACCTGGGCATTGACAAGTGGCTCATCTTCGGGGGCTCGTGGGGCTCGACGCTGGCGCTGGTCTACAGCGAGACCCACCCGGAGCGGGTCTCGGGCCTGATCGTGCGCGGCATTTTCCTGTGCCGCCCCGACGAGATCTCGTGGTTCTATCAGCGGGGGGCCGACCGCATCTTTCCCGACTATTGGGAGGAATTCGTCAGGGCGATCCCCGAGGAGGAGCGCCACGACATGGTCCGGGCCTATTACCGGCGCCTGACCGGTGACGACGAGGTGCTGCGCATGTCGGCGGCCAAGACCTGGTCGTGCTGGGAGGGACGCTGCGCCACGCTGGTGGGCAGGAAAGAGGTGGTCGAGCACTACGACAATCCCTACAACGCCCTGAGTCTGGCGCGCATCGAGTCCCACTACTTCGTCAACAACAGCTTCCTCGCCCCCAATCAAATCATCGACAATGCCGGCGCGCTGGGCGACATCCCGGGGGTGATCGTCCATGGGCGGTACGACATGATCTGCCCCCTGGAGAACGCCTGGGAGCTGCACCGCGCCTGGTCCGCGTCCCAGCTGCACATCATCCCCGGTGCCGGCCACTCGGCTACGGAAAAGGGGATCGTGGATGCGCTGATCAGGGCCACCAACGAGATGGCCAAGCGCCTGGCGTGATCGCCCTGCTGCAGCGGGTCAAGCGGGCACGGGTGGAGGTCGGCGGCGAGGTGGTCGGCGCCATCGACGCGGGGCTTGTGGTGTTCGTCGGGATCGAGCGGGCGGATACGCCCGCTCAGGCGGACCGTCTGCTCGAGCGCCTGGTGGGGTATCGGGTCTTTGCCGACGGGCAGGGCAGGATGAACCTCAGCCTGGAGGATGTCGACGGGGGGCTGCTGCTGGTATCCCAGTTCACCCTTGCCGCTGATACCCGCAAGGGGATGCGGCCCAGCTTCACGCCGGCGGCCGCCCCGGAACGGGGTGCTGAACTCTACGAGTACCTGGTGCGGCGGGCCGCCGCCCGCCACCGGCAGGTACACAGCGGGCGCTTCGGCGCGGCCATGGAGGTCTCGCTGGTCAACGACGGTCCGGTCACCTTCGTGCTGCGCGTGGATCCCCCGCCCGGCGAGTCGCCTCGGGAATGAATCGCCCATGACGGACTATGCCATCGGCGATGTTCAAGGTTGTTTCGATGAGTTGATGGCCCTGCTCGATGCCGTGTCCTTCGATGCCGGACGGGACCGTCTGTGGTTTACCGGGGATCTGGTCAACCGGGGGCCGGCGTCCCTGGATGTGCTGCGGTTCGTCAAGGGCCTGGATGAGCGGGCCGTGACGGTGCTGGGCAATCATGACCTGCACCTGCTGGCGGTGGCCGCCGGGCATGAACGCCCCCGGCCCAAGGATACCTTCGACGACGTGCTCACGGCGCCGGACCGCGACGGGCTGCTGGAGTGGCTGCGCCATCGTCCGCTGCTGCACCGGGAGGCGGGGCGCGACGACATCATGATACACGCCGGCCTGGTCCCCCAGTGGGACGTGGACACGGCGGCCGCCTGTGCGGCGGAGGTAGAGGCGGCCCTGCGCGGCGGCGACTCCGGGGCCTTCCTGGCCAATATGTACGGTGACCGGCCGTACACCTGGTCGCCGGAATTGCGGGGTTGGGAGCGCCTGCGTTTCATCACCAACTGTTTTACCCGCCTGCGCTACTGCGATGCCGCCGGGCGCATCGCCCTGGATGCAAAGGGGCCGCCGGGCAGCCAGCCGCCCGGTTATCTGCCGTGGTTCAAGGCACCCGGCCGGCGCAGCGCGGGCCGGCCGGTTATCTTCGGCCACTGGTCCACCCTGGGCGTCAAAACGGGCGGCGATATCTTCGCCCTGGACGGCGGCTGCGTGTGGGGCGGCACTCTGACCGCCATGCGCCTGGACGGCGACCGGGCGCTGGCCGCGGTGCCCTGCCGCGGGGCGTGTCGCCCCGGTCCGGGGGAGTAACGGGCAAGGGGCGCGCGGATGCAATCCCTGAAGGTTGTTCCCCGCGTTGCGTGGCAGGTTTACCGCGCCAGCCAGTCTTGCGGCTTCAAAAAGACCTCGTAGAGCCCGGCCTCGGCCGTGCCCGGTTCCGGTTGCCAGTTGTAGCGCCACTTCACCAGCGGCGGCAGGGACATGAGGATGGACTCGGTGCGGCCCCCCGACTGCAGCCCGAACAGGGTGCCCCGGTCGTAGACCAGGTTGAACTCCACGTACCGGCCCCGCCGGTACAGCTGAAAGTCACGCTCGCGTTCCCCGTAAGGGACGTCCTTGCGGCGCTCGACGATGGGGGCGTAGGCCGGGATATAGTGGTTCCCGACGCTCTTCATGAAGTCGAAGCAGCGCTCGAAACCGCCTTCGTTCAAGTCATCGAAGAACAGGCCGCCGATGCCGCGGGGCTCGTTGCGGTGCTTGATGAAAAAGTACTCGTCGCACCATTTCTTGTAGCGGGGGTAGACCTCTTCGCCGAAGGGGGCGCAGGCGTCGCGGGCCGTGCGGTGCCAGTGGCGGGCGTCCTCTTCGAAGCCGTAGTAGGGCGTCAGGTCGAACCCGCCGCCGAACCACCACACCGGGTCGCTGCCTTCCTTTTCCGCGATGAAAAAGCGCACGTTGGCGTGGGAGGTGGGGACATACGGATTACGGGGGTGGATGACCAGGGACACCCCCATGGCCTGAAAGTGCCTGCCGGCGAGCTCGGGGCGGTGGGCGGTGGCCGAGGGGGGCAGGTTGGCGCCGTGGACATGGGAGAAGTTGATCCCCGCCTGCTCGAAGACGTTGCCCTCGGTGAGCACCCGGCTGTCGCCGCCCCCGCCCCCGGGCCGCTCCCAGGCATCGCGCATGAAGCGCTGCTGCCCGTCCAGGCGCTCGATCTCGTCACAGATGTGCTGCTGGAGCTGGAGCAGGTAATGTTTAACCGCCGTAGTGTCGGGTGCCGTCATGCATCACGCCTCAATATTGTTGTCGGAATCTGTATCCACCCTATCTTAACCGCACACGGCGGGCGCCGCCACGGACGCCGGCTGGCTCCGGGCCTACCCGTCGCTGTCCCGGCCGGCGAATCGCGTGCCGGGGCTGAAGTGCCGGGCCTCCAACACCGCGGGGCTCGGCGTCAGGTCCCCCCGGTACTCGATGCGCTGCAGATAGGCCTGCAGGTCTAAGCGCCCCGTATCGTGTGTGTCCACGGCCGTGCCCATTTGTTCGGTGCTGACGAAACATTCTACACGGGATCAAAAGGCGAAGATCAGTCCCGCCGTGGCTTCCAGTTGTCCGAGGCCGGTGCCGCTGATGCGCGCGATACAGCCGTTGCCGCCGCAGAATATAGCGCCGCCGCTGTTCAGCAGGGTGATGAACCCCCGGCCTTCCAGGCGCAGCCCCAGGTGCCTGGTCAGCCACCACTTCACCCCGCCGCCGAGGGCGAGTGAAAAGCGGGTGGCGGCATCCAGTCCCGGGCTCTGCGGGTCCATATAGGTGACGCCGAGGCTGCCGGTGACGAACGGCCTGAGCCTGTCGCCTGCCATCAGGTACAGGCCGCCGAGGTGCAGGTAATCCACATTCAGATCGAGGAACGGCTTGGCGGGCAAGGCGGCGGCCCGCCCCAGCCCCTGGCGGGCGTGGCTCCACAACAACTCGATCTGGGTGTCGGACTCGTAGGGGATATCGACCGCGACCCCGTAAGCGGCGGCGCCGTCCAGACCGAGGGTCTCCCCGCTCACCCGGTCCTTGAAATCCCCGCCCAGGCGATAGCCCGAGAAGGCGCTGACCTCGGCCCGGTTCCCCCGGGCATGGGCCGCGCCGGCAAGCGCCCCGCAGATCAGCGCGATCAGCAAGGCGGACACGGTTCGCCGGCCGGCGAACCGCCGACGGCGGTGCAGCGGGAAATGCTGACAACCGCCCGCTGATCGGATTCGGGTCACCTTTTGCGCCAATAGTCGTTATAGAACTGCCTGGCCGTGCGTCCGCTCTTGGCGCCCCGGGCCAGGGCGAACAGCCGCGCCGCCTCGTGCAGTTGCGCGCGGTCGCCGCCGTAGCCGGCGAACAGGCTGTCCACGATGGACAGGTACTGGTCCATACCGGTCGGATGGAAGGACAGCCACAGGCCGAAGCGGTCCGACAGGGAGATCTTTTCCTCCACCGCGTCGGAATAATGCAGCTCGCCGTCGACGACCTCCGTGTCCCGGTTGTCCTTCATGTGCTCGGGCAGCAGGTGGCGGCGGTTGGAGGTGGCATAGATCAGGACATTGTCCGGGGGGCGCTCGATGGAGCCCTCCAGCACGCTCTTGAGGTGCTTGTACGCTGGTCTCGTTGGCGCCGAAGGACAGGTCGTCGCAGAAGATGACAAATCGCTGGGGCAGGTCGCGGATCTGATCCACGATCTCCGGCAGGTAGATCAGATCGTCCTTGTCCACCTCGATCAGGCGCAGGCCCTGGTCCACGTGCCTATTGAACACGGCCTTGACCAGGGAGGACTTGCCGGTGCCCCGCGCCCCCCAGAGAAGGGCATTGTTGGCCGGCGCCCCTTCGAGGAAACGGCGGGTGTTGTCTACCAGCCGCGTCTTCTGGGTGTCGATGCCGACCAGATCATCCAGGGCGACGGGGTCGATATTCCTGACCGGGCGCAGGTACTCCTTTCTCTGGCGCCAGATGGCGGCGAAGGTGTGGTTCCAGTCGATCTGCATGGCTCATCTCAATCAAAGGCGGCGCGTTGGCCCTGCTGCCATTGTACTGAAAGGCCGGTAATCCCCACAAAGGCCTCTTGCTGAGGCCTAGGGAAAGCGGGAAAACAGGTCGCGCAGGTCCTGTGTCCCGGGGTCGCCGGCGGCACGCAGCAGGGGGGTGACGCCGAAGATCTCCTGAAGCGTCTTGAGGGTGGAGCTATGATCGTAAGGGACCTCGTTGCTGTATCCGTGGCCCTTGGCCAGCGGCGACAGGACGATCATGCCGATGGGACAGTCGGCGCGCATGCAATAGGGCACGGAGCGCCAGGCCTCGTCCCATGTGATGAATATGGCCCCGCCTTGCCGGTAGGCCTTCGACTTCATGATTCGGGGGATCCATTCCCGCAACCACGCGTCACCCTGCTCGATGCGGTTTTCCAGGGGCGCGCAGGGGCTGTGCATGTCGTGGCATTGATCCGGCACGATAAAGTTGTATCGGGCGACCTGGTCGCGGGCCAGGTGGTCGGCCAGTTCCCTGAGCGGCCTCACGTGGCGGATGCAGCGGCGCGCGCGGGGGTTGTTGCCGTCGGTCACATCATCGAAATAGATCATGGGGTTGTGTTTGGGCCGGTAGTGGCCGCGGGCCTTCAGCGGGCAGCGGTCGCCGCGGATGCCCTGCTGATAGGAGCGCCAGGACACGCCGGCCCGCTCCAGCAGGGTGACCAGGTGCTCTTCGGTGGCGAGGTGATGGGCACGGGGTGGAGCGTCATCCTCGATGCCCAGGTTATCCCCCGCTTCCAGCCAGATGTAATTGGGCAGGCTGGGGTGGAGCGTACCCCTCCGGGCTCCCGTGTAGGCCTCGGCATGGGACGCCTTCGCCAGCAGGTCGTGATTGAGATAGGGCGCGTCAGGGTTGCCTTTGATATCGTGCCACGAGGCGTTTTCGAACACGATGATGAAGACCGTACGCAACTGCCCGGTCACCCGGCCGGCGGCGACGGGTCCCGCCGCCGCCCAGGCCAGGAGCAGGCAGACCATGGCCAGCGCCCTGTGCCGGCGCGCCGGGGCGTGCAACCCCACCGTGGATCTTTCCCCTGCACTTATCGGCATCGTGTGTTGACCCTCTGAAGTTTCGTCTGCGCAATCTCCCACTGGTCGCATTTTAACCGGCGCCGGGCCGGCCCGCATCTGTGACCAATTTCCTGCTGCGGGTTAGCGGGTCATCCAGGACCTGGCGCGCAAGGTGAATACTGCATAGGGAAAGACCCAGAACAGGGCGAACGCGGCGTAATAGGAATAGAAAAGGCCGTAGACTACGTTCCAGGAGCGTTCGCAGCGCAGGTAGTAACACATGTTGAGCGCTGACATGAGGCCGATGGCGGCCAGGACGCGCAGGACGGTCAACGGGTCTTGAAATGTCAGCACCAGCAGCAGGCCCAGCACTATAAAGCCCACCGGATAGCGAAGGTTGGTAATGACGATATCGATCAGGGTGATCAGGCGCGGCAGTGGCGGGCGTCGCCAAAGGATATGGGCCAGGCGCAGTTCTTCGCGCACGTAGCTGCGGTCCCAGCGCAGGTACATCTTGCACAGCTTGCTGTACGTCCGGGGCACGATGGTGTGCACCACCGCCGAGCGCTGGTAGACGGTGTCGTAGCCCCGCGACAGAATAAAGTTGGTCAGGGAGCGGTCTTCGCCGTAGGTGCAGCCCACCCCGAGAAAGCTTTGATTCATCCACGCCTCCAGGATGTCGCGCACCGCGGATGTGCGGTATGCGGCCAGGGCCCCCGGGCAACAATAGACGGTCTTATAGACCGATTGCACCGCGCGGAGGAAGTCGAACGCCAGTACGTACCGCACCGCGAGCATGCGCGGGATTAGCCCCTGACGGCGGTTGTAGACGGCCACCCGGCCCGCTACGGCGCCGATAGTCGCCTGTTGGAAGGGTCCGGCCATGGCGAGCAGGGTGCCCGCCTCGATGACGCTGTCCGAGTCGATGGTCACCACCACGTCGCCACGGGCGCGGCGAAAGCCCGTCTCCAGGGCCCGGCGTTTTCCCTGGTTGGCGGGGAAGCGGATTGCGGTGACCAGCCCGCCGTGGCGCTGCGCCGCCCGTTCGATGTACTGCCACGTGTCGTCGGTGCTGCCATCGTCCACCACCAGGATTTCCAACCGCTCAGGGGGATAGTGCGCGGCGGCTACCGAATCGACGGTCATTTCCACCATGGCCCCTTCGTTATAGGCGGGGATGATGACCGTCAAGGATGGGGCCCCCTCCATGGCAGCGGCCGGGTGCGGGCGGTAGCGGAACCACAGGGCAGTGCGAAAACCCAGGAGCAGGGCGCCCATGGTCGCCCACATCATGCTGGGTCGGGCCAAGGTGTCCAGCCAGTACTGCGACTTGATCTCTCGGAGCAGCGGCACGAATACCCGCCCCGACACGCTCAGGTATAGGAGCAGTGACAGGGCCGCAATAATGGATGCCGCCAGTACCAGGCCCCAGGGGTCGGGCGCCGGTGTGACCAGCCCTGCGCCGTCACGGTCTTCTATGATGCTATTCATGGATGATCCAGCCATAAGTGGCCGCTCAATGGGATTGAGGGGATATCAACGAGGCGGGTGAGCCCGTAATCGTCACCAAGCTCCTCCTGCAGCCGCCACAGCGCCATCTCGGCGCCTTCGCGACATACGTTGGTGACGATTGCGGGCGGGGCGGGTGATTCGGCGCCTCGGCACGAAGCCCCCCGGCCCTGGGAGAGGAACACCCTACATGCGGGCGGTCGTACCGCCCGGAGGGTCGTTCAGGGCGGCATTAGCATACAGCAGCCCCGGGGCCGTGTATAGAATCTGACGAGGGAGATGCGCCGTGGCCGCCGGCGGGCGGGCCATACAGGGGCGAATCAAGGCGTTGCCGGTTCCCCGCCGGGGTGACGGAGGCGTCTCCAGACGATGGTGCCCACCAGCCGGTGTTCGCCGTCCCATGCGATGTATGGCGTCTTCAGGGTGAGCAGGCCGTCGGATAGGGCATAGTACCGCTTGAATGAGCGGCCTTCCCAGTTCGGATGCAGGGCGCCCTCCACGTGATGGATGACCAGGCCCGCCCGGGAGTAGAGCTCGTAGGCGCCGAAGTACGAGATGCACCCCTTGAAGTAGCGTTCCGTTTCAGCCGGGCTGCACTGGTTCGGATCGGGGCCGAGGGCGCGCGATGGGCATGCACCAGTTGAGCGCAGAAGGTCCCGTCGTCGGTGTATACGAGCCGACCTTTGGCGTCTTCGCCGAACGGATGGAGCACCTCTCCGTGGCGCCTTTGCAGACGGAATGAAACCAGGGACCATGCCCAGGGAACCTCTGCACAGGCCGCTGAAGCGGCGCTCACGGCGTTGCAAAGGGGCTCGGAATGCTCATTTACTACGTGTAAACTGCGCTTCCTCGCCCCTTTGCGCCTTGTGATCATCCCCTTGATCGACCTGTGCAGAGGTTCCCTAGGAAGGGGCATCGAGCCCCCGGATGGCGCCGGCCCGTCGGCGGCGTCATTGGGTGCGATCGGTGATCTCCAGCAAGTGATAGCCGAACTGGGTCTTGATGGGTCCGTGAACCGTGTGCAACTCTGCGCTGAAAACGACCTCGTCGAACTCCTTGACCATTAACCCGGGCTCGAATTCCCCCAAGGCGCCGCCCTGCTTACCGGACGGACAGGTGGAATGCTGCCTGGCGATCTCCGCGAAGTCGGCGCCGCCCTCGATGAGCTGCTTGAGTTCTTCGCATTTGTCGCTGCTGTTCACCAGGATATGTCTTGCACTTGCCTTGGGCATGATGTTTCTCCGTTGGGTTGCTCTATGATTTCCGCGGTCAGGTGAAGGCCCCCGCAGGATTGGGCCGCCGCGGGCGCGGGTCAGTGGTGACCCATGCCCTCCATCAGTCCTCCCAGTACCGTCATCATGACACTGGCGACGATCGACAAAATGATGAACGCGGGAATGGAGGCAATGACCCACTTGACCATGAAGATGACCATCGACATGAATGACATTCTGATATCGGTAACAATAACATGATTGTCGGGGCTGTTGTTCATTGATCACTACGTCCTTTGTTGACGGGGAAAGACCGGGCAGGAGGAAGGCGGGCGGAAAATCGGGGGACGACCCCGATGGCCAATCGGCCAGCGGGAACCCGTCCCCCGTGCGACCCGTCCAGTGTCACGCTTCAAGACAGGTCGCGGCTCGGGATAGGTTTGGTTGAAGCCGTCGACAGGCCGTTAGCGGCCCACGGCGATTTACGGCAGCTTCATCTCGTATTGGATTCTCGAGATGACCTCTTTGTCGATCTCTTCCCCGGCAGCCTTGATCTCATCGAGGGAGACGGTTACGAATATATTGCGGATATTATTGTCATGCAGAAAGCTCGATTTGAGGATCAGGCTGCGCCCGTGGTTGTACAGGCTTGCATCGAGATTCAGGCCTGTCGCGTCATCAATGGCCTCGAGGGCTTTTACCAGGTCTTTTACAATGGACATATCTTTAACGGGCCTCCCCTGTTTCAAGAAAGGTGAATCGGTTCTTCGCGGGCAATTGTTGCCAGTTTGGTCGAAGGTGGGAACAGCGCAATTGTCACCGGCGCCGCGCAACGGGGACGTTGCGGGCCGGCAATGCCATGCGGATCCGAAAAAAAGATAGCAGTATTTGGCCCCGGAGTAAATCGAACTCGGCACCTACATCTTTTGTTGCCGTCACCGGATCAAACTCAGCGGCGGTGGACCCGTCCGCTCTCGGCGTCGCGGATTTCGCTCGGCCGGTCAAACGGGCCCACCCGCCCGGCCAGGATGTAATCCGGCCGGTTGCCGAAGAGCAGTCGCGCCTTCAGGGCCGTGCGGGCCGGCGGGCCGCCGCTTATATTGGCGCTGGTGGAAACGATGGGGCCGCCGAAGGCCCGGCACAGGGCCGCGGCGATATCGTGATTCACGATGCGCACGGCGGTCTTGGGGTGCTCGCCGCGGATCCAGCCCGGCACGGCCGGTGCCTCTACCAGCCAGGTGACCGGCCGGGGCCGCCGGCGGGTGAGTGTTGTCCGCAGGGCCTCGTCGGCTGCGCCGAGCCAAGGGGCCAGCTGTTGATAGTCCGCGGCGATGAGGATCAGCCCCTTGGCCGATGCGCGCCGTTTGAGCTGCAGCAGTCGCAGGACGGCATACGGGTTCCACGGATCGCAGCCCAGCCCGAAAACGCTCTCGGTGGGATAGGCGACGACGCCCCCCGACCTCAATACACGGGCCGCATGCCGGACGCGCCAGTGCGGCATGGTGCGCGGTTACTCCTTAAGGGATTTTTGCAGGGCGCTGTTCTTGGACAGCACCTTCTCGGCGGCTTCCTGGCGCCTTTTCTTGAGGCGGGCAGCCAGCTCGGTATCGGCGACGGCCAGTATCTGCGCGGCGAGGAAGGCCGCGTTCTTGGCGCCGGCATCGCCGATGGCGACACAGGCCACGGGCACGCCGCCCGGCATCTGGACCGTGGACAGCAGGGAATCAATGCCCTTGAGTGATCCCGCGGCCAGGGGCACGCCGATCACCGGCTTGAGGGTGTTGGCGGCCACCGTTCCGGCCAGGTGCGCCGCCAGGCCCGCCGCGGCGATGAACACGGCGCAGCCGCGGGCATCGGCGTCGTTGATATAGACCCGGGTGTTATCCGGCGTGCGGTGGGCGGACGTGACCTTGACCTCATAGGGGATGCCCAGTGAGGCGAGGGTCTTGAGGCTGGCCTCCATCACCGGCAGGTCCGAGTCCGAGCCCATCAGTACTGCAACAAAGGGTTTATCCATGGTCCCTCCTTTTCATTATTTGGGATGATCCATCTTGCTCATGGGGATCGGATGCCGCCGCGCTCACGGTTCCGACGCGGCCCCCGTCTCCCGCGTCACGGCGCGGTAACCGATGTCGGTCCTGTAGTACATTCCCGGCCAGCGTATCCGGCGCACGCCCTGATAGGCCCGTGCCTGGGCGAGCCGCACGTTGTCACCGAGGGCGCAGACACACAGCACCCGCCCCCCGTCGGTGACCACCCGGCGGTCCTCGATGCGTGTGCCCGCATGGAAGACCTTGAGGTCCGCGGCCTCCGCCTCGGCCAGCCCGTCGATGACGTCGCCCTTATTATACGCATCGGGGTATCCCCCCGCGGTGAGGACCACGCCCAGGGCCCGGCGCGGGTCCCATTCCACGGGGGTGCGGTCGAGACGCCGATTGACCACGCCCTCGAGCAGGGTGACCAGGTCGGACTTCAGGCGCATCATGATGACCTGGGCCTCGGGGTCGCCGAGCCGGCAATTGAACTCCAGCACCTTGGGCTCCCCCTGGGGGGTGATCATCAGGCCCGCATAAAGGAACCCGGTATAGGGGTGACCCTCCGACGCCATGCCCCTGACCGTCGGTTCGATAATGTCCTGCATGATGCGCCGCTCCAGCTCCGCGGTCACCACCGGCGCCGGGGAATAGGCCCCCATGCCGCCGGTATTGGGGCCCCGGTCCCCGTCGTCCCGGGCCTTGTGATCCTGGGAGCTGGGCAGCGGTGCCACATGTTCCCCATCCGCCAGGACGATGAAGCTGGCCTCTTCCCCTTCCAGGTATTCTTCGATCACCACCCGCCGATTGTCGGGTCCGAATGCCCGGCCGCTGATGATGTCCTTGACCGCGGCAACCGCCTCGTCCCGGTCATGGGCGATGGTCACGCCCTTGCCTGCGGCGAGGCCGTCGGCCTTGATGACCACCGGGATGGCCCGGTGATCGAGGAAGGCCAGCGCCTGGTCTTCGTCGGCGAAGGTGCCGTAGGCCGCGGTGGGAATACCATGACGGGCCATGAAGTCCTTGCTGAAGGCCTTGGAGCCTTCCAGCTGCGCCGCATAGCCCGTCGGTCCCAGGCACGCCAGGCCGGCTTCCTGAAAGGTGTCGACGACGCCCGCCACCAGAGGCGCCTCGGGCCCGACGACGGTCAGGTTCACCCCGCGGCTCCGTGCCAACGCCAACAGGCCGTCGATATCGTCCGCGGCCACGGCGGCGTTCTCGACCTTGGGCTCCCGGGCCGTGCCGGCGTTGCCCGGTGCCACATACAGATGAGTGACCCGGGGTGATTGCGCCAGGCGCCACGTCAGGGCGTGCTCACGCCCCCCGCCGCCGATGACCAAGATCTTCATGTCGCCCCCCTTGAATTAATCCGGCCGGCCCAAAAGCCGGGCCGGGGTGAGAACTATACCGCTTTTGGCGCCCCCCATGCAGCATCCTTGGCCCTGTGCCCCGATCGGCGGCTGCGGGCCCTGCCGTCCGCGCTCGTTGAAAACCCTCACAAAAGATCTTCCCCCGACGGTCGATAACCCCGGCAAGTGGACAGAGCAAGGGATCATTCGGCACGGAAGCCGTTCTTTTTCGATGGAAATCCATGGGTTCTAAGCGAGGCCGTCACTCATATGCAGACCGCTACCCGCGCCAGGGCGCCGGCTCACTCAAAGGGGTGCGCCTCGGCCTGTTACTGGTTATCGGCCTGGTCTGCGGCGTTGTCTATGCGCCCCTGTCACAAGGGGACGGCATGGGGGCTGCGGCCGCGCAGCCACAGTATACCAACCGCCTCATCGTTACGCTGAAACCGTCGTCCCGGGGGGTGAGCGCCCAGGGGCTCACCGTGGACTCCCTGCAGGGCATGACGGTTTCCGCCGGGACCCCCTTGAGACGCCTCCATTCCCTGGCCGACGGGCGCCAGGTCCTCGCCCTGCCCGATAAGCTGCCCCTGTCGGAGGTGGAGGGCATCGCCCAGCGCCTGCGCGACGATCCCCGGGTGCAATATGCCGAGCCCGACCGCATGGTCTATCCAAGCGCGGTGCCCAACGACCCGGGTTACAGCCGTCAGTGGCACTATAAAGGCCCGAGTCAGGGGGAAACGGGCGGCGCGGACCTGCCGGGGGCATGGGCGGTGACCACCGGCGACCCGGCCATCGTCATCGCCGTTCTGGACACGGGCGTGCTGCCCCACAAGGACCTGGCCGGCCGCACCCTGGGAGGGTATGACTTCATCTCCGATGCGCGCACCGCCAACGACGGGGACGGACGTGACGCCGACCCCCGTGACCCCGGGGACTGGATCACCTCGGAGGAGAGCGCCGGCACGGGCGCCGCGGGCGGTTATTTCAGCGGCTGCGCGGTCACGGACAGTACCTGGCACGGGACCCACGTGGCCGGCACCCTGGCCGCCCTGACCGATAATAACCTGGGCGGGGCGGGGGTCAATTGGACATCCAGGCTCTTGCCCGTGCGGGTGCTGGGCAAGTGCGGCGGCTACACCTCGGATATCGTCGACGCCATCCGCTGGGCGGCGGGGCTGCCGGTGTCCGGCGTCCCGGACAACACCCACCCCGCCCGGGTCATCAATCTGAGCCTGAGCGGCGCAGGCCCCTGCAGTCACGCCGAGCAACAGGCCATTGACGAGGCCGCCGCCGCCGGCGCCGTGATTGTGGTCGCGGCAGGCAACGACGACAAGGACGCCGGTCAGTATCATCCCGGCAACTGCCGGGGGGTGATTGACGTGGCGGCCGACAACCGGGGCGGGGGCAAGGCCTCGTACAGCAATTTCGGCAGCGCCGTGGCGATCAGCGCCCCCGGGGGCGACACCAGCGGGATTTACTCCACCCTCGACCGCGGCACCCGGGGGCCCCTGGACGACAACAGCTACGGCTATTACATCGGCACCAGCATGGCCACCGCCCATGTGGCCGGCGCGGTCTCGTTGATGTTGTCGGCGAACTACGCCCTGACCCATGCCCTGCTGTCGCCGGCCACGGTACTGGCCAAGCTGCAGGGCGCAGCGCGCCCGTTTCCCTCGGGGACCGGTGCCGACTGCGATCCGTCCCGGTGCGGCGCGGGTCTGCTCGACGGGGCCGACGCCGTGCGCGGCGTGTCGACCCCGCCGGCGGCCAACGCGGGTGCTGACCAGGTGGTCAAGGCCGGCGCGCAGGTCGTCCTCGACGGCGGCCGCAGCACCGCTCCCTATGGCGCCATCGCCAAATACCGCTGGTCCCAGCGGGCCGGGCCCCCGGTCACGATCATCAACAGCGATACGGCCTCGGCCTCGTTCGCGGCGCCGGGCAGCGCGGGTGTGCTGACATTCGACTTGACGGTGGTCAATGACGTGGGGCTGACGTCTAACGATGCCGTCACCGTTACGGTCACCGGCGGCGCGGTCGGGCCCGTGGCCGCGGACCAGCAGATCGCCCTGGACGAGGACAGCGGTTACGCGGGGGCATTGGCCGCCACCGATCCCGGCGGCGCGGGCCTCAGCTATGCCATCGTCACCAACGGCAGCAAGGGCCGCGCGGTCATCACCGATGCCGCGACGGGGCAATTTACCTATACCGCCTTCGCCAATGCCAACGGCCGCGACAGTTTCACCTTCCGGGTGCGCGGCGGCGGCGCCACCTCGAACATCGCCACCGTGGCGGTGGATATCCGCCCGGTCAACGACCCGCCGCTGGCCGCCGCGACACACTTTACCGCCGCGGCCGGCCAGGCCTACCGGGGCCGGTTGGCGGCGGGAGATGTGGACGGGGATGCATTGACGTATTCCATTGCGGCGGGGCCGCTCAAGGGAACCGTCGCCTTGACTCCCGACACCGGGCGCTTTGTCTATACGCCGTCGTCGGGCGCCACGGGCCGTGACGCTTTTTCCTACCGGGTGTGGGACGGGCGCGCCTACTCCCCGCCCGTGACGGTAGCCGTCGACATTGCGGGGGGCGTCGACAATCCCGCATTGGTCAGTCACGGGGTCAACGGCCTGATTCTTGATGGAGGGGGCCACGGTCCGTGTGACCTTCGGCGTGGTGGACCCGGATGCCGCCCCCCGCGGTGAAAGGGACGCCTACCGGGTTACGCCCGCTGCCCTGGGGCAGGCCGCCTTCAGCGGCGACGTCCTCACCTACACGGCGTCGACCCCGGGCACCGAGCTGGTGACGGTGACCGTAACGGATGCCAGCGGCAACACGGATGTCTCGGTATTGCCCGTGACGGTGAACCCGGCCGGCGTGGCGGACACCAACCACGACGGTCTCAGCGACGCTCAGGCGTCCGCCATGGGCCTGGACCCGGCGGCGGCGGGCGGCGACACCGACGGTGACGGCGTCGGTGACGCCCTGGAGGCGGGCAACCCCCTGGCCCCCGTCGACCGGGACGGCGATCGCGTGATCGATGCATTGGAATATGGCGCGGCCGCCGCGGACCCCGCCCGCCTGGTGTTTGTGGTTTCCCGGCCGGCGGCGGCACGGCTCGGCCTCGCCGGGCTGGCCGGGCGGCGCATAGCCATCGAGACGGGCCCGGGCGCCGCCCTGCGCGGGCGGCTGAACGGTGACTATGGCATCCCTCTGTACGACAAGGCGTCGGCGGCGAAGGGCGACAGCGGCTATGGGTATCCGTTCGGGTTGCTGGATTACAGCGTGGTGACCACGGCGGCTCAGGTGAAGGTGACCGTGACCCTGCCCGCCGGCGTGGCGGTCCCGCCGGGGGCGCTGGTGAGGAAGCAGGACGGCGGCGGGCGGTGGCGGAACCTGCCCGGCGCGGTACTGGACCGCCAACACAACACTGTCACCCTGACTCTGGGTGATAACGACGGTTTCGACGGCAACCCGTCGGCAGGGGTCATTCGCGACCCCCTGGGCGTCGCTGTGGCCCTGCCGGTGTCCACCGCTGCCGAGGCGCCGTCCAACGCCGGGACCCCCAGCGGGGCCGGAGGCGGCGGGGGCGCCATGGGACCCCTGAGCGCGATGGCGGGGCTGATGTCGCTATGGGTGGCGGGCTACCGGCGCCGCCGGCGCGCGGCGGTCATCGAAGGGGGTGACGGGTGCGTGATCCGCGCCGCCACACTCAATGCTGAAAGTGGCGCACGCCGGTCAGGGCCATGGCCATCTGGTGCTCGTCGGCCGCGGCGATGATCTCGCTGTCGCGCAAGGAGCCGCCGGGCTGGATGACCGCGCGGATGCCCGCCTGCGCCGCCACATCGACCCCGTCCCGGAAGGGAAAGAAGGCATCCGAGGCCATCACCGCCCCGTTGGTCTCCAGGTGCGCGTCATGGGCCTTCATGATGGCCAGCCGGCAACTGTCCACACGGCTCATCTGGCCGGCGCCGATGCCCACGGTCATGGCGTCCTTGCAGAAGACGATGGCGTTGGATTTGACGAACTTGGCCACCTTCCAGGCGAAGAGCAGATCCCGCAGCTCCCTTTCGTCGGGGGCGCGGCGGGTGACGGTCTTTAGTTGCGCGGCGTCGATGGTGGCCTCGTCCCGCTGCTGGACCAACAGGCCGCCGGTGATCCGCTTGTAGTCCCAGCCCATGTCGCCGGGGCCGTCGAGCTCATAACTCAAGACCCTTACATTGGGTTTCTTGGCCAATACCCCGCGCGCCTGTTCATCGACCCCCGGGGCCACGATGACCTCGACGAACTGGCGCTCCAGGATGAGCCGCGCCAGCTCCCCGTCCAGGGGGCGGTTAAAGGCGATGATCCCGCCAAAGGCGGAGGTGGGGTCGGTGGTGTAGGCGCGCTCGTAGGCCTGGGCCGGCGACTCCCCCAGGGCGGCCCCGCAGGGGTTGGCGTGCTTGACGATGACGCAGGCCGGTCCCTCGGTCAGGGTCTTGACGCACGACAGGGCGGCGTCGGCATCGGCGATGTTGTTGTAGGACAAGTCCTTGCCCTGGAGTTGGCCCGCCGCCGCCAGGCTGCCCTTGACGGGCGGCTGCTCTGTATAGAACGCGCCGCGCTGATGGGGGTTCTCGCCGTAGCGAAGGTCCAGGGACTTGGTGAAGCGCAGGCTGAGGGTCTGCGGAAATTCGTCCGCCGCGCCTTCCCTTTTCCCTGCCAGGTAGTCGGCGATCACCGAATCGTAGTGCGCGGTGTGGGCAAAGGCCTTGGCGGCCAGGGCGAAGCGGGTTGCATCGTCCACCCGGCCGTCGTGGGCGGCGAGGGCCTCGCTGACCCGCGGATAGTCGCCGGGGTCCGTGACGACGGTGACGTGGGCATGATTCTTCGCCGCGGCGCGCAGCAAGGTGGGGCCGCCGATGTCGATGTTCTCGATGGCGGTGGCCAGGTCGCAGTCCGGCCGGGCGATCGTCTGCTCGAAGGGGTAGAGGTTGACCACCACCAGGTCGATGGGCGGTATATGGTGCTCCGCCATGACCTTGTCGTCGATCCCGCGCCGTCCGAGCACGCCGCCGTGGATCTTGGGGTGCAGGGTCTTGACCCGGCCGTCCATGATCTCGGGGGAGCCGGTGTAGTCGGCTACCTCTATGACGTCGATGCCTTGCGCCTGCAACAGCTTGGCGGTCCCCCCGGTGGACAGGATCTGCACGCCGCGCTCGCGCAGCCCACGGGCGAAGGCGACAATATCGGTCTTATCCGAGACGCTTATCAGCGCCCGTGTAATTTTCCCCATGGGTGTGCTCGAACCCCCTGTTATTGAATTACAAACGCCGTGTTACGCGCGTTGACGCCCGGCCCCGCTGCAGGCCCGCCCGCATCGATCGTAGACGGGCATCAGCCGAGCCCGTACTGGGTCAGCTTCTTGCGCAACGTGCTGCGGTTGATGCCGAGAATCTGGGAGGCCTTGGTCTGATTGCCCTCGACGTAGTTCATGACGATTTCGAGCAGCGGTCGCTCCACCTCGCCCATGACCATCTGATGGAGTTTTTGCGGCGCGTGCCCGTTGAGGTCCTTTAGGTAGAGCATCAGGCTCGAGCGCACGCAGTCGCATAGGGGTTTCTTGCGGCGTTCCTGGTCGGGCAGGCTCGAGACAACGGTAAGCGGCGGAGTATCTGGAGCAGTGGATAGACTCATGCGGCGATCCCCAAATTGTTAACCGCGAGATGGTCGAAGTAATCCCGGGTCATTTGTAATTGTAATTTTGCCGACGGCGCTTGGTTAACCCGTCGCCGGTATTCGGCATCGCCGGGTCGTGACTTACTATACCAAGAAATGTGTTTGCGGGCGATCAACACACCCTTGTGTTCCCCGTAAAATTCATACAAGTGGTTGAGATGTTCAAGCATAAGGTCCCTGATCGTGCTGTAGGTGGGCTCGGGAAGCAGGGTTCCCGTCGTCAGGTACTGTTCGATCATGCCGAAGATCCACGGCCGGCCCTGGGCGCCGCGGCCGATCATCAACCCGTCGGCTCCCGTGTAGTCCAGCACGGCCTTGGCCTGCCGCGGCGTGCGTATATCGCCGTTGGCGATCACGGGGATGTTCACCGTCGCCTTGATGGCGGCCGTGGTATGGTGCTCGGCCTCGCCGCTGTAACCGCAGGCGCGGGTTCGGCCGTGGACCGCCAGGGCCTGAATTCCCGCGCTCTCGGCGATGCGTGCAACGGTCATGCCGTTGCGCTGATCCGTGTCCCACCCGGTGCGGATCTTGAGGGTCACCGGCACGTCGACGGCATTGACGACGGCCTCCAGGATGCGCGCGACCAATGCTTCATCCCGCAACAGGGCGGAGCCGGCCATCACGTTGCACACCTTCTTGGCCGGGCATCCCATGTTGATGTCAATGATCTGGGCCCCGCGGTCCACGTTGTAGCGGGCGGCCCGGGCCATGAGCCCGGGGTCGGCGCCGGCGATCTGCACGATACGCGGCTCCGGTTCGCCGTCGTGATCGATGCGCCTCTGTGTCTTGTCGCTGCCCCATAACTGGGCATTGCAGGACACCATCTCCGAGGCGGCCATGCCCGCGCCGAGGCGCTTGCACAACTGCCGGAACGGCCGGTCCGTCACGCCCGCCATGGGGGCAAGGGCGAGATTATTGCGGAGTGTATAGTGTCCTATCTGCATGCGGCGGCAGCTTGCAAATTGTTCAAAGTGGGATCGTCACAACCAACGAGGAGGCTACAATATACATCTTTATCCGAGCCGGATAAAGATGCCGTAACGGGGCATGGATTACAAAAAGGTGAACTCGAAATTAACGGCGTTGCTGCCAGGGTCGGCGATCTTCAATCGAATCTCGATCGGCGTGCGCGAAGGCAACTGAGCGGGTAAGTCCTTCTTGACCAAATACTGTTGCGGGGTAAAGCGCCCGCGGCCGAGCAGCCGGCCGTTGATGTCCGACAGGCTCAGTTGCACGATGGGATACGGCTGGGCAAAGGGCGCCTGGTTCTCGATGGTGGCGCGGACCAGTAGCGCCCCCGGTGCGCTCGGATCTTCAATGACTTGCCGGTTCAACACGGCGATCCTGGCCACATCCCGCTGGGGGGGGATCCGGCAATCCGCGACACGGCACAACTGTTCCAGCCACGGTCTCAATTGGCTGTATCGGGCCAGGTCATTGCGCATGAAGTAGGCATACTGCAGCACGAGTACGCCCAAGGCGATCACAATGCCGACGGTCCATGCCAATGTGGCGAGCGG
Organism: uncultured Gammaproteobacteria bacterium; assembly: GCA_963844825.1. Lineage (GTDB taxonomy): Bacteria > Pseudomonadota > Gammaproteobacteria > CAWJPQ01 > CAWJPQ01 > CAWJPQ01. The sequence goes on from CAWJPQ010000009.1 coordinate 50,172, forward strand.
GTGCGGTGCACGGGACTTGCCCCGGGCCGGCGGCGGGAAATACACGGAGCTGGCCGCGGGCATGGGCGCCGCTTCCTCGGCCGAGCGGTTTTCGCGCGGGGCGGGGGCCGCCGCCTTCGCTTCGGACTGCATCGCTTGTGCCGCGGCCCTCGCCCGGGGAGGCAGCGTCGCGGCCAGGCGGTCCAGGGCGTTGAACGGGTGTTGACAGGCGCCGCAACGCACGGTGCCGCGGGCCGCCGCCAGCTGGGCCGGGGTGACGGTGAGCACGGTATGGCAGGCGGGGCACTGGGTGTACATGATGGCGGCGATTTCCTATACAGATCAACGAGTCAATCGCCGCGCCCGGCCCATCGCCGGCCCTCGACCAGCAGCCAGCCGTCCCGTTCCAGGGTGGCGGTAATATGGAACCAGGGTTGATACGCTTCGGTGAGCGCCCTGGCCTGATCCGCCAGCACGCCCGACAGGACAATGGTCCCTTGCGGGCGTACCGAATCGGCGAACCGAGGGGCAAGCGCCATGAGGGGGCCGGCCAGGATGTTGGCCAGCAGGACATCCGCCGGCGGGGCGTCCAGCCGCTCGGGCGGGCAGGGGGTGATGATCTGTTCGACGCGGTTTTTGCGGGCATTGGCGGCGGTCGCCGCCAGGGCCTGGGGGTCATGGTCCACGGCCCATGCACGGGCCGCCCCGTGTTTGGCGGCGGCGATGGCCAGCACGCCCGAGCCGCAGCCGTAGTCGATGACCCGTAGACCGGCCATCGGATGGCGATCGAGCCACTCCAGGCACAGGGCGGTGGTTGCATGGCTGCCCGTTCCAAAGGCCAGTCCAGGGTCCAGATCAATGATGACTGCATCGGGGTCGGCGGGGGCGTTCTCCCAGCTGGGGCAGATCCAGGTCCTGTCGCCGAAGCGCGTGGGGTGAAAGGCATCCAGGCAGGCCCGCTCCCAGGGCTGATCGGCCAAAGAGGCGCTGTGGTGCCCGATGATCTGAGCGTCATCGGCGCAGTCCCGCAGGTGTTGTATCACGGCCTCAACGTTCGTGCCCGGTTCGAACAGCCCCTCCACCTGGATTTCCCCCCACAGGGGGACTTCTCCCGGGGCGGGCTCGTACAGGGCCGTCTCGCCGCCGCTTTTCAGCGTGACGGCGATGGCGCCGGCCTGCGTCAGGCAGTCGCTCAGCAGATCGGTGTGCTCTGCACGTGTATCCAGTGTGATCCTGATCCAGTCCATCATGTCTCGCCGTGAGGCGCGAAGAACGTCACAGCAACGCCCCTGTGAGTCACTGTCACGGATGTCGCCGCATTGGCGTTACTGCAACAGTGAGCCAGTGCCAATGACGGCAAGTATACGCGTCAACGGCGGTGGACCGCCAAAGCGCGATGTCAGAGCTCGAGCTTTTTCTGCAGGTAATGGATGCTCACGCCCCCGTGCTGCATGGCGGTGTCGTGCAACACTTCGCGATGCAAGGAGTTGTTGGTCTCGATCCCCTCGACGACCATTTCGACGAGGGCGGTGCGCATGCGCGCCAGGGCCGACGTGCGGTTGTCGCCGTGGGCGATCACCTTGCCGATGAGTGAGTCGTAATAGGGCGGGACGGTGTAGCCGTTGTAGATGTGCGAATCGACGCGGATCCCCGGGCCGCCGGGGGCATGGTATTGGGTGATTCTGCCGGGCGAGGGCGTGAAGGTGCGGGGGTCCTCGGCATTGATGCGGCACTCTATGGCGTGCCCTTGAATCTCGATGTCCTTTTGACGGTGTGAAAGGCGCTCGCCGACGGCGATACGCAGCTGCTCGCTGACGATATCCACGCCGGTGGTCATCTCCGTCACCGGGTGCTCGACCTGCAGCCGTGTGTTCATCTCGATGAAATAGAATTGCTCGTCCTGATACAGGAACTCGAAGGTCCCCGCCCCCACGTAGCCCAGCCGGCGGCAGGCCTGGACGCACAGTGCGCCCATGCGGTCGCGCACCTTGTCGGTGAGCAGTGGCGCGGGCGCCTCTTCGATCACCTTCTGATGGCGCCGCTGCACCGAGCAGTCGCGCTCGCCAAGGTGGATATAGTTGCCGTGGGTGTCGCCCAGGACCTGGAACTCGATGTGGCGCGGATTGTCCAGGTACTTCTCCATGTAGACGGTGTCATTGTTGAATGCGTTGGCGGCCTCGGCGCGGGTCAGGGAGATGGCGTTGGGCAGGGCCGCATCGCTGTGGACGACCCGCATGCCCCGTCCGCCGCCGCCGCCCGCGGCCTTGATGATGACCGGGTAGCCGATCTCCCGCGCCAGCCTCAGGTTCTCATCCACGTTCTGTCCCAGCGGGCCGTCAGAGCCGGGGACACAGGGAATGCCCACGTCCTTCATGGCCTTGATGGCCGACACCTTGTCCCCCATCAGGCGGATCGTCTCCGAGCGCGGCCCGATGAATACGAAGCCGCTCTGCTCCACCCGTTCGGCGAAGTCGGCGTTCTCGGACAGGAACCCATAGCCCGGGTGGATGGCCACCGCGTCGGTGACCTCGGCGGCGCTGATCAGGGCGGGGATGTTGAGATAGCTCTCGGAGGCGTTGGGCGGACCGATGCACACGGACTCGTCGGCGAGCAACACGTGCTTGAGGTCCCGGTCGGCGGACGAGTGCGCGGCCACGGTCTTGACGCCGAGCTCCCGGCAGGTACGCAATATGCGCAGCCCGATTTCGCCGCGGTTGGCGATGACGATCTTATCGAACATGGGGGTCTATTGAATAATGAACAACGGTTCGCCGTATTCCACCGGTTGGCCGTTTTCCACCAGGATGGCCGCCACGGTTCCCGCCGCATCGGATTCGATTTGATTGAGCATCTTCATGGCCTCAATGATGCAAAGGGTGTCCCCGACCTCGACCTGCTGGCCGACTTCTACGAAGGCGTTGCTGCTGGGCGAGGGGGCGCGGTAAAAGGTCCCCACCATGGGCGAGGTGATGGTGTGCCCCTCCGGCTGGGCGGGCGGGGCGCTGTCCTCGGCGGGCGGCGGCACGGGGGCCGCAGCGTGCGCGGGCGCAACCGCTTGGGCGGCCCGGACCGGCTCGCCCACTGCATGGTTGCGGCTGATGCGCACGGATTCCTCGCCCTCCCGGATCTCTATCTCTGAAACATCCGACTGCTCCAGTAGTTCGATTAGCTTCTTTACCTTGCGTATGTCCATTCACGGGGGCTCCGGTTAACTGTGCATAGGGGGTTGTGAGGCCTTGCCGTCACGGGTTCGCCGCCAGGTGATCCAGGGCGGCCAACAGCGCCAGTTCGTACCCCACGGCCCCGAGGCCGCTGATGACCCCCGCGGCGATGTCCGACAGATAGGATCGGCGGCGAAACGCCTCGCGGGCGTATATATTGGAAAGGTGGACCTCGATGAAGGGGATGGCGACGGCGCTCAGTGCGTCACGCAGGGCCACGCTCGTGTGGGTGAAGGCGGCGGGGTTGATGATGATGAAATCGGTCCCGTCCGCCTTCGCGTCCTGAATCCGGTTGATCAATTGGTCTTCGGCGTTGCTCTGGAGGTGCTCCAGGCCGTGTCCCTTGTCGCGTGCCACGGTCTCCAGGCGTTGGTTGATGGTTTGCAGCGTGGCGCGGCCGTACAAGTCGGGTTCCCGCTGTCCCAGTAGGTTCAGGTTGGGGCCGTGGAGGACCAAGATCTTGGCCATATTATTAGAATTCCTGGATCACGCGTGGCATACCCAATTGGGAACGATTGCAACAAATCCCTGCAAAATGCCGCTTAGTTCTATGTATAGGCAATAATTTGCGACATTTTGCACGTCGTACGAATATTTGTCCATATCTTCTTACGAAGACGGGCGGGGGGAAGACGGACGGTTGACACGCCGCGCCAGCCGTCCCCCTGCCGACCCCTGGGGCCGGCGCGTGCTCAGGAACGGGAGGCTTGCCGGATGTGCTTGATGAAGGCGTCAGGCTGGGTAAAGCCGATCAGCCGGGCGCGGCGCCGCTCCTGTCCGTTTTGGCCGAAGAACAGGATGGCGGGCGGTCCCGGGAGGCCGAATTTGTTGAGCAGGGCCTGGTCCTTGTGGTCATAGGCGGTCACATCCGACTGCAGTACGATGTAGCGCGACAGCTGCGCCTGGACCCGGGGATCGGCAAAGGTGGATCGCTCCATTTTCTTGCAGTCCACGCACCAGTCGGCATAAAAATCCAGCATCACGGGCTTGCCCTGGCGGCGGGCGGCGGCCAGCTTTTGCATCAGGCCGTGCGGGCCCTTCACCCGGACGAACTTCATGGGTGCGGCGCCGGATTCGGCCCGGCCGCCCCAGCTCGAGGCCTTTGAGGGGCTGTAAGGGGTCCGTGCCGCCACTGGCGGCGCCCACCAGGACCATGACTCCGTAAAGCCCGACGAACAGCCCTGCCCCCTTGCGCAGCTTCGCCCAGCCGCCGGCATCGCCCTCGATCCGGGTAAACAGCCCCAGGTACACCGCGCGACGAGCAGCAGCGCCGCCCACAAGGCCATGGTGACGGCGTCGGGGAGAATGCGTCCCAGGAACCAGACGGCGACTCCCAGCAGGAGTACGCCGAACAGGGCCTTGACCCCGGTCATCCACGGCCCGGCCTTGGGCAGGAGCTTGCCCGCCGAGGTGCCGAACGCCAGCAGGGGGGCGCCCATGCCGAGGCTCAGGGCGAACAAGGCGCTGCCGCCGACCAGGACGTTGTGGGAGTGCCCGATGTACAGCAGGGTGCCGGCCAGGGGCGCGGCCACGCAGGGGCCGACGATCAGGGCGGAGAACAGCCCCATGGCCGCCACGCCCAACAGCGTCCCGCCCCGCTGGCGATGGCTCAGCTCTTGAGCTTGGTCTGCCAGCTGCTCGGCAGCTGCAGTTCGTAGACGCCGAACATGGACAGGGCCAGCAGCGACGAACACGGCGCTGAACAGGACGATGATCCAGGGGGCCTGGAACACCGCCTGCAGGTTCTTGCCCAGGAGCGCGGCCACCACCCCGGCGGCGGTATACGTGGCGGCCATGGGCAGGACGTACACCAGGGACAGGGTAAACGCCCGGCGGGTGGTGATGTGGCGGCCCTGTCCCACGATGATGCTCGGACAGGATGGGGACCATGGGGAACACGCAGGGGGTGAAGGCCAGCAACAGGCCGAGGCCGAAAAAGGTCAGCAGGGTCATGCCCATGTTGTCCGTGGCCAGGGACCTGGCGATGCGGTCGGTCTCGGACAGGGCGACGGGGGCGCCCGCGCCCCCGGGTGCGGGGCCGGCACCGGCGGCAGGCAGGTCGAAGTCCACGGTCTTGGTGATGGGCGGGTAACAGAAGCCGGCATCGGCGCAGCCCTGGTAGTGGGCCGTCATGACCACGTGGGCGGGGCCGGCGGTGCTGCGCTGCACGGGGATGCGGGCGGCCACCTGATGATAATAGACCTCCAGGCGGCCGAAGTTCTCGTCCACTTTCGGCTTGCCCTGGGGCAGGACCGCCTGACCCAGGGTGACCCCGTCACCCTTCTGTATGGAAAAGTGAAATTTCTTGCGGTAGAGGTAATAGCCGTCGGCGATGCGCCAGCTGGCTACGATGGTGCGGCCGTCGGCGGCCGTCGCGGTCAAGGCGAAGGCCTGGTCCGGCGTCAGAAAGCGGCGCTGGGGGGTGGCGCCGGTGAGCCCCAGCTTGTGGCCGAGCTCCGCCAGGACGCCGGAAAAACCGCTGCCCTGGGGCTCATGACCGGCGGTGGCATCGCGCCGGGCGGCCGGAATCAGCAGATGAAAGGCCTTGCTGGCCCGGGCCGAGCAATCCCCCTGGGCGATGCACAGGGTGTAGCTCATGCGCAGGTTGACGCCGAGGTCGCTGGGGGGGCGCTTGATGTGATAGTCCACAGGCAGGTTGAACGTGACCGTGCCCCGGTAGACGCCCTGCTCAGAGGCCGGAAGACGGGGCTTGCCCAGGCTCAGGCCGTCGGTGGCCAGTTCAAAGGCCAGGCTCTTTTTCGGGATCTGCTGGCCCTTGGGGATATGGGCCACCACCTGCAGCCAGTTCCAGTCGATGACATAGGCCTGCGCAAGCGGTGCGGCGTCGGGCTCGTGCTCGGCGGCCCGCGCGTGGGTGAGGTAGACGGCCCCCGTGATGCACAGTAAAAAGAATAGTAGTTTCATCAATACATCATTTGGCATAACGACCCCGCACTCTCAGTCATTACGCAAGATCACCCACGCCAGAATTGACTTTTAATTCTATTCTAGACAGTCTACGTGCGTGAAGTGCATCGCAATGCCGTTCATCGGGTGGGCGACGAGTTCCCTGTGCGCTCGTTCATCCACGCCAGATAGGCAGGTAAGCCCGCAACAATAGGGACAGCGATGATTTCGGGAAGTTCATAGGGGTGCAGTGAGGTGATGGCCGCCTCCAGGTCCGGGTAGGCCCGTGCCGGGGCCTTGATGACGAGCAGCCATTCGCGGTCCGTCTCCACCCGGTTTTCCCAGTGATACACCGACTGTATCCCTGGTATGATGTTGACGCAGGCCGCGAGCGCCTTTTCCACCAGGGCGCCGGCCAGCTCCTGCGCCACCTCTTCACTCGGGCACGTGCACAAGACAATCTGGTTGCCTGTTTCCATTCTCCTACCATACCCCATGGCAAAAGGCAGGGTAAAGCCGTCAAGACCATTGATTTTCGACAGATTGCCACCATTTGAGAGTAACTTATGGGTATATTGCTGCTGCTGTTTTTCGCCGTCCCCCTGATCGAGATCTATCTGTTGATCAAGGTCGGGGGCGTCCTCGGGGCCTTGCCGACGGTGGCGCTGGTGGTGTTCACCGCCGTCCTGGGGGCGTGGCTGATGCGGGTCCAGGGCCTGTCCACCCTCAACCGGGTGCGCACCATGCTGATGAACGGCAAGGTCCCCGCCATCGAGGCCCTGGAAGGGGTGGCGTTGTTGATCGGGGGCGCCCTGCTGCTGACACCGGGGTTTTTCACCGACACTCTGGGTTTTTTGGCGATGATTCCCCCGGTTCGCCGCCGATTCATTATCTGGATGCTCAAGCGCGGGGTCATCAGGGTCGCCGGCGGCCCCCCCGGCCGTACGCCCCCCCGCCAAGGCCCCTCGGTCATCGAAGGCGAGTATCGCGCGGGAAAAATCAAAATAGCCCGCCCGGCTCTCCACATGGGATCTGCATTTGAGGTCTTGACAGGCCGAATTTCCTTAGTAAGATTGTTAGCACTCAGCAGAGGTGAGTGCTAACAAGCGTCTTGCGGGTGAAGGCCTCACGCCCTGTTAAATATTTGTTTGGACTAAATTAGAGCAAAACCGGATAGGAGAGACAGCGATGAACATTCGTCCATTGCACGACCGCATCATCATTCGACGCACGGAGGAAGAGCGCAAGAGCCCCGGCGGTATTGTGATTCCCGATTCGGCGGCGGAAAAGCCGATTCAGGGTGAGGTGCATTGCCGTGGGCAAGGGCAAGCTCCTGGACAGCGGCGAGATGCGGGCCCTGGACGTCAAGGTGGGCGACAAGGTGCTGTTTGGCAAATACTCCGGTACCGAGGTCAAGCTGAACAGCCAGGAAGTCCTGGTCATGCGCGAAGAAGACATCATGGGCGTGATCGAGAAGTAAGCATATTCGCCCCGTACCGTTATCAAGTTAGAGATAGTGAAAATCGATAGGAGAGGAATACAACCATGGCAGCGAAAGAAATCAGATTCAGTGACGATGCACGCCAACGCCTGGTGCACGGCGTCAACACCCTGGCCAATGCGGTCAAGGTAACGCTGGGTCCCAAGGGCCGCAACGTGGTGCTGGAGAAGAGCTTCGGCGCCCCGACGGTGACCAAGGACGGCGTGTCCGTCGCCAAGGAGATCGAGCTGGAAGACAAGTTCGAGAACATGGGTGCCCAGATGGTCAAGGAAGTGGCCTCGCAGACCTCCGACATCGCCGGCGACGGCACCACCACCGCCACCGTGCTGGCCCAGTCAATACTGCGCGAGGGCCTCAAGGCCGTTGCCGCGGGCATGAACCCCATGGACCTGAAGCGCGGCATCGACAAGGCCGTGGCCGCCGCGACGGAAGAGCTGAAGAAGCTGTCCAAGCCGTGCGCCGATGACAAGTCCATCGCCCAGGTGGGCACCATCTCCGCCAACGCCGACGAGATCATCGGCCGCAATCATCGCCGATGCCATGGCCAAGGTGGGCAAGGAAGGCGTGATCACCGTGGAAGAGGGCTCCGGCCTGGAGAACGAGCTGGACGTGGTCGAGGGCATGCAGTTCGACCGCGGCTACCTGTCCCCCTACTTCATCAACAACCAGCAGAACATGTCCGTCGAGCTGGACAGCCCGTACATCCTGCTGTCACGACAAGAAGATCTCCAACATCCGCGAAATGCTGCCGGTGCTGGAGAGCGTGGCCAAGGCCGGCCGTCCGCTGCTGATCATCAGCGAGGACGTGGAGGGCGAGGCCCTGGCGACCCTGGTGGTCAACACCATCCGCGGCATCGTCAAGGTGGCCGCCGTCAAGGCGCCCGGGCTTCGGCGACCGGCGCAAGCAGATGCTCCAGGACATCGCCATCCTCACCGGCGGCAATGTGATCTCCGAGGAAGTCGGGTCTGAGCCTGGAGAAGACCAGCCTGGATGACCTGGGTTCCGCCAAGCGCGTGGTGGTCTCCAAGGAGAACACCACCATCATCGACGGCGAGGGCAAGAAGACGGACATCGAGTCCCGTATCAAGCAGATCCGCGTGCAGATCGACGAGGCCACCTCGGACTACGATAAGGAGAAGCTCCAGGAGCGCGTCGCCAAGCTGGCCGGCGGTGTGGCCGTGATCCAGCGTCGGCGCCGCCACCGAGATGGAGATGAAGGAGAAAAAGGCCCGCGTCGAGGACGCCCTGCACGCCACCCGCGCGGCGGTGGAAGAGGGCATCGTTCCCGGCGGCGGCGTGGCCCTGGTCCGTGCGCAGAAGGCCATCACCTGCCTGAAGGGTGACAATCATGACCAGGACGTGGGCATCGGCATCGCCCGCCGCGCCATGGAGGAGCCCCTGCGCCAGATCGTGTCCAACTCCGGCGACGAGCCCTCCGTGGTGCTGAACAAGGTCGCCGACGGCAAAGGCAACTTCGGCTACAACGCGGCCACCGGCGAGTTCGGTGACATGGTGGAGATGGGTATCCTGGATCCCACCAAGGTGACGCGCACCGCGCTGCAGAACGCCGCTTCGGTGTCCGGCCTGATGATCACCACCGAGGCCATGGTGGCCGAGCTGCCCAAGGAGGACAAGACCCCCATGGGCGGCGGCGCCCCGGACATGGGCGGCATGGGCATGATGTAAGGGCCGCCGTCACCGCAGGCGACCCGGCCCGTGCTGTCTTCGGGCTGGAAGCGAAAAAGGCCCCGTCCAACGACGGGGCCTTTTTTTTTGCGCGGCTGGTTTTGCCTTAACAGGATGTTGAAAGACCCCTTGATCCCCCGCATGCGGCCTGAACTTGTGGGCTGGCGGCTTTCTCGGGAGAGATGTCGAAAATTTTTACACTGATTCGCTGTGTTTAAGCGGTGGATGAGTCTAATTTTTTGATTATCTGCCATTTAAATGTTCTGGCGCAGAATATGCAATTTTTCTAATTCACATTCATGTATGAGGTTCATCTATGAACATCTTGCTTCACTTGCTGCTCCTGTTCGCAGTCCCGGTGGCTGCCTATGCCGACACCTTCCCTGTCCCCGAACCCGACACACTCAGCCTGTTCGGTATCGGTGCAGTGGCGGTAGTGCTCTCGACATGGCGAAGGAAGAACTAACAACAGACAATCCCTGTTGGGGTTAACGCGCAAGAGGATTTACCAATGACAAAGCTTATTCCGTTGTTTTTGCTGTTTGCAGCCCCGGTGGCCGCGTACGCCGCTCCCTCCCCACCCGACACTATCCCCGACACTATCCCCGACACTATCCCCGAGCCGGAGACATTAAGCCTGCTCGCTATCGGCGCGGTGGCGTTGATGCTGTCTAAGGTGCGCAGGAAGAAATAACCGCCGCCACGACACATCAGGGCGCAGTCATTTATTAGACGACGTCCAGTTTTGCCGTTGCAACTTTATCATCGCGGAAACACAATGGCCCGTGTAGTCCACCCGGGTCTTTAGGTCATCACTACCCGCGAGAAAACTTCCGGCGAACTCCTCCAGCCGCGGCGCAACCAGGCGGGCATTCGCGAACACCATTTCCTTCTGGCCAGGCTGAATCTGCAGGCCCTGCGCCTTACGCATCTCCCTCGCAATCCATGCCCGCGCCCGCCCGGACAGCTCGCTGCCCCCCTGCCCGGCACTGACAAGCGCGGCCAGCGCGTCCGCCATCCCTTCGACAGAGGCGCAGGTGTTTTCACTATTGGGTTTTTGCTTGCGGTCAAGGAATGCGCTTGTCTGGTCCTTGATGAAATCAAGAAATTTCATGTCTTTCGAATCGGCATATCGTGCCGCCGCAGCCATGGCACCCCAGTGATAGAAATCGACCTTGTATTCGCCGCCGTAGATATTGATCAGGCTGTCGTCGAGGTCGGCCAGCATGTCATTTGCGCGCCTGTCCTGTGGGAAAAGCTCATGATACTCGGCCAACGCCAGCCAGGCTTCACCATCGGCATAAGCCGCAGAGTCGATCGAGGTCGGGAATTCACGGAACCCCCTCCCTGGGATCCGGAGCTCCATGAGCCCCTCCAGCCAGGATTGCGCCAGACTGGAAAAGCGCGAATCTCCACTGGTATGCTCGAAACGCAGCTCCGTCAGCAACGCAAGGGCAACCGTTCCGGTGTAGGCGCCGCTGTAATCCGAGTTCGGCGACAGCACCATGCCCGGGCCCTGTTTATCAAAAAGCAGGCCCCACCGCTCCAGCACGCTGCGGAGCTTGTAGCGCCCGACCGGCATGGACAGAAGGCGCATCTTCTCGATCAGACCTTGCATCCGGCTCTTTCCGATCGGCAAGGAATGGTGGCGAAAGGCCGCGAGGAGCCTTTGTAGCGCCGGCCGTACACGCGGATCGCCCGTGAAGGAGTAATAATCGGCGAGCACCGATGCGGCACCTGCCTGCCGGGCGAGGTTGGCGGTCGACATGGTGTCCGGTTCGGACGCCTTATCCTCCAGGAAATTGAAGCCATAGGGTAGGAAACCGGACGGCCTCTGTACCGTCAGCCAGTGATCCACCGCAAGGCGTATCGCCGATGTATAGTCATCGCCCGTCGCAAGCGCCCGTCCGCCGATGACCAAGGCCATCAGCAAGCCCGCGATGCGAAGCAGTATGTTGAGACGCAAGCGCGTTCGCATTGAGTCATCCATTCGAGTGTGTCGCCAGGGCACAGAATATGACTTCCGGGCGCCCCGGCACAGCACATTCGGTGCCGCGCGCGTTCGGCAGGGCGTATAAGGAGAGTAAACGCCCTTTGCCCACAAGTCCACGAGCGAGTCACAGCCGGCGGGCAGCCGCCACCGACGGGCTGCGCAACATCACCGGTCGTGTGAACAAAGACGGGGCGGTCTCGATCTGGGCGGTCACCTCCACGGTAAGCGAAAACGGCGACCAGGGGGCGGGCCCCAACCGCCTCGTCAAGATTACCGATGCGCTCGGTGGGACCACTCTCCCGGCGGGCGAAAGGTTTACGACGGTGCGGACCGCCGGCTACGGTGAAGTCCTGAGGGGTGTGTCCTTTACCCCGGGCACCGGCACCACCCGTCATCACCACCATCGCTGGTTCTAAAAGGGGGTAGAAGGGACGCGCTAAAGGGGCTCCAGCACCGCGGCGCCGGTTCGTAAAGTGCCGACGGGATTCGGCACTTCCGGAGAATGGATGACCGGCGCCGCGGCGGTGGACCCGCCGCCAGTGCGCCCCCAAGATTCCGTCCTCGCATTTCCCCGGTTCGGCTGCTTGTGCCGCAGACGGCACTACGGCTCCACACGAGCCTCGATCACCCAAAGCAAGTGATGGTTCGCCGTGCGGCCCGGGCCGCGACTTGCATCAAAGTGCGGTTGAGGCACGGCGAGTTCGGGCACCGGCCTGCGGCCACGGAACTTGCAATAGTCTCCATCCCGGTGTTATCCCTCCTCATCGGCCCCATTTTCCCGGGCTAGACCTTACTGGGAGGAAGAAACCACGTTATGGCTGGATGGACAAAGGCGTACGGAAGGATTTTGCTCTTATCGATGACCATGGCCGGCGCCGTGTTGGGTTCCGACTGGACCCATTACGGCCTTGCCCAAGCCGATCAAGGGGGTGAGGCCTCCGCCCCCGACGCGCAACAAAGCCAATCCGGCGAAACCGCCGCATATCACACACCCCTGGCCGGAGAGCCGCTTCACGCCGTCGTCATGGGCCAACCGGTGGATATCCCGGCTCGGGACCGCGGACAGGTGACTGCCCTGACGCTGGGCGGGGTATTCTACGCCCCCAAGCAGGGAGACACCTCCGTCACCCCGATCGGGGCGCTTTTCATCAAGCGGATGTGGCGGTCCTCCAGGACACGTGACGTAATAAGCATCTTTGTCAACGACCTGGAGTATGACAGGAGCTTCGGCAAGGTCGAACTGGTGAGCCAGTTCGAAAACAACACGATCCCAACCGGCCAGAGGGAGGTGGTCAACAACCAGGCGATCGAGTCTTCCGACGCCGTGTGGGGGACCGTCATCGCCTCTATGGGTCCCGGGCTGCGCTACAAGGTGGCCCCCTTTCAGGTGGATAACGACCTGAGGCTGCAGCTGCTCGGCCGGGTCGGGTACTTTTATACCGCACGCACAAGCGCCACCGGGGCGAACCTGGTACTGCCGCCCGACACCATGTTGTACGGGTTCAAACTGCGCGGCCGCTATGACGGGATGCGCCGCAACCTGCTGGAACTTCCTCACGAGGGCATGGCCGCCGGGTTCGACCTGGACTACATGCACCGCGACCACTGGGCGGGTTTCGGCACTCTTCCCGGTGGTCTGTCCAGCAAGGACGACACCCAGACTATCTGCAGTTCAACGGCTACTTCACGGGTGTCAGCGGCATCCCGGGCCTGTCTGAGAAGAACCGGTTGCTCTTCGGCGTCCACATCGGTATGACCCCCCGTAAGAGCGCCGACCGCTACAACGCCATCTGGATCGGCGGCGACCCCCTTCCCAGCGAATCGGATGACCTCAGCCGCGTCGATTACCCCGGGGCGATGTACAACCAGATACTGGTTTCCAATTATGCCATGGCGGAGCTGCAATACCGCCGCGAGCTCGCGTTCTTCCTTTATCTGCAGTTTCGCGAGACGCTCATATGGGCGGACCGCGGTGCCGTCACCGATACCAACAGATTTTTTTTCAAGAGTGCCACCGGCGCGGCATCGACCGTCGGTCTGGATACCGGATTTCTATGGAATTCCGAGCTGACGCTCGGCCTCTCATGGGATACCGGTTTCATCCGAAACGGCGAGCCCGGAGCCGGCCTGATCCTGACCTGGAACAAGTCATTGTGAGGCCAGCGCAGAGCCCGGTGTGAATTATGCCGGGGCATATGCGGGAATCAAAGGGTCAGAGTACTTGGATTTAAAGTACTCTGACTTGCCTGAGATCCCCTGATCCCCTGATCCTGCCCCCGCGCGATCGCTATGCCGCCGAAGCCAAGCACCTGCTGCGTGTGCTTGAAGACCGGCTCGACGGCCGCGACTGGATCATGGGCGCGGACTACACCATCGCCGACATCGCGACGCTCGGCTGGGCACGCAATCTGATCGGTTTGTACGATCCCGGCGCGCCGCCAGAGGATGAAACATCGCCAAGAATGCTCCCTCTTCCCCGGTGGGAGAGAGGGGATTGTAGGGCGCGATCAGTGCAGCGGCTCGCGGCTACGGTCGCTCATCAGATAGAGCGCGCCGATCGCCATCACCGCGCCGATCATCAGATAGGCGGCCGCGGCCATAGTGTAGCCGGTGAAGCCGATCAGCGCCGTCGCGATCAAGGGCGCGGTGCCGCCGCCGAAGCCGAGCCCGACATTGAAGGCCAGCGAATAGCCGGAGAGCCGGAATTCGGAATGGAACAGCTCGGCCAGCATGGCCGGGGCCGTGCCCATGATCATGCCCAGGAACACGGCGAAGCCGAATTGGGCGACGACGAAGCGCTCCAGGCTGGGGCCTTCGGAGAGCTCGAAGAAGCCGATCGACGTGAAGAAGATCAGCGCGAAGGCCAGGATCAGCATGGAGCGGCGGCGAATGGCGTGATCCGTCAGCCAGCCGGCGATGGGAATGGCGATGATGGCCACGGCCTCGGCCGCGGTGTTGATGGCCAGCGCATCGCCATTGTCGATGCTGCCGAATTTGCTCGCGAAGGTGGGCAGGAAAACGAGGGTCAGATAGTCGGCCACGCCATAGCCCCAGGTGAAGATCATGGCCAGGATCATGATGCGCGGACTGCGCTTGAAGGCCATCTTCAGCGGCAGCTCGGGCTGATCGCCTTCAGCGATGGGCTCCGGCTCATAGCCGGTGTGTGTCAGGCGCGTGCGCATCCAGTAGGCCAGGATCGCGAGAATCCCGCCGCCGAGGAAGGGCAGGCGCCAGATCCAGGGATATTCGGGATGGCTGTGCGACATCATCACGGTGCCAGCGGCGAGGCCCGCGGCCAGCAGATAGCCGCCGGTCGAGCCGATATTGGCAAAGCTGCCGGCGAAGCCGCGGCGATGGCGCGGCGCCGTCTCGATCAGATAGGTGACCGAGCCGGTGAATTCGCCGCCGACCGAGAAACCCTGGAACAGGCGGATGACGAGAAGCAGGATCGGCGCCCAGATGCCGATCTGCTGATAGGTGGGCAGAAAGCCGATCAGGGTCGTGGCCACGCCCATCATGACGACCGACATGATGAGCACCGTCTGGCGGCCGATGCGATCGCCGATATGGCCGAACACGGCGCCGCCGATGGGGCGCACGGCAAAGCCGATGGCGAAACCGCCATAGGCGCCGATCAGCGAGGTGACCGGATTGTCCGAGGGGAAGAAATGTTCGCCGATGACCGGCGCCAGATAGCCATAGAGACCGAAATCGTACCATTCGAGCACATTGCCGATCATGCCGGCGCCGAGACTCTCGGCGGAGAGCTTGTCGATGCTGTTGAGCTCGTCGAGGCTCGTGCGCTCTCCGGTTTGCGTGTTAGACAATACGTCGTCCCCCTTGCAAAAATGCTGCGCAACCGGGCAGGCCCGGTGTTTTCGGCGCAATCCGTGTCGGAGCAAGGGGTCGGTGCCGCCGTTGGCGGCGCCCGCCAGAACCAGGACTCCGTAAAGCCCGACGAACAGCCCCGCCCCCTTGCGCAGCTTCGCCCGGCCGCCGGCATCGCCCTCGAGCCGGGTAAACAGGCCCAGGTAAACCGCGGAGCCGAGTGGCAGGGCGTATAAGAAGAATAAACGCCCTTTGCCCACAAGTCGACGAGCGATTCACAGCCGGCCGGCAGCAGCCATGGGCGCACCCTGGTTACCACGAAATCGCGCAGAATTGCGCCGCCATCGCAGCAAATACACCCCCGCTGCGATGCGATGGTGGAGCGCAGAGTTGTGGCTGGGTCCGACCCGCGCAACTCGGGGAATTTTCGGTATTTTCGCCCGAAAACAGGGCCGATATTGCGCTTAGAGGTGCGTTTTGGCGGGCGAAAAGGCGGGTCTAAGCGATAGGGACGGTTGGTGCGGAAAAAAACGTGCACGGCCTGGACCGTGCACATTTTTCCTCGGGAGGGTGGGTGTTGGCTTACGCCGCGCGGTGCTCGTCCAGCCGGCCGGTGCCGCCCAGACCGGTCTGACCGACGGTGACGGGGATGGGCCGGGTCAGGCCCTCGTTCACCGTTTCGCGGCGGGCGAACAGGGCGCGGACCGGGTCCCAGCCGATCAGGGCGGACATGCCCGAGTACATGCCCACCAGCAGCAGCACGAACATGTCGATGGGGTTGAGCATCAGGGCGCCGCTGATGACGGTGCCGAGGGTCACGCCGGCGGTGACGCCGCGCCCGGCACGCTCGGAGGCGGTGACGTTGGCGGTGTCATCGGTCTGCCCCTTGAAGAAGGCGTCCCACAGGCCCCTGCCGACGATGGCCGAGGAGGTCAGGTAGACGCCGACAGTGGACAGGGCGAACACGGCCCAAGGGTGCGACCAGAGGCCTGTGAGGGCGACGGTGGCGATGCCGATGCCGGAGGCCGCGCGCAGGACGCGGCCGGTGGTGTTGCTGATGTCGGTTGCGTAGTTCATGTCGGTTTCTCCAGTGTCTGTTAAAGATTGAATTCGGGGTTTCGCTTTCCTCGTTGTCTGGAGATCATTTAACACCGTCAAGCTTAATCGTCCCTTATGCGTTGCTTAGCGGAACCTTAACGGGCCCCGAGTCGAGCCGGCGATGATTGGGCCTGCGCCGTTGCGGGCACCGAGGCCGATTCAGGGGGCACCCGCAGGGAGAGAGAAAACCGCACATATGGGCACGCCGCCCCGTCGGCGCGGACGCCGGCGCCGAACGTTCCGGGGCCGTCCCGGGACGTGCGTTTTCACCCGTCCCGGCGTGTTGTGCTATATTGGCCGGCGTGGTGTTGTGATCGGCTGGTCCGGGATTGGGTGGCGGTCACCTGATCCAAAATGTCAGTGCGACATGCATATATTGCCGGCGGATGATCTCCTTCGCCTAACCCGTCCCGCGAACATGCCGCTAAACTTTCCGCGGCTTTCCCGGCGCCCGTGGGCGCCGGGTGGAAAAGGTGTTCAGGCGGCAGACGCCGCATCGACCGGCGTGCGACGACGGGCGAGCCTTGGTCGAGTCCCTGTGTACGGCGCGCCCGGGACAGCCGCTGTCCGGAGAACAATAACGATGACCGATTCGACATTGCCCTTTACCGTTTCCATCAGCGGCATCCGGGTCATGCTCGGCGCGAGCCGGGGGCTCGACCAGCCCACCGTGCTCGCGCTGCTCGGCTTTCCCGCGGCGCCGGCGCCGGCGGCCGCCGCCATGCTGTCCGCGCTCGACGCCGGGTTGTGCAACCGCGTGCCGTCGCGGGTGGGGCATTGGGAGCGGTATCGTGACGAGCGGTTGACGGGCTGGAACCGGGGCGGGCAGGCGGACGCCCCGGCTGTCGCAGACCTGATACTGTGGATATGGATGTCGCTGCAGCACGAATACGGCAACCCATCCACCGACGGGACGCTGCGCGCCGTCGCGACGGACCAGTTCGAACTGGCGGCGCCCTACATCGATCCCGACTTCGCCCAGGTGACCCTTCGCTGCGCCGTCGACTACGTCAACCGCGTCGTCGCCGCCGCCTCGTCGGGGATTGACCCGGCGGCGGCCCCGGGCCTGAGGGATTACTTTGAAACGGCGGGCAGCGGCATCACCTCCCCGCTGGTCAACACCAATACCCGCCGCCTGCTGGGCGCGGCCAACAGGCTGGGCATTCCCTGGCTGAGGCTCACCCACGACGTCTATCACCTGGGATGGGGATGCAAGTCCCGGCGGCTGTGCAGCACCCACACGGACCGCACGCCCGCGCTCGCGCAGCAGATCGCGTCGAACAAGGCGGCGACCCGCTACTTGCTCACCAGGGCCGGCTTTCCCAAGATCCGCTACGGATTGGTGGAGTCGGAGGCGATGTGCGTGTCCCTGGCCGAGCGCATCGGTTATCCAGTCGTCGTCAAGCCGGCGAACCAGGAGCGGGGCATCGGCGTGGCGACGCGCCTGGCGTCGGCCGAGCAGGTCAGGCGCGCCTACCGGGAGGCGAGTCAGTACGGTGCCGTCCTGGTGGAACAGTTTTTCGAGGGCAACGACCATCGCCTGCTGGTGTTCGGCGGCCGTCTGCTGGCGGCCGCCCACAGGGTGCCGGGCGGCGTGACCGGCAACGGCCGGGATTCGGTCCGCGCCCTCGTGGACCAGGCCAACACCGATCCCCGGCGCGGGGCCGAAAAGGGCGGTCTGATGCGCATGGAACTGGACGAAGAGGCCGATGAGGTCCTGGGCAAGCAAGGCCTGACCCGCGAGTCGGTGGTGGAGTCGGGACGCTTCGTGCCCCTGCGCGAGGGCCCGACGGTGGTCAGGGGCGGGGTCCCCGTGGACGTCACCGGTTCGGTGCACCCGGACAATCGCCGGCTGGTGGAGAGGGCCTGCCGCGTAGTCGGGCTGGACATCGGCGGCGTCGATTTTCTGTGCCCCGACATCTCCCGGTCTTGGCGGGAGGTGGGCGCCGCGATCATTGAGGTCAACAGCTCGCCCGACCTGATCTCCCACTCCCTTGCCCAGCCGGAGCGGGACATCTACGAAGAAGTCATCGGAGGCATGTTCGATGGCGGCACGGGACGCATCCCCGCGGCGGCGGTCGCCGGCGGGGCGGAGGCCGGTGAGGCCGGCCGCCTGCTGCACCGCATCCTGCGCGTGGCGGGGATGCAAGCCGGCGTGGCGACCACGGCGGGCGTGTGGATCGGCGACGAACTCGCGGTGGATCGCGACATGAGCGCCGGCCAGGCGCGGGACGTGCTGTTGACCGACCCCGGCGTGGAGGCGGCGGTCATCGAAACGCCGGCGGCGGCGCTCATGTCACAAGGCCACCCCTGCGATCGCTATGCGGTGGCCGCGCTCGTGAATATGTCCTCGCACGACCTGCCCGACGAAGCGGCCGCGCAGGTCATGACTGAAGTGCTGGAGCGGACGACGGAAGCGGTAGCGATCAACGCGGACGACGCCCGGTGCCTGGCGCTTGTACAGGCGGGGCCGGCGCGGCGGCGGATGCTGGTCAGCGAAGGCGCCGACGGCGCCGCCCTGCAGGCACACCTGGCCGCGGGCGGCGAGGCGGTGTTTGTCGACAGGACGGGGGCGGGGCCCGCCGTGGTGCTCGCCGGCGGCGGGACCCGGCGGCGGCTGACGGCGGTGACGGAGCACAGGACGGGCGCCGGATGCCTGCCGGCGCTGTTCGCCGCGGCGATGGCCCACGGCATGGGTGTTGACGCCGACGCTATACACCGGGGCCTGCTGGCGGCGGACGCGGCGCCGGGACAGGCGCTGTCGGACTGACACCGCACGGGCCCGGGCCGGGCGTCCTCGATGCGCAGGGCCGCCG
Source organism: uncultured Gammaproteobacteria bacterium (assembly GCA_963844825.1). GTDB lineage: Bacteria > Pseudomonadota > Gammaproteobacteria > CAWJPQ01 > CAWJPQ01 > CAWJPQ01. The sequence continues at coordinate 69,202 of CAWJPQ010000009.1, forward strand.
GCGGGCAACTGGTATAAGATAGAGGGTCCGATTCCATTCGATCAGCGAATCCGCACGTCACACAGCCATGACCGGTCCGCTTCCAGACATTCCCGCCCACGGCCGGGACGAGCAGGAACTGCTCGACGAACTCGAATCCCGCAAGGCCTGTGACGCTGACTGGCGGCACGGCCGCAGCTGGAGCCTGGTCTATTACGGCGGCGACGCCCACGACGCCTTCCTGAAGCGGGCCTACGGGGCCTATTTTTCCGAGAACGGCGTGAGCCCGTCCGCCTTTCCCAGTCTCGCCCGCCTCGAGGCCGAAGTGGTCGCCATGACTCTGTCCCTGCTGGGGGCGAGGGGGGGTGAGGCCGGGACCATGGCCTCCGGCGGGACGGAGAGCATCCTGCTGGCCATGAAGGGCTATCGCGATCAGGCCCGCGCCGAGGGACGGGGCGATGGGTTGCCGGAGATCCTCGTCCCCGAGTCCGCCCATCCCGCCTTTCTCAAGGCGGCCCACTACTTCGACCTGCTGCCGGTGCCGGTGCGGTTGGGGCCGGACTACCGCGCCGACACCGCGGACGCCGAGGCGAAGATCACGCCGCGCACCGTGTGCATCGTCGCCTCGGCGCCAAGCTATCCCCAGGGTGTCATCGACCCCATCCCGGAAATGGGACGGATCGCCGCGCGCCACGGCATCGGCCTGCACGTGGACGCCTGCCTGGGCGGGTTCGTGCTGCCGTTCATGCGCCGTCTCGGCCGCAACGTGCCGGCGTTTGATTTCAGCGTGGACGGCGTCACGTCCATCTCCTCCGACCTCCACAAGAACGGCTACACGGCCAAGGGCGCGTCGGTGGTCCTGTACCGCACGGCCGCGCTCCGGGCCCGTCAATTCTTTGTGTCGGCGGACTGGCCGGGGGGCCTCTACGGATCGCCGGGCATGGCGGGCACCCGCGCCGGGGGTGCGATCGCCGCGGCGTGGGCCGCCTTGATGCGCCTGGGGATGGACGGCTACACCGAGCTCGTCCGGAGCGCCTTGGATGTGGCGCGGCGGCTGATGCAGGGCATCGACGAGATCCCCGGTCTGCACGTCATCGGCCGCCCTGACATGACCGTGTTTACCTTCGGCGCGCGGGAACTGGACATCTTCAATATTGCCGAGCGCCTCGAGCGGTCGGGGTGGCGCATGGACCGCCAGCGGCGGCCGGATTCCCTGCATATGATTGCCACGCCCAACCACCAACAGGCCGTCGAGCCGTTCCTGCGGGATCTGCGCGAGGCCGTGGACGCCGAGCGCAGCGCCCCCCTGTCCGCGGAGGCGCGGGGCGCGGCCATGCTCTACGGCGTGACCTCATCGGCACCGGCCTCGGGGGATCCGGCGGAGTTCATGAGACAGCAGATCGGCAAACGCTATGACCTCGACGACTGACCCCGGGCGGGACCGACGCGCCGCCGCCCGGGGCAGGGAGGTGGTGCGCCGCTCCGTGCAGGCGGAGTACCTGCGCCAGGCACGGTCGCGCGCGGTGCGCCTGCGCGGGGCCTGCGACGAGGAGACCCGGCGCAGTCTGGAACGCCTGTGCGCGCGGTCGGAGTTGGGCCCCTTCCTCGCCGATACTGCGTTCCAGATCGATGCGGAGATCGCCCATCCATTCGTCGCCGACGACGGGCGCCTGATCACCCTGAGGCCGGACACCCTGAACCGGCCCGAGGCCGCGGCGGTGATCCTGCGTCACGCCCTGGAGCTTTCCATGCTCCAGAGGCTGCTCCCCGGACAGCAGGACCAGTCGACGCGGGTCACCATGGCGGCCCTGGCGTGCTGCACGGCGGCGGCCTACTGGTCGGGCATGATACGGCGGGAAAAGGAGCGGGCGGCCGCCACACTTCCGGCATGGTATACCGACCTGCCCGGCGGCGCGGCGGGTGACCCGCGCCAGGCGCTGGATCACGTGCTGCGCCAGGGCGCGGCGCTGCTTCCCCTGCAGGGGGACGAGGCCGGCGGTCTTGCCGCCGTGGCGGCGAACGCCGACGTGACGGCCATGGTGCATGCCCTGCTGTCGGAGACGCTCGCGCTTGCCCTGCCCGCGGAGCGGCTCCTCACCCAGGGCGGCGACAACCGGCTGCTGGTCGACCCCGACACCGGACTCAACAACTACGGCTGCAGTCCCAAACCGCGGCCCTGGGCGGTGACTTTCGCCTCCTGCACGGCGTCGTCCATCTCCGACTCGGGCTACTTCGCCGCTGAAACCCTGCGTCAGGAACTGCTGCTCAACGCCTTCCGCCACGGGCTGGCCGATGCGGTGCTGGACGAGGCCGACCGCTCCCGCCGGGAGATCGTGCGGGTGCTGTCCCTGGACAACATCCCCGGCACGGAGACCATACTCACCTCGTCCGGTACGGACAGCGAGCTGATCGCCCTGTCCTTCACCCTGGGGGGGCACGACAAGCGGGTGACCAACATCGTCATGGCACCGGACGAGGTGGGCAGCGGGACCGTCCCGGCCGCCGGCGGCCGGCATTTCGACAGCCTGACCCCCATGGGCGCGCGGGTGGAACCGGGCACGCCCATCGAGGGCATGGACGTAGAGCGGGTCGAGGTGGTCAAGATCCCCGTGCGTGAGGAGACAGGCGAGCCCATCGATCCGGCCGTCGTCGACCGGCGGGTCTCCGAGGTGATCGAACGCGCGTGCAAGGACGGCGGGCGTGTCCTGCTGCATCTGCTGGACAGCTCCAAGACGGGTGTCGGCGGTCCCGGCATCGAGGCCGTGCGCGCGCTGCGCCGGCGCCACGGCGCCCAGCTCCAGGTGCTGGTCGACGCCGCCCAGATGCGGGCGAGCCGCCGCTCCCTGCGCGGCTACCTGGAGGACGGTTTCATGGTGCTCATTACCGGCTCCAAGTTCTTTACCGGTCCCCCGTTTTCCAGCGCGCTGGTGATCCCCATGGCGACCGCCCATCAGATAGACCTGCTGCCTCCGTTCCCCGAGGGGTTCGCAGACTACACCACCCAGAGCGATTTCCCCAACCGCTGGCGCGCGCTGGCCGCCGGGATCCCCGACCGTCCGAACATCGGCCTGCTGCTGCGCTGGAAGGCCGCGCTGTGGGAGATGACGGCGTTTTCCGCCGTCCCCCGCGCCAACCAGCATGACACGGTCAAACGCTTCCTCACCCGGGTGATCGGCGAAATCCAGCGTAATCCCCTGCTGGAGTTCGTCTCGGCGCCCGCCCTCGATCGCCTGGAGATGTCGACGGAGGCCTCCTGGGACCAGATCCAGACCATCTACTCGTTCTTCGTCAAGCGGATGAACGCCGACGGCAGCGCGGCGGTGCCGCTGACCCACGACGAGGCCAAGCTCGCCTACCGCTGGCTGAACATGGACATCGCCGCATTCCTGCCGGACGGGGCATCCCATGAGGAGCGGCACGTGGCGGGCATACGCTGTCACATCGGCCAGCCGGTGCGCATATACAAGAAGGACGGGCAGTGGTACTCGGCCCTGCGCATCGCGGTGGGCGCGCGGCTCATCTCGGGCGTCGAGTTCGATCTGACCATGGGCGATACCCGCGAGGCCCGCCTGGCCACCGAACTGGAGGGCGCCATGACCATCCTGCGCAAGCTGACGGTCATGAGCCGCTACTGGCAAGACCTGCTCAACGCCGGCGACCGGGTCGGACCCGAGCAGCCTGCTGAATTCTAAGCAGATTCGCCCGAAAACAGGGCCGATATTGCGCTTAGAGTTGCGTTTTGGCGGGCGAAAAGGCGGGTCTTAGCGACAGGGACGGTTGGTGCGGAAAAAAACGTGCATGGCCTGGGCCGTGCACGTTTTTCCTAGGAGGGTGGGTGTTGGCTTACGCCGCGCGGTGCTCGTCCAGCCGGCCGGTGCCGCCCAGACCTGAGGCGTTGCGTCTTGCGCAGCCGATTTTCCCCTACGGGCCGTCGTTCTCGGCGGCCAGGGACAGGGAAGACGTGACCGCCTGTGGGTCCTTCTCCTCCAGGCTGATGCGCAGGCGCAGGTTGTTCTGGGAATCGGCGTTGCGCAGGGCCTCGTCCAGGGAGATACTGCCCTGCTTGTAGAGCTTGTACAGGGAGCTGTCGAAGCTCTGCATGCCCACGTTTTCCGATTTTTCCATGACCTCCTTGAGCTTGCCCACCTCGCCCTTGAGGATCAGGTCGCATACCGTGGGGGTGCCGATGAGGATCTCCACGGCGGCGGTGCGCTTGCCGTCCAGGGTCTGGACCAGGCGCTGGGAGATGATGGCCTTGACGTTCAGGGACAGGTCCATGAGCAGCTGGTTGCGCCGCTCTTCGGGGAAGAAGTTGATGATACGGTCCAGGGCCTGGTTGGCGTTGTTGGCGTGCAGGGTGGAGATGGCCAGGTGGCCGGTCTCGGCGAAGGCGATGGCGTGCTCCATGGTCTCGCGGTCGCGGATCTCGCCGATGAGGATCACATCCGGGGCCTGGCGCAGGGTGTTTTTCAGGGCGTCCTCGTAGCTGTCGGTATCGACGCCCACCTCCCGTTGATTGATAATGGACTTCTTGTGCTGGTGAATGAATTCGATGGGGTCTTCGATGGTGACGATGTGGCCGGCGCTATTGGCGTTGCGAAAGTCGATCAGCGAGGCCAGCGAGGTGGACTTACCCGAGCCCGTCCCCCCCACGAACAGGATCAACCCCCGCTTTTGCATGATGATCTTGCTGAGGATCGGCGGGATACCCAGGGATTCCATCGACGGGATCTCGGTCTTGATGTTGCGCACCACCATGCCGACTTCATTGCGCTGCCTGAAGATGTTGACGCGAAAGCGCCCGATGCCCGTCTCGGTGATGGCCAGGTTCATCTCCGGGCGCTGTCTCGAACGCGGTGGTCTGGTCCTGATTCATGACCTCGTAGGCGATCTCCTTGACCCGGCCGGGCGCCAGCTTGGTCTGCTCCAGGTGGGTCATGACACCTTGGATCTTGGCGCTGGGCGGGGCGCCGGTGGTGAGATATAAGTCCGAGGCGTCCTTTAAGACCATGAGCTTCAGATAGTCTTTAAAATTCATTGCATCTCCTGAGAAGTCGCGCGTGGCGGGGGATTTTTATATTTATCGGTCAGCGCCGTGACCGACTTGAGAATCGGAGCAAATATGAATGAAAAACAGGCCCATGACTCGCGCGAGGGGATGATCCCCCGGCCCGCCGACCCACCCCCCGCGCTGGCGGAGCTGGCCGACGAGCGGTGGCGAGGATATGCCGAGGCCGGCGGGGCACCGGTCGCGCCCCCCGCGCTGGCGAGGGTGCTGCGCCGGGTGTGGGCGTGTTCCGAGTACGTGGCCGGGACCTGCAGCCGCTATCCGTCGCTGCTGCCGGATTTGATTCGCAGCGGTGACCTGTTCGCGGCCTATGCTCCGGGAGAGTACCGCTGCAAGGGGGAACGGGCCCTGTCGAAGTGCGCGGACCCGGCGGCGCTGATGGCGGCCCTGCGCCGGCTGCGCCACCGGGAGCTGGTGCGCATCGCATGGCGCGATCTGGCCGGATGGGCGCCGGTGCGGGAGACCCTGCGCGAGCTGTCCGATCTCGCCGAGGCCTGTATCGAGGGCGCGCTCGAGCGGCTGCACCACTGGCACCAGGGGGAGCATGGCGTACCCGTCGGCGAGGACAGCGGCGAGCCCCAGTGCCTGGTGGTCATCGCCATGGGCAAGCTCGGGGCCCGGGAGCTCAATTTCTCCTCGGACGTGGACCTGATCTTCACCTATCCCGAGGACGGCGCCACCCGCGGCCACGGCGTGAGCAATCAGCAGTTCTTCATCGAGCTCGGGCAGCGCCTGCTCAGGGTCCTGTCCGAGGTCACCGAGGACGGCTTCGCCTACCGCACCGATATGCGCCTGAGGCCGTTCGGCGAGAGCGGGCCGCTGGCGGTGAGCTTCGATGCCCTGGAGGACTATTATCAGACCCACGGGCGTTCGTGGGAGCGCTATGCCATGGTGCGCGCCCGCCCGGTGACCGGTGAGGCGGAGCGCCCGCGCCCGCCTCATGGAAATCCTGCGCCCGTTCGTCTACCGCCGCTACCTGGACTACAACACCTTTCAGGAACTGCGCGAGATGAAGCAGCGCATTGTCCAGGAAGTGGCGCGCAAGGGCCTGGAGCACAACATCAAGCTCGGCGCCGGGGGCATACGCGAGATCGAGTTCATCATCCACACCTTCCAGCTGGTCCGCGGCGGCCGCCAGGTGGAGCTTCAGGACCATGCCCTGCCGGATGTCATTGACCGGCTCGAAGACAGCGCCTGCCTGGCGCCAAGCGTGTGCGCCGACCTGCGCGCCGATTACCTGTTCATGCGCCGCCTGGAGAATCACCTGCAGGCCTATGCCGATCGGCAGGTCCACAGCCTGCCCGATGAGCCCCTCGAGCGCTCGGTGCTCGCCTATTCCCTGGGCTGTGCGGGACTGGGAGACCCTGGCCGAGGCGTTGGATCAGCGGCGCCGGCGCGTCCATGAGCACTTCACTCGGATCATCTCCAATTCGAAATCCGATGAGCAAGACCCGGATCTGTCCCGCTGGGCGGAGCTGTGGCAGGGAGGGCTGGACGAGGCCCACGCCCTGCGCCTGCTCGCCGCCCAGGGGATCGACCAGGCCCGCGAGGCGCATGAGCTGTTGATGCACCTGCGCCAGTCGTTCACCTATCGGTCCATGGGCGCCAGGGGCCATGAGCAGCTGGACCGGGTGATGCCGCTGGTGCTGTCCGCGGTGGTCGAGTGCAAGCAGCCGACGGTGACCTTGGGGCGTTTGATCGATTTCATCGAGAGGGTCGGCCAACGCACGGTGTACCTGGCGCTCCTCGCCGAATACCCCGCGGTCCTGAGCCAGCTGGTGAAGCTGTTCTCCGCCAGCACCTGGATCGCCGACTACATTACCCGCCACCCCCTGCTCCTGGACGAGCTGCTGGATACCGACGGGCTGTACGCCCCCCTCGACCGGGGCATGCTCAGGCAGACCCTGGATGCCCAGCTGGCCCGTATCCCGGCCGCGGACCTGGAGCAGCAGATGGAGGCCCTGCGCCACTTCAAGCAGGCCAACACCCTGCGGGTGGCGGCCGCCGATATCACCGGCGTGTTTCCCCTCATGGTGGTGAGCGACCACCTGACCGAGATTGCCGAGGCGGTGCTGGGGGCGGTCCTGGAACTGGCCTGGCAGCACCTGGTTCGCAAACACGGCCGGCCGTACTGCGTCGAACAGGGGCGCCGCCGCCCGGCGGGCTTCGCCGTGGTGGGCTACGGCAAGCTGGGGGGCATCGAGCTGGGTTACGGCTCCGATCTGGACTTGGTCTTTGTCCATGACAGCGACGGGGAGGAGCAGTGCACCGGCGGATCGAATTCCATAGAGAACAGTGTGTTCTTCGCCCGCTTGGGGCAGCGTATCATCCATATCCTGAATACCTTTACCCCCTCGGGCGTGCTCTACGAGGTGGACATGCGTCTGCGGCCGAGCGGCGCCTCGGGCCTGCTGGTGAGCAGCCTGTCCAGCTTCGCGGAGTACCAGCGGACTCAGGCCTGGACCTGGGAGCATCAGGCGCTGGTGCGCGCCCGGGCGGTGGCCGGCGACGCGGGGATTGCCCGGCAGTTCGCCGAGATCCGCCGCGACGTGCTTACGCGAAGGCGCGATCCCGAGGCGCTGCGGGCCGAGGTGCTGGACATGCGCGAGCGCATGCGCAAGGCCCACGGGCGGCGTCCCGATGACCGGTTTGACTTGAAGCAGGACCGGGGAGGTATTGCCGATATTGAATTTATGGTCCAATATGAAGTGCTGAGATGGGCTGCAGAACGACACGAATTAACCCAATGGACGGATAACATCCGGTTGCTGCACGGACTGGCCGAGCAGGGGATCCTGGACGGCGAGGACGCGCAGTTCCTCATGGATGCGTATCGATTTTACCGCTCTAAAGTTCATCGACTCACGTTGCAAGAGGCGCCCGCGGTGGTGAGCCGTGAACAGGTCCAGGCTTATCACGAGGGAGTGGCGCGCCTATGGCGGGAGGTAATGGAGGCCTCTCGGCAAGGCGGCGGGGATCCCTAACCTGTTGAAATAACGATTTTAGACAGTCAGTGCGGAAGCGAGGAGATTGTGTATGACGATGGATGACCGAGACGGCGTCATCTGGCTGGACGGGGAATTCGTCCCCTGGCGGGAGGCGAAGGTCCATGTGCTCACCCACACCCTGCATTACGGCATGGGGGTGTTCGAGGGCATCCGGGCCTATAAGACGGACCGGGGGCCGGCGATATTCCGCCTCCAGCCCCATGTGGACCGCCTCTACCGCTCGGCCCATATCCTGAACATGAAGATTCCCTTCGATAAGACCACTATCTCTGACGCGATCTGCCGTGCGGTGGGCGATAACGGGCTGGAGAGCGCCTATATCCGGCCCATGTGTTTCCTCGGCGCCGAGGGCATGGGCCTGAGGGCGGACAACCTCAAGGTCCATGTGATGGTGGCGGCCTGGTCATGGGGGTCGTACCTGGGGGACGAAAACATCCGGCGCGGCATCCGCATCAAGACCTCGTCTTATGCGCGGCACCACGTCAATGTCTCCATGTGCAAGGCCAAGGCCAACGGTCACTATATCAACTCCATGCTGGCCCTCAACGAGGCCGTGTCCTGCGGGTACGACGAGGCCATGCTGCTGGATACCGAGGGGTATGTCGCCGAGGGCAGCGGCGAGAATATCTTTATCGTTCATGACGGCGTGCTCTATACGCCGGAGCTGACCTCGGCCCTGGACGGCATTACCCGGGACACCATACTGGTGCTCGCCGCCGAGATCGGGGTGCCCGTCCACGAGAAGCGGATTACCCGTGACGAGGTCTATATCGCCGACGAGGTCTTCATGACGGGCACCGCCGCCGAGGTGGCCCCGGTGCGCGAGGTGGACGGACGGGTCATCGGAGAGGGGACGCGGGGGCCCCTTACCGAGCGTCTGCAGACGATGTATTTCGATCAGGTCCACGGGCGGAGAAAACAATATCCGGAGTGGCTGACTCTGGTAAAATGAGCCTGACGCCTCCGGGCGGCGCGGGCCGGTGACGGATTCCGCGGTGAACGAGGCGGGTCAACGGAGGGTGTAACGTGATAGAGACGACTTCGACGACGGCGAATAACCCGGAAGCCAAGCCCAACTACATTGAACCCAACGCCCAGCACTGCTATGAAGTGACCGAAGAGGATCTGCCTCTGCATTGCCCCCTGGATGGCATGAGCCTGTGGAACTCGCATCCCAAGGTATATCTGCCCATCGAGGCCAGCGGCAAGGTCAAGTGCCCATACTGCGGGGCTGATTACATACTAAAAAAGGCCGACTGACCGAGGCCGGGTGAGGGCAAGGGGGAGGGGCCCCCGCGTGCAGCGGCATCACCCGTGTGGTGCGGCGCCGTCGCTTAGTGTTTTTCGACTCCTGTCGCCGTTTGTACCGGCGCGCCTGCGGGCGCCGCCCGGCCGGACCCATATTGTGAGATGCATGACCGACACCCGCTGACAGTTGTTCAAATCCTTTCCCGGTTCGATGGCGGGAGCGCGGCCCAGGGAGCGCTGGAGACCGCGGCTGAGCTGGTGCGCCGCGGCCACCGTGCCATGGTGATTTCCCCGCCGGGCCGGTTGGTGCCCTTCCTCCACGCCAAGGGGGGCGAGCACATCGCCTGGCCCCTGGACGACGCGCTGTTTCCGCGCCGTTGGGCCCGCCGCCTGAGCCGGCTTGCCGAGCGCGAGCGGGTCGATGTCCTCCATGCCTGGTCCCATCGCCCGGCCTGGATCGGTTATCACGCCTGGCAGGCCATGGCGCCCGGGCGCCGCCCCCGCCTGATCACCACGGCCCACGACTTCGAACCGTTCGCGCCGCGCAGCCAGCCGATCGTCCGCGGCGAACAGGTCATCGCTGTGTCGGCGGCCGTCAAGCGGCACTTGCTGGAGACCTATCCGGGGACGGATGGCGACAAGGTGAGCGTGATCTACCGCGGCGTGGACGAACGGGCGTTTCCCTACGGCCACAGACCCGACATCCACTGGCTGCAGCAGTGGTATCGTCAGTATCCCCAGCTCCTCGACCGGTATACGGTGACCCTGCCAGCCCGCCTGGGCCGGGACATGGGACATTATGATTTCATCGAGTTGATGGGTCGATTGCGGGCCGAGGGTATCGATGCCTGCGGCCTGATCGTCGGCGAAGAGGACCCTAAGGCGGCCCGGTACGCCAAGGCCCTGCGCCGCCATCTGCACGAGACGGCGGTGGACAACGTCATCCTGACCGGGCCCTCCCGGGACATGCGCAACATCCTGAGTATGTCGAACCTGGTCGTATCCCTGGCCTCTCAACCCCAGGCCTTTGCCAGCACCGTGCTGAAGACCCTGCAGTTGGGGGTGCCGGTGGTCGGGTTCGACCACGGCGCGGTGGGCGAGGTCCTGGGCCAGGCCTTTCCCGAGGGGCGCACCCCCCTCAAGGACATGGAGCAGTTGACCCGCAAGGTCGGGGACATGCTCAAGCGGCCCCCCCAGGTCGAGGCCTGTCCGCAGTTCGCGCTGGGCCGCACCCTGGACGAGACCATCGCCCTGTACCAACACCCACCCGCCGCGGAGCGTACGCCGGTCTGAGGCGTATCTGGCTTGAGTGACAGACGTGATGCCCGGCTATTTCCGGTTGCCGTGCGTCGCCGATATGGAGATCGGCACAGACCCGCGCGCCTTGTGTGCTATGCGCCTTACCTTGACTATTTGAGTATAGAAACGGATCCTCTTCAGCAGCGAGCCCCTCAATCGCCACGCCAAATCGGAGCATAACGTTGTTGCGGTACGCGGTGACTCGGTCTTTCGCCCCCGCGCTTTTTTCAGGTCTATTCTGCTGGGTGTGCCGCTGTGTCGGAAAAGGGCGGGCTCCACATTGAACATGCCGATTCCATTTTCCCACGCCTGGCCCAATTGCACGTCGTAAGGCGAGTAAATCTTACTGAAACACTCTATTACCTTTTGCGCGCCGAGGCGCGTATAGCAGTTGGCGACGGCGCCATGGGAATACTTCAGCGATAGAGTTATATTGAAGTCCGCGAAGCTCCTCACCACACGGGCTTTCCCCTGCCTTTTGGAATACAAACGCAGTATCTCCCAGTATCCTTCGTCTATCGCCGCGAGATTGGAGAGGAATGCCTTGATGTCTCCCGTAATAACCGCATCGTCCTCAAGGACCAGGGCATAGTCGCAGGGCCCCTCGAGAAAACGGGCCAGCGCCTTTTTGTGACTTAAAATACAGGCGATTTCGTTTTTCAGCGGGGGGCGGCCGCAAAACAGGCTGAACCTGCCGGTGTTCACGCCATAGGCATCGAGGTCACCGCAAATGTCGCTTCCTTCGACCGCCTCGACAAAGGTCAAAGGCAGGCCCAGAGGGGCAAATTGGCTCTGCATCGAGGCCCTGCGTTCCACATCGCCGGCGATATTGATGCAAAATATGCCCACATTGCCGGCGGGTGGCGTCTCATCAGTCATGCGGTTCTAAGCCTCTTCGAAAGGAATGCCCGGTCCGGGGCATGGTACAGCCATCGACCCGAACTGGCGAGAGGCGCCGGGGCGGCGATCGCCTTGTATCGATGGGAGTCCGCCGCCTCGATGCCGCGATGGGGCCCATGATCAGGTTCGCTGGGACAGGATATTGGTCAGGGCCTGTTCAATGGTCCCGGCCGCGGCCGCCGGACTGAACGATCGTTCAGCGTGCAGCCGGCCCCGCTCGGCCACCCTCGCCCTGTTGGCGGGGTCGGCGATTACGTCGGCGAGGACCTCGCCCAGGCCCTGATGGTCGCCCACCGGGAACAGCCAGCCCGTCTCGCCATGGGTCACGATGTCGCACGGCCCGTCCGTACGGCTCGCCACGACGGGCGTGCCCGCCGCCATCGCCTCGACCAGCGCCAGGCCGAACGACTCGGAGCGTGACAACAGGCAAAAGCAATCGATCTCCCTGAAGAATGCCGCCCGGTCCTCGACCCAGCCCGGCCATTGCACCGAGGCCGAAATGCCAAGGTCGTCCGCAAGGCGTTCCAGGGCGGGTGATTCCGGGCCCGCCCCGCCGATGACGAGCCGGATCCGGCCGCCGCGGGCGATCAGTCCGGCGGCGGCCTTGAGCAAGAGGTCGATGCCCTTGTTGGGCAGGAATTCGCACAGGACACCGATTCGAAACACGCCGTCGCCGCCGGCTGCGCCCGGGGCGGTCCCGCCCGAGCATTCACCCGCGGACAGGCACCCGTTGCGGATCACCTGTATCGTCTTGTCCGCCCGCCCGCGGCGATTGGACGCCAGGTCCGCCGCGTGACGGGATGAGAGCACGAGCCAATGCCTGAAACGCCTTCGCCCGCCCATCTTGCGATTGTGAAAGACCACGGCGTGGGGGACCCGCGGCATGCTGGTTCGGGCCCACAGCCACGCCTTCGCCCCTTCGTGAATGACGGCGTCGATGCCCGTCCTGCGCAGCGCGCGGGATCGCCCGCGCACCTGCAGGGAGACGGCCATCTTCAACGCGTGGTGCATCACGGGGTGCGACAGCACCGGGATGTTGTGGGCGCGGCACGCGGCGGCGAGCGGCGCCGACGCCGTCCAGACCTCGACGCTGTGACCGCGGAGCCGCAGGCCGACGGCGTGTGCCAGGGTGGCATTGACGATTCCGCCGCGCGGCGTCCCGCTGGGGTGGATGATCAGCAGGCGCATCCCGGGCGCTTCGCGGCGGCGGGTCGACCGGGCCGTCTGGTTCGTGTCCACCGGAGCAACAGTGTGCACGTTCGCCTTATCGCCAATGCGCGGCGATCCAGGGCGCGGGGCGAATGTGCTTGTGGATGCGTTTATGGAGCGGCGCCGGCCAGTGTCCGACGGCGGCCTCATCGGGGTCCGGTTTGCCCGTGAAGGCGATCAGCCGTGCATCCCCGGGAAGCCGGGGGGCGACGAACCAGTTCATGGGGAACGAGGGGACCAAGTGGTACTTGAAGCTCATACACCATTGCGACGGCCAGAAGACCATGTCCGGGATGCATGCCGAGACGTACTGCTGGCTCGCCCGGTAGGTCGCCAGGATCCGGTCGGTATCCGCCATCAGGCGCTCGTAGATGTCGGTGTTCTCGCCCGGGACGAAGCGATAGGCGGTCGTGTTGCCGATGCCTTTGCCGAGCTGGGTCCAATTCTCGATGATACAGAACCGGCCCGGGTGATAGTCAAAGAACTCGTCCAGGGAGCCCGTGATGACGATATCCAGGTCGAGAAAGAGCACGTCACCGGACAGGTCGGCCAGGGGGTGCTGGAACAAGGAAATCTTGCGCCAGCCCTGCCAGCGCGCCGGCTCGGGCAGCTCGATGGGCGGCAGGGGGTGGGCCTCGATCTCGGGCGCGAGTCCCGCCGGGTCATCGGTGAAGCACAGGAACCGCAGGTCGCCGCTCAGGTTGCGGCGTACCATGGAATAGAGGCGGTTGGCATAGTCGACGCTGTACCGTGTCCCCCACTTCATGGAGATCACCGTTTTGGTCATGGCGCCGTCGGTTCGCGGTAGGATTTCAAGGGCCTTGGCTTTCGGTGCGACGATCTTCAGTATGGGCGAAAACGAGGGACGCAGGAATTATAACCGCCCGTTTTTCCTAAATCCACAAGGACCTCGCCGGCCGGGGGCGGGTGTTCTAGCCCGCCAGGGCGCGCCGATAGACCTCCTCTGTCCTTTTCGTCATCCGCTCGACCGTAAACTCCTCGAGCGCCGCATCCCACACCGGCTCGAACGCCCTGCGTGCTTCATCCATGTGGCCCAATACCTGATTAATCCTGGCGTGCAGCGCGCCAACGTCATTCGTCTCCACCAAGAACTCCTCGGGCAATGCTTCATCAGCGCCGGGGACGCGGGTGGAGATCACCACCTTTCGCGAGAACAGGCTCTCGATCAGAAAATAGGGAAACCCCTCCTTGCGCGAGGCGATAATCACCAGATCGGCGCCGGCCAGCAGCGCGGGGATATCAGATCGATGGCCGAGCAGCCGCGCCTTGCCGTGCAGACCCAGTTCCTCGATCAATCCCTCGAGCCCCGGCCGCTCCGGGCCCTCGCCCGCAATGAGCAGGCGGGCGTCTATTCCCGTCCAGGCGCGCAGCAGTAGATCGAACCCCTTGGCGGGCACCAGGCGGCCGGCCGACAACACGACAGGTCCTGGCGCGCCTTGACCGCTATCGCCGGCAGGGTCCCGCACCGGTGCCGGCGGCGCTATGCCGTTATGCACGACATCGATGCGCTCGCGGTGGAACTGTGCCGCCGTGCGCCGGCTGACCGCGATCACCCGCTGGAAGGGTTGAAACACACGGTTGTTGCGCTTGATGTTGTGCACGGTGGCGATCAAGCCCGCGCCGCCCAGGGCGTAACGTACCGCACCGACCATGGCCGCCGCCTTGTTGGCCTGGGCGTGGACGATATCCGGGCGGTGGCGGCGCAGACACTGAGCGAGCTTGATCAGAGAAACGGGGTTGTAGCGCCACCCGGACAGGTCCAGGGGCTCATGGATCACCCTCGGGCTCAATCGCTCGCGAAAATCGGGGTGGGCAACCGCCACCACCTGGTGGTGTTCGGCGAGGTGATTGCACAGGTCGACGAAGTGGCGCTCCAATCCCCCCGCGCCGCGGCTGGCCAACACCTGGCAGATCTTCATGGGACAAACAGCGGACCGCGGGTCATGGCGGGGGCCAGAAGGTTGCGCTAGTCCGCCGGCCGGCCGGGGTGGCGTGCCGACAATCGCACCACGGCCAGTGCCCAGCCCAGGGAGAGATAAAACATCCCGCCGTACCAGTTGGAGAAGAAGCTGGTGCTGGGGCCGATGGGCCACAGAAGCAGGAACACCAGAATGGCCGGGCCATAGAGCCATTGGCTCGTGGTGCCCCGCCAGGCGGGGGGGGCCAGCTGCCTGGCCCACGCGGCCACCAGGCACAGGAACAGGGCCAGGCCGATCGCGCCGGACCCCAGCAGCCATTCAAGATAGAGGTTGTGGGGGTGCGTGCCGCAGCGCAGGTCATAGCTGGCCGGCAGGGCGAACTCAGGGTCCCGGCAGGCGACCCGGAAATTCTTCAGGCCGACACCGATGACGGGGCGTTGTGAGATGATATGAGCGGCGCTGTGCCAGATCTCGCCATATCCGGATTCACTCATGTTGCCGACGAGGCTCATGGTCTGGCCGACATATCGATTGATGATCTTGTGGTTGGTGACGGCAAGCACAAGCCCCACCGCTAAAACCAGGCCGAATCCTATGAGGATCGCCCGGCGGACAACACCCTTCTGCAGCAAGGCGGCCAGCGCCAAGCCGAGCATAGTAAGCCCGGACACCATGCGCTCGCCGCTGGCGAAGACCGCACCGCCCATGAACATGATCAGCATGACCAGGGCGGCGCCGGCCAGGCGCGGACTGCGCCCCCACAGGCGCCAGGCGAAGCTCCCCAGCAATACGGGGAACATCAGGCGCAGGAGCCAACTGCCTGCGCGTTGGTTATCGAAGGGGCCGGACAATCGAAACGGATTGGGGCGCGGATTACCCAGCAGGTCGGAACCCGTGAAGTACTGTACCCAGGTGTCCAGCGCCTCCGCCGAGGCGACCACGGTGGCCACGATGAGGACCCGCTTCATGCATGCCTCGTCCATGACCCACCACTGCAGGGCCGCCGCGAACACCAGGAACCGCCACCAGAATATCGCCTGCTGATAGGACAGGTATGAGTTCACGGCAAAGGCGCTGATGATCATCATCCACAGCCATAGGGCCATGCCGATGCGAAACCAGCCGCTGCGGGTCCATGACCAATCCCGCTGTATGGCGCTGCGCACGAGAAACAGCAGGGCGACCAGGGAAACGGTGATGTCCGTGGCCACCCGTCCGAGCAGAAAGCACAGGGGCAGCGCGACGACCAGCCCCCGGGCTACGGCCAGGAGTCCGGGGCTCAGTTTGTCATCCGCCAAAGTCGCCACGCTTGGCTCGCTGTTCATGGTTGGCCCTTCTCCTCGAATTCCCTGTTCAGTTGCCGATGCTCGTGGGGTGCGCCGGGTGCACGTCGCGACATCCCGCGGCGGCGAGACGATGTGGGGGCGATTATACCAGTGATATCAGGCCCCCGAAGACGGTTCACCCGCCTGTACGGACCCCGCCGGCGGTGGTGCGTTCCCCGGCAAGCGCTTCCCGGTAGACGTCCAGCGTCGAGGCGAGCATCTTCGCCAGTGTAAAAGGGTGATCCGGGGCGATGGCCGGGGGCTGTGTCCGCCAGTGCGCCAGCAGATCCGCCATTGCCTGCCAGTCGCCGGGCGGTACCCGCCCCTCGGGGCACATGGCCGCGAGCTGCTCGCCCACCCCCCCATGGTCGTACCCCGCCGCGGGGCGGCCCATGCTGAGGGCCTCGAGGGTCGTGCGCCCGAAGGCCTCCGGCTTATTGGACAGGGAGAGCACAACGTCGGATACCGACATGATCTCGCGCATGTCGCTGCGATGGCCGAGGAAGGTGATATCACCTTCGAGCTGAGCGTCTTGCACCCATTGGCGCAGTTCGGCCTCGTAACCGCGCTTGCGCGCCTCGGTTCCCCCTACGACCAGCCCGTGGACCGGGATCCCCCGCTGCTTGAGGGCGGCCGTTATTCTGATGAAATCCTCGTGCCCCTTCAGTCGGGTGAGCCGGGCGGGCAGGGTGATGATGAACCGGCCCCGGGTCTGTGGGTACGTTTGGACCCATCGTGCCAGCCACTCCCCGGGCGGACGATAGCCATGGGGATAGTGCTGGGGGTCCACGCCGCGCGGGATGACCCGCAGGCGCCAAGGCTCGACATGGGGATAATGGCGCAGCACGTAGTCATGAACGCTGTTGGAGATGGCGATAACCCGCTCCCCGCGGGTCATGATGGCGCTGTAGCGATTGACCGAGTAAAAGCCGTGTACCGAGGTGATCAATGCCGGGCGCTCGGCCGCGGGAATCCCCCGCCATGCCCAATAACCGATCCATGCGGGCAGGCGGGACCTGAGGTGCAGGATATCGGGGCGCCGCGCCTCCAGCAGTGCCCGGACCCGCCGTACCCACAGGAGGCTGCTGGGTCGCTTGGCGCCCACGTCCCAGCACAGGTGTTCGCTGCCGTCGGCCACCAGCTGCTCGCACAGGTGCCCGCCTGCGGAAATGACAATGGATCGGTGTCCATGCCTGACCAGGTGCCGCCCCAGATCCAGGGTGCCTCTTTCCACGCCGCCGCTGTGCAGCGCGGGCAGCATCTGGATGACCGTCAGCGGCCGTTGTGCCGGCGCCGGGTCATTGTCGTGGTCAGCCACCGGTACCGCTCTTGGGGCGCCCGGCGTCATGATGCCGGGATTGGCGCCGTTTCGCCTTGGCGGGCAGGGCGTAGATTTGTGCCTCGCCTTGGGGGCGTGTCTTGAATCGCCGGTGTACCCACAAGTATTGGGCCGGTGCCTGACGCACGGCGTCTTCGATAATTTGATTGATACGCCGGGTGTCCCGCTCCATGTCCATGCCGGGGAAATCTTCCAGGGCGGGGAGAATGGTTATCTGGTAGCCGTTGCCGCCGGCCAACCGCCGGGGGAAGTAGGGCACGACCGCCGCACCGCTCATCTGCGCCAGTCGGGAGGTGGCGGTGATCGTCGCGGCCGGGATGCCGAAAAACGGTGCGAACACGATGTTGTGCCGGCTGCTGTGGTTTTGATCGGGGGCGTACCACACCGGGACGTTGCGCTTGAGGCTGCGCAGGAACGCGCGGATATTGCCGCGCGGAATGGCCGTCTGGCAGTGGGCCTCCCGCGCACGTCGCATCACGGTCTCGAACAGCGGATTGTTGTGCTTGCGATAGCTGGCGTGGAAGGGGATGTAAAGGTGCAGCAGGCGGGCGCCGATCTCGGTGGTCGTAAAGTGGGCGCTCAGCAATATCACCCCCTTGCCGCCGTCCAGCGCCCGCTGGAGGTTCTCCAGGCCTTCCACATGGGCCAGGGAGTAAAGCCGCCTGGCGGGTGTCCACCAGCACATGGCGGTCTCCACCGCGCCCATGCCCAATGATTCAAAGTGCTGCCTGAGCATCGCCAGGCGCTCGGCACTCGAAAGCTCGGGGAAGCACAGGCGCAGATTGGTCCAGGCGATGGCGCGCCTGCGCTTCAAGACTATACGCAACGCATTTCCCAGGCCCCGCCCGACCGCCAGCTGCAGGCGAAACGGTGCCTGGGCGACACACCACATCATGCCCAAGCCGGCCCACAGAGGCCAATACTTGGGATTCACGAAAAATTCCGTTCGCAATGCGGGTCGGTGACTCACAATCAGAACAAGGACAACAGTACTTTCGGCAAGGTTGAGGGTTGAAATTCTAACAGGCCTTTATCCGTTTGACCCGCATGGGCGGCCCAACGAATTGAAAATTTTGGCGCATGCGGGCCCACCCGCACCCGCCGCCGGCCTTGGCGGGTCCCTTGTCATGCTATGATACGCCGAATCCGGATGCCCGGCATGGCCGTTCAGCGAGTCCCGCTTCCCCGCAAGGAAAACCCTCGATTGCCGGCGGTCGAGACGGACCTGGAGCATTTGCGCGACGGCGCGACGATTGGGCCGAGGCGGCGCCGGGTCTTCCGCGGCGGTCAATTGAGGCGACAACGGTCCCCGTGAACTCCCTGTTGAACATCTTCCTGGCGCTGTTCGTGGTGGTCGATCCCATCGGCCTGGCCCCCATGTTCATGGCCTTGACCCGCGGGCTGTCCGCGGCAGTTGCGTCGGCGTATCGCCATCAAGGGCACGGTGCTGGCGGCCGTGATCCTGCTGGTCTTTTTTTTCACCGGTGACCTGCTGCTCAAGGCCCTGGGGGTCAGCCTGGCGGCGTTTCGCATCGCCGGCGGCGCACTGCTGTTCCTGCTGGCCATCGACATGGTCTTCGCCCGTCAGTCGGGGCTGCGCTCCACCACCCAGGAGGAGCAGCAGGAGGCCGAGCACCGCCAGGATGTCTCGGTCTTTCCCCTGGCATTTCCGTTGATCGCCGGTCCCGGCGCCATGACCACGGTGATCCTGATGGGGGCCGTGCAGCACGACCCGGTCCTGTTCCTGGGCGCCCTGCTCAGCCTGGCGGTGATCCTGGCGCTTGACCCTTGCCTCCCTGCTGAGCGCCAGCCGTTTGCTGGGGATCCTGGGCGAGACGGGCACCAACGTGGTCAGCCGGGTGTTCGGCGTGGTGCTCGCCGCCCTGGCGGTGCAATTCATCCTCGACGGGGCCAAGGCATGGTTCATGGCTTAAGGGGGACTTGCCCCGGCGGCCCTGTCGCCCCATATCGAGAACAGGTATAGTCTGGACGTGATATGTTCAATTTCGCCGGCCCTGTCCCCTTGTCGCTGTATGTTCACCTGCCCTGGTGCGTGACGCAAGTGCCCCTATTGTGACTTCAATTCCTATGAGATGAGCGGCGCCCTGCCGGAGCAGGCCTATGTCGACGCCCTCATCCGGGATCTGGAGGCCGAGTGGGAAGGGGTCGCCGGGCGCGAGATCGGCAGTGTCTTTTTCGGCGGCGGGACCCCCAGCCTGTTCGCGGCGGCCGCCGTAGAGCGGGTATTGGACGCCGTGGCTGCCCGGGCGCGCCTTGCCCCCGAAACCGAGATCACCCTGGAGGCCAACCCGGGCACCTTCGACACGGGGCGCTTCGCGGCCTATCGGCGCGCCGGCGTTAATCGCCTTTCCATCGGTGTTCAGAGCCTCGACAGCGGGCGGCTCCAGGCCATCGGGCGCATCCACGACGGCGGGCAGGCCCGGGCCGCCCTGGAGGGGGCCCGGGCGGCGGGGTTCGACAACATCAATGTGGACTTGATGTACGGGCTGCCGGGTCAGGGGGTCGACCAGGCCCTGGCCGATGTGGAGGGTGTCCTGCAGTACCGCCCCGAGCATGTCTCCCATTATCAGCTGACCCTGGAGCCCCAGACGCGGTTTTATCACCAGCCCCCGCCGGCCCTGCCCGATGATGAGGCCCTGTGGGCCGTACAGCTGCAGTGCCAGGCCCTGCTGGCCGCCCAGGGTTACGAACACTACGAGGTCTCGGCCTATGCCAGGCCGGGGCGGCGCTGCCGCCACAACCTGAATTACTGGCGCTTCGGCGATTACCTGGGGATCGGCGCCGGCGCCCACAGCAAGCTGACGGATATCACCCGCCGCCGGGTCGAGCGCTCGTGGAAGGCCAAGCAGCCGCGCCTGTACATGCAGGAGGCGGGCACGCCCCGGGGGGTGGCGGGCAGGGAGGTCCTGTCACCCCAGGATGCGGCCTTCGAGTTCATGCTCAACGCCCTGCGCCTGGTAGAGGGCTTCGACGAGGGGCTGTTTCAGGGGCGCACCGGCCTCGAGCTGGGCGCCGTGGCGGGCGCCCTGGACGCGGCCCGGGACAAGGGTCTGTTGGACCGGGACGGCCCCCGGGTCCGTGCGACCCCCGCGGGTTACCGTTATCTCAACGATTTGCTGCAGCTGTTCCTGCCCGAGCCGGCCTGATGGACGAGGTCGTCGTCACCTGCCCCTATTGCGGCGAGCCGTTTACGACGGTGGTGGATTGCTCGGCGGGGAGCCAGCAGTATGTGGAGGACTGCCAGGTCTGCTGCCGGCCCATCGAGTTCTCGGTGCAGGTCAATGAGCACGACGGCACGCTGGAGGACGTGCACACCCGCCGCGACGATGAGTGACAGGGCGGCGGATCAACGGCGGACAAACACCAGGTCCCATTCCCCGTGGCCGAGGCGCCGGCCGCGGGCCTCGAATTTGGTCGCGGGCCGTTCGGCGGGGCGTGGTGAAAAGCGGCCGTCGCCGGCAGCATTGACCAGGCCGGGGGTCTCGCCGAGGGCCCGGAGCATGTGGGCGGCGTAGTCCTCCCAGTCCGTCGCCAGGTAGAGGCGGCCGCCGGCGCACAGGGCATCGGCGAGCAGGCGGGCGAAGGCGGGCTGGACCAGGCGCCGCTTATGATGGCGCTTCTTGGGCCACGGGTCGGGGAAGAACACGGAGGCGGCCTCCAGGGCGCCTGTCGGGATCCCTTCGGACAATACCCGCCAGGCATCGCCGTAGATCAGGCGCACGTTGTCCAGTTGGCGCTGCTCGAGCTTCATCAGCGTGCTGCCCAGGCCGGGCAGGTACAGCTCGATGCCCAGATAATTGGTCTGCGGCGAGGCGGCTGCCATCTCGATCAGCCCGTCGCCCATGCCGAAGCCGATGTCCAGCCGGCAGGGCGCGCTGCGGCCGAACAGCCGGTCGAGCTCCAACGGTTGGTTCGGCGCTGTAATCCCGAACTGCGGCCAGAGCCGCTCCAGGGCCCGGCGCTGCCCCTTGGTCAGCCGCCCGCGACCCACATAGCTCGGGCCGGCGGCCGCCGGCCGCCCCAGTGCCGTGGTCATGTGGCTTACCCCGTGTGGTGCGCCGCCGTCGGGCTCAGAAAAACGTCCCGTCCAGAGGCGAGGAGGCGGCGGCATACAGCTTGCGCGGCATGCGCCCGGCCAGAAACGCCTCCCGCCCGGCCTCGACGGCCTTTCTCATGGCCGAGGCCATGAGCACCGGGTGCCGCGCGCCGGCAATCGCCGTGTTCATCAGGACGCCGTCGCAACCCAGCTCCATGGCCACCGCGGCGTCCGAGGCCGTGCCCACCCCGGCGTCCACCAGGATGGGTACGTGGGCGTTTTCCAGGATGATACGGATATTGTAGGGATTGCGGATCCCCAGGCCGGACCCGATGGGGGCCGCCAGGGGCATCACCGCGACGCAGCCCATCTCTTCCAGGCGCCTGGCGGCGACCGGGTCATCGCTGGTATAGACCATGACCTTGAACCCGTCATCGATCAGGGTCCCGGCCGCCTTGACGGTCTCGGCCATGTCCGGGAACAGGGTCTTCTCGTCCCCCAGGACCTCGAGCTTGACCAGGTCGTGGCCGTCCAGCAGCTCGCGCCCGAGCCGGGCCGTGCGTACCGCGTCGTCGGCGCTGTAACAGCCCGCGGTGTTGGGCAGTATGGTATAGCGGTCCGGGGGCAGCACATCCAGCAGGTTGGGTTCGTCGGGACGCTGACCGATATTGGTGCGGCGGATGGCGACCGTGACGATCTGCGCCCCGCTGGCTTCGATGGCGGCCCGGGTCTCGTCGAAGTCGCGATACTTGCCCGTCCCCACCAGCAGCCGGGAATGGTAGGCGGTCCCGGCAATATGGAAGGCGTCATCATGGGTGTCGGGGGTAAATGGTTGGGGTTTCATCAGTGGCTTCCGGTACAAATGGTGTCGAACGTGTTGGCGCGGTGACGGCAAGAACAGTCGGGTCAGCGTGGACGGGGCGCGGCATGACGGCCCGCCTGCCCGCCGCCGATGGCATGGACGATTTCGATCCGGTCGCCCGCCCGCAGCCGCCGGGCGCCAAAGTGCCCCCGCGGGACGATCTGCTCGTTAATCTCCACCGCGATGCGCCGGCCGGTCAGGCCCATCTGGTCGAGTAACTGGGCCACATTGCTCTCGTCCGGCACGTGGCGGGTTTCGCCGTTGATCTGAACTTCCATCAGGGTGTCTCGAATTGCGATTCAATAAGGGTATTGACCCGGGGCGGGTAACCGGGCCTGAACGCACCACCGCAGCCCCTACCAAAAATAATACCATATCAAGGGGGCGCCCAAAGCCCCGGGACACCCCCGGGTGTTCCGCGGGGCGGTCGGGTTCCGGGAAGGGGGAAAACGAAAACGGCGGGCCTTGCGCCCGCCGTTCAGTGGCTGGAGTCGGCGCTGGCGGTCAGCCCGGCGACGGTGTCCGGCGGCGCAGCCCGGCCAGGCACAGCAGACCCAGGCCGAACAGGGCCACCGTGGCGGGTTCCGGCACGGATTCGGTGAGCTGATTCAAGCCGTCCGAGCGGATCGGAAAGAGGAAGCCGCCCGTGTAGCCGGTCGTCTGAGGGTCGGTGTAGGCTGACTGCACGCCCGACAACTGGCTGATCTGGTAATAGGTGCTGCTCAAGCCGTTGACGCCGCCGTTCGCGTAGCCGATATCAATCGGTGACAGCGGTCCCACGTAATCCGGGTTGGGGCATTGAAGGTCGTAATTAAAGCGGATATCGAAATCGCCCGGATGGGGGGTGTCAGCGCGGCGAACCAGCAGAAGCTGGAACATGTTGGACAGATCGCCACTCTGGCCGCAAGACAAGCCCGGCCAGTTGACTACAAACGCGCGGTGCTGATCGCTCCCGGTCCCGTAAGTGCCCTGCCCGTAGGTGATACCGCCGCTGAATTGGCCGGAATCGGCGAAAAACGGCGCGATGATGGGGGGCGTGGTGCTTGCCGTGAAGCCGAAGGGCGTCGAACTGGCAAGAGGGCTGCCGAAGGTGACGTTGCCGTTGGCGTTGATGTAGAGCTGACTGAAGATCCTGCCGTAGAAGTCCAGCTGGAATCCGATATCGACGGGGTTCGAGGAGAACGCCGACAGGGGCGTAAATCCGGACGAAACGATGCCCCCGGTTGTCGGTATCGCGGTGGCGGACGCTGTTCCGGCATACAGCGTCAGGGCCACTGCCATGGGGAGCCACAGGGGAGTGGGGCGCTTGTCAGTCGTCGAGCAATTGATCATGTATGTCGCCTCTTGTGATTATTCTTACATGTGAAAATGGGGTTCAGATCGGCGGCGCAGTCCTGCCAGGCACAAAAGGCCCAGGGCAAACAGCGCCGCCGTGCCGGGTTCCGGCACGAATTCAACGGGCCGGTTCAAGGTGAATGGGCTCAACCCACCCGACCGGAACTGGAAGCGGATCTGGCCCGGGACGTTGTCGTTGGTTGCGCTGACCAGTGCATTGGGTCCGCCGTTGACAAAGGCGCCCGGGGTCGCCGATCCGGTGACTTCGTAGTAGGTGCCGGCGATGCCGGTGCCGTAGCCGGCGATGGCCGAGGTCCCGCTTAAGGCGCCCGTATCCCAGGAGATCGAGCCGTAGTTGAAGTACAAGTCGAAGTTACCGGCGCCGGTGTCCGCGCGATCCACCAGCAGGAGTTGGAAGCTATCCAGCAAGTCGCTGCCCAGGCCGTAACCTGCGACCTGCTGCCAATTGACGCCGAAGGCGTTGTGCCCCCCGAAGGTGCCGGATCCGTAGGTCACAGGATTGCCGTAATGCGACGTATCCACGTCGGCGAAAAATGGGGCGATGACGGTGGTCGATGGATTGCTCATGCCGGAGGGCGTAAACGTCGTGGACCCGCGGTCAAAGGTGATGTTGCCGTTGTTATTGATGAACAAGTGGTCGTAGTTCTTGTTGAAGAAGTGCAGTGTGAACCCCGGGTTGACGGGACCGGCAAAGCCGTCGTCAGTGGGGGCCAGTGTGTTGGCGTTGAATCCCGGTACGATGGGGGTGGCCCGCGCCTGCCCCGCAAACAGCGCCAAGACCATTGCCATCGGAGCCCAGAGGAGGACGGCATGTTTACTTTTTGTCGCGAAAAAAAACATGTATTTGTCTTATGAGGATAATTTATTGACGTTATGCAGAATCCGCGCCAATAAAAATTATTCTTGTTAAACAATTGGTTATGGCGTCACGTCGCAATCTTGCGTATCGGTTGTTAACTAAACCGACGCCTTGAAGGATTGAAAAACCGGGTTTGGGTGAGCCGTCGGAACGGTCGGCCCCATGTCCGCTACGTCACCCTTGGCGGGAGGCGGGACCCCTCACGTTTGTCGTGTGCGACAGTTTAATGACGCTAATGACATGTATTTCATCGAAAATGAGCGCAGAAGGCTGACGCTGATGGCGCGTTCATAGGAGGCGGTCACAGGGGTTGAGGGGGCGATCCGTGCCGCCTTTTTGAGGATTGGTGGCGCCGTCGGCCGGGCAAAACGCCTTGAAACAGGTGTCAGATTTTCCGACATTTGCGCCGCTGGGCCGCGCCGTGCCTGTCAGCTTGAGATCACTCCCTTGGCGGAAATCTGCCGGGGAGTTGAAAACGTCGCGGAGGCACAGGAGCGTGCTCGGGGTAACGCTCGGGGCTCGGGTAGCGGCCTGCCTTAGGAAGATGTCGTGACGCGCGGAAGGAACGTAGGTACACTATGGCCGTTTCGGCCCGCGCGGGTGTAGTTCAATGGTAGAACATCAGCTTCCCAAGCTGAGAACGTGGGTTCGATTCCCATCACCCGCTCCAAACCCGCTTACGGCGCCGCGCCGCCCGGACGCTTCATGGCAGGCAGGACCTGTTGCGCCGCCAGGTGCTCGTGGATCTCGTGGGGCGAGAACGCCGCCAAGTCCTTGGTAATCTCCACCAGCTTCAACTCGGATTGGGCGGGGATGTCCAGTGCCTCGCGCAGAAGGCCCAGCATGTGCTTTTCTGCGGAGACCACCAGGTGTTTTGCGTGATGGTCAAGGGCATGGCGGATCGTCTGGGCCGCCACCTGCTTGGCGAAGTGCATCGTGTGCTCTTCCCGGTGTTGGGTGCGGTGATCGTCGTAGCCGTGGGCCATGCCTGATGTGGACATATTGCGTCCCGACTTCGAATTACTCCACAGTTCCTCGCCGGACAGGGACTCTTCAGGATTGACGTAATCCATTTGTTGCTCCACGAGCCGTGGGCTGGATTCTGTCTCCGGAAAGGTGGCCGGCTCCAGCGTGAACAGGCGCGCGCGGGTGGCGTCGGCCACCAAGATGCAGTAATCAGACATTTGTTACGCTCTCGTTCCCAGTTGGTGACGTGGAAGGGCCTCCTCAGGCTTGTCGGGCACCTCCCGCCGCGCACGGATGACCCCGGCGACTCAGGGAGATCATGTCACCAATGGCCGCTGCAAATCAAGCCGTCATGCCCCCTTGCCGCCGATCACCCCCATCAAATAGAGCAGCAGCACGATCGTGGCCGTGCCGCTGATGGCCATGAGCAGGAGAAGGAAAGTGGCGAAGATCGCGCGGAACATGGAGGACTACTGGGCGCCGGCGCTCAGGGCGGCGCTGTCCTTGTCGACCAGCTGCAGGGGTTTATTGCACACTGGGCAATATTTCCACAACTCGGGACGCTCCTTCGGCTCCAGGGGGATGGTCACCTGATTGTGGCAGACGGGGCATTCCCCGGTGGCCTTCTCCGAGGTATGGAGGGTATGGTAGCGACGGTAGGCCATGATCGGGCCGTAGATTGCCAGGCCGATCCCCAGGGGAATCGTGACGGCCAGGTGCGGCCCCGGGATGAGCAGAGGGGGGTATATGGCCAACACGGCCAGGATCCATAACCAGATACATATCTTGACGGCCCGTTTGACCCGATCGGCCTTGTCATAGGCGCAAAGATGCAGTACACCTTCGGCGGTTGACGTCTTGTCGTTTATGAAGAGAATCGGTTGTTGTTCAGTGGTCGTCATTCAGGTTCGTCTCCTCTGCAACATCGTTACGAAATCTCGCCACCCTGAGATTGCATGCAAGCCCCCCGTTTCTAAAATCATTTTACGTGAGAAGACTCGAAAGCTTTTTAGGATATCATAGCCGTGTGTAAAGACTCCAAGTTCGACATCCGGACCCGATCACCGGGCGCTCATACGCAGGAGGCCGCCGCGCCAGGGGGAATCCCGCCGACCGCGGCCGGCCAAGGGCCTCTTATTAGAAAATCCTTATGAAAACCGTCATCAAGGTCATCGCGGCGCTCGCAGGACTGCTTTTACTGGCGTTCATCGGCGCGGGGCTCTATGCCCAGTTCATTTTTGATCCCAACGACTACAAGCAGCAGATTACCGCGTGGGTCGAGCAGCACACGGGTCGGACGCTGACCATCCAGGGGCGGATCAAGCTGTCGTTCTTTCCCTGGCTGGCGGTGGACATCGGGCGGGTTTCCCTTGGCAATCGCAAGGGTTTCGCGGCAAAGCCCTTTGCCCGGGTCTCCGCCGTCACGGTGAGTCTTCGGCTGATCCCCATGCTGTTGAACAGGCAAATCAAGACCAAGGCCCTCAATATGGAGGGCTTGACCCTGAATCTGGCCGTCGACAAGTCCGGGCGCGCCAACTGGGGGGATCTGATGTCGCTCAAGGAAATGGCGGACAACTCCGGCAACGTGAACAAAGAAGGCTCGACACGCAAAGTCGGAGAAGGCGTCGAGCGCTATCTTTCAGGGCTGGCCGTGGGCGGCGTGCACGTGGGTCACGCCGCGATCAATTGGGATGACGAGGCCGAGGGCCGGCATCTCAGGGTGAATGACCTCAATCTGGACAGCGGCGCGATTCTCCCCCGACGCCCCTTTCCTCTCAAGCTCCGTTTCGATGTGCAGGCCCAGCCTGCGGCGATCCGCAGCCATGTCAGCATTCACGGCACGGGCCTCGTGGCGCCCCTCAAGGGGGATTATAGGATCAGTGACTTTCACATCGATACGGACACCTCGGGTAAGCGCGTTCCCGGCAGCCCCCTGGCCGCCAAGCTGCGGGGCGACCTCCTGTTCGATCTGAAGGCGCAGAGATTGCTCATCTCCGACGTGGTCGCCCAGGCCTTCGGGGCGACCGCCACGGGGCAGTCTTGAGGGAATCCAGCTGTTGGGCGCCCCGGCCTTTACCGGCAAGCTCGAGTTCAAGGGGGTGAACCTGCGGTCCCTGATGAACCTGGCGACCTCGAAACCGATCATCACCCGTGACAGCGATGTGCTCGGCAACGCAACGGGGAAGATCAACTTCGACGCCAATTCCCATGAGGTGAGCGTCAGCTATCTGCATGCACAATTCGACGGCTCGATCGTGAACGGTGTATTCACCGTGCGCGATTTTGATCAACCCTTCACCCGGTTCGGATTGTTCGTGGATCAAATCGACCTGGATCGTTACCTGCCGCCCTCGGCAGGCGATGCGGCCGCGCCCGCCACCCCCGGGGCGGCCGCGACCGCCGGGGTCGCGCGTATACCGGTCAAGACCCTGCGAGCACTGGGCCTGGACGGAAAGCTGCAGGTCGGGCAGCTCAAGGTCAGCCGGCTGCGCATGCGCCACGCCAGGCTGGCCATCCAGGCGGACAAGGGGCGTATCACGCTGCGCCCGGCGGCCTCGCTGTACGGCGGCCAGTATCAGGGCAATATTCACGTGGACGCCCGGGGTGCGCAGCCGCGCCTGGCGTTTGACGAGTCCGTGGAGGGGGTCCGGCTGGGCCCCTTGTGGAAGGACGCCATGGACAGCGACGTGATCTCCGGCAAGGCCGATCTGCACGCCAAGTTCTCCCTGGTGGCGGACCCCGCCCGGCTGGCCCGCTCCCTGGCGGGGAGCGCGCGGTTCAAGCTGAGTGACGGCACGATCCGCGGCGTTAATCTCGCGCGCCTCATCCGGCAGGCCAGGGCGGGGCTCGAGGGGCGGTCGCTCAAGGGGGCCGCGGATGCCCGGCAGACCGATTTCACCGAGCTGTCGGGGACCCTGAACGCCGACAATGGCGTTGTGCAAAACCGTGATCTGACGGCCAAGACGCCCTTTCTGCGGCTCGCGGGCAGGGGCAACGTCAATCTGGTGACCAAGGCCGTGGACTACCATCTCAATGCCAGGATCGTCGACAGCCCCGCCGGGCAGGGTGGGCAGGATCTGCGGGCGCTGAAGGGGCTGACGATCCCCATACACGTGGGCGGATCGATCTCCCGGCTCACCTTTGCCCCCGACCTGAGCGCCCTGGTGAAAAAGGAATTGGGCGGGCGCCTGCAAAAGGAGCTCCAAAGGCAGCTCAAGGGTCAGGACTCGGGCGCGGCCGGCAAGCGGCTGGAAGAGCTCAAGGACAGGCTGCAAAAAAACATCAATAAACTGTTTCAGCGCTAGAAAGGGCCTCATGGGCGGCGCGGCGTTCAGCGGCAGACTCCTGCGATGGTTCGACCGCCATGGGCGCAAAGACCTGCCGTGGCAGGACGACCCCACACCGTACCGGGTCTGGGTGTCGGAGGTGATGCTGCAGCAGACCCAGGTGACGACCGTTATCCCTTATTACCTGCGCTTCATGGAGCGGTTCCCCGACGTGGGCGCCCTGGCGGCGGCCTCCCTGGACGAGGTGCTCCATCACTGGACAGGGCTGGGTTACTACGCCCGCGCCCGCCATCTGCACCGTGCCGCCCAGGTGATCGTCGCCCAGCACGGCGGCGCCCTTCCCGCCGACCTGCAGGCGTTGCAGGCCCTGCCGGGCATCGGCCGGTCGACCGCCGCCGCGATCCTGGCCCTTTCCCGGGACGAGCCCCACGCCATCCTCGACGGCAACGTCAAGCGCGTCCTGTGTCGCTATCACGCCATCGAGGGCTGGCCGGGGACGCCGGTGGTGGAGCGGCGCCTGTGGGACCTGGCCCAGGCCCATACGCCGGCGCGGCGGGCGGCCCACTATACCCAGGCCATCATGGACCTGGGCGCCACCGTCTGTACCCGGGCGCGGCCGGCGTGCGGCGGGTGCCCCCTGCGCGCCGACTGCCAGGCGCACGCCGGGGGGGACCAGGGCCGCTATCCCGCGCCGCGCCCGGGGCGCCAATTGCCGGTGCGCACCACCCGCTTCCTGATGTTGTGCAATGAACACGCCGAGGTGCTGCTGATGCGCAGACCCCCCGCCGGTCTGTGGGGCGGCCTGTGGACCTTCCCGGAGTGCCCCGTGGAGACCCCCCCGGCGCAGTGGTGCCTCGATGAACTGCGCTGCGCCATCGCCGGCGTCGAGCAGTGGCCGTCCTTTCGCCATACCTTCAGCCACTTTCATCTGGATATCACCCCCCTTTACGCGCGCGTTGACGGCGCACCGGACCATGTCATGGAAGGGGGGCAGAGCGTTTGGTACAATCCCCGCAGACCCGACGAACGGGGATTGGCCAAGCCGGTCAAACACTTACTCAGCCGATTAGGCGAACATCTACCGTGAAGGTGGTTTCATGACACGCAAAGTCCAGTGCGCCTACCTGGGCCGCGAGGCCGAGGGGCTCGACGCTCCGCCCTATCCCGGCGAGTTGGGAAAGAAGATCTACGATAACGTGTCCAAGGAGGGCTGGCAGGCGTGGCTGAAGCACCAGACCATGCTCATCAACGAATATCGCCTGAACGCCATGGACCCGAGTGCGCGCAAGCTCCTGCGCGAGGAAATGGAGAAATTCTTCTTCGGCGATGGGGCCGCCAAGCCCGAAGGTTATGTGCCCCCCGAGGGCGGCAAGGGTTGAATCACCGGCGTCGCCGGTGACCGGTCCGGCTCACTTGCGTCTCCCTATGTCCTCGGCGCAGCGAAAGCCCACATCGGTCGAGACCATGGACGGCTTGGCGTGGGCGCGCCGCGCCGCGCGGTAGAACAGACTCAGGGCGTAATGCCCGGCGCTCGACGCCCCGCCCCGGGCCACTTTTTGCTTCTTGCCGAACAGGTCGCTCTTGTACGTGGCGCCGGGGTACGGCTTGTACCAGTCGGAAACCCACTCGGTGACATTGCCGCCCATGTCATAGACGCCGTAGGGGGACTTGTCGTGGGCGTATGAGCCCACCGGCGCCAGGGGGTTGTCCGTGCGGCTGTCGGCCCCGGTATTGGGGTAGTGCTCGTGCCACTTGTCGCCCCAGGGGTACTCCTGGCCCTTGGGGCCGCGCGCCGCCTTCTCCCATTGCGCCTCCGTGGGCAGGCGCTTGCCCGCCCACTTGCAGTAGGCCTTGGCATCGTACCAGTTGACGCCCGTTACCGGCAGGGTGTCACGGTAGTGCTGGACCTTGAACAGGGTCTTGAGCAGAGCCTCTTTGGACAGGGTCTGGGGATCGCGGTCGATGTGAAAATAGGTCCTGGCGACCCAGCGCAGGTTGCTCAAATGGGCCGTCTTCAATTTGTCGTCGCGTACGTTATAGCCGTTCTGAATCCATAGGACCGGCACCGGCCGGCCGGTCTCTTTCGTGAACTGTTTGTATTGCCCGTTGGTGACCTCGTATTTGTCGATATAAAAGGCCTTGATATCGACTCTGTGCCGGGGGTGCTCGTCCAGGTACAAGGGCCGCACGAATCCGTATTGCCGCTGCGCGCTGTCCTTGTCCACCTTGTTGCTCCCCATGATGAACGGGCCCGCCGGGATATAAACCATGTCCTTGGGTGTG
Source organism: uncultured Gammaproteobacteria bacterium (assembly GCA_963844825.1). Classification (GTDB taxonomy): domain Bacteria; phylum Pseudomonadota; class Gammaproteobacteria; order CAWJPQ01; family CAWJPQ01; genus CAWJPQ01. Next base: position 100,187 of record CAWJPQ010000009.1, read on the forward strand.
TGGGCGCGCGCCTCGGCGGCGTCTTCCCCGTGGCTGCAGGCAGCGAGCGAGGCCAGGGCCACGGCCCCCACGCTCGCATATTTAATGATGTCTTTCATGAATGTCCGGTCACCGAGGTAAAAGCAGAATGCTGAATTTTATCAGCTTTGACAGCCCGGCGCGGGGTCGGCTGGGGGCCATTGGCGGAGGCGGACGGGCGTTCGCCGAAAATGGATTGCCAGGCCGGCAGGGGATGCGCCGATCTCCGTCGTCCGCCCGGGACGGGTGCAGGACGCGGACAGGCTCATGGAGCCATGATTGGCTTGACTCCGACAGTGGCAGCCGGTTAAATACCCGGTTTAGGCAAGTTTTAAGGCCAGGTAGCTCAGTCGGTAGAGCAGGGGACTGAAAATCCCCGTGTCGGCAGTTCGATTCTGTCCCTGGCCACCATTTCTATCCAGGACTCAAGACGCCGTTTTTCCCTCCCTGTCGTACGGGAGGAAGTCCGGTGGGATGCTCAGCGCCTCGGCCCCGTCGAGGATGGTGGAGGCGAGTTGATTGATCTTGAGTTGCTCGGAGCGGGCATAGCTTCTAAGGACTTCAAAGGCTGTGCTGCGGCTCAAGCGGTAGCGTTCCATGATCAGGCCCACCGCCATGCTGATCTCGCGGCCGGTGTTCAGGGCCGAGGTCAGGTTGTGCTCGGATTTGCGCAGGGCGGACAGCTCCCTTGCTCGGGCCAAGGCGGCCTCAATCGCCGGCACCACCTGCGGGATGTCCACCGGCTTGACCAGGTAGCCCAAAGCGCCTTGTTCCACGGCCAGTTTTACGATCTCCTTATCGCCGTAAGCCGACAGGAACATGAAGGGGACTTCCGTGCGCTGTTGTATGAGGTGGGCGGCCTCGACGCCGGACATGCCAGGCATTCGGATGTCGAGTACTGCGAGATCGGGTTGCTCTGTATCGCATAGATGAACCGCCGCCTCACCATCCGTGGCTTCCAGTACCTCGTAACCCGCATCCCTGAGACCCTGCCCCAGGGTGGACAGAATCAGGCGGTCATCGTCTGCGATCAATATTCGATGACCTGTCATGCTCGTGTATCCCTATTGATACCTTATTTGGGCACTTTAACGTGAAATCATCCAGCGTTCAACATACGGCGCGGGCGCCGTGGCAATGATGTATGGGGCCCCTACCACTGGCGCGGCGGTTTACAACGCCGCGGGTGTTATGATGACCGGGGGGGACAGTTGCAGCTCTGCAATTACGTCAGTCCCCTCGTTAGTCAGCCGCAGCCTGCATCCATCGGGCGGCAGGAGAGACTTGACCAAGTTGAGTCCGATGCCCAGGCCCAGGCCGGTCATAAAATCGAAGCCCTGCGGCAACTGCGCAGTTGGCGTAACGATGCACACACTGGCCCCGAAGGCCTCGTCGTGCACATAGACCCGGGCGGGCCCGTCGTCGCCGTGTTCATGTTTTACGGCATTGAATACGAGCTCGTTTAGTATCAGGGCGAGGGGAACGGCCTCTTCATTGCTTACGCGCACGGGGGACTCGACCTTGACCGAAACATGGGGCTCTATCGTTTTGCCCGTGAGACCGCCCGCGGCATGGCAGATAGCCACTACCATTTCGCACAGGACGATGTGCTTGCTGGAATCACGACCGTAGAGGCCGTGGACGATGGCCATGGAGTTTACCTGGCCGATAGCGGCCTCCAGTGGCTCGCGCAGCCGGGGGTGCTTGGTGGTATGCTGGCGCAGCAATCCGACCACGCCTTGCAGGTTGTTTTTTATGCGATGGTGCACCTCGCGTACCAGGGTATCGCGCTGGGCCTTGGCATGCTGTATGCGCAGCTCCTCGGCGCGTCTGCGCGCTGTAATATCGCGAATAATGCCCATGGCGACCTTTTCACCCTGGTAGGTGATAGCCGTCCCCGCCACCTCGACGTCGACAATGTCCCCGTTCTTGCGCAAGAGACGGCGCTCATAGAGCGAACTGCCCTTTGTCTCAATGTCATTGAACGCAGCCCGGAGGCTCGCATGTTCATCCTGAGGGCAGATGGCGGTAACGTGTAAGCCTAATAATTCTTCGCGTCGGTAACCCAACAGCTCTTCGATGCCGCGATTGGCGTCGAACACCCGACCCTCCATGCTGGTCAGCAGTATGCCGTCGCTGGCATGTTCCATGACCGCCCGATACTTTTGCTCGGATTCCACCAGGGCCCGCTCGGCATGTTTGCGCTGGGTAGTATCCTGAATGACGCCGAGCATCCGTATTGCCGTGCCCGCGGTATCGTATACGATGCCGCCTGACAGATGCAGCCAATGAACGGTACCATCCTTCCATTCAATTCTGAATTCTATATCGCAGTCCTGTCCCGATTCCCGGCATTTCCTCAAGGCATCCTCAACCCTGGCCCGATCGGCCGGCTGGATGGCCGCAAGAAGTTCCTCGCATGAGCTCGGCATGGCTGCGTCGTCGCGGCCGAACAGCGGTGCGGCGTAGCCCGACCAGTACAGGGTGCCTTTGTGCAGGTTCCATTCCCAGGTGGCGAGCTTGGCGAACTGCAGGCTGCGCCGCCGGCGCTCCTCGCTCACGAACAATGCCTCTTCAAATTCTTTGTGTTCGGTAATGTCAGTGGAGACGCCCAGCACCGCCATCTGGCCGTCTTTGGAGGCGCGAAAGGGTATTTTGATCGTTTGCAAGATATGGCGCCGTCCTCCGGCATCAATGACCTCCTCCCTCGGGATCAGCTTATGTCGCTCTTCATTGAGTACCTCCTGATCATCGGCCAACATCCGCGCCACTTGATGCTCATGGGCGTGAAAGGTATGCTGCAATGCGCCCGTAAGCTTCTCCACTGTCGTGCCATAAAAGTCCGCCTTGGCCTTGTTGACCAGCAGGAAGCGTCCTTCCCGGTCTTTGGCATAAATGGCGTGGGGGACGAGGTCGATGATCTGTCTCAGACGCACTTCGCTCAGCCGCAGATCTTCCGCGATAAGGGTGTGTTCGGTAATGTCTTCAGCGATACCGGCGACGCGATATATGCGCCCGCTATCATCCCGTACCGGGAAGGTGCGCTGCCGGATCCAGCGAACCTCTCCGTCCGGGCGGACGATTCGGTATTTGTCGTCGAAGAGTCCTTCCTTGTTTTGATTGCGCCTGTGTGCGTGGGCGCGAAGGCGTTCACAGTCGTCGGGGTGGATATGTCCCGGGAAGTCGATGGAGCTCTGATGAACCGGGGAGACCGGACGTCCCCAGATCATTTCATAGGCAGGGCTGACGTATATCACACGCCCCAAATCCAGGTCGCGGACAAAAAATACCTCGTGGATGCTATGCGTTAGCTGGCGGAAGCGGGTTTCGATTTCTCGGAGCGCCGCCTCGCTGCGCTTGCGTTCGGTGATATCGCGTATGATGAAAAACACCGCGGCCTCACCGTGCCAGCGTCCCGTTACGGTGGTGATCTCTACCGGCCGCAGGCTCTCGTCTTTGCACGTGAGTGCCGCTTCGTACGGCGCAGCGGCGGATTGTTCATGGCCGTCGTTGATATGGTGATATTTCACCCTGCCAGCGTTGGCCGCCATCGCGGCTGCAAGCACCTGACCATGCAGCTCGCCCTGCTGATAGCCGAGTATAGCTTCCATGCGGCGACTGGCGAACACATAGCGGTCCCTGCAGTAGACCAGGACTCCGTCATGGATGCTCTCCGTGAAGGCGCTGAGATCGAGCTGAGACTCACGCATTGCGATGCCCTGATTGCCCTCCTCCGTTGATTGAAACGGCTTACGTCCGCCTTTTCTTCGACCCTCTCTGATTCAGACTGTATCCATATACCTCCACTATTACAATGCCCGTTCCCCCACCCAGTTCCACGCATAGTCGCGTTTTCCCGTCGGACATGCATTTGAATATTGAAGGCCGCTGATGAATAATGAAAAGAAAACAGCGATCATACGCGACGCTCGGGCACTATATGCGCCGGATTAAAGGAGTGTGCCGGGCTGACGATAGACCATTAGACCGGTGCGTGATATAGCGCTTTCGACAGACGTCGCCCAGTCCCTGCGGCATCAACGGTGCACTTTAGCCAGGGCCCTAACCCCGCCTCCCCATGCCATCCGGCCAGCGTCAGCCGCATTGCTCCGGTGTTTACCTTAATGCCAGGTGCCGTGCCTCGCTCGCCGGGTGACGGATAATCCGTGCATCATCGTTTGCTGACGAAGTCCTTGGAGCCTCTCCGAGGCCACTGTGGCGAGGGTGTGGAATGGAGACTTTTCTGGAAGACCCTGAGCTGTTTCTTGTAAGTCACGATTGCGCGGATATGCGGTTATCGCCGGATACCGGTGATACAGCTCCGGACGGCGCAGCACCCATTGCGCCTCGCGTCGCGTGTCTGGATATTCCCGGGGTATTCCCTGCGGGCGAGCGGCGACTTGAAGACGGCGTATCCCTTGGCGGGAAAGGAGCGACCGGATGAGCAGCAGATTCGGTCGTCTTTTCAAGCCTACGATCAACCGCAAATCAGGTGCAGTATTCCTGACCCTTTTCCTTCTAGGGGCGCTGTGGCTGACGGACGATTTTTATCTAGGTCAGGACATTGATGCGGCCTTTAAAGCGACAAAGACCGTTTGGCAAATCCGTGCGCTGGCGCAGGAGATTACCTATCAGGCGCTTCGGGCGGCACGGGGTCCCCGCTACCTCAATGCCACGTTGAGCAGGGAAAGCAGGGCATTTGATGCAAAAATAGCCGCACTGCACACCATAGGTTTTCGTCTTGCCGACGCAGACGCCCTGTCACTGGTGGGGCTTGCAGAGAAGGAACTATCGTACCGGTGGGGAGAGTATCGGCACCTCTTGACAAATCTGCGAGGTCAATCCGGCGCTTCGCGGCCGTCGTTCCTGAATAAACTGGAATCTGCCAACAACGCCATTGTCGCCACCGCATCAGCCGTGGCGCAGCAGGTGGTGAGCGCGGCTCAGCAGGCGCGGCGCCGCGCCAGGACTATTCGTGAGGTGACCGTATCGGTGGGATTCATCCTGTTGGTTGTTCTGATGACCGCCTTGCATCTGGGGGTCGTCAGGCCCGTCCGCCTCATCGTCAGGCAGGCGATGCGCTTTACCGACGGGAGGTCGTCCGTGATGCATATTGATTACGAGTCGGGTGACGAGATCGGCGAGTTGGCCAATACTCTCAACCGGTCCTGTGACTGGATCAATCAATTGCTTGAGACTACCGACCTTCAGGCCAAAAAGGCCAGGCAGGATGCCTCCCGTTTGAGGACCATCCTCGAGTCGGTCCCGGATGCGATATTTATCTGCGATAAGGAAGGCCGGATACGCCAGGTCAATGCCCAGGCCGAATACTTGTTCGGTTATCCCCGGGAACAAATGTGCGAAGCCATGCTCGGCAGGTTCATTCCGGGCATGTCAAGCGCTTGTCGGTGCGTCGACCGCTGTCAGCAAGGGGCAGCCCCCCACCTGGCCGCCTCGGGCTCCGGCGTCGAAGCTCGGGGGCGGCGCAAGGACGGGTCCGAGTTTCCCGTCGACATCAGCATGGGCTGCTATGAACAGGATGGCACGATGACCTGCGTTACAGTAATTCGGGATATCAGCGAGCGCCTGGAAAGGGAGGAGATGTTGCGCCTGCGAGAGAGCGCCATTACCTGTACCAGTAACGGCGTCGTGATCACCGATGCCCGTCAACGCCATTTCCCCATCGTATACGTCAATCCTGCATTCGAGAAGATCACCGGGTACACGAAGGAAGAGGTCCTGGGAAAGTCCCCCGTATTTCTCCACGGGAGCGACAGGGCCCAAGTAGGGCTTGACGAGATCCGTGATGCCGTGCGCAAGGGAAATACGGGAAATGCCGTGATCAGAAATTACCGAAAAGACGGATCGCCCTTTTGGAACGACCTGCAGATATCCCCCATTACCCGAAGCGATGGGTCCGTCACCCATTATGTAGGTATTGTCATCGATGTCTCGGAGCGGGTCGCCTACGAACAGGCCCTTGAATACCAGGCTTCTCACGATGCCCTCACGGGGACTTTCAACCGGCACATGGTGGACAGCCTCCTAAAAAAGGCCATTGATCAGGCTGATCGGCGCCAGCGCGCCATTGCTGCAGTGTATATCGATCTGGATAATTTCAAGCTTATCAATGACAGCCTCGGTCATGTACACGGTGATGAGCTGTTGAAGCAGGTGTCCCTTCGCCTGTCCCACAGCATACGCAACGGGGATATCCTGGCGCGACAAGGAGGGGATGAATTCATCGTGATCCTGACCGATATGGAGCGCGAGGAGGACGTCTGGGTCGTGACGCGCAAGATACTCAAGAGTATGACCCAGCCATTCACCATCAAGGGGCATGAGGTCACGGTGACCGTCAGCATCGGTGCCAGCCTGTTTCCCAGGGACGGTGACGACCCCGGATCCCTGTTGATGAACGCCGATGCCGCCATGTATCAGGGCAAGGCGCGGGGGAAGAACCAGGTACAGCTCTTCAGGCGCGAGATGAACAAAGTGGTCAGGCAGCGGCTGCAGCTCGAAACGGCCCTGCGCCGCGCAGTCGATAATGAGGAGTTTCTCCTCCACTATCAGCCCCAGGTGGATCTGCGCACCGGTGCGGTGGTGGGCCTCGAGTCGCTTCTGCGGTGGGGGCCCGCCGAAGGTGAGGCATTGCCGCCTGCCGAGATCATCCCGGTATTGGAAGAAACCGGGTTGATCGTGCCGCTGGGTGAGTGGGTCTTGAGGACCGCCTGTGAACAGGCCAAGGCCTGGTGCGAAGGTGTTCGCCCGATCCGTGTCGCGGTGAATCTTTCTGCGCGCCAACTGCGGGAGGCGCAGTTCCCGAAGACTGTGGTGCGGGTGCTCGCCGACACCGACCTGGACCCTCGCTTGCTTGAGCTCGAGCTGACCGAGAGTATGCTTCTGCCCCATGCGGAGCATATGCTGGCTGAGCTTAGTCGCCTGGGTGTGACCTTTTCCGTGGATGACTTCGGCACCGGCTACTCCAATCTCAGTCACATGGAGCGATTCCCCATCACGCGCCTGAAGATCGACCGCAGCTTCATTCATGGCCTAACCCATAGTGCCGGACATCGGGCGATTGTCGAGGCCGTGATCGCCATGGGGCGCGGTCTCAACATGAGTGTCTGCGCCGAAGGCGTCGAACACCCGGATCAGGCCGGGCATCTCCTGGCACAGGGGTGTCATGAGGCGCAAGGATACTTGTTCTCACGCCCGGCGCCGGCGGCCGATGTTCCACCCATCATCACGGACACGTTTTTGATACAAGCCGTCGTCCCGTGAGGGCTCCATGCCGTATCGGTTATCGGGTCGGGAGGCTGATGCCCAAGGCGCCCTTGCTTCGCGGCCAAGGGCCATCGCCGGGCTGCCCCGAATGCTGTTTATTGTCGCGTGTTCGTTGGTCAATGCCCGTCCGGCCCGACCCCCGAAATATAGTGCTAAAGTTGTTGTAGGCCGCGACGATAGACTACAGGAGTGACCAGCATAGGCCGCATGTTCGAAGGTGAAGAGATCATCATGACCATGAGCGTGGACGACAAACTGACGGTGCAATTGGCGGAGACCTTGGATGTCTCGGCGGTCAAGGCGCTGCATGCCGAACTCACCACCGCCGTCGACAAGGGGGCGCATCTGATCCTGGACGGATCGAAGGTGGGCCGCATCGACACTGCGGCGGTGCAGTTGATCGCAGCCCTGTTCGTCAGGGCCGACGCACGCAGAATCAAGGTGGAGTGGCATGCGCCATCGGAAACGATTGCGGGGGCCGCGGCCCTGCTGGGCATGAGCCGTCATATTGGATTGAACGAAATTTAAAGAGAACCATAGTGTGTAGTCGGCACCACCGGTGCCATGCAGCCATAGCGCTGCCTTGATCTTCCCTGTATCTGCCGCCTAACTCCCGCGGCGATGCTTTAGCTACTTCAAGGCCCATCTCCCCGCCTTACAGTTAACTCTGCCAGGGCGCGGTCCCATTCCAGTTTAGACCAGCGCACGGCTGATCCCCCTGCCTAAAGGCAGGCCGGATTGACCCGCCGTGACATACCCTCGCAGGCTCCGCTTTATCGACCATCTCGTTTAGGAGAGAGGAAAATGGCAAGTATTCTGGCGGTTGATGATTCTGCAAGTATGCGGCAGATGGTTGTCGTGACGCTCAAGGAGGCCGGCTATGACGTCAGCGAGGCCAACGACGGAGAGGCTGCGCTGCAGCTTGCCAAGACCAAGGCATTTAATCTGGTGCTCACGGACGTCAATATGCCAAAGATGGACGGTATCGCCTTGACACGTGAACTGCGGGCATTACCCGCCTACAAATTCACCCCGATCCTGACCCTGACCACTGAATCAGCCTCCGAGAAAAAAATGGAAGGCAAGGCCGCCGGGGCGACGGGATGGATTGTCAAGCCGTTTAATCCGGAGCAACTCCTGGCGACTGTGAAAAAGGTGCTGAACTAACATGTATATATCCTTCCGCGGCGCTTTGGCGACAGGGTTTAGGCCCTGTATGAGCGCCGAGATCATCCGAGGTGGGTCCTATGAGCATTGACACGTCGCAATTCTTGCAAGCGTTTTATGAAGAAAGCTTCGACGGGCTGGATATCATGGAGTCGAGCCTGCTCAGCCTGGATGGCGGAGAACCCGACCTAGAGTCCATCAACACCATTTTCCGCGCGGCGCATTCAATCAAGGGCGGCGCGGCAACCTTCGGGTTAGGCAAAGTAGCGTCGTTCACCCACCTGTTGGAGACGCTTCTGGACGAAATGCGCGATGGCAGGCGCCAGGTAACACAAAGCGCGGTGGATCTGTTGCTGTCGTGCGTGGATTGTCTGCGAGATATGCTGGCGGATCTAAAGCAGGGAAATGACAGGGATCCCGGCCAAGTCGATGAGCTGAAGAGCCGCCTCGCCGCGGTGATTGATGGCTCCCCATCCGCCTGCGCCGGGTCCGTGCCCCAAGCAGGTCCCGAGATCACACCCGGAGCCCGCGGCGGCTGTGGCGTCTGGCGCATACGCATTTGCCCGCAGCCGCATCTGTTTCGTACTGGTAATGATCCCCTGCGCATGCTTCGCGAGCTGGCCGAGTTGGGGCAATTGTCGGCCGTTCCCAATATGGAAGCGATTCCGCCGATCGAGAGTCTCGATCCAGAGGAGTGCCACCTTGCATGGGACTTGGTGCTCACGGGCGAAATCGGCCGGGACGCCATTGAAGAGGTCTTTGCCTGGGTGGCGGACGATTGCGAGCTCGATATCGTTCAGGGCGATGTCTGTCTCGAAGGGGCGTCCGCGACGCCGGGCGTCCGCTCCGAGGCAGGGGAAGGTGCATTGAAGGAAAGGCGTAAGGCCGATCGCCGTACTGGCGGTACGGGCGCCGAAGCGGGCTCGATACGTGTGGGTATCGAAAAGATAGACTCGGTGATCAATCTGGTCGGTGAACTGGTTATCACCCAATCGATGTTGAGCACGTTTGGTGACAATTTCGAGCTTGGCCACCTGCAACAGCTCAGGGAGGGACTTGAGCAGCTGGACCGCAACACCCGGGAACTCCAGGAAAACGTTATGCGTATGCGCATGCTCCCCATCAGTTTTGTCTTCAACCGTTTCCCGCGCATGGTGCGGGACGTCAGCGGGCAGTTGGGAAAGCAGGTAGATCTTGAGCTGCATGGCGAGGGCACGGAGCTCGACAAGACGCTGTTGGAGATGATCGGCGATCCCCTGGTGCACCTGGTGCGTAACGCCCTCGATCACGGTATCGAAGGGCCGGGTGAGCGCCGTGCGGCAGGTAAGCCGGAGGCGGGCGTCCTGCGCCTCAACGCCTATCACAAGGGGGGGAATATCATCATCGAGGTCGCAGATGATGGCGCCGGACTGGATCGCGATCGCATCCTGGCCAAGGCCAGGACCAAGGGGCTTGTCGAGGAGGGGCGCGAGCCTGCTGACAACGAGATTCATGAATTTATTTTTCACCCCGGATTTTCCACGGCCGATGCTGTCAACGATCTGTCCGGGCGGGGTGTGGGGATGGACGTCGTACAGCGCAACATAAAGGCATTGGGAGGAAATATAGATATCGCGACACACGCCGGCACGGGGACCACCTTTACGATCCGTCTGCCCCTGACATTGTCCATTCTGGACGGTCAGCTCGTTCGTGTGGGTGACGACACTTATGTGATCCCGCTCGTCTCGATTATTGAGTCTTTGCAGGTGAAGTCTGAAAACCTCAATTCCATTGCCGGCAAGGCGGAGCTGTACAAGCTGAGGGATGACTACATCCCCGTCGTTCGATTGCACGAACTGTTCGGCCTTCCCGACAGCGGCGCTCATCTTGACGGTGCATTGTTGGTGGTCGTCGAAGGGGATGGACGCAAGGCAGGCGTCCTGGTGGATGACCTGCTGGGACAGCAACAAGTGGTAGTCAAGAGCCTGGAGACCAACTTCCAGCGAATCGAGGGAATGTCCGGGGCCACCATTCTCGGTGACGGAACCGTCGCACTAATTATGGACTCCGCAGGGCTCATTCAGCGCTTCATGGGATCGAGGGGCAATGCGCTCGGTCCCGAGGCCGTGGGCCAACTTCAAACCGCCGTTGCGTGAGGATTTTTTATGAATGCACCAGATGAAATCTCAGCGGAGATGTTGCTCGATTCCGCTTCAGGGGAGGATCAGTATTTGACGTTCATTCTCGCAGGCGAGGAGTACGGCGTCGATATCCTCCGGGTTCAGGAGATCCGCGGCTGGGGCCCCGTAACCCCCATTCCGAACACGCCAAAATATATCAAGGGAGTGATCAATCTTCGCGGCTCGATTGTCCCGATTGTCGATCTTCGGGAACGATTCGGTTTGGAGGCGGTGACGTATGGCCCGACGACGGTGGTTATCGTGCTGAAAGTATTTCACGAGACGCGCGATCGGGTGATGGGTGTTGTGGTCGACGCCGTATCCGATGTCTATAACATCCGCCCCGATGAGTTGAAATCGGCCCCCGATTTCGGGGAATCGGCCACCATCGAATACGTCCATGGGCTAGGGACGGTCGAAGACAAGATGATCATCTTGCTGGATATCGACCATCTATTAACAAATGGCGAGATCAGTGCGGTCAATACGCGAGACGGGAGTGTTGCGTCATGACCGTAACGACATTGAAATCCGATCATTTTACGAAGCCTGTGCAGACACCACCTGCAGCCGGGCCCGTGTCGACCCGGGGCGGCCCGATGGCGTATCGCATCATCTCCGGCAACGGCCCGAGGCAATGGGTGGTGGATCTCTTGGCGGGCTTAGTGTGGTGCGGGTGACGTTGAAGGAGATACGGGCATGGCAATAAGGAAAAGCGGAAAATCCGCAATCAGTCGGGTCTCACACGGCAAAGGCGGTACTGCAGCGCCGCCAAGCATCGGCAACCCGGAGCGGACGGGCAAGCGCGGCCGAAACGGTCGCAATAGAGGCAGCAGGGCCCGGTCCGAGGTTGGCGCGGAGGTCGGTCCGACCGTCGATTTACTGGAGACCAGTTTCGCGCTGCTTTCCCCCTGTGGCGGGGAACTGGTCTCCAGATTTTATGACACCTTGTTCGTGCGGCACCCCGAGTTGATTTCTTTGTTTTCGGAGACAGACCGGGACGCCCAGCGCAGCAAGCTTTTGGCGGCCTTGCAGCTGGTAGTCAACAGTCTGCGCCACCCTGCCACCCTGGACAAGGCGCTCAGGGCCCTTGGGGTGCGCCACTTTCGCTATGGGGCACGGCCCGAACACTACTCCATGGTGATTGAGGTGCTCATGGAGGTCATGGCCGAGATGGCCGGCAGGCAGTGGACCCCGGAGGTACAACAGGCCTGGCAAGGCGCCCTGGATTACGTCACACAGTCAATGTTGAAGGCATATCCCAAACAGGAGGATGGAGTAATGGCAACGAGTAAGAAAGCAGTGGGGACCCTCAACAAGGGTCCGGCGACTCATCCCATAACGGCGGATCTGAATGTCCTGCAAGACATTCTGGAGCACGCGCCGGTCAATATTATGATTGCCGATGCTGAAGAAAACATCGTGTTTTTGAATCATCAAGCGAAGCGGGTTTTAGGTGAATTGGAGGAAGAGCTGGCTCAGTATCTGCCCGGATTCAAAGTCGAAGAGGTTGTCGGAGGGAGTATCCATCGTTACCACCGGGACCCGGCTTCCATTAAGCGAATTCTCCAGTCTATGACGGCGCAAGACGTGCATCACGGCGAAATTACGCCGGGACCATACGTGTTCGAGCACGAGACGCGCGTACTGGTAAATGCCCGGGGCGAGCATGCGGGGTACGTCGTCCAGTGGCAGGACGTCACCCAGAAACGCCAACGGGAAGAGCAGGCGCAACGGCTACAGCGCGCTGTTGACGGCGCCCAGTCGGCCATGATGACCATCGACCGGGATCTGGTCATTACCTACGTCAATGAGGAGACACAATTGCTGATGCAGCGTAACGGGGATGTCCTTCGCCAGCTGTATCCCGGGTTTGATCCGGATCATCTCGTCGGCACGTGCATTGACATCTTTCACCGTAATCCGGCCCACCAGCGCAGACTGCTCGCGGACGAAACCAATCTCCCCTACGAGACGGATATCGGCGTGGGACCTTTGACTTTTCACATACGCGTGAGCCCGATTCGCGACCTGAAAGGCGCCTATGTGGGTAATACGCTGGAGTGGTCCGATGTTACTGAGCTGCGCCGGAAGGAGGGGGATGTCGCCCGTCTGCAGTCTGCTATAAACGGCGCCACGACAAACCTGATGATCTGCGATTCCGAGCTGACGATCACCTATGTCAATCCCGCCGTCGTCAAGATGCTGTCTTCCCGGCAGGAAGAGCTGCGCCAGGTCTTCCCCGGTTTCGACCCCAATGCGCTGGTGGGGAAAAGCATCGACATGTTTCACAAAAATCCTGCGCACCAGCGTGCACTGTTGAGCGATATGAGCCGCCTCCCGTTTCACGCCCAGATCGCCGTCGCCGGCCTCGAGTTTGACCTGAATGCCACAGCCATCGTGGACAAGCACGGCAATTACATGGGCAATATGGTCGAGTGGCAGGATATCACAGAGCAAAAGGATGCGGAGCGCCAGATACAGAAGCTTATTGCCGCCGCTACGGAAGGCAACCTTGCGCAGCGCGTGAATACCGCGGAATATGCGGGCTTCATGCGTCAACTTGGTGAGGGGGTCAACCAGCTCATGGATGCGGTGGTGACGCCCACCCGTGAATGCATCCGCGTCATGAGCGCCCTCGCCCAGGGGGATCTGAACCAAAGCATGGAGGGGAGTTTCGACGGCGAGTTCGCGACGTTGCAGGAGTCCATCAACTCCACGTTCGCGAACCTGACGCAGATTGTGGGCGGTATCCGAGAGACGGCGGGGATCATTACGTCGGCCTCGGGCGAGATCTCCCAGGGCAACCAAAACCTGAGTCAGAGGACCGAGGAACAAGCGTCCTCACTGGAGGAAACCGCGTCGAGCATGGAAGAGCTGACCGGTACGGTAAGGCAAAATGCGGATAACGCCCGTCAGGCCAATCAACTCTCCCAGAGTGCCCGGGAGTTCGCCGAAAAAGGTGGTGATGTGGTGGGCAACGCCATTAACGCCATGACGGAGATCAACGGGGCCAGCAAAAAGATCGCCGATATCATCGGGGTCATCGATGAAATTGCGTTTCAGACCAATCTCCTTGCGTTGAATGCCGCCGTAGAGGCGGCCCGCGCGGGGGAGCAGGGGCGCGGATTCGCCGTCGTCGCCACGGAGGTGCGTAATCTGGCCCAGCGTAGTGCGGCCGCCGCCAAGGAGATCAAGACCCTCATCAAGGACAGTGTGGAAAAGGTGGAGGACGGCAGCCGCCTGGTGAATCAGTCGGGGGAGACGCTTGAAGAGATCGTCAATGCGGTGAAGCGGGTCAGCGATATTATAGCCGAGATCGCCGCGGCCAGTCAGGAACAGTCCTCGGGGATCGAGCAGGTCAACAAGGCCGTAATGCAGATGGACGAGGTGACGCAGCAAAATGCCGCGCTGGTCGAAGAGGCGGCCGCAGCGAGTGAGTCGTTGGATCAGCAGGCACGAGGGCTAAAGGAGATGATCGCGTTTTTTAAGCTGGGCGAAGAAGCGTCGGACGGCACTAGGGCGGTCCAGGCCCCGCAGGTAAGCAAGCCCGGCGGCCGCGGCACGGCGCCAGGCGGTACGGCAGGCGCAGCAGCCGGGCGCCGGGAAAAATCGGTGGCCGTAGTTGAAGGCGTCGAAGGCGGCGAGTGGGAGGAGTTCTAGATGGCGGGCCGCGGATCGGCCGCTGCGGAGGGTGAGCGTGAGTTCAGGTTCACCGATCATGACTATCAGCGCATCAGCGAACTGGTCCGCCGGAACACGGGCATTTGCCTGTCCGATGCTAAGCGAGACATGGTGTATAGCCGGCTCTCCCGCCGGCTGCGCCGGCTTGGTCTCAGCGACTTTGGCTCTTACTGCGAGCTGCTGGCCGCTGATGAGTCCGGGCGGGAGATGGTCGAATTCACTAACGCCATAACCACGAATCTAACGTCCTTTTTTCGCGAGCCTCATCACTTTGAATACCTCAAGCAGACTCTGCTGCCGACTCTCATTGAGACTCGGGGTTCGCGGCGCCGGCTACGCTTCTGGTCGGCGGGCTGTTCCACGGGGGAAGAGCCCTACAGTCTGGCTATGATCCTTGCGGAGGCGGTTCCGCCGGGCTGGGATATCAGGGTCCTCGCCACCGACCTGGATTCCGGTGTTCTGGAAACCGCGGGACGGGGGATCTACGACGCCGGCCGGGTGAAAAGCATATCCCCCGAACGCTTGCGACGCTGGTTCATGCAGGGCAAGGGCGACAGCGTCGGGCAAGTCCGGGTGGGTGCGAGGCTGCGGGAGATGGTTTCGTTCAAGCGTCTTAACTTGATGGATCCGTGGCCTATGTGCGGACCATTCGATGCCATCTTTTGCCGAAACGTGGTTATTTACTTCGACAAGGCTACCCAAAAGGCCCTCGTGGAACGCTACGAGAAGCTGTTGTCGGATGACGGATGCCTGTTTCTCGGGCATTCGGAGACACTCTATCGATTGACCGATCAACTGGAGCACATCGGGCAGACGATCTATCGTAAGCGCACATGAACACTATGAATGTACACCAGCATACAGCGCAACAGGTGGGGGCGCCGCCGCCCCCCTTGCCGGGATTCGAGAACATAAACCGGTATTGGGACCGGAGTCGCTGCCAATTCGCCGCCAAGATACTTCCGGGAGAGTACTATGTGACCACGCACGACGAGTATATCGTAACGGTCCTTGGCTCGTGCGTTTCCGCTTGCATACGCGACCCTCTGTTCGGCATAGGCGGGATGAACCACTTCATGCTGCCGTCACGATCAGCAGCGCCCACAGACGCCGCCGAAGGCAAATGGCCGGGTGTTTCGACCCGTTACGGGAATTACGCCATGGAGCACCTCATCAATGCCATCCTCAAACACGGCGGCAGGCGTGAGCACCTGGAGATAAAGGTCTTCGGTGGCGGCAGGATCCTTGCGCAAATGACCGATATAGGGCGTCGCAATATCGAGTTCATCAGGGAATACATCCGCGTGGAAGGACTGCGCATAGCAGCCGAGAACCTCGGGGACATTCATCCGCGGAAGATCGTTTATTCGCCGCTGACCGGCAAGGCCCGACAGAAAAAGCTCAGGGCGCTACACAACGGCACGGTGGTCGAGCGGGAGAAGGCTTATATGCACGAGCTCGATAAAGAGCCCCTCTGCGGCGGAATAGAGCTTTTCTAGGTGTTGTCCATGGGGGCGAGGCGCATACGGGTAATGGTCGTCGGCGGGTCCTTGCCCATGAGCAGGCGGCTGGCCGATATGCTGGGGCTCGATCGGCGTCTCAACGTGGTGGGTGCCGTCGCATCCCCGGATGAGGTGCGCGACGATATGCTGGCGTATGGGCCTGATGTGGTTGTCCTGAACGTGGAGATGCAACGGGGGGATGCTTTAAGGCTTGTGAAAATGCTTGCGGACTGGCGTCCGATCCCGGTGCTGATGGTCGCCGCCAACGGTGAATCAAATCCCAGCACGATGGTGCGGGCGCCGGCAGTCGATTGTTTTGAAATGCCTGCGGCGGAGCTCGCCTGTACATTCCATGACACGGCAAGTGAACTCGCCCGCAGGGTAATTGATGCCGTCGCGGCCGGGGGTCAGGGGGTTCGTGTAGCTGATTCCGGGAGTGGCGTCGGTTCTATCGTAGCGGCCGTAGCAGATCATGAGCCGTCGCCTCGGGTCCAAGGACATGGTGACGCGGACCCGGGCGGGACATTGATTGCAATTGGGGCGTCCACCGGAGGTACCGAGGCTATCAATGCCATCCTGTCGACACTGCCTCCACGGATGCCGGGGATTGTCATCACCCAACATATTCCTGCTTACTTCAGCATGCTGTTCGCGCAGCGAATGAACAAAAATTCTATGCTTCGCGTCCACGAGGCGGACGACGGACAGGCAATCCTGCCCGGGCACGTGTATATCGCCCCCGGGGACCGCCATCTGCTGATCCGGCGCAATGGCGACGGCTACGTATGCCGCCTGCAGTGCGGACCAACTGTGAACCGCCACCGACCGTCGGTCGATGTATTGTTCGACTCCGTGGCTGGTGTGGCGGGTGAGAACGCCATAGGCGTATTGCTGACGGGCATGGGCCGCGACGGTGCCGAGGGATTGCTCGAGCTGCGTCGAAAGGGAGCGTCGACCATGGTGCAGGACGAGGCATCGTCGGTGGTATGGGGAATGCCCGGGGAGGCGGTGAAGCGCGGGGCGGCAGACGTTATCCTGGCCCTGGAGGGTATTGCGGGGCGGCTGGTTGCGCTGTCGCGCGAAAGGAATGCGCGCCGGGCAATCGCGGCTTTTCAGTGACTGACACACACATCAAAAGCGGAACTAATCCCATGCGAGACGTAATAAAGGGGTATTGGCGGACCGGCCTGTTCACTGTAACGTGCCTGTGCGCCTCAATCATCGCGGGTGAACGCCTGCTATTGATCGTGCTGTTCGGGGCCGGCCTGTTGCCGTGGCTCGTCGCCGTCTATCGCGAGAGGCGCAGTGCGATTGCCGCCGGCCATGCTCTCGACAGGATGCAACAAGCCAGGTTGTGTTCGTCTATCACGGAGCTCACGGAGAGTTATGCGTCAATACACAGTGACTGCGCATCGGCGGCGGTCGAGGACATAGCGCAGGTTCAGTCAGTAATCGCCGATGCTGTGGTCTCGCTTGCGGAGTGCTTTCGTGGCATGCGCGCGGTGGGTGAGGAGGAAAATAGACTTCTGTGTCAGATCATTGAAAGGATGAAGAGTCTGTCGGATGGGACAGTCGGCAACGGGGAGGGGATCACCGACGTTGTCTCCGAAATCAATGGAATCCTCGATCATTTCATTGGACTCATCGTCGATATGAGCAAAGACAGTCTGCGCATTGTGGAGAAGATCGAAGACGTCTCTGAGCGCATGGAAGGCGTCTTTGAAGAGCTTGACGGTATCAATCTAATCGCCAGTCAGAGCAACCTGTTGGCGGTCAATGCCGCCATAGAGGCGGCGCACGCCGGGGAGGCTGGGCGGGGCTTCGCCGTGGTCGCCGACGAGGTGCAAAGGCTGGCTGCCCGTTCCCATGATTTCAGCGGCCGTATTGTCACGCAAATAGACGCGGCGAAAAGATCCATTGCGGAATCGCACGGGATTATCAGCGAAATTGCGTCCAAAGACATGAGCCGGGCGATTACTGCAAAGGGCCGTGTCGAGACGATGCTTCAGCATCTGGATCAGTTCAATGTCGAGCTGGAACGCACGCTCTCATCGGCGAGCGCCATGACGGGGAAGATTGAGCAGGAAGTGTCCACCGCCGTGCGGTCCCTGCAGTTCGAGGATATCGCCCATCAAATCGTCGGCCATACCCGTGATGGCCTCGAACATTTGACTGGACTTGATGATTCTTTGCGGGCGCAGCTCGATGACCTCGAAAACGGTCTTCCAGTTGATTGGGAGGTCCTCTTTGCAAGGATATCCCGCGCGCGGGAGACGATCGCGTCGGCTAAAGAAAGGCTGGGGGCGGATTTTAGAAAACCTGCTCTTCAGCAGGACATGGCCGCCGGAGACGTGGAGCTTTTTTGACGGCAGGCTCCTGTGCATTTGACTGCATCACGGGCAAACAACAGGAGGGCGCGCGTGGCCGTACATATTACACAATCAAATGACAATCTGACACTGAAAATCCACGTTGACGGTGCATTCGACTTTCATGTGCATCGCCAGTTTCGTCAGGCTTATATGAACAATGACCAAAGCGTGTCGCATTACATCATTGACCTGTCGGGAACGGACTATATGGACAGTTGCGCCCTGGGGATGCTGGTGCTCCTTCACGAACACATCAGCCCCACACAAGGACGCATTGAAGTGATCAATGCCAGTCAGGAGATTAGGCGGGTTCTCACCATTGCCAACCTTGACCGGCTGGTCGAGATTACCTGAATCCGGTCGGCCTCTCGGGGGGGCGGTCCAAAATCATGTACGGGCGGTACCTGTATGAGCCCCCGCGTGGTAATGTACTCGGCGGGGATATTGGGGCATAATTTGAGCCATGCCCGATATGGCGCGCGTTTGTCCGTTTTTCCCAGCCCTCCCCCGGGGGCGTCCGTGGACGGGGGCGGTAGCGCCGCAGATTGACCTTCAAGGGGCTCGAGAAGCGTTGTAGCCGCCCGGCGGTGAGGAAGTACTGTGAAAATGCGGCGCTTTTTGGCAAAATTCCTATTTGCTGGCTCGCCGAGCCCCTGACCCGGGAGTTTCCCTGTCAGGTCCCAGCCAAGACATGGCTTGGTGATAATATTGAAAATGCGCTGTATCCTAGGGGTCGTGTTTATTAATAGATGGTTGTGAAGTACGGTCGGGCTGCGCAAATTTGCAGGATATTGGGTCAATCAAAAGGGAATCGCCGTTACATTGTCTGATCCCATCGACCGCCATCTCAGTGCGTTCCAATCACGAGGGTCCCTCCAATACGCATGGCGATGTCTGCGAGGCCTGCATGGGTCCCGGCCTGCATATATGGCAAGCACGCCGGGGCGCTATTTCGGTATACGGTTGAATCGCAATCCTGATACGGGAGGAGAGAGTGAATATTGAGGCAATTAAGAGTGCGTACCGCCGGTATGCCCGAGTCTATGATGCGGTTTTCGGCCCGATTTTCCACCCTGGTCGCAAGCTGATCGTGCAAAGCTTGGCGCTGAAGCCCAATGACAAGGTGCTGGAAGTCGGGGTGGGGACGGGTTTGTCATTACCGCTGTACCCGAATAATGTCAAAGTCACGGGGATTGATGTCTCCAGCGAGATGCTGGAGCGGGCGCACCGCCGGGTGGACTGCCTCGATCTGCCCCAGGTGGAGGCGATCATGGAGATGGACGGTGAGGACATGCAGTTCGCCGATAACAGTTTTGACAAGGTGGTGGCCATGTATGTGGTGTCGGTGGTACCCGACCCCCGCAAGCTCGTCGAAGAGATGCGCCGTGTATGCAAGCCGGGCGGGGACATTTTCATTGTGAATCACTTCCGCTCCCAGCACCCCCTGATCGGCGTGTCAGAGGCCCTGCTGTCGCCCCTGTCAAAGCTGGCCGGGTTCCGGACCGATATGGAACTCGACAAGTTTCTCAAGCAGGCCCAGTTGGACGTGGTGGAGACCCGCAACACGAATCTGTTCGGCTACTGGAAGGTTCTGCGTTACAGGAATCCCATGGAAAAAGAGGCCCTGGTGGCGTAAGCGCCGCCGTGGCGATTGGATGAAAAAGGGCTGCCTGTCCGAGCCCGGCTGATTCAGGCGGGAGGTGGGCGGTCGCGGGGCGGCTCGTGCGGCGCGGGTGCCGACAACCAGGTCTGAAACGCCGCTATCGCCTGTTCGAAACGCGGGCGGTATTCCGGCAGTGAGGCATGGCTCGAGGAGCTCGTCACCGCCTCACGATAGATATAGAGTGTCCTTTCCACCCACTTCCTGGCCTCGGCGTATCCGTCGCGCCGTACCAGATAATTGATCCTGTCCTGTTCCTGGGCCATGGGGCGCGGTCGCGTCTCCCGGTGTGATTGCCCCCGAGGATGAATATCGCACAGAGGGATGCAAATAGCGTCTGCCTGTCATTGACGCTGTCATTGCATTGCGTCCATACTACTGACGTAATCGTCCCTCGTACAACCCGGTGCCAGTCTTGCCTGTCGGGTTGCCTTCCAGTGTTTCAGCCATATGCGGTTGATGTGACACTACCGAGTTCAACAATCAGAAGGAGGAATCGTCATGAAACAATTGATGACCCTTACGTTCACTTCCCTGTTCGCCGCCGTGTTCCTGGTGGCCTGCAGTGGCGGCGGCAGTAACGGCCAGGCGCAGATGTCGTCGCCGGGAGCGGCCGAAGTCAAGATCATTGAGCCCGAGGACGGCGCCACCGTGCCGGCCGGTTCGCCGGTGACCATCAAGTACGAGGCCAAGCTGAGCCCCCAGGGTGATCACCTGCATTTCATGGTGGATGGAGGAAAGCCGGACATTGTCAGGGAGCTCAAAGGGACACACATGATCGGCCCCCTGTCCGCCGGCGAGCATACAGTGACAATCAAGGAGGTCACCAGCAGTCATACTCCTACGGGGCATGAGGCCAGTATCAAGATCACGGCCAAATAGCGGCCCCCCGGCGGCGAAGAACGGCGTCGGGGGGCTGGCGGGCGGATGGATGATCGAGCGCCTGTCGCGCGTCGTGCTGCGCGCGACAGGCCGGCGATCTTAGGCCCTGCGGAAGTGGAAGATGCCCCAGGCGAGATAGCCCTTCTTCCCGCCGTCGACCCAGTGGCGCAGCCCCTTTTTCATGCGCTCGATATAGTCGTTGCTCACCGACTGCGAGAGCTCTTCCTGGCGGAATTCGGTCTCGCGAAGCACCCGCGAATAGTGATTGACCAGCTGCTGGGTATGATCCTCATAACCCAGGTCTTCCAGTCCCAGGCCGGTCAGCGTCTGCTTGTAGAAGCCGGGTGACCCCAGGGTGTCCAGGTGGATGCGCTCGAGGATCGGGTTGAGGACGCCCTCGGGGCAGTCATCGGCCTGCATCGGGTCGGTGAAGACGGCCTCGCCGCCGGGTTTCAGGACCCGGGCCAGTTCCTTCAAGACCTTCGCCCGTTGGCCACTGTGCAGGAACGCGTCCTGAGACCACACCACGTCGAAAGAGGCATCAGGATAGGGCACCTTCTCGAAACTTCCGTCGACTACCTCGATTAAGTGGTCCAGACCCTGCGCGCGGTTCATCTCCCGGTCGCGCTGATTCTCAATCTCGCTTAGATTGAGCGCGACCACCTGGCAGCCGTAGTGTTTGGCAAGATGACGCGCGGCGCCGCCGAAGCCCGCTCCCATGTCCAATACCCGCGCCTCCTTGTTCAGGTTGGTGAGGCGCGACGCCATGTGCTCGACGGTGCGTCGGCTGGCGTCGAAGATCGGCTCATCGTCTGACTGATACAGCCCCACGTGGATGTCCTCGCCGCCCCAGATGGTGAAGTAAAAGTTGTCGGCGTCCTGGCTGTCGTAATACTGTTTGGCGGTACTGACCGTGCTTGAATAGTCCTCAGCCATTTTTGTCATCCCCGCCTTCGGCCCGGTCATAGGTCTTCTCGGCGACGTGGATGAAAAAGTCCGGCTCGTGTTCCCGGAAGGTCTCCTGAAAGTCGCCGTAGGTCTCGATCTTCTGGAATCCCACTTCGTGCATCAGGCGTCGGGTATATTCCTTGCGCAGCGGATACATGTTGAGGTGATACTCGGACTTGTCCGGGAAGGAGTACTTGAAGCGGGCGAGGCCTTCATCCATATGCTCCGGCTCGGCGGTCACGTCCTCGCCGGCATAGTAAAATACGTGCTTGCTGCTGAAGCCGTGATCCAGGATCGAATCATAGTTTCGCTGATCGAGCATCAGTACCCCGTCGTGCTCCAGGGTGGCATAGAACTCCGCCAGGGCCTTGCGCCGGTCGCGCTCGGCGAACAGGTGGGTGAAGGAGTTGCCCAGGCAGATCACCGCATCGAACTGCTCGTGAATGTCGCGATTCAACCAGCGCCAGTCCGCCTGCACGGTGCGCAGGATGTGCCCGCGCCGCCTGGCGTTTTCAAAGGCCTTGGCGAGCATCTCCGGGCTGCCGTCGGCGCTGACCACCTCAAACCCGGCCTCGAGCAGGCGCACCGAGTGAAACCCCGTGCCGGTGGCGACATCCAGCACCCGCTTGGCGTTGCGCTCCTTGAGCAGGTTGATGAAAAAGTCGCCCTCGCTCTGCATCCGTGAGTCCCAATCGATCAGCTCGTCCCACTTGTCGACGAAGCCCTTTACGTATTCCTCTTTGTAGTGGCCGGTATCTCGTACCGAGACCGGATCGGATCCAAATTGCTGTTTCTTCGGAGCGTTCATATAGGGTTTCCTCTGAATATTGTTGCCAAGACAGATCAACCGTTCGCATTCGACAACATCCGCATGGTTGTTGTCGAAACGTCTGCAGGCCTTAACCTGGTTCGGCTGCGTGCGCCTTAACGTTTCAAATCTTGAGCTTATAGAAGCTATATCTGCGCCCAGTCTACTGGGTGCAAAAGATACGACCACGTGCAACATTGATGAAAAATGTTGCGGTCTTCTTCTTATCGAATTGCTGCTGCGGCTACCAAGGCCGGCTAGCGATTTGACGCCGTGCAGAGAGCCGCGCCCGCATCGGATACGGTGCCCTTCTCCCCTACTGGCATGTGTTTGGGTGCCCCAAACGATAAGCTCACAGGGTATGCAATATCGCCGCAAGTTTCAAGTCGCGGGCCGGAAACGGGGCTCGGGATACGCGTCATACCTTAGTGGTATTAGTAAGTTACGCGAGTTATGCGCGATGCGTAAAAGATCCAGAAGTTGCATTATTGCTCGAGCTCGTCTTCCAGGACGGGGATGAATTCGGCATCCTGGCAGTCGGGCGGCAGGACCACCACGTCGCCCTTTCTGAATACCGACGGGCCCAGGCCGTGATCGCCGGACAGCAGCGCCCGGCACTCGGGGCGCCGGCTCGCCTGGCGGCCGAACTGCAGCCTGAACCCGACCACCTTGGGGGCGCGCGCGGCCAGGGCCCACTGCACCTCTATCGCTATACGCGCCATCTCACGGGTCAGTTGGGGGTCCTCACTGACGGTGCCCCGCCCCTGCAGGGCCCTGAGCAGGGCCTCGCCCGCTTTGCGCCGCCCCTGCTCGTCGTGCTCCGCCCCGGGAATCTGGACCCCGTCCCGGGCGATATAGGTCCTGGCAAAGGTCAGTGGCGTAAAACTGTCTTCACGTCGCATGGCCTCACGGGCCTCGGCGACCGCGCGTCGTATCCTGCTTACTTGGTCAGGGGTATACCCGGGCATGATGAACGGCATTCTCACATTGGGGCCGGCGAGCCGGCCGGCGGTTACCAGTAGGCCTCGATGGTGATCTGGCCGGGTTCCTTGCGCCGGTTCCGCTTCAGATCCCGGGCCTCCAGTACCTCCATGGTGTCACGCACCATATCCGGATTGCCGCAGATCATCACATGGGATTGCGTCGCATTCAATGGCACGCCGGCGTGCGCCTCAAGGCGGCCGTCGACGATCGCCTCGGGCACGCGGCCCTTGATGGCGAAATCCGTGTCTTCGCGACTGACGAAGGGGATCATGGTGAACCGCTCCGGATACCGTGCCTGGAAGTCCCGGACGGTCTCCTGATAGGTCAATTCCTCCACATGGCGTACGGCGTGTACCAGGATGATCTTCGAAAACCGCTGCCAGGGCTCGGCGGTCTTGAGTATGGAGATAAAGGGTCCGATGGCCGTGCCCGTCGAGAGCATCCACATATGCTCGGATTCCGGCACGCCGGCCAGGGTGAACAGTCCCGACGGGCGCGGGGCGATCCATATGGGGTCGCCGGGCTCCAGGGCGACCATGCGCTGGGTCAAGGGCCCGTCGGGGACGGTAATGAAGTAAAACTCCAGGGGCCGCTCCTCCGGGGCGTTGACGAAGGAATAAGACCGCGCCACCTTTTCGCCGTCGATGTCCAGGGCCAGTCGGCCGAACTGGCCCGCGCGGAAGGGCTCGATGGGGGCATCCACCTGCAGGGAGTAAAGGCGTTCCGTCCAGCGCCGCTTGTTGACGACATGTCCCTCGATCCACTTGCTCCTGGTGCTCATGGTAATCCTCAAAATGTGGCTGTTGATACCCGTGGGGTCCGGAACAACCGGAGGCATTGACAGCCCCTCGGGGGAAGGGCCCGGCCGGCTGGGTTGCCCATGTATTACTGTTTGTTTTTATTGTATTTTATTCGATCACTCAGGAATAAGCAAAAGGTGATCGGCGGCAGGTCCGTGGTGCCGCCGCGACGGCTGCGGGAAACGGGGGGCATAAAACAAAAGGCGGGGCCCTTGGGCCCCGCCTTTTGAGGATGGCGGTCGCAATCCCGGCGCCTGTCTACCGGGCGCAGCGAAAGCCGACATTGCCGTTGATGTGGGAGTTGTCCGAGGGTGCGCGGCTCATGTCGATGGCGTACACACCGGCGCCCTTGCCGTCCTGATAGCTGCCGCCGCGGATCCATGCGGACGGGAAGTACTTGCTGTGCTCCTGGATGTGGGAGGCCTGGACCTCGACGGTGTAATCCTCGCCGTACATCGCGGTATTATTGTCGGCGTGCTCGGACGGCGCCCAAGGGGTGTCGCCGCTATGACCCCAGTTGCTCACCCACTCGCCCAGGTTGCCCACCATGTCGCGAACCCCCCAGTTGGACACGCACTTGGCCCGGGAGCCGGTCTTGACGGGTTGTTTCAGGCTGGCGATGGCGCAGTCGCTCTTGCCGTCGTCCTTGTTGGGGTCGGGCGTGCCGATCGCCGCCATCTGCCACTCGGCATTGGTCAGCAGGCGCTTGCCCGAGGCGGCGCAGGCCTGCTGGGCCTGGAACCAGGTGATATAACGGGACGGGGTGGCGTCCTTTTTCGAGACGGCATAGAGCTTGGCGCTCCAGTTGCCGTTGTCGGGGAAGCTGTCGGGATAGTCGTCCTTCTTGGCGCCGTACTCCTTGTCCATGCCGGCGGGGTCGGACCAGACGGAGGCCTCGTACTTGTCGACGCAGATAGACCCTACGCGCACCATTTCATCGTCGGTGGTGTTGCCCTGGCACGGCTCGGCGGCATAGGTGGCTGACGCGAATAGCAATGCAGTCCCCCCCAGGAACAGCGAGGCGATAGTGGAGATGGATTTGGTCGCTCCCATGGCGGTATTCTCCTTATTGGTTGAGATTGTCAATGTTGAGCCGTGGCTCAGATCGATCCTGAAAATTTGCTGTCATACCTGTGAGAACGAAACCGTTCCGCGATATCCACAGCATACCTGCGTTTTCCCCCCGCATGGACATGCGCTTGCGCGGGTACTGTTGTAACACATTGAATGTAAATCTAGCGTTTCATCCGCCATGGGGCATTGATCTATATCAAGCCTCGCAAGGGTGGTCACGGGCGGTGCAATACATGGACCGGAAAAGATCGGCGGCGGCGCTCAAGGTTGGCGGGGCCCGGTCAATATAAGTAGGGGGCGTGCGCGCCTATATTCAGTGACCGCCCGTGCCGGGGCAGGCTACCCCCGCGCGTCGGCATGTGTCATGATCCCCTTCCCTCAAGGAGGATATTTACGGAGGTTGTCTGCAAGATATGGTTCTCCTTTTCACGCGCTTTTTCGCGATGCCCCGACGGAGCGGCGGTCCGGCGGGCGGCCCCCGTCCCGGGCGGCTTGCGCCATGAGCCTGTGGGTATGGCTGGCGGTGCCCTTTGTCGGACTCGCGCTCGGACTGTTCGGCGCCGGCGGGGGAATGCTCACCGTCCCGATCCTCATGTACGGCGCGGGGCTGCCCATCAAGCAGGCGATCGCCGTCAGCCTGTGGATCGTCGCCGCGGTCAGCCTGATCGCCGCCACCCAGCAGCGGGCGTGGCAGGTCTTGCAGCCAAGGCTGCTGATCTTTTTCGCCCTGGGCGGCATTGGCGGGAGCATCCTGGGTGCCTGGGTGGGCACCTGGATCGATCCCTGGGTGCAGCAGTTTTTGTTCGCCGCCCTATTGTTTGCGGTCTCGTGGTGGATGCTGAACGTCAAGCTCCACTCGCGGTCCGAGGATGAACCCTGCCGTTGCGGGGTGGCCGTGGCCGCCGGCGCCGGACTGGGCGTGGTGACGGGGTTGCTGGGCGTCGGCGGCGGCTTCCTGATGGTGCCTACGCTGATCCTGTTGGGCGTCACCCACCTGCCTACGGCGGTGGCGCATTCCCTGGTGCTGATCACCGCCAATGCCGTGGCCTCGGGGGTTACCTACCTGGGGTACGTGGACCTGCCCATCGGCATGATGGCGGCGATGGTCCTGATCGCCTCGGCGGGGAGCCTGGTGGGCAGCCGCCTGCTGCACCGTCTGCCCCTCAACCGGCTTCAGCGGCTGTTGAGCCTGGCCCTGGCGGTCATCGGCGCGGGGATGCTGGTGCACCTGGCCATCCCCCTGTGGGGATGAGCGGTCTCCGGCGCCCCATGAGCGACACGACTACTCGGCTGGCAGGTACCCGGACCAGTCGTGGTGGGGATCGCCCAGGACCAGGAAATAGGGATTGAGGAGGGAGTCCTTGAGGTTGTAGCGAAGGGGCTGCAACTGCAGGTCGGTCACGGCCCCGCCGGCCTCCTCCACGATGCACTGGGCGGCGGCGGTGTCCCATTCGGATGTCAGGCCGAAACGGGGGTAGACATCGGCCTTGCCCTCGGCCACCAGGCATGACTTCAGGGAACTGCCCATGACCACGAGCTCGTGGCCTTCGAAGCACGAGACAAAGGCGTCGAACCGGTCACTGCGATGGGACCGGCTGCCGGCGACCCGGATGCGGCCCCCGTCCCAGGTGCTGGTATGAATGGGCTTGGCCGCCTGGCCGGGGAGCTGTTTGAACGCCCCTTGGCCCTTGCAGCCGTAATAGATCAGGCCGCTGACCGGTGAGGTGATGACGCCCAAGACGGGCACGTTTGTGTCGATCAGGGCGATGTTGACGGTGAATTCCCCGTTACGCTTGATGAATTCCCGGGTGCCGTCCAGCGGGTCCACCAGCCAGTACCTGGCCCAGGTCTTTCGCTTGTCATAGGGGATTTCCACCGACTCCTCCGAGAGGATGGGGATCTCGGGCGTGAGTTGCTTCAGCCCCGAGACGATGGCGTCGTGGGCGGCCATATCGGCCTCGGTGAGGGGGGTCTTGTCGTCCTTGTGCTGTATGGTGAACTCCTGGTTGTAGACCTCGACGATGCGCCGGCCGGCGTCAGCGGCGATACTGATTATCCCGTCGAGATACCTGCATATGTCGTGTGAGTCTGGCACGTTAAACACCCTGTTGTTCGTTGTTCAATATATCCCTCACCATGTAGAGGGCGGCGATGCTGCGCGCCTCGGTACAGTCGTCGCAGCCGATGAGGTCCTGCAGGTCGGCCAAGGGCCAGGGCACGACCTCGATCTCTTCCGGCTCATCGCCCTCGCAACGCTGCTCATAGAGGTCTCGAGCCAGGATGATGTGGGTGACGTGGCTGAAGTACCCCGGCGCCAGGGTGAACGAGGTGATATGCGTGAGCTCGCGGGCCCCGTAGCCCACCTCTTCCATCAATTCCCGGTTCGCCGCCTCCTCCGGGCTCTCGCCGGCCTCAATGCGCCCCTTGGGCAGGGCGAGCTCATAGCGCTGTACCCCGGCGGCGTACTCGCGGATCAGCAGCGCGGTCCGGTCGTCGTACATGGGCACGACCAGCACGGCCCCTTGGGGCGAGGCGCGCAGGCGCTCGAACTCCATGACCGTCCCGTTGATGAACTGCACATCAAGCTTTTCCACATGAAACAGGCGCGTCCTGGCGACCGTTTCAACATTCAGTATCCGTGGCTGTTTGCGCATGAGGCGGTGAGCGCCCTTTGTGGACCCGATGCCTATTCTACCACTGCCCGGGCAGCGGCGGGCATCGGGGCCGGCTGCCGGGCGGGGCGGTCAGGCCCAGCGCTTGAAGCGTCTCTTGCAGTAGGTCAGTAAGGACTGGTAGTCCGTGAAGTACAGCTCGAAACCGTCCTCGGCCGGGGCGTCGAACTCGCAGTAATCATTGGAATACTCACGGCAAACCTGGGGGCGTTGGTCGTAAATGCCGCACATGCCGTCGGGCTGCAGGTGGTTGCATTTTGCCTCCACCAGCAGGTACCACCCGTCCTCATCCTTGTAGATGGCGATGTTCTGGTGGGAAACCTGCCAGAGCAGGTGGTCAAAGTCGTGCTTCGAGCGGGGTGTCGGCACCTGCTGGGTGATATAGGTGCAGCACTTGGAGTTGGTGCAGAAGCCGCACTTGTTTTCCGGAGTCATCTCGGCGGGCTTGATTGGAATGACGTTGCGCATGGTTCCCTCTCGGTTTGGGCCTCGTGATGTCTATATGTTCTGGTAGAGCTTTTTGCCCCGGCTCTCGAATTCCTGAGCCTTGTCCTGCAGCCCCGCCGCGACGGCGTCATGATCGTCCATGCCGTGGCGCCGGGCATAGTCGCGCACCTCCTGGGTGATCTCCATGGAGCAGAATTTGGGGCCGCACATGGAACAGAAGTGGGCTACCTTGGCCGATTCCTTGGGCAGGGTCGCGTCATGATAGGCGCGGGCCCGTTCCGGGTCCAGGCCCAGGTTGAATTGATCCGCCCAACGGAACTCGAAGCGCGCCTTGCTGACGGCGTCGTCCCGCTGCTGGGCGCCGGGGTGGCCCTTGGCCAGGTCCGCGGCGTGGGCGGCGATCTTATAGGCGATGATGCCCTCCCTGACATCGTCCTTGTTGGGCAGCCCCAGGTGTTCCTTGGGTGTGACATAACACAGCATGGCCGTGCCGAACCAGCCGATCATGGCCGCGCCGATGGCGGATGTGATGTGATCATAGCCCGGGGCCACATCCGTGGTCAGGGGGCCGAGGGTGTAAAACGGGGCCTCATCGCAGCTTTGGAGCTGCTTGTCCATATTGGCCTTGATCATGTGCATGGGGACGTGGCCGGGGCCCTCGATCATGGTCTGCACGTCGTGCTTCCAGGCGATCTTGGTCAGTTCGCCCAGGGTCTCCAACTCGGCGAACTGGGCCCGGTCGTTGGCGTCGGCGATGGAGCCGGGCCGCAGGCCGTCCCCCAGGGAGAAGGACACATCGTAGGCCTTCATGATCTCGCAGATCTCCTCGAAGTGGGTATAGAGGAAATTCTCCTGATGATGGGCCAGGCACCACTTGGCCATGATGGATCCGCCGCGCGAGACGATGCCGGTCACCCGCTTGGCGGTGAGCGGGACGTAGGCCAGGCGGACACCCGCGTGGATGGTGAAGTAGTCCACCCCCTGTTCGGCCTGCTCGATGAGGGTGTCGCGAAAGACCTCCCAGTTCAGGTCCTCGGCGCGCCCCTCGACCTTCTCCAGGGCCTGGTAGATGGGGACGGTGCCGATGGGCACCGAGCTGTTGCGGATGATCCACTCGCGGGTCTCGTGGATGTGCTTGCCGGTGGACAGGTCCATGACGGTGTCTGCGCCCCAGCGAACCGCCCATACCATCTTTTCCACCTCTTCCTCGATGGAGGAGCCCAGGGCGGAGTTGCCGATGTTGGCGTTGATCTTCACCAGGAAGTTGCGCCCGATGATCATGGGCTCCACCTCCGGGTGATTGATGTTGGCGGGGATGATGGCGCGCCCCCGGGCCACTTCGTCACGGACGAATTCGGGCGTGATAACCCGGGGGATGCGGGCCCCGAAGGGCTCGCCGGGGTGGCCCTGGAGCTCTCCGTCGAGGGACTGCTCGCGGCGCTGGTTCTCGCGAATGGCGATGAATTCCATCTCGGGGGTGACGATGCCGCGCCTGGCGTAGTGCATCTGCGAGGCATTCATGTCGGCGCGGGCGCGCCGGGGCGGGCGCTTGCGCGGGAAACGGATGTGGCTCAGCGCGGGGTCGGAGGCCTGGCGGCGCCCGTAAGCGGAGGTCAACTCCGGCAATTGCTCGGTATCGTCCCGTTCCAGAATCCACGGCGTGCGTGTCTCGGACAGGCCGTGGCGCAGGTCGATGGCCGCCTGCGGGTCACTGTAGGGGCCCGAGGTGTCGTAGAGATAAATCGGCGGGTTGGGCTCCGGGCCGTTGCGTGTCGTCGTGTCGGCCTGGGAGACCTCGCGCATGGGGACGCGGATATCGGCGCGGCTTCCCGAGACATAGACCTTGCGCGAATCGGGGAAGGGGCGGCGGATCGCGTCATCGATGGTCAGCGGTTGGGCGAGAAATTTCTCTGGTGTTGCGGTCATGACACATTCCCCTATGGGAGCTGGTGAAAAGATTCTGCGTGGAAAAGCCGTCGACAGCGCCAGGAAAAGCGATCAAACAGTCACATCAGGGGTGTGTGGGGATCCCGTTGACGGGTTATCAACGTGCATGATTTGCTTTCCTACGCCGGCATTACCCGGATCAGGTTCAAGGGTTTCTCTCAGCCCCATTCGTTGTGGAGCACCCCTAGCTGTATAGTCAGCCTGCTGACTATATATATATAATAAGCTTCTGTTTTGCAAGCCGGCGGCGCCCGTGGCCGTCGGCGGCGGGGGGCGAGGCAACCAGGCGGGGGTTTGTGGCATAATGGCGGCAGCTTTCGCTTCGGGTACGGCGTTTGCGCAAGACATCGAACCTCGCCGGGGAAAACAATGTTGGAACAGGTAACAAAAGTGAACGACTCTGAACTGGCCCGCGCCCGCTACAATATGATCGAGCAGCAGATTCGCCCGTGGGATGTGCTCGACAAACGGGTCCTGCAGTTGCTCGGCGACATGCACCGGGACGATTTCGTCCCCGCCGCGTCCCGCCGGCTGGCCTATGCGGATATCTCCATCCCCCTGGGGCACGATCAGGTGATGATGGCGCCGAAAGTCGAGGGGCGTCTTCTCCAGGCCCTCAATATCGAGACCACGGACGACATTCTCGAGGTGGGCACGGGCAGCGGCTACCTGACCGCCCTGCTGGCCTCCCTGGGACACCATGTCTGCAGCGTCGATATCTTCCCGGATTTGATTGAGCAGGCGCGCGCCTTGCTCGAGCGGCACGGGATAGGCAATGTCACCCTGGAGGCCGGGGACGCGGCCAACGGTTGGGAGGGGCATGCCCCTTATGATGTGATCGCCGTGACCGGCTCCGTGCCCGTACTGCCTGAGTCATTTCAGACCGCCCTCAGGCCGGGCGGGCGCCTGTTCGCGGTGGTGGGCGAGCCCCCTGTGATGGAGGCGTTGCTGATCACCCGCACCGCTCAGCGCGAATGGATCACCGAGAGCCTGTTCGAGACCGAGCTTCCCCCGCTGATCAACGCCCCGCCCCCGCGGCGTTTTGTGTTCTGATTGTTTTCAAGCGGGAAATTTTAGTCCATTATGCGACCGATAACGCCGAACGTTACCGGTCTCCATTTATGAGTCTGAATGCGGGTTTGCGCATGATGAGAATGATTGTGCTGTTGCGAAGCGTATGCCTGGCACTGCTGTTGCTGGCGGCAAACGCCGGATACGGTGAAGACCTGCTGTACACCTATCAGCTGGCCGTACAGAACGACCCCGTGCTCCAGCAGGCCGAAGCCCAACACAAGGCCCAGCTGGAGACCAAGCCGCAAAGCCTGGCGCAGTTGCTGCCGGATTTCAGCATCTCGGCGCACACTACGGAAAATTCTCAACAACGCACAGTATTCGAATTCTCAGTTTTTTCGGCAGTCAACCAATGTCGATAGGCTATAACAGCCATGGCTATACGTGCGACCCTGACCCAGCCTATCTACCATCAGGACTACTTCGTGCAGTACAGTCAGGCCGGGGTCAAGGTGCGTCAAGCGGATTCCAGCTATTTGGCGGCCCAGCAGGACCTCATCGTCCGGGTCTCCCAGGCGTATTTCAATGTGCTCTCCGCCCGGGCCAGCCTGGAGGTGGCGCAGGCACAGAAGAGCTCCGATGAAAAGCAGCTGGAGCAGACCCAGCAACGGTTCAAGGTCGGCCTGATCGCCATTACCGATGTCCACCAGGCCCAGGCCGCCTACGACCTAACCGTGGCCCAGGAGATCCAGGCCACCAACCAGGTGGCCAATGCCCGCGAGGCCCTGCGCCAGATCACCGGCCGTTACCTGCAACACCTGGCGGATCTGGGTCAGAACGTGCCCCTGGCCATCCCCGCCCCCGAGGATATCGACCAGTGGACGCAGATCGCCCTGGCCAATAATCCCACCCTCGATGCCTCGCGAAACGCCAGCGAGGTCGCACGCCAACAGGTGAACATCCAGCGGGCGGGACACTATCCCACGCTCGACATGGTGGTGAACACGTCTGACGCGGTTTCAGGGGGGCGTTTTCGGCAGCAGTGATATCCACTCAACCAGCGTATCCCTGCAGCTCAACGTGCCGATCTGTTCGAGGGCGGGATGATCGCCTCGCGTACCCGCCAGGCCCACGACGAATTTGTCCAGGCCCAGCAGGCCCTGGTGCAGCAGCGCCGCGCCACGATCAATCAGATCCGCCAGGCCTACCTCGGCGTCCAGTCCAACATCAGCCTGGTCAAGGCCTACAAGCAGGCAATCGTCTCCAACACCAGTTCACTGGAGGCCACCAAGGCGGGTCTGGAGGTCGGCACGCAGACCACGCTGGATGTTCTCCAGGCCCGCAGTAACCTGTTCAGCGCCCGTCTTAACTATGCCCAGGCGCGCTACAACTATATCGTGACCATCCTCCAGCTCAAGCAGTCGGCTGGCACGCTCACCGAGGCGGATCTGGTCAGGATCAATAAGTGGCTTCAATAGCCGTCAGGTTTCATTGACCGGCGCGGCATCGGCCGCGCCGGTATCGGTCGGCCCCAGATGCCGCGCGATCAATCCCAGCACCGCCTGCAGCGCCCCGCGGTTATCGGCGACGATCTGGCGGCCCTTTTCCCCCATTTCGAACCTCAGATCCGCATCATTGAGCAGGTCGATGACCGTGTCCGCCATTTGATGCTCATCCTCGATCTGGCGGCAGGCGCCCGCGGCGCGTAATTTTTCGGTGATCTCTTCGAAGTTGTGAAAGTAAGGCCCGGTGACGACGGGGATGCCCAATGCGGCGGGCTCCAGGATATTGTGTCCCCCCACCGTGACCAGGGTCCCGCCGACGAAGGCCACGTCGGCGGCGGCGTAAAAGACCACCAGCTCCCCCATGCTGTCGCCGACGAATACCGCAGGTGTCGTCGGCGCACGCCCGGCGCCTCGCTGCGCAGGACCACCTGGAATCCGTAGCGGCGGCACAGATTGGCGACCTTGGCGAAGCGCTCCGGGTGCCTGGGCACCAGGACCAGCAAGGCGTTGGGCAGTGCCTCGCGGACCCGGTGAAAGGCGCGCAGGATGGTCTCCTCCTCGCCCTCGTGAGTGCTGGCCGCGATCCACACGGACCGGTTCACCCCCCATTGGCGCCGGATTACCGCCGCTTCCTCCTTGAGGCTTACCGGCAGCTTGACGTCGAACTTGATGCTGCCCGTGACCTGTATGCGCGATGTATCCATCCCGATGGCGGCAAAACGTCCGGCGTGAACCTCGCTTTGGGCCGCCACTGCCGCGACATGGGCCAGGGCCTCACGGGTCAACGCGGGGATACGCCGGTAGCGTGAGGCGGACCGGGGCGACAGGCGCCCGTTGGCGATGACCACCGGTATGCCGCGCCGTGCGCACTGGTGATACAGGTTCGGCCAGATTTCGTTTTCCATCACGATGGCGATGGCCGGGTGCAGCTGGTCCAGGAAGCGGCGCACCATGCCCGGGGTGTCGTAGCACAGATAGGCGTGCCGCACCGAATCCCCCAGGGCGGCGGTGATCCGCTGGGAGCCGGTGGGGGTGGTGGTGGTCACCACAACGGTACGGCCGGGGTAGCGTTCGCGCAGCGCGCTCACCAACGGGGTGCTGGCCTGCACCTCGCCGACCGATACCGCATGGATCCAGATTGCCTCGCCCTTGACCTCAAAGGGGAGAAAGCCGAAGCGCTCCTTCCAGCGGTGCCAATAGGCCGGCGAGCGCAGGCCGCGCCACAGCAGGCGCAGTACCACGAGCGGCGCTATCAGGTACAGCAAAAGGGTGTAGATGTGTCGCAACGTCGGTTACAGGACGGGTCGTGTGAGCGTGAGTCATCTTATAACAGCAGGCGTTGGCGTACCAGGACAGCGGCCAGATAGAAACCGCCCACGGCATAGGCCGCGAGTATGCCCGCGTGCAGCGCGGCGTGGGTGAGCGGCGCGCCCGCCACCAGGGCGCGGACCAGCGCCACGGCGTGGCTGAGGGGCAGCGCCGTGACAACGCCCTGGACGGCGTGGGGCAGGTTCGCAGTCGGATAGAACACGCCGCTCAGGATGAGCATGGGCGTCACCACCAGCGTGAAATAGTAGTTGAAGAAATCGTAACTGGGGCTGAAGGTGGTGATCGCGATCGCCGGTGCGGCAAAGCACAGCCCGGTGACGAACATCAGCGGCAGGGCGAGCAACGCTGACCACTGGTGCACGGCGCCCAGGAGGGCGGCCACCAGGAGGATGGCGGTGCCGCTCAGCAACCCTTTCGTGGCGCACCAGAGCATCTCCCCGGCCAGGATATCGTCCGCCTCCACGGGTGTGGCGAGGATCGCATCATAGGTCATTTGCGGCACCATGCGGGTGAATACCGAGTAGGTCCCTTCCAGGGAAGCCGAGTTCATGACCGAGGAGGCCATGATGCCCGAGGCCAGGAAGGTCAGGTATGACATGTGTTCGACCTGGTGAATGAAAAACCCCAGGCCGTAGCCAAGGCCCAGCAGATAGACCAGGGGCTCGCCGAAGTGGAGAATCAGGGCGGGGCCGATGAGCTTGCGCCATACCAGGAAATTGCGCCGCCAGACCGTCAGGGCGGCGTAGCGGATACGGGGTGGTCTGAAATCCCACATGGTCAGTCGCGCAGCTCGTGGCCGGTGAGCTTCAAAAAGACATCTTCCAGATTGCTGCTGCGCCGGGAGAAGGTCACGCCCGGGGATTGGTCGATGGCGTTCAACACCGGTTCGGCATCCCGGGTATAGCAGTAAATGGTATCACCCACGGTCGCCAGGCGGCACCCCGGCCTGTCCTGGAGGCGTTGGCGAGTCGATCCGTCCGTGCCGAAGATCTCTACCACCTGGGGCTCCACGTGCCGGGCGATCAATTCGTCCGGCGTACCCTGTTCCAGGATGCGGCCGTGGTCCATGATCACCAGTTGATCACACAGGCGCTCGGCCTCTTCCATGAAGTGAGTGGTCAGTAGCAGGGTCCGCCCCTGGGCCTTGAGGTCGCGCAGGCGCGACCACAGCATGTGGCGGGCCTGGGGGTCCAGACCGGTGGTGGGCTCATCGAGGACGATGAGCGCCGGGTCGTTAATCAGCGCCCGGGCGAAGGTGAGGCGCCGCTTCATGCCTCCCGACAGGGTGCCGGGCCTGTCGTGAAGGCGGTCGGCCAGTTCGACGAACTCAAGCAGCTGATGAATGCGCCGCTCGAGGATGGTGCGGGGGATATCGAAGTACGAGCCATAGACGCGCAGGTTCTCGATAACCGTCAGTTCCGGGTCCAGGTTGTTGGACTGAGGGACGAGGCCTATGCGCGCCCGCACCTGCCGGATATTGCCCGGTACGGCCAGCCCGAAGACCTTCAGTGAGCCCCCGTCCATGGGCGAGCGGCCCAGAATCATGTTCAGGGTCGTGGTCTTGCCCGCGCCGTTCGGTCCCAGTAGCCCGAAGCACTGCCGGGGGGCGATGAAGAGGTCGATGCCACGCACGGCATGATGGCCGTTGTATCGCTTGCTCAGCCCATGGGCTTCGATCACCGCGTCGGTCATGGCTGCTTGTCCGTTGTCCCGGGAGTCGTGGGTAATGGGCCATTTTAAGCGAAGAGCGGAGGCGATGCTGAATCCCCGTCCCGGACCGGGTGGGGGGAGGCTAATTCTTGTCACGGGTCCGAAAATCGTGTTATCTAGAAAGCGTGTCCGGCGGGATTCCCTTTTCCACGCCACCCGATGAATCGTAGCAGGTGTGATTAGCGCGAGGCGTGACAGATGACAGACAAGACAGGCGATCAGGCGAGCTCTATTGAAAAGCATATTCAGGCGTACAAGCGGATGCTGGAGCGGGTCAAGGACCTGCTCCATGAACGCGAGGAGCACGACGGGACGGGACTCGAGGACAGCGTGGAGGCCGCCAAGCAAAAGGCCGTATCCCTCGGCGAGCTGAGCCGGGAGGAGGCGGACGCGGTCGGCGGTTTTGTCCAGCGCGATTTGCGCGAGGCCGGCAAGCACCTGGCCGGTACGGGCAGCGAGCTGCGCACGTGGCTTGGCATCGATCTTCAGCTGATGGAGGACTATCTGTTGGACATGTTCGCCCAGGCGGCGGACAAGACCAAGCTTGAGCTGATGCAGCTGGAGCACAATGCCATGGAAGCCTCCCGGTACCATACCGGGGAGATCGCCGGTCCCGGCACCCTGCAGTGCGTGGCCTGCGGCGAGCCGCTGCATTTCTATAGCGTGGGACACATACCCCCCTGCCCGAAGTGTCACGGGACGGTCTTCAACCGCTCGCCCAAGGGATAAGGCCCCTCCCTCGACTTGCCCCTCGTTCATCATCTGGCGATACGGCGCGCCTTTGCGCCTCGGTCATGGTATCCACGCCCTGTGCCGGCCGCGTCCGCAATTAATGTATTCACAATAAATCATTGACCGCCGGAACTGAATGGGTGCAACGCCCCGGCGGGCGCATGCCTGCGACATTTTGCCGCATTCCTTGCTTGTCGATGAATCGCTAAAATACCCGCGAGGCGTTCGGGGTCCGCCGAAGACCCGCAAAGGGTCCAGGGGGGCGAGGCTGCAAGCGGCGTTTTGAAAAAGGAGGAAATGGGGTTGAAGACTGCGCGCGCGACGAGGGCCGTCCTGCTGGCGGCGGCGGTGGCATTGATACTCCCATTCCATGCATGGGGGCACGGTTTCGCGGGCAAACGCTTTTTCCCCGCCACCCTGACCTTCGACGACCCCTTTGTCCTGGACGAGTTCGGTCTGTCGGCCAATCACTTCAGGGCGCCGGGGGAGGCCGGCGGCACGCTCACCACCAATTCCCTGTCCGCGGATTTCGCCAAGCGCATCACCAATCCCCTCATGTTCGCCGTCGGGACCACGTTGGTGCATCAGAGCTCCTCCGCCACGGGGAGTCATACGGGGTTCGACAACATGGAGGTGGGGGTCAAGTATTTGACTTTCGTCAGCCCCTCTTATGAGACCTTGTTGGCCACGGGATTTTACGCGGATGTGGGCAATACCGGCAGCGCATCCATCGGCGCCGAACCCTTTTCCACGGTCTCACCGTCCATTTTCTTCGGGCAGGGGTTCGGGGCGTTGTCCAACGACACCGTTCCCTATCTGCGTCCCCTGGCGATCAGCGGCATCGTGCAGCCCAATATCCCCCTTGAGAAGAATGTGGAGGACACCCTGTTGTGGGGCTTTTCGGTTCAGTACAATGTCGAGTACCTGGAGGACTTCGTCAAGTACGTCGGGCTCAATGCCCCCTTCAAGCACCTGGTCCCCATCGTGGAGCTGCCCATGACGTCGTGTCTGAACCACGGGTGCGGCGGGCGGACCACCGGAACAGTCAATCCCGGCTTCATCTGGTGGGGCTCCAAGGGCCAGGTGGCACTGGAGGCCAGCCTCCCCATCAACAAGGACAGCGGCACCGGGGTTGGGGTCGTCGTGCAAATGGATCTCTATCTCGATGACCTGTTCCCCAATACCCTGGGGACGCCCATCTTCAAGCGGTAGTAAGGAGCGGCCTCATGTTGAAGCGATTGCTGTACTCCCTGTTCTCCACCCTTGTGCTGGTGGTCGCCGGCCAGTCTCCGGTATGGGCGCACGCCTTCCCCGACCATTCCCAGCCGCGGGTGGGCAGCGTCATCGACCACTCCCCCGGGCAGGTGCGCGTCTGGTTCGATGGGGGGATCGCCAAGCACTTCAGCCACCTGCATGTGGACGATGCCGAGGGCAAGCGGGTCAGCAAGGGCGACGGCCATGTGACCGGCTAGGACGACAAGCTGCTGGAGGCGGACCTGCCGCCCCTGCCGTCGGGAAAATACCATGTCTACTGGAGCGTGGTGGGCAGAGACGGTCACCGTACCGAAGGGGATTTTTTCTTTACCGTCAAGAAGCGTTGATCACCGCGCCGGGCTCCCCCATCCCTGTCAGCCGCCCGCCGGTCCTGGGTCCCCGGC
Organism: uncultured Gammaproteobacteria bacterium; assembly: GCA_963844825.1. Taxonomy (GTDB): domain Bacteria; phylum Pseudomonadota; class Gammaproteobacteria; order CAWJPQ01; family CAWJPQ01; genus CAWJPQ01. The sequence continues at coordinate 138,546 of CAWJPQ010000009.1, forward strand.
AGAGGACCGCACCCTGCCGTCTCATTCGTGCCGCAACGCCTCGATGGGATCCAGCAGGGCGGCCTTGCGGGCGGGGAAAAATCCGAATATGACCCCGACGGCGGCCGAGAACAGGAAGGCGATGACGATGATGCCTACGTTGAGGATGAACGGCACCTGCAGCAGGCGCGCGATGCCCACGGATGCCCCCAGGGCGACGACGATGCCGATCAGCCCCCCGAACGACGCCAGCACCACGGCCTCCACCAGGAACTGAGTCAGGACCTCGCGCTCCAGGGCGCCGATGGCGAGGCGGATGCCGATCTCCCGGGTGCGTTCGGTGACCGACACCAGCATGATATTCATGATCCCAATGCCGCCGACCAGCAGGCTTACGGCGGCGACCGCGCTCAGCAGGGTGGTGAGGATGCGCGTGGTTCCCGTGAGCATCTGGGCGATCTCCTTCATGTCGATCACGGTAAAGTTGTCGTCCTCACCCGACGAGATATGCCGGCGCTCGCGCATCAGCCGCTCGATCTCCTGTTGGGCGCGCGCCGTGGACACCCCGTCGCGTACGGAGATCTGGAGCAGCCCCACGTCTTGATTGCCCGCGATGCGCCGTTGAAATGCGCGCAGCGGGATCAGGACCAGGTCGTCCTGGTCCGAGCCCATGGTGGACTGGCCCTTGGCCTGCAGCAGGCCGATGACCTGGCAGGAGAGCTTCTGCAGGCGCAGCTTGGTCCCGATGGGGTCCTGGCCGCCGTACAGCTCCTTGCGCACGGTGGCGCCGATGACGCACGCGGCGCTGCCCGAGCGCAGCTCGCTCTGGGTGAACTCGCGGCCCGCGGCGATCTCCCAGTTGCGCACCTTGAAGTATTGATTGTCCCCCCCGATGACGGTAGTGGCCCAATTCTCGTTGCCGTAGATCGCCGTAACGCGCTGGGAGGAGGCCGGGGCCACGGCCTCCACCGAACCGATCTCCCGGGCGATGGCCTCGGCGTCCGCGACCTTGAACGGGGGGGCGGTGGAGATCTGGCCGGGGCCGAGCCGCTGGCCGGGTCTGATCATGAGCAGGTTGGTGCCCAGGCTGGCGATCTGCTGGGTCACCTGGGCGGTGGCCCCGCTGCCCACAGTGACCATGATGATTACCGCGGCCACCCCGATGACGATGCCGAGGATCGTCAGGAACGAGCGCAGCACATTGCGGCGGATTTCCCGGACGGCGAGGAGCAGGGCGTTCCACAACATCAGGCGGGCTCCGCGCGGGGCCCGTCGGTCTGCACCAGGCCGTCGAGGAAGTGGATGACGCGGCCCGCATAGGCCGCCATGTCCAGCTCATGGGTGACCATGACGATGGTGATGCCCTGGTCCCGGTTGAACGCGGTCAGCAGCTCCATGATCTCCCGGCTGCGCGCGGTGTCGAGATTGCCCGTGGGTTCGTCGGCGAGGATGACCGCCGGCTCGGTGACGATGGCGCGGGCGATGGCCACCCGCTGCTGCTGTCCGCCGGAGAGCTCCCCGGGGGTATGATCCTCCCATCCCTTCAGGCCCACCGCATCCAAGGCCCCGGAGGCGCGGGCATGGCGTTCGGGGGCGGGCAGCCCGCGGTAGATCAACGGCAGCTCCACATTCTCCAGTGCCGAGGTGCGGTTGAGCAGATTGAAACCCTGGAAGACGAAGCCGATATAGCCGCGGCGCAGCAGGGCCCGCTGGTTACGGGTCAGTCCCCCCACATTGACACCTTCGAAGAGATAGTCACCGCGGCTGGGTGTATCCAGGCATCCCAGGATATTCATGCAGGTGGATTTTCCGGAGCCGCTTGGCCCCATGACGGCGACGAATTCGCCGCCGGTGATCTTCAGGTCGATCCCCCTCAGTGCGTGCATGGTGGCCGCCCCCGTGCCGTAGGTCTTGGTGATGCCCTCGAGGCTGATGAGGGGAGAGCTGGTCTGCATCCGTCACCAATCCCCTAATGGGGGCGCCGAGGCGCCCTCGCGACGTATATTGGTGACGGGTGCGGACCAGCCATGGGGATGTACCGCCAGGGTCACGACTTGGTGTTGAGGACGTCGGTCACCACCGCAGAGCCGGCCTCGAGCTTGCCGGCGGTGATCTCGGTCATGACCCCGTTGGTGGACCCGGTGCTGACGGTGACGGGTGTCAGTGCATTGTCCTTCAATACCCACACCCGTTCCTCCTTGGCGTTGGCGATCGGCCCGTCGCGCTGCTTGAGCGTCGACCGGGAGGGGCGCGGGAACAGCCGGCTGAACACGCCTCCGCCGCGGGACGCCGCCTTCTTCGGCGGGGTCGGGGGGGTAAAGCGCAGGGCGGCGTTGGCGACCAGGAGAGCGTCGTGGACCTGCTTGACGACGATGTCCGCCGTGGCGGTCATGCCGGGCCGCAGGGCGAGGTCCGAGTTGTCCACGTTCAGGATGGTCTCGTAGGTCACCACGCCCTGCACGGTCTGCGACCCGTAACGGACCTGGCTGATCTTGGCGGGAAAGGACCGGTCTGGATAGGCATCCACGGTGAAGGTGGCCTCCTGGCCGGCCTTGACCTTGCCCACATCGGCTTCGTCCACGTCCACGTGGAGCTCCATCTTCGTCAGGTCCTCGGCCAGGGTGAACAGCACCGGGGCCTGCAGTGAGGCGGCCACGGTCTGGCCCGGCTCCACGGTGCGCTTGAGCACGATGCCGTTGATCGGCGAGCGAATGACCGCTTTGGACAGGTCGGTCTCGATGGCGTCGAGGGTGGCCCGGGCCTGGGACACCATCGCCTTGGCGCTCTCTTCCTGGGCCTGGGCGCGGACATAGGCCGCGTGGGCGGTATCCAGGTCCTGGGACGAGCACATCTGCTGCTGGGCGAGGGTCTTGCACCGCTGGTACTTCAGTTTGTTTTCGAGGACCGTCGCCTGGGCATCCGCCACCTTGGCCTGGGCCGCCTGGAGCGAGGCCTTCATCTGCAGGACCTGGGCGTCGAGCTTGGAGGTGTCGAGCTTTGCCAGGACCTGACCGACCTTGACCCTGTCATTGTAATCCGCGTCCACGGACTTGACGATGCCGGACAGCTCGCTGCCCACATCCACCTGGTTGGTGGGCTCCAGATTGCCGGTGGCGGTGACCGTGACGGTGAGGTCGCCGCGCTGGGCCTTCTCGGTCTTGTATTGCACGGTCCGGGTATCGCCCCGGCTGAGCCACACCACCGCCGCGATGATCAACAGGGCGGCGATGCCGCCGGCGATAAGCCCCTTCCTCCATTTGTCCCGCTGGGAGGAATGGTCAAGGCCCAGGTTCTTGGTGATATCAGGGTTGCTCAAGGGTCTTGGTGACTCCAAATATTGCCGTCGATGGCGGCGCCGCCATTTTACCAGCTTATGACGGGCCGGTGCCGTCCGCCCGCCGCGCCGTGGCAGTTAGCGTGTGCAACCGCGAACAGGTTCAGTATATGATTATAGAGGAAACGCCCCTTCGGCCCAGTAAGACATTGTAAACGTGTGTAAACGGGCCGGCAGGGCGCCCGCGTCCCGTAGGGTCGGGCCGGTCACCGATCGCCTTGAAAAACCCTGAGGAAAGGGGGTGGAAAATGATTGAACAACTGCAGACGGATTCGCCGAATATCGTCGCCTTCAAGTTAAGCGGGAAGCTGCACGATGAGGACTACAAGCAGTTCGTGCCCATTGTCGATGCGGCCATCGCAAAGACGGGCAAGGTGAGGCTGCTCGCCCGGTTCGTGGAGTTCCAGGGCTGGGATATGCAGGCCGCGTGGGATGATTTCAAATTCGGTGTCCGACATTACGCGGACTTTGAGCGCATCGCCATGGTGGGTGACCAGGATTGGCAGGAATGGATGGCCAGGTTTTGCAGGCCGTTCACCAAGGCCGAGGTGAGGTACTTCGGCGAGGCCGAGCAGGACGACGCCTGGGCGTGGATTGGGGAAGGCGCCTGAGGCGGGCGTCCGACCGGGCGGTTGCGGGTAGTCTCTCCGCCCGCAACCGCGCTGCCGGGTATCGTTTTAGTGCCCCACGCGCTGGATGACGATGCGCAGTACGGGGTTCTTCCAGTCGTAGCTGGCCGGGGCCAGATCGCCGATGCCGTGTATCCCCGGGTGGATGTGCACGAATCCTTCTCCACCCGCATCGGGTGATTCCCCCGTGCCGCCGCACACCGGTCCCGGGATGTCGACGCACAGCTCATCGTTGGGCTCGCTGCCGGCGTCGTAAGCGGGGGCGTAAAGCTCCGTGGTGTGATGGCCCCGCGGCAGCCGCACGTCCTGTACGGCAAAGAACCCGTCATTGGTGGGAATCAGCATGGCCGCCATGGTCAGGCGGTCGAAGTCGCCGTGGGCGGTTACATGAATGGTCTTGGACTGGCCCGGGTCCAGCAGTCCGGGGGAGGTGAAGACCGTGTTCACGTCCTTGGAGCTGCCGAGCTGCATGGTAAAGGGGCCGGTATTGCCGCCTTCGGCCAGGGCCGAAAGTTCAGGGCTTGCGGGCATCCCGGGCTTGAAGAGCATCACGCCGGGGCGGTGAACGGCCACCAGGACCGGGGTAATGCTCTCGCCCTGCATGAGGTTGGTGATGGTCACGGTGTATTGGCGATCGCCCATCCGGTCATGGGCATGGCTGTCGCGGGCAAGGGCTGCTTGCACGTTCAAGAGCGTCAGGGTCAGAAAGGCAAGTGTGAGCTTGGTTATGGCCTTGTGCATGGTTGAAGACTCCAATGTCAGGTTATCGTTGCTGCCCTTCGGCGCCCCTTGGCTGCAGGGGCCCGGTCAACGAATGCTGCCCGACGGAGCTCACATACCCGTCACGAAACGTTCACGATTTTGTCACGGCGCGACACCCCCCTGCTTGACGCCGGCCTTGCGCAGCATGATCTCCAGGGGACAGAAGCGGGTAAATCCGCTCTGGAACAGATTGGCCCCCACAAAGGCGGTGAGCCACAGCCAGTAGCTGCTCACGTACAGGGGGCTGGCGGGGGCGCCGATCGCCAGCGAGATCAACACGACGGCGCCGGCGAATATGCGTACGATGCGTTCAGTGGTCATGGTCGTACTCTCCTTATGGGCGGCGCCGCAGCTTCTGCGGCGCCTTGTTGATTTAACGTTTCAAGCGGGCCTGCTGCCACCGGTAGTAGATCAGCGGGATCACGAACAGGGTCAGCACGGTGGAGGCGAAGGCGCCGAAGATCAGCGAGATGGCCAGGCCGCCGAACACCGGGTCGGTGAGCATGACCGCCGAGCCGAGGATGATGGCCAGGGCCGTGAGCAGGATCGGGCGCAGCCGCACGGCGCCGGCCTCCAGCACGCGCCGCCTCCAGGCCGTATCCGGCGGCCTGCGCGCTCGATGATGAAGTCGATCAGCAGCAGGGAGTTGCGCACCACGATCCCCGCCAGGGCGATGACGCCGATCATGGAGGTGGCGGTGAACGGCTGCTGCATCAGCCAGTGCCCGGGGAACACGCCGATCACCACCAGGGGGATGGCGCCCATCACCACCAGGGGCAGGACGAAGGACCGGTAATAGCCGACCAGCAGCAGGTAGATGAGCATCAGCGCCACGATGAAGGCCGCGCCCAGGTCCCGGAACACGTCCAGGGTCAGGCGCATCTCGCCCAGCCAGGCCAGTTGGTAGCCGCTCAGGTCTTGGGGCTGGGCGGGGACGAAGCCGAGATTGTCCACTGTCAGTCGGCCGCCGTCGGCCAGGGGCATGCCCGACAGCCGGCCGGTCAGGGACACCACGCCGTAGACGGGACTCGAGCGCAGCATGTTGCCGCTCAGGTATACGGTGGGGTATTGATCGCGGGTGTAATAGGCCTTGGCCGCCGCGACCGGCACCACCCGCGCCACGCTCGAGAGGGGAACCTGGCGGCCGTCGCGATTGGGCAGGTAGATCTGGTCCAGCACGTGGGGATCGGTGCGCGCCGCGCGGGGCAGGCGCAGGATGATTTCCACCGGTTCCTGGGCGCGCGGCTCATGCACGGTGCCGGCGATCTGGCCGGCGAAGTACTTGTGTATGGTCTCGGCCACCTGCGCCGGGGGGATGCCGACGGTCATGGCGGCGACCCGGTCGACCACCACCCGGTACTCGGTGATATCGTCCCCCACCGAGTCATCCACGTTGATCATGCCGTAGGTGTCCGGATAGGCGCGGTGGCTGAACCGCTTGGCAAGCCCGCGCAGGGTTTTATAGTCCGGGCCGTAGAGGGCGGCCATCATCTGTGACCGAACCGGCGGCCCGGGCGGGGTCTCGAGCATCTTGATGCGGGTGGCCGGGTAGGCCGAGCGCACCGGGGCGAGGGCCTGGTACAGGGACTGGGTAATGGCGTGAGAGCCGGCGGCACGGTGATGCTTGTTGACGAAGTTGAGGCGGATCTGCGCCAGGGTCGGCCCCTGGCGCAGGGCGTCGCCGCGCACCATGGCCGCAAAGTCCTCCGGTGCCGCCTGGCCTACGAACGTCTGGTAATTGGTCACGTAGGGGTTTTGCGCCAGGACCCGGCCCACCGCCTGCGCCACCTTGGCGGTCTGCTCGCGGGGACTGCCCGCCGGCGTGTCGATCTCGACCAGGAGGGTGTTGACGTTGTCATCCGGGAGCATCTTGAGCTCCACGCCCAGGGGCGACAGGGGGCCGTTGACGCCGCCCGGGCGCACGAACTGCCACAGGGGCTGGAGCATCACCAGCGCCAGCAGAAGGCCGACACCACTCATGAACAGCACCCGGCGCCAGCGCGAGGTCAGCAGCGGTCGGAAGGCCGCGGTATAGCCGCGGTGCAGCCAGTCGCGGCGTGCGCCTCGCCGCGCTCCTCCAGGGTCGGTGCCCTGGCCTCCGCCATTACCCGGCGCGCCTTGCGCTTGAGCCAGCGATAGGCGAGATAGGGCACAACGGTGTAGGCGATGATCAGCGAGGTGATCATGGCGATGGGCGCATTGAACGGAATGGGCCCCATGAACGGTCCCATCATGCCGGTCACGAAGGCCATGGGGATCAGGGCCAGGATCACCGTGAAGGTGGCGATGATGGTGGGGCGGCCGATCTCGTTGGCCGCGGCCACGATCAGCCGGCCGAGGTTGTGCTGGCGGTAATGGTGCAGGTGGCGGTGGATGTTCTCGATGACCACGATGCTGTCGTCCACCAGCAGCCCCAGGGACAGGATCAGGGCGAACAGGGTAATGCGGTTGATGGTCTGGCCCGACTATCCAGCCTACCCCCAGCACCACGAACAGGATCAGCGGGATCGACAGGGTCACCACCGAGGCCTCCCGCCACCCCAGGAACAGGAGCAGGATCACCACCACCGCGACGATGGAGATGCCCAGGTGCTCGATGAGCGTATTGACGGCGTCGTCCGCGGTGGCGCCGTCGTCGCGGGTCACCGTCACCGTGACCCCCTGGGGCAGCGCGGCGTGCTCGACGGCGTGCAGGCGGGCCATGAGCGCGTCCGCCACGGCGACACCGTTGGTGCCCTTCTTGCGGGCGATGGCCAGGGTGACGGCGGTGCGCGCCACGCCCGGGGCGCCGCCCCTCGGGGTCGGCCAGGCCGTAGGCGATCACCGAGCGTATATCCTCGTCCCGCGGACCCTGGGTTACCCGCGCCACATCCTTGAGGAACACCGGCCGCCCGCCCCGGGTGCCGACCACGATCCGTCCCACCTGGGCGGGGTCGGTCAGCTGCGCCGCCACCCGCACCGGCCGGTCGCGGTTGCCGGCGACGATGCTGCCGGCGCTCACGGTGATGTTGTTGGCGCGCAGGGCGCGGGCGAGCCGGTTGACCGACAGGTCATAGGCGGCGAGGCGGGCGGGGTCGAGTTCCACGCGCACCGCCGGCGGGGAGGCGCCCTGGACCCAGGACTTGCCTACGCCTTTGACGCCGCGCAGCTGGGTCAGGACATGCAGGGCGGTGCCGCGCAGCGCCTGCGGGGACATGCCGTCCGCGCTCAGGGTCAGGGTCACGATGGGGACATCGTACAGGCTCATGGACTGGATCAGCGGCGGGCGGGTGCCCGGCGGGATGCGGTCCAGGTTGCCGTTGACCTGATTGTAGACCTTGACCAGGCTGCGTTCCTCGTCCTCGCCCACCTTGAAGCGCACCGTCACCATGGCGGCGTCGTTGCGGGCGACGCCGTAGGTGTGATCCACGCCGGACAGGGACCCCACCAGCGCCTCCAGGGGCCGCACCACCTGGTGGAGCATCTCTTGGGCGTCACTGCCCGGGCGGGAGACCTGGATATTGACCACCGGCACCACGATCTCCGGATTGTAGGTGCGCGGCGTGAAAAGCACCGCCAGGGCGCCGAACAGGGTCACCGCCAGGATTGTCAGCGGCGTCAGCTTGGAGTGCAGGAAGGCCTTCGTCAGCCGTCCGGCGACGTTCAGTACGGGCCGCGGGTCGCGTGGCTCAGTCATGGCCGGCCTTGACGATGATGCGGGTGCCGTTGCCCATGCGGGGCGTCGGCCGGGTGACGACCTGTTCCCCGGCGCTCAGGCCCGCGGCGATGGTCACCCGCCCGGCCGTGGGAGGGCCGGTGCGTACCTCGCGAAAGTGGGCGATGCCCTGCCCGTCCACGACCAGTACGCCGGTCATGCCGGCGCGGGTGATGACCGCGGAGGCGGGCAGGGTCAGGGCTTGATAGGTGCCGACGGAGAATACGGCAACCGCATAGGCGCCGGGGGCGACAGGCGTCCCGGCGGGCAGGGTCAACTTGACCAGATGGGCGTGAGTTACCGGGTCGGCGGCGTCCACCAGCTGGGTGATGGACGCGGGATAGTGGCCGCCCCCGCTGCTGACTTGTACCGGGGTATCCAGGCGAAGCCGCGCGAAGACCGCCCCGGCGGCATAGACGCGCACCTCGGGGGCGCCGCCCGCCATGGTCAGCAGGGCGGCGCCGGGGGGCACCATGTCGCCCGGGTCCACGGACCGGTCGGTGACCAGACCCGCGAAGGGCGCGCGCACCACTGCATACCCCAGGCGCTGGCGGGCGGCCGCCAGCGCCTGACGGGCGGCGTCACGGGCGGCGCGGGCGGCGCTGTAGCGGTGGGAGACCTGCTCGAATTCGCGGCGGGTGACAGCGCCTTCCTTGAGCAAGGCCTTGTAGCGCTTTTCGTCGTCCCGGGCCTGCTGCCAGTCCGCCCGGGCCTTGGTCAGGCCGGCCCGGGCGGCGGCCACGGCGGCGCGGGCATCGCCGGTGTCCACCTCCGCGAGCACCTTGCCCTTGGGCACCCGGGCCCCGGCCTCGACGTTGACGCGGGTGACCTGCCCGCCGCGGCGGGCGGTCAGCACCGCCGTGCGGGTGCCGCGCACGGTGCCGGGCAGGCGCATCTGCTCGGGCAGGGAGGAGACGGTCAGCCGGGAGACGGCCGTTGCCGCGGCCGGCGGTTGCCCGGAGGCGGTGTCCGCGGCCCGGGAGCAGGCGCCCGGCGCCATCAGCGCGGCGGCCAGAAAAATGATCTGGAATCGTTTCATTGCGGTTCCTCCGGTAGATCGCCCGCGGCCGAATCGGCGTATACCGCGGCGGCGGGGTCCAGGTCATGGACAATGAGGCGCAACGCGCCCCGGGCCAGGAGGGCGTCGTAGTGGGCCTGGGTGACGTCGGCGCGGGCCCGGTCCAGCCTTGCCTGGCTGTCGAGCAGGTCATTCAGGGTTGCGATGCCCTGCTCATAGCGCAGCTTTACCAGGCGCGTGGCCTCCGCCGCGTGACGCAGGGCCTGCCGGCTGGCGTCCTCCCGGGCCCGGGCGGTGTCCAGGTCGCGGCTGCGCCGGGCGACCTCCAGGCGCATCTTGTCCTCGGTGTCCTTGATGGAGGCCGCCATGGCGCGGCGATCGCCGACGGCCCGCTCGATGGCCCCGCGCTGGGCGCCGAAGGAAAACAGATCCCATTGCACCGACAGCAGGACCGTGTTGGAGGATCCGTCCAGGGCGGGGCTGTCGGCATTCCAGTCGTGGCGCAGGGTCAGGTCTACGCGGGGGCGGTTGCCCGCATGGGCGATGTCCACGTCGGCGTCTTCGGCCCGCAGTTGCGCCTGCATGGCCTGGAGCTTGAGGCTGTGGGCGATGGCCTCGCGCTCGAGATTGTCGATGCCTCCCTTGGGCGGGGGGATATCCACGGCCCGGGCCGGGGTCAGCCCCGAGGATCGCGGCGCCCCCAGCGTGAGCCGAAAGGCATCGAGGGCGTCTTCCACGCCGGCCGCGGCCGATTGTTCGGCGCTCCGGGCGTTGGCCAGGTTGGCCTCGGCGGTGAGGACGTCGCTGCGCAGGGCAACGCCGCGGGCCATCAACGCACGGGCGCTTTTGAGGTACGCCTCGGCGGCCAGGGTCGCCTTGTGGGCCGCGACGGCCATCTGCCGGGCGGCGAATACCCCCTGGTAGGTGCGCAGCACGTCGTAGACCAGCTGGTCGTGGGTCATGGCCTGGCGGCTGCGGCTGGCATCCAACCGGGAACGGGCGGCCTGCAGGCGGGCATTGTCCGCCCCGCCGGCGTATATCGGGACGCTCACGGCGACCGTGGTATCAACGTTGGTGGCGTAGCCGGGGTGATTCAGGGCCGAGGGGGCGACGCCCAGGGAGCCGGGGCCGGTATAGTCGGCGAGCCCGAAGTCCCGGAAGGTGGCATTGCGCTGGGCCAGGTGATAACCGAAGACATTGAGCGGGTTGTTGCTCGCCGCCGCGTTGAGTCCCACCCATAACCGCGGCAGGCCGCCGCCCCGGGCGCTCCTGACCCCCGCTTCGGCCGCATCGGTGCGGGCGGCGCTCTCCTGGGCGCGGGGGTTGGCATTCAGGGCGCGGTTGACCGCCTCCTGAAAGTCGATCTGCTCGGCCATCGCAGTGCCCGAACAAACGGCCGTGACCAGCAGTCCCATTGCCAGGCGTCTTATCGGCAGGTTGACCATTGGCGGGGGATCCTCTATTATTCAATTGTATGATTGAATATAGAGCGTAGCCATGACCGTGTCAAGCCGCGAGACCCAGCACCGGTTATTCGCCCACTTCGCCCAGGTGGCCGAGGGCTTGGGGCACGGTCACCGCCTGGCCCTGCTCGAGATCCTCGCCCAGGGGGAGCGGGATGTGGAGACCCTTGCCCGGGTGACGGGGCTGTCGGTGGCCAGCGTCTCCCAGCACCTGCAGCGGCTGAAGCGCACCGGCTTGGTCACGGCGCGCCGCGAGGGGCGGCGCCGGATCTATCAGCTGTCCAGCCCCCGGGTCTCGGCGCTGGTGAGCGCCCTGGAACGCATGGCCGAGGAGTGCGTGGCGGAAGTGGACAAGCTGGTGGGCGAGGTCCTCAGGGCGCGGGATCCCCAAGCGCCCGTCTCGGCCCGGGAGCTCGCCGCATTGGTAAAAAAGGGCCGGGTGACGGTGTTGGACGTCAGGCCGGTAGGAGGAATACGCCGCGGGCCACCTGCCGGGGGCGATCAACATTCCCCTGGAGTCACTGCGTCGCCGGGTCAAGGAGCTGCCCCGCAGCCGCCCGCTGGTGGTCTATTGCCGGGGGCCCTATTGCGTGCTCACCCTGGATGCCCTGGAGCTGCTCCAGCAAAGGCTTCAAGGTGCGCCGCCTCGCCGACAGCGTCGCCGACTGGCGCCGCGCGGGCCTCCCGGTGGAAGCGGGGTCGGTGGAAAACCCGGCCGCCTGAGGCGATGACCTTCAAGCCGGCGCGGAAACCGGTATACAAAAGCTGAAGGCGGTGCCGGCATTGAGCCGGCTCTGCACGTGAATATCCCCGCCGTGCAGGCCGACGATGCGCTTGGCGATGGCCAGTCCCAGGCCGGCGCCCCCGGCGCGGTCTCGCTCGTTCTTTTCCACCTGGTAAAAGCGGTCGAAGACGCGGTTGATCTTGTCCGGCGGGATCCCCCGGCCGGTGTCGGTCACGTGACCTTTGCCCGTCCGTCCTCGGCCTCAGATTCGAGGGCGACCTCCCGCCCCGAGGCGTATGATGCACGGCATTCTCCAGCAGGTTCTCGAGTACCCGCTCCATCAGGGCGATATCGCCGTTGACCAGGGGCAGGGCGCGGGGGATGCGGGTCGTCAGGTGGATCCCCTTTTGTTCGGCGGCCAAGCGAAATTTGATCGCCACATCCTGGGCCAGGTCGCCCAGGGCGAACGGCTCCATGTGCGGCTCGCTGTCCCCCGACTCAAGCCTCGACAACTCGAACAGCTCATTGATCAGCCGCCCGAGGCGTTCACTTTGCCTCAAGGCGGTATCGAGGTAGGTATGCTGCTGGTCGGGGGACAGCTCGTGCTCCTTGAGTAACAGGGTCTCGAGATAGCCCTGCAGCGAGGCGATGGGCGTGCGCAGGTCGTGGGAGACATTGGCCACCAGTTCGCGCCGCAGGGCGTCCGATCTCTTCAGGGCGTTGACCTGCTCCATGATGCGCCGGGACATGCCCGCGAAGGTGCCGGCGAGCAGGTCGATCTCGTCCCGTCCCTTGTCGCGGATCAGGGCCGGCGGGGCGGCGCCCGAAAAGTTGTGTTGCTGGAACGCTTCCATGGCGGCGGACAGGCGCCGCAGTCGGCGCGTGAGGGCATTGAAGATCAGCAGCCCGGCGGCCAGCCCGAACAACAGGCTCGCCGCGATGACCACGGTGCTCAGTTTGAGGACGTAACTGCCGTGCAGAAGTCCGGCGATCGAATCATAGTGCTGGCCCGCCAGGACGACATAGAGATAGCCGTTGACACCTCCGTGGCCCTTGACCGGTGCCACGGAAAAGATCTTCCGTCCCCCGGGGTCGCGCGGGTCATCGCCTAGGATCGGCAGCATGGCATCTCCGTGCAGGAAGGCCCGGATGGGCGCGGTCGAGACCCGGGTGCGCTTGATGACGCCCGGGGGCGCCGAGAAGCCCAGGATCTTCCCGCCGGGGTCCAGCAGGTAGACCTCGATGCTGGGGTTGATCACCATGTAGGTGTGGAAGATATCGTCGAGCATGGTCTGGTCGACCTTGCCGTTGTGGATGAGGGCCTTGTTCGCCACCAGGTTCTCAGCCAGGGTGCGGTTCAGGCTCTGGGTGACCTGTTGCTGGTAGAGGCGCGTGGTGTACAGGGTCAACGCGATGTAAATCACCCCCAGGATGCACAACAGCGCCACCAGTACGGCGGACAGTCTTGCATACAGCGTCTTGAACATCTTCAGGGCCCGGCCTCCGATTCAGGGGCACTCGACTCATAGAACTTGTAGCCCACGCCCCAGACCGTGAGGATGTAACGGGGCTGGGCCGGATTGTCCTCGATCTTCGCCCGCAGCCGGTTGATATGGGAGTTGACGGTATGCTCATACCCTTCGTGGCTGTAGCCCCATACCTGATCGAGCAACTGCTGGCGGCTAAAGACCCGCCCGGGCCGCTGGGCCAGCCGGGTGAGCAGGTCGAATTCCTTGGCGGTCAGCTCCACGCGCTTGCCCTTGAGGGTCACCGCGTGCCGGGCGGTGTCGATGAGCAGATCGCCCCGCTGCAGGCACGGTTCGGTGCCCGCAGCGGTGTCCCTGGCCATGGCGTCGACGCGCCGGAACAGCGCCTTGACCCGGGCCAGCAGCTCGCGGATGCTGAACGGTTTGGTCAGGTAGTCATCGGCGCCCACCTCCAGGCCCAGTACCCGGTCGATCTCCGCCGATCGGGCGGTGAGCATGAGGATGGGGACATAGTCGTGAGCGGTGCGGATGTGCTTGCACAGCTCAATGCCGTCCATCCCGGGCAGCATCAAGTCGAGGATGATCAGGTCGTAGCGCCCGTCACGGGCCATCCGCAGGCCGGCGGTGCCGTCGCAGGTGACCTCTACCTCGCACCCCAGGTCCTGCAGGTGAATTTTCAGCAGGTCCGCCAGGTCGGCGTTGTCCTCGACGACCAGGACGGCGCGCTGCGTCCCGGCGTCGGCATGGCTGTCGTGCTGGTCCATGGACATCATCAAATCATACAATTATCACGGATCCGTCACAGGCGGTTACCCGGCCGCTTGACCTGGGGCCGCGTCCCCCAGGGGGGAGACCTCTGGAGGGGCGCCCCGCAAGACGGCGTTGTGCAGGTGCCATTGTTTGTCGGGCGGGACGGGCTGGAGGAACCTGACCTCGCCGCCCACCAAGGCGGCCACGGGCAGGCCGTTTTGATACAGGACCCGGTTGCCCGCCGTGGCCGGCACCCGCGTCCCGGGAGTGATGATCCCCGTGAGGTTCAGGGGGTCGGCGGCGGCGATGCTGGTCAGCGTCTCGGCCGCGGCGCCGCGCCGGGCGTTGCGCAACAGGCCCACCGCCTCGGGCAGGGCGTATTGTTCGCCGGTGAAGCCGGCGACGAACCGCCCGCCGCGTATCTCGCCGCGGGCCTCCCAGCGCCGGTATACGGTGAGCAGGTCCCGCCACGGCGGCAGGCCGGCGCCCTCCCGTGACAGCAGTTTGCGGAACACCACGCCGTAGCGGCGCAGCAGGGCCATGGCGATGTGGTGAATCGGCTCCCGCTCGTCAGCGCCCTCGGCGCGTAGCGGCGCATTCACCAGGGCCCAGCGGCCGGTTTCCTCCATGGCGGGACCGCCGGGCCTCGTGCGCCGCCGCCGCTGGGCGGGGCGCAGCAGGGCCCGCAGGCCGCTGAAGGCATCGGCGCTGGCCAGGCCCCAGGCCACCAGCTCGCCCAGGGAATCTTCCACCTGGGTGGGGAGCCATCCACTCACGGCCACCAGCTCGTCGAAGAACAAGGCCCCATGGTCTTGCAGGTGCCCGGCGAGCAGCCGCGCCCGGGGGGACAGGGGAAGATCGTCGGCGCCGTCGCCGCGGCGCCATACGTGGGCCGAGGTGCGCCGCAGCAAGGATATCGGTGTGCTTTTCACCGGCCCGACGCCGCGCTCCCGGCCGGCGCCTTTGGGCGGCGCCCGCCTCAGCCACAGCACCCGCCCCGACAGGCACAGGCCGTCCAGCCATTGGGGGGAGTACTCCTCCATGCGCAGGGGCAGGATATCCTGCTCCCAGGCCGCGGCCGGCGCCTCGAAGCCCTCCAACTGTTCGATGATCTTGGCCAGGGCCTGGGGCCCGTCGCCGCGCTGGCCGGGCAGGGCCTGCTGCCAGTGGAACAGGAAGCGCATGAAGTCGGCGCCGGCCACCGGCTCGATCTCCCGGCGCAGGCGCTTGACTGTATAGTGATGGATGCGCGCCAGAAGCCGCCGTTCGCACCATTCGGTGCCTTGCGCGCCCGCGGTGAAGTGCCCGCGCAGGACGAAGCCCTCGGTCTCGAGGGTGCACAGGGCCGCTTGAACCCGGGGCGGCGCCACGCCAAGTGACCCGGCCAGGGCATCGGTGGTCCGGGGCCCAGACCCTCCAGGCGGCTGCGCAGGACTTCGACCAGGGCCGTTTCCTCCGTCCACTGCTGCGCGGCGAATTCCGCCGGCGCGTCGATGGCAGGGTCAAGTATTGCATCCGGATAAACGCTCTGCAGCTGCGGCAGGCGCTCGGCCGCAGCCCACAGGACGGCGTCGCGTCGTTCCCGCCGGTGCGTATCACCGTGGCCCGCCTCTGATCGATGAGCTCATCGAGCCACGGGCGCCAGCGCTGCTCGGCCCTGCCCTCCTCTTCAGTAAGGCAGCCCAACAGGATCAGGGCGTCGTGCAGCTCGTCGCAGTCCTCGGCCTCCGGCCAGGCCTCGCGGCGCACCCGCTCGATGGCCTCCGGGTCCAGGCGTCCCAGGTCCGAGGCGACTGCGGGCGTGCTCCAGCGGCGGTTGATGACCGCCTGGGTACGACGCTCCTCCAGGGGCGCGTCGTCGAGAAAGGTGTACGGGCGCGCGCTGAGGATCTCCTGGGCCAGGGGTGAGGGCGGCGGCAGGTCGCGGGCGAGGAGGCGGACACCTGCCGGTCCTCCAGCGCCGCCAGCAGGCGCTCCAGGCCGGCGACGTCCATGGCCTCGGTGAGGCAGTCGTGAAGCGTCTGCTGCACCAGGGGATGTTCGGGGATCTGCCGGTCGCCGGCGATGTTCTCCAGGCAGGCCACCTGGTCGGGGAAGGTCACCGCCAGCAGGTCTTCGGACATCATGCGCTGCAGCGGCGCGGGTACTTTTTCCCGCCGCGGAAGCGCGGCAGCGCCAGGGCCACGGCGGCGTTCCAGCGCCAACGCGTGGTGAACATGGGCGCGTCCAGCAGGGCCTGGATGAGTACCTGGCGCACGCTGCCGGCACTCAAATAACGGGCCACCTCGTCCAGCGGGAAACTGTGGCTGGTGCTCAGGGACAGGACGATGGCGTCCTCGGTGGCGGCGGCCTGCAGCTCGAAGTTGAACTGCGGCAGAAGCGCTTGCGCAGATGCCAGCCCCCAGGCGCGGTTGATGCGGCCGCCGAACGGGGCATGGATGATCAGCTGCATGCCGCCGGACTCGTCGAAGAAGCGCTCCAGCACCACGGTGTGCTGGGTGGGCAGTGCACCCAGGGCGGCCCGTGCGCCGCGCAGGTAGTCGGTTAACTGGGCGGCCGGCCGCTGTGTCGATGCCGGTGAATTCCGTCAGCCAGGCGGCGGCGCTGTCGCCGCGCCGGGCGACCTGCCCTCGCGCAGGCGGGCCACCGCCGCGGACAACTCGTCGGTTCGCGCCGGGGCCTCGCCGAGCCAGAAGGGGATGGTGGGCGGCTGCCCGTGGGCGTCGGCGACCCGTACCCGGCCTGACTCCACCCGCAGGATGCGGTATGAGGTGTTGCCCAGCTGAAAGATGTCCCCGGCCATGCTCTCGATGGCAAAGTCCTCGTTGAGGGTGCCGACGACATGTCTTCCGGTTCCAGCACCACCTGGTAGTCGGCATTGTCGGGGATGGTGCCTCCGCCCATGACGGCGCTCAGGCGCGCCCCGCGCCGGCCCCGCAGGCGGCCGTTGACCGCGTCCCGGTAGACAGGTGGGCGCTGCGCCGGCCGCGCTGGGTATTGAATCCGTCGGCAAGCATGCGACACGGGCGGTTGAAGGTCTCCCGGTCGAGGTCGCGGTACGGGTCGGCCCGGCACACCAACTGGTATAGGTCGTCCTCGCGCCACTCGCGGCAGGCCGCCTCGGCGATGATCTGCTGGGCGAGGACGTCCAGGGGCCGTGCGGGGAGGTGCAGCTCATCGAGTTCGCCGCCGCTGCACCGCCTCCAGCAGGGCGGCGCACTCCACCAGCTCATCGCGGCTGAGGGGAAACAGCCGGCCCCGGGGGACGCCGCCTACGGCGTGGCCGGAGCGCCCCACCCGCTGCAAAAAGGTGGCGATGGCGTGGGGCGAGCCCAGCTGGCAGACCAGGTCCACGTCGCCGATATCGATACCCAGTTCCAGGGAGGCGGTGGCCACCAGGGCGCGCAGTTCCCCGCGCTTGAGGCGTTGTTCGGCGTCCAGGCGGTGTTCGCTGGGACAGACTGCCGTGGTGGGAGGTGACCAGCGTCCTGCGCCAGGCGTTCGCTCAGGTGCCGGGTCACCCGCTCGGCCATGCGCCGCGTATTGACGAACACCAGGGTGGTGCGGTGCTCTTCGATCAGCGCCGCCAGCCGGTCGTAGACCTCCTCCCATACCTCGCCGGCCATCACCGCCTCCAGGGGCGAGGCGGGCAGCTCCAGAGCCAGGTCGCGCTGCTGGCGGTAGCCGATGTCGATCAGGGCGCACGGGGACCGGCCGGGGTCGTTGCCCGTCAGGAAGCGCCCGACGCGCGCCAGGGGCTTTTGGGTGGCGGACAGGCCGATGCGGATCAGCGGGGCGTCGGTCAGGGCCTCCAGGCGCTCCAGGGACAAGGCCAGGTGGGCGCCCCGCTTGGTGCCAGCCACGGCGTGGATCTCATCCACGATCACCGTACGCACGGTGCGCAGGATGGCGCGGCCGCTGTCGCTGGTGAGCAGGATGTACAGGGATTCCGGGGTCGTCACCATGATGTGGGGCGGGCGCCGGCGCATGGCGGCGCGCTCGTTCTGAGGCGTGTCGCCGGTGCGCACCAGGGTGCGGATCTGCGGGGCCGGGCGGCCCAGGGCCAGCAGCTCATTGGTGATGCCTGCCAGGGGCTCTTCCAGGTTGCGCTGCACGTCGTTGCTGAGGGCCTTGAGGGGCGAGACATACAGGACCCGGGTCTCGTCGGGCAGATGCCCCTGCAGGCCCTGGCGGACCAGGGCGTCGATGGCGGCGAGGAATGCCGCCAGGGTCTTGCCGGAACCGGTGGGGGCGGCGATCAGGGTGTGCTGCCCCGACAGTACCGCCGGCCACGCCCGCCGCTGGGGTTCGGTGGCCGCCCCGAAGCGCTTGTTGAACCATGCGGCGACGGCCGGATGAAAGCAGTCCAAGGTGTTCATGATGCAGTTACCACAGGTAAATGCCGCACACGGCGCCGTTGTGCCGCGGCGGGTGACAAGCGACGGGGCGCGCCCCGAGGGAGCAGGTCGGTATCATAATCATCGTGCAGCCACCCCCAACGGGCGGGCCGGCTGATTACTTGGTCTTGCGCGGCATGCCGGCGAAAAAGGCCGCGAGGTCGGCGATGTCCCCGTCGCTCAGATCGGACGCCATGGAGCGCATGATGGCGTTGTCCCGCCGTCCCTCGCGGTAGTCCTTCAACGCCTTGATGAGATAGGCCTCTTTTTGCCCCGCCAGATTGGGGACCAGAGGCGTGCGGCTGATGCCGTCGACCCCGTGGCAGCTCATGCAGATGGAGGCCTTTTGCTGCCCCGCCCGGGCATCGGCCGCAAGGCCGTCCTGCGGGGGTACACAGGCGGCGATGGCCGTGCCCACCAGGCAACTTATGACGGTCCGTTTCACCCACCTCTCCCGTGCAGACTGGATTGACAAGCCCCCGGTTTCACCCGGCGGCATCGCGCGCGGTGTGTCGCCGTGACGCCCGCCGCTCGCAAAGGCTACTCTACCATGGCTTCGGGCTCGCGCGTAGAGGAGGTGGACATGCCCGCCGTGATGGCGAAGCGCATGGCGTCGTTCATGGACATGTCGACCGGTTCGACGGTGGAGCGCGGCACGAAAACGGTATAGCCGCCGATCTGATAGCTCATGGGCAAATAGACCGCGATATTCCCCTCGGGCGCCAGCCCGGCGGCGATGTGATGGACGTCTTCCCGGGTAATGAATCCCAGCAGGCGAATCTGGGTGTTGGGCAGGGTGATGGCGACGACCTGGTTGAACTCCCGTTCCTTGGGGCTGGTCACAAAGGCGATCAGGTCCTTGGCCGACCCGTAGACGGTCTTGACGAACGGGATGCGGGTGACAAGACTCTCCGCCCACTGGAACAGTCTCTGTACGATCCACGCCCGCATGAACAGGCCCACCAGGAAGATCACCCCGATGCCGATGGCCAGCCCCATGCCGGGCCAGTAGACGGAGGCGGGCAGGATGAACTTGAGCATGCCGCCGAACAGCCTCTCGGCCGACGACCCGAGCCAGTACAGGATATAGAGGGTGATGGCGATGGGGACGACGGCGGCGAGACCGGCGAGGAAAATCTTGCTCAGGCTCTTCATGACGGGGGTGACCTCCTGGTCAAGTGTGGCGGATCATCGACTAGGATACCTGAAAACCCGTCGCGGGGCTTGGCTGGCCTGTTGCTTGGCGACTCGCGCCCTCCCAGAGCCCAGGGTTCGCCATCTTTCTCGGGGATGTGTTGTCTCGCTAAGGCGCCAAGGGCGCCAAGGGGATAAAACGATTGATTTCTTGGCGCCCTTGGCGCCTTGGCGAGCGTATAAAAGTCGGATCGGGAAAACGCGCCTAAATGGGCCGTCTCCGCCCAATCGTTCGTTTATTCTTTGACTCGCATGGGTTATTGATATCTGTCACAGACGGGCACCGACGGCGGCGGCTTGTACCCTCCCTGGCTTCTCCCCCTTGGGGGAGAAGGGACAAAGGCAGCTGCCTTTAGGGGGCGGGCTGCTCTTCTTCCGTCTGATGGGTGCGCGCCAGCAGCATGTAGACGGCCGGGACCACGAACAGGGTGAACAGCGTCCCGATGCCCAGTCCGGCGGCGATCACCAGGCCGATGTCGAAGCGGCTGACCGCCCCCGGTCCCGCTGCGGTCAGCAGGGGGATCATGGCCATGACCATGGCCATGGTGGTCATGAGGATGGGCCGCAGGCGGATGGCGGCGGCTTGCACCACGGCCTTGCGCTTGTCCAGGCCTTCCTCGATCTGCAGCTGGTTGGCGAACTGGACGATGAGTATGCCGTTCTTGGCGATGAGCCCGATCAGGGTGATCATGCCCACCTGGGTGTAGATGTTCACCGTAGCGAAGCCGAGGGTGAGGAAGGCCATGGCGCCGGCGATGGACATGGGCACCGACACCAGGATGATCAGCGGGTCGCGCCAGCTCTCGAACTGGGCCGCCAGGACCAGGTAGATCACCAGGATGGCCAGGAAGAACGTCAATACCAGGGCCCCGCCCTGGGTCTCGTACTGGCGGGACTCAGCCGGTGTAGTCGTAATTGAAGCCCGCGGGGAAGACCTCGCGGGCCTGGCCCTTGAGGTAGTCCAGAGCGTCGCCCAGGGTCACGCCCGGGGTCGCCATGCCCTGGAGGGTCACCGAGTTGAGCTGCTGGAACTGGGTGCGGTTCGCTGGGTTCGACGCTGTTCTTGAAACTCACCAGGGTGGACAGGGGCAGCAGCTGGTCGGCGCGGCCGCGGAGGTAGTAGTTGTCAGCATGGCCGTGGTCCAGGCGGAAGCGTCGCTCCACCTGGGGAATGACCTTGTAGCTGCGCCCCTGCAGGTTGAACCAGTTGACATAACCGCCGCCCAGCATGGCGGACAGGTTGCGTCCGATGTCCTGCATGCTGATGCCCAGGTCCCCGGCGCGGTCACGGTCCACCACAATGGTGGTCTTGGGCCGGGTGAACTCGATGGACTTGCTGAGGAAGATGAACTTGCCGCTTTGCATGGCGCGCCCGATCAGCGTGTCGGCAGGTCTGGTCGAGGCGGTCGTAGTCCGGCGTCGGAGCTGATCACGAACTGCACCGGCAGCCCGCCCTCGGCGCCGGGGATGCTGGGACGGGGGAAGACCGAGATCTGCAGGCCGGCGATCTTGCTCAGCTTGTGCTGGAGCAGGGGCTGGATCTGCATCTGGGAGCGCTCGCGCTGGGACGGGAAGGGCATCTTGAAACCGCCGAAGCTGTTGGCGGGGCTGCCTCCCATGCCGATGAGAAAAAAGCTCTCCTTGAATTCGGGGAAGGTCTCGAAGGCGTCCTCGATCTGCTGCACGTAGGCCATGTCGTAGTCGATGGTGGCCGTCTGAGGCGCCGTCGCCTGGAAGAACAGGATGCTCTGGTCCTCGGTGGGGGCCAGCTCCTTGTGACTGGTCACGAACATGAAGTAGATGCTCGCCAGGATCATCGACGGCGAAGACCATGGTCACCGGCAGGTAGTTGAGGGAGCGATGCAGCAGGCGACTGGTAACGGCGCGCAAAGCCGGTGAAGAAGTGCTCCACCGCCCGCTCGAAGCGACCGCTCGCGCCCTTGAGCTTGAGCACCTTGGACGAGAGCATGGGCGACAGGGTCAGCGCCACCACGCCCGGAGATCACCACGGCCCCGGCCAGGGCGAAGGCGAACTCGGTGAACAGGGAGCCGACCAGGCCCTTCATGAAGCCGATGGGGGCGTACACGGCCACCAGGGTGGTGGTCATGGCGATGATCGGCAGCCCCAGCTCGCGGGCGCCCTTGATCGCCGCGTTGAACTTGGATTCGCCGTTCTCGATATGACGGTGGATGTTCTCCACCACGATGATGGCGTCGTCCACCACCAGCCCGATGGCCAGGACCATGGCGAGCAGGGTGAGCAGGTTGAACGAGAAGCCCAGCACCAGCATGATGAAGGCCCCGCCGATGAGCGACAGGGGCACCGCCACGGCGGGGATCGTGGCCGCGCGCAGGGAGCCCAGGGATGAGAAAGATCACCACCAGGACGATGAGCAGGGACTCGGCGATGGTGCGGAACACCTCGTGGATCGAGTCCTGGATGAATTCGCTGGCGTCGTAGGGCAGCTCCACGGCGAGGGCCGCCGGCAGCTGGGCGCGGATACCGGGGATGGCGTCGTGGACCCGCTGGGCAACATTCAGCGGGTTGGCGCTGGGTGCCTGCTCGATGCCGATGAAGATCGCCGTCTTGCCCTTGTACCAGTTGATGGAGTTGTAGTCCTCGGCCCCGAGCTTGGCATCGGCGATATCGCGGATGCGCACCAGGGTATCGCCGTCGCTCCTTACCACCAGGTTGCGAAAGTCCTCCTGGTTGCTGATGTCGGTGTTGGCGCTGAGATCGATCGCCACGTAGGAGCCTTTGGTCTGACCGACGCCCGCCTGATAGTTGTTGGCCAGCAGGACCTGGACAACCTCCTGCGGCGTGACGTTGAGGGCGGCCATGCGCTTGGGGTCCAGCCATACCCGCATGGCGAAGGTCTTGTTGCCGATGATCTGGGCCTTGGAGACGCCGTGGATGGCCTGGAGCTTGGGTTGGACGACCCGCAGCAGATAGTCGGTGATCTGGGACGAGGCCATGGTGTCGCTGTAGAACGCCATGTACATGAGCGCCGTGCGCTGCCCCGTGGTCGAGTCGATGACCGGGTCCTCGGCCGCGGCAGGCAGGACGTTGCGCTTGCTGGCGACCTTGGCCTGGATCTCGGATACCGCCGCGTTGGGGTCGTAGTTGAGCACCATATGGGCCTCGATGGTCGAGGTGCCCTGGGTGCTGGTGGAGGTCATGTAATCGATGCCGTCGGCCTCGGCGATGGCCTGCTGCAGCGGCGTGGTGATGAAGCCCTTGACCAGGTCGCTGCTGGCGCCGGGGTAGGCGGTGGTGACCGTCACCACGGTGTTCTTCATCTCGGGATACTGGCGGACCTGCAGGGAATCGATGGAGCGCACGCCCAGGAGCAGGATCAGCAGGCTCACCACGCTCGCCAGTACGGGCCGCCGGATGAAGATATCCGTAAACTTCATGGGGTCGTGATGTGCTTGTCGAGGTTTACGGAGTTGTCGATCTGGATGTGCTGGCCGTTGCGAAGCTTGACCTGGCCGGCCCGGACCACCCGGTCACCGGCCTTCAGCCCCGTGACGACTTCGACCCGCTTGTCGCGGGAGGTGCCCGTCTGGATCTGCCGGCTGTGCACGGTGAGCTTGCCGTCCTTCTCTTCGATGATGTAGACCATGTCGCCGTAGGGGTTGTAGGTGACCGCCGTGCGGGGCAGGGTCAGGATGTCGCGCTTTTTCGGCAGGACCACCCGCACCTCGGCGAACATGCCCGGGCGCAGCTTGCTGTGGGGGTTGGCCAGCGTGGCGCGCACCCGGATGTTGCGGGTGCCGGTGTTGATACGCGGCTCGATGGCCGTGATGTGCCCGGTGAACGTCTCGTCCGGGAAGGCCTGGACCTGCAGCTCCACCGGCTGGTCCTGGCGCAGCCGGGGCAGCTCGCGCTCCGGGAGCGAGAAGTCGACGAAGATGGGATCGAGGGCCTGCAGGGACACGATCCGGGCCCCTTTGGCCAGGTACTCCCCCAGGTCGACCTGCCGGATGCCCAGTATCCCCGAGAAGGGGGCGCGGATGGCCTTTTCCTTGATCTGTTCGCGTTTCGATTGGACATTGGCCCGGGCGCTCTCCAGGTTGGCCTGGGCCTGATCGTAATCGGACTGGGAGACGGAGTGTTGCTTGACCAGGCGCGCCGAGCGCTTGAACGCGATGTCCGCGAGCCGCTGTTCGGCGATCAGGCCCTTGAGCTGGGCCTGGTCCACGTCATCGTCCAGCTTGACCAGCACCTCGCCTTCCTTGACCGGCTGCCCCGACTGAAAGTGGATGGCGACCACCTGGCCGTCGATCTCGTTGGATACGTCCACCCCCTGGGAGGCGACGAGGCTGCCCACGCTATGCAGGTAGGGCTGCCAGCTCTCGGCCTCGACCCTGGCCGAGGCCACGGTCGCCGGCGGCGGCGGTCCGTGGGCCGACATCATCTTGATGCGCTGATACTTGAAGTAAACGATGCCGCCGAAGACAACTCCCAATGCCAGCAGCACAATAATGAGACGCTTGATCACGGCTTGTTTTCCAAATATTTAGTAATGGCTACGGCTGGTGTCTGCCGCCGGGCCTCCCGGCTCGGCGCGGATACCGACAAGGCATCTATTTGAACAGGCTAATGTTTCATCTCGGATCGAGGCGCCGGCCGGGCACGGCGCTGGCCCGGTCTTACGGGCCCCTCCAGCTGAGGTGCGTAAGAAAATACCACGTTGTGCAGTAAAATGACCAGCCTTCCCCGCCGACACACCGTCGGCGTGCGCAGGCCCTTCGGCGGCCTGCCACCCTACAAATTGCCTCGGGGCTTTGTCAAAAGGGCGGCGGGTGATCGGCTGGTGTTGTATGCCTATAAAAACATAGAATAGGGGCTCACTCGACCAAAGCCGCCGCTCAAGGCGGACTGCGCGTTACCCGAAAGGCGGCACAACGGAATGGAGGGCAGTTATGGACGTGGCATTTGACAAAGTGAGCCGTTTCCGGCGCAACCTGGTGAGATGGCGCAAGGCGTCATGGCTCTTCCTGGTGTTGTCCATTGTCGCCGTTGTCCTGTGGAACAGTTTCGGCGGCCCCCAGCCGGAGAGTTTCGGCTACCGGTTCTCGCCCATGTACACGTTCTCGGTTACGGGGTTTTTCTTCTGGCTCTTCTTCCTGTTCGTCCTGGTGTCCATCCTGTTGATCAATTACCTGTATTTGGGCGTCAGCGTCACCTTGCGCTGCCCGTCGTGCAATCACGCGGTTCCGTCCAAAGACGAGTGGGTCTGCGCCCATTGCGGGACCGAGAACCGCCCGCTCTACGGAGGGGTCAAGGACTCCTATTACACCCTGTTGACGGAATGCAAGCACTGCCACCGGGTCCCGGAGGCCTACAAGTGCCCCGGGTGCGGGACAGTCACCGCCTTCAGTGAGGGGGGTGATAAGGCTGCGTTCGCGTATAAGAAGGCGGCGGGGGAAGGCGCGCAAGACCAGGCGTCTTGAAACGCAAAGGCCCGGCGTGAGCCGGGCCTTTGCCTGGAAGTGAATCGGCCCGACGGTGGGTCAGGCGTAAGTGTTGACGTGCTGACCCTTGCCCCCTGCATGGGCCGCGGCGGTGCTTGGCGCCTGGTGAGCGGCCTGCCGGGCTTGGGTCGACGATTTCTGATCGTCCCCGTCGTGATCGTGTTCCACCTTCTCGTGGCGTTCATTGTTTGCCTGTTGGGTTGCCTGCTGCGAGACATGTGCTGCGGTTGAAGCGCCGACGGACATTGACATTTGCTGCTCCTAACGACGTGTTGTGGTTGGAAAGATGGGTGAATACCCTGTGGGGGGCATGAGACGGCCCCCGGAACAACTCCGGCCCCGGCGGGGCCGGGGCGTGGTCATTGAAGGTATCGGCCCGGGCGGGCGTATCTTTAACAGAAGACCCTTATCGGGGCGAAAGGGTCCCTAAAAGGCGACGAAGAAGGGCGCGGCGGACAAGACGACACCCAGGCCCACCAGTACGAGTACGCTCTTGATGAAATACGGATAGACCATCAACGCGACGCCGCCGAGCAGCGCCGAGGCCTTTCCCTGGCGTTTGCCATAGGTGAAGTACGCCATGCCGAGGGAACTGAATACCACCGATAAAAGCAGAAAGCTTGTCGAATTCATGTATGTTCCTTGGGTGATCCTGATATCCGTATCATCGGCACGACGCCTGCGGGAGTAAAGGCGCCGTTGCGCAAAGTGTGGCGGCCGTCGCTGTTGGGCACCGGGTCAACCATGCCCGTTGACGGCTACTCCTGCTCCAGCAGGCGCTGAAGCATGTCCTGGGTGTCTTCCTGCATCTCATCGAGGTGCCCGGGCGGCGGCTGACCCTCGCCTTCGTTCTCCATATCCTGCATGCGTTTCATGAGGTCCTCCTGGGTAATGACGGGATAGCCCTGGGGCAACTCGAAGAGGCTGGAGGGGAAGGTATTGCCGGTCTGGATACGGGTGATCTCATGGACGACGGTGCCGGCGGCGTCCACCGTGCGCATGGGGATGCCCAGCCGGGGGTAGCGCTCGTTCAGTGCATCGGAGGCGGCGTCACACTCATCCTCGTCCGCGGTGCCGGCGCCGTGCAGCCGGGCGGTCCACGCGGCCATGGCCTGGGCAAAGCGCTTTATCTCTTCATTTTGCAGCGCCTTGGGGGCCAGATAGTCGTCAAAACAGCGGGAGGCGCCGGCCTTGACCCGGTACTGGACGGTGGGGTAGCCGGCGATCACCGGGCCCGGTCCCACCTCCGTGACGGTGGGCTTGGGCGGTGCGCCGGCCGGGGTGTCCTGCGCCGAGGGCGGGGGTGAGCTCACGTCCAGGACCATGCGGTCCTCCCTGCTGACCGAATATACCTTTTGGGCCTGCATGTGGATGAGCATGTAGCCGCTGTCGTCGCCGGTCTCAATGCGCGCTTGCTGACCCTCGATCTTGATGACCGTGAGTCCTCCCGCATCGTCCCGGCCCTCGAGCATGGTGCCTCCATGGGCGAGGGGCATGATCATGACCGCCGCCAACAAACTAACCCTTAGCATTTTCACACGCGTGCCCTTCCGTATCGTCCGTCAAATAATTGATAGGACCGCCACCGTCCCCCGCATGAGCAGAGTATATATGCCGATCCCGGCCAGGCGAACCGGCGCGCGCCCCGTGGTGCCCACGCCGGGGCCGCTTTCCGGGGCGCCCCGTGGCGCCGTCACGTCCCTCGAGGGTCCCCGCCCGGGGCGTGTCGGGATTGTTTAACTTTATGTTAAATATACAAAAAATATGTTTATGACGGTGGCGTCGTGGGACGCCCGTCACGAAACCGGCGATGGTCCTTGACAGGCAGAGAAAATGGGAATAAATTCCCAAATAATGCTCTCGTCCCGAGTCCTCGCCCGAGAGGTCTTGGTGATTCATGTCCAAGCGACCGTAGAGGAGATTTCCAGATGAAGATTAAACGTATGATGCAGCTTGCAGGGATCCCGGCGGCGATCGCGCTGACGGTGGTCTCCTGCGGTGGCGGTACCGGCGGTCAAGCGAGCGCCGGCGCCACAGGCGCCATTGGTATCAGCTCGGGCCCCATCACGGGCTTTGGCAGTGTGTTCGTCAATGGTGTCGAGTTCAAAACTTCCGGTGCGCAGGTGAAGGTGAACGGCTCGTCCGCCACCCCGGGTGACCTCAAGGTGGGCATGATGGTCCAGGTGGACGGCAGCATCGATGGCAACGGCACCACCGGTACCGCCACGAAGATCGTTTACAACGACGACGTGGAGGGCGTCGTCGACAGCGTCGATGCCGCCACCAACACCCTCGTCGTGATGGGCCAGAAGATCGTGGTGGATAATCTGACGGTCTTTCACGGCATCACCGGTCTGGCCGGCCTGAAGGCCGGCAATATTGTCGAGGTCAGCGGCATGGTGGACGGCTCCGGGGTCATCCATGCCACCCATATCGAGCTCAAAAAGACCTCCTTTGCCCCGGGCGATCACCTCAATGTCCGAGGCAAGGTGAGCAATCTCGATACCGCCAATTCCACGTTCGATCTCGGCACCCAGGCCGTCACCTATGCCTCGGCGAACCTCAACGGCCTGCCGTCGGGCTTGAGCAACGGCATGACAGTGCAGGTCAGGAGCACCCAGGGCGTCAATGCCAACGGCCAATTGGTGGCGTCGGCCGTGGACGGCATCAGCAACGACATGAGGCCCTCCGACGGCGGGGAGATGGAGCTCAAGGGGCTGGTGACCGCCTTTACCTCCCCCACCGACTTTTCCGTCAACGGCCAGCCGGTGACCACCACCTCCGGCACCCGCTTCCATAACGGCACGGCCTCGAGCATCGCCCTGAACAGCCGTATCGAGGTTGAAGGGACCACCAATGCCAAGGGGCTCCTGGTCGCCGACAAGGTCAGTCTCGAGCCCCATACCGAGATCGAGGTATCCGCCGACGTCCAGGCCGTGGACACGACCAACGGTACCCTCACCCTCCTGGGCCAGCAATTCACCGTGGACTCCAACACCGTCTACCGGGACGAGAGCAGCATGCAGGCGCGCTTTTTCCGCATCAAGGACGTCGCCATCGGTGACCGCCTCGACGTTCGCGGCTATCAGAGCGGCGGGACGCTGGTGGCCACGCGGGTGGAACGCAGCAATCCCCTCGCCGGGGCACCCGTGGAACTCAAGGCCAAGGTGAGCAGCGTCAACAGCCCCGATCTGCTGATGCTGGGAATGACGGTCGGCACCGACACCGCCACCGTCTTTCGCATGGGCGAGACCGCCACGACCTCGGCTGCCTTCTTCGCCAAGGTGGCCGCCGGCGATATGGTGGATGTCAAGGGCAGCCTGATGGGGGACGGCTCCATCCAGGCCGCCTATGTGCAGTGGGATCATTGATCAGGCGGCTGCCCGCTCTCGACCCCGGATCGATCCCCAGCCCTCGGCGAAGCACCTGGCGGGGTTGATCCGGGGAGGGCGGCCCGCCTCAGGCCGCTTCCTGATCGGGGCGCTGCATCATGACCCACAGGGAGTCCATGCCGATCAGCAATGACAGGAGGAGGGCGTTCACCGTGGCTTCGGCATCCATGGCAAACCCCAGCACAAAGGGCGACAGGAACAGCCACGAGGCGACTGCCAGGTTGGCCCATTCCTTCCAGGGCTGGGGGTGCCTCAAGGCCATGACCGAGAACACGATCACCGCCGCCCCCAATACGTAGGCGTTCCACGCGGCGCCGTGTATGCTGCTAAAGGTCAGGGTAAAGGGGGAGAAGAGCAACCAGATCCCCCATACCAGGTTCATCCCGTCCTGCCAACGTGACTTGTGTTCCACCACTGATCTCCCCCTTTAAGATAAAACGAGCATTCACGCCTGCGCCGCCGGGGGTGTTCCCCGGGCGCAGGCCGCTTATCAGTATCATTCCTGTCGGCAGGGCGCATGGTCATCGCCGCCGGCATCCCGCCCGACAATCGTTCCTGTGTCCAAAATTAGACCCGCCCCCGTCCCGTTGGTTGCATGGGCGGGGGCCGCCGTGCGGCTCTGACGCCCGCCTCGTCAATGACTTGCAGGGTAGGGGGCGGCGCGCCGACGTTATTGGGCGGCAAACCAGATATCGCCGTAATAGGCGGTGGCGGACTTTCCGGAGTTATCCGTGTCGGTCATGATGGCGACGGCATCGACGATATGGGCATCTCCGTCGAACAGGCGGTGGTAGTCCCGGCGCACGTCGCGCCGTTCGCTGATCCACTGGCCGGCCGACCCGGGCCCCGACTGGACGGCGACCATGCGCGCATTGTCGGTGAAGGCGTTCTTCCAGGTGCTGCCGGGAGGCTGATTGCTGGACCAGACATAGTTGATGGCTTGGGTGCGCCAGAAGAAAACGCCGCCGGAGAATACCACGTAGACCCGCGCAGGGTAATCGTCCCCTCCCTTGGTACGCTCGCGAAGATCACCCAGGGTATGGTCGATCCTCCATGACCAGTGCAGGTAGGGGGTCTTGCGCAGGTCCACGTGCACCTCCTTGTACAGCCCCGAGGCGCTGGCCTGGCTCACGGCCTTGAGCGCCGTGCGACCGTCGATCGTTACCAGGCTGTAATCGGTGTGGCCCTTGAAGACCTTGTCTGACCAGCCGCTCAGCGATCCGCCGGAGAAGTCCCCGACGGGCACGCGGGCGTCGGCGGCAACCGTCAGGGACACCGCGAGCGCGGCGATGATCCCCAGCGCCGGGCGCGCGGCGCGCCGCCGGCGGGCGCTCAGGCGGCTCATTGGGCGGCCCGTACCTGGTAGTGCAGGGGGACGGGGGCGAACAGCTTCTCCAGCAGGTGCGGGGCGTCGAAGTAGCGGGTGCCGATAAAGGCGGTGGCATGGTGCCCCCACTGGCGCATGCCACCGGGGTTGGGAACGCCCATGGGCCACAGCCACCAGCGCTCGGCCCGCTCGGTGCCCGGGACGAATCCTTGTTCATCGAAGAGGCTGCGGTGGCCTCCGTCGGCCGCGGGCAGGGTTCGCAGGCTGTCGTAGTCGTCGAGCTCATAGGCGCGGCCGCCCGGGATTTCGTCCGCATAGAGGCGCTGCAGGTAGTGGGTACGGTGGGCGATGCGCACCACCAGCCGTTGATCCCGGTCGGTCTCCGGGGCGACTTGCGGGATCAGCGCCGGTTCTCCCGGGGCCCTGTCCCCCGGCGGCTTCACCTGCACCCGCCGGGTGGGGAAGAACATCTGGTAGCAGCCGCAGTTGTGGATGCTGTCGTAGACCAGGGGGTGACCATCCTGCCCCAGGGTCACCCGCAGGTCGATACCGTCCATATGCCCGGCGTAGGGGTCCAGGGCGCCGTCGGCGGGGCGCGCCGGAAACCAGATCACGTAATTGAGCTGTACCAGGGCGTGGCCGTGCCACCACGTATGAGAGAGCAGGCGATAGACCACGGGCCGGCCCGTGTCCACGCGGGGTGTGTCTTTGCCGGCCCACTCGGGGGTGCCGATCCGGTCGTCCCGGCCGGCCGTATCCACCTCCCAGACGGGGGCGAAGGTGGCGAATAATCGCGCCCGCTGGGCGGCGGTCGGCGTGGGGATGTGCAGCGGGTCGTTCAGGGATGAGCGAGTCAGGATGTCCGCCACCTCCCCGGATGTCAGGGTGTCTCCGGGCGCAGGCACGTAACGGGTCAGGGTGCCATGGGTAGGCAGCGCCCGGCGCGGCCGGGCGAAGGTTTCCAGGGTGTCGTGGTGGAAGCGGTCGATGCCGAACGAGAAAAACACGGCGGTCAACGGATACAGCCCCAGCACCCGCCAAGTGGGCCGATAGTCCCCGTGCACCCGGATCTGCCCCCGCAGCTGGTCGAGGCCCCGGGCGGTGCGAAGGTCCAGGCGGCGCATGACCCCGGCGCATTGATGTACCGCCTCAAGGAGGGGGGGGGGCACCGGCGAGGACCGGGACAGGGCCTTGCGCCGGGCAGCCGGCAGGTTGGTCAGTTCCACCGTCCAGGCCTTCTCGCCGAGGGCCTGCAGCCTGTCGACCCACGCCTGTTCCTTGGCCAGCGTCATGGGCCGGTCGCGAAGCGACGCGAGGAACCGGTTCACGCGCAGGTAGGGGTATCCCCGCACGGGAGCGCCCTGTACATCTTCCACGCCGGCATCCTGCACGGCCTGGCCAAGGTTGTCGAAAAAACTCGCGCAGGCCAGGTAGTGCTGATGATCCTCGGATCCCGTCGCCGGCAGGACGGACGAGGAGGGGGTCGTGGCGCAGCCGGTGATCGCCGACATCAGGCAGGCCGTGACCGTGCCCAACCAGCGTTGTCGTGTAAATTCCATATTCCTTAAGACACGGGTACGAGGGGTTTTCTCCACGACGGTCGCCTGCCCGGTCAGGCGTGCGCGAAGGCGCCGTGCAGGCGCTCGACCGCCTTGGCGAACAGGCCTGCGGCGTCGAGGACGGTCAGCTTGGCGCCCGCCACGTCGGCGGGGAGGCGAAAGGGCGGGATGGTATCGGTAATGACGGTCTTGTCCAGGTAGGGGTCGGCGAGGACCGCGGGGGCGTCGCCGACGAACAGTCCGTGGGCGGCGGCGGCGTATACCCTCAAGGCCCCGCGCTGTTGGCACCCGTGGACCACCCGGGCGATAGTGGTGCCGGTACTGATCAGGTCGTCGATAATGATGGCGGTCCGGCCCGCCACATCGCCGATCAGCGCATCGCCGGTCACCACCCCCTCGCTGCGCCCCTTTTCCATGAAGGCTGATGTCGCCGGCTGCGCCAATCGTTCGTTGAGGGTCCGGCGAAAGAGCTCGGCGCGCTTGATGCCTCCCACGTCGGGCGAGATCACGGTAACCCGTTCATCGGCCAGCCGCGGGGCGAAGTGATCCGCGAACAGGTCCCTGGCCTCCAGGTGATCGGTGGTGCAGCGAAACGCATTGTGAAAGGCGGCCAGGTTATGCACGTCCAGGGTGACCACGTGGTCCACGCCCACCCCCTCCAGCAGCTGGGCGGTGTAACGGCTCGTGGTCGGGTCCCAGGGCTGGGTCTTGCGGTCCTTTCGCGCATAGCACAGGTAGGGGAGCACGGCGGTGATCCGCGCCGCACCGGCGTCGTTCAGCGCGCCGATAAAGAACAACAGGCGGCACAGTTTGTCATTGACGCTCTGCTGCGGGTCGGAGTACAGGGACTGGACTAGGAAGACATCCTTGCCGCGGATGTCTTGCAGGGGACGGACCTTGTGCTCTCCGTCCTCGAACTCGCGCTCCTCGTGGTCGGCCAGGGGGATGCCCAGGTGTCCGGCAATCTTGAGCCCATAGTCGCGGCTGGCGTTCAGGGCGAACAGGGCAACGTCGGCGTGGTTCATGGGCCGCCAGCCGGCTGTCACCCCAGCGGCTGCCTTCCGGTGACGTACACCGTGCTGGCCTGGGGGCCCTGGTCTCCCGGCTCCTCCACAAAGCGTACCTCCGTGCCGACCTCCAGATCGGAGAAATCGCTGTTGACGATACTGTTCCGGTGAAAGTAGATGATCCGGCCGTCCGAGGTCTCGATCATGCCGTGGTCCGCCTCGGGGGCCAGTTGCGCGACCCGTCCCTGGGGCGGTGGCTCATGGCTCTTGGTGTCGCCGCGCCGGCGCCTGACGTAGTCCTCCAGCTGCCGGCGCGCCGCGTCAAAGGCATCGCGAATGGCCACGTATATGTCCTGATGGGACTGGCGCTGATCGGGGGCGCGGCTCACCACGATTTCGTCGTCGGGGACGGTGATATCGAGCCGGACCTTGTAGTGATTGCCCTTTTGGTGGTGCTTGTGGGAGGGTTCCACGACGACCCGGCAGCTCATGATGTCCTCGCAGACTTGATTCAGCTTGTCAGCCTTCTCCCGTATCTTCGCCTCGATGGCGTCGGACTGCTCCATGTTGCGAAACGTGATCTGCAACGGTAACTGCATTTTTCGAGTCTCCTATTTGTATTGTAACCACCGGCATTTCAACATGTTAACAAACATGCCCGAGATCCGGATATGGTTTTGTTTTTGATGATTATCCTGCGCCCGCGCCGCCGTGAGGTTGATTCATATCAAAGGGAGGGCAGGCCCCCTGGCGCGCCGGGCAATGCTCGGGAGGGGGCCGCAGGGGGACGAACGACCGGGGACGTTGGGCGTGCCGGCGGGGCCTAATAGCGCCCGCGCTGCTTGGTGATGTAGTTGGTCATCTGCACGTATTGATTGTTCATGCGGCGGACGATGGCGTGCACCGAGCGCATGATGCCGCGCATGACGCGATAGACCAGCACCGGGTGGGTTTGCAGCAGGGATTCGAGCTTTTCCCGCTCGATGCTCAATATCTCCGCCTCGCCGAGGGAGCGCAGGGTGGCCGTGTGCTCCATGCCGTCGATGAAGCCCATGGCGCCGGCGATCTCGCCGGGCTTGAGGGTATGCAGGTGCTCTTCCGTGCCCCCTTCCGCCTCCTTGATGACGGCGAGGTGGCCGTGGGTGAGCACATGCACGCTGTTATCGATGCGCCCCTCATGAATGAGGGTCTCGCCGTCATCGAGGTGGCGCAGGGTGGAGATCTTGGCCAGTTCCGTGCACTGCGCCTCGGTGAGCTCCGCGGCGAACGGGGTGGCGCGGATGATATCCGCGATCTCGGGGTGTGTGCTACTGCTGGCAGTCATGCCCGGTATCATACTGGTTACCTCGTGTATTTAACAAATAAATCTAACAAATGGGGCTGTCTCTTTGATTATCGCGGCCGTGTTTCCCACGGCAATGATATTGGTCAATGTGTCCATAGGTATACGAAAAACATTGCAAAAATATTGCCAGATCCAGTCCGCGTCCGCGGAACAGGGTCTTCTAATGATCGCCGCGGAAGGGGCTCGTCAATGCCTTGAGCTGGTGCAGTACGTCGTCGAGGGCCAAGCTTTGCGCCGTATCGACGGTGACGGTGCGCGCCCGCTCGTCGCGGCTCAGGGCCGAGCCGGACTGAAGCTGGTGGTCCAGTACCGCCGCGTCCGCCTCCGAGGCGTCGCGCCCGGCGGCGAGGCGCGGGGCGATGCGCGCGCGCAGTACCGGGTCGGGGGCGCGGGTCTCGATGATCGCAAAGGGCACGCCGTGATCCTCGGCGATGCCGCGGAAACGGGCCCGCTCCGGGCCTTCCAGAAAGGTCGCGTCCACCACGACGGGGTAACCGCACTGCAGCAGGGTCGCCGCCAGCTCGGCCAGGCGGGTGTAGGTGCGCCCGCTGGCCTCCTGGGTGTACAGGCCCTGCCGGGGGGCGGATTGGCTGTGGGCGCGGGGGGGGAGGCCGAACAGCCGCTTGCGCTCGACGTCCGAGCGGATCCGGATGGCGCCCAGGGGGGCGCTGACGGCCCGTGCCACGGTGCTCTTGCCGGAGCCGGAAAGCCCGAACGTAATATACAGCGCCGGCGCGGCGGGACGGGTGTACTGCTGCGCGAGCCCCACATAGCCTTGGTAGTCCCGTTCCAGGGCCTCGCGCTGGGCCGGCGGCAGGTCCGATTGAGCAAGCCGCAGGCGGCAGACCTTGGCCCGCACCATGGCGCGGTAGGCCTGGTAGTAGGGCAACAGGGCGGTCCCGGCATAGTCCCCGGTGTGCTCCAGATACGTGTTCACGAAGCCCCAGGCGTAGTCCCGGCGCCCGTGGTCGGCCAGGTCCATGGCGAGAAACGCCACTTCGCTCATGACGTCGATCCAGCGCAGCCCCGGGTTGAATTCGATGCAGTCGAAGGGCACCACCCGGCCGTCCAGCATCACCAGGTTGCCCAGGTGCATATCCCCGTGGCACTCGCGCACGAAGCCGTCGCGGCGGCGCTGCGCCAGGCGCGGTCGCAGGGTATCGAAGGCTTGATCGCTCCAGTCCCGCAATGCCTCGAGGCGCCGGGATCCGGTGTCGTCATGGAGCAGGGCGCCAACGGCCTCATAGTTGTCCGTGACCGGCCGGTGGATCTGCTCCGGGGTCCCGAAGGGGCTGTCCGGGCCCGCGGTCTCGATGCGGGCGTGGAAGTCCGCCAGCGCCGCGGCGATGTTCTCGATGTGGTCGGCGGTGAGGGCGTTGCGGGCCAACATCCGGTCGGCCCGGCACTGCTCGGGGAACTGGCGCATCTTGACGGCGTACTCGATGGGCTCGCCCGGACCGCCCAGGCGAGGTCGCTGGGGCGAGCCGGTGACGGGCACCACCTCCAGGTACAGCTCGGGGGCGGTGCGCCGGTTGAGGCGCACCTCCTCATGGCAAAAATGCCGGCGTCGTCCCAGGTCGGTGAAGTCCAGGAACCCCAGGTCCACGGGCTTTTTGATCTTATAGGCGAACTCGCCGGTGAGCAGGACGTAGCTGATGTGGGTCTCCACCAGCTCCACGTGGTCCACCGGGGGGTCGTAGGCCCGGGGGTCCTGGAGGGAGGCGATCAGCCACAGTTGTTCGTCGTAGCGGCGGTCCTGGGTCATGGGGGCGGGTCGGCTGTCGGGTGCACTGCCCTTATCATAAGTGCATCGCCCGATTTTTGGGAATCCCAAAAAAAAGCGGCCCGGGAGGGTGGGCCGCGGCAGCCCGGGGGAGCTGCAAGGGGGAGAGGGAGGTCAGCTAATTGGTGTTGTTATTTTTCAAGCTCCATCTCGTCCCATACTAGTACAGAATTCTTAAATGTCCCTGAAGCCTTGACCAGGTCGCCCGTCGCCAAGGCGCTGAGGAACTGGGTTTTACTGGGACTGCTTTCGCCGCTGGAGAAGCTGTTGATGCCGTCGGTAGGGATCTGAAAGCCCAGTATGGTAACGATGGTGCTGTTGATGTTCTGCACCGGCCCCTGCAGGGTGATATCCGTGGAGGACTGGGTCGACTCCAGGTCCAGCTCCGTGGCGGTCACCGAGGTGCCGCTGCTGTCCGCCCGGCCGCGGATCTTCACGTAGGCCCCCTGCAGCGAGGAGGTCAGCGGCCGGCTGATGCCGGCCGCCCAGCTGGGTGAGGCTGTTGACGTTCACCGTGACGCCGGACAGGCCCGCCAGGGTCAGGGTTTTTCCGCTCGATCCCACCGAGGCCACGTTGGCCTCCAGCTCCACGTCGTCCTTGAAGATGATCTTGGCGGCGGTCAGCAGGTTGTTCTGCAGGGTGCCCTTGACCTCCACCTTGACGCCCGCGCCCAGGTCCGCGGCCAGGCCGCCCACGTAGACGGTACTGGCGGTGGCCTGCACCTGCTGGGCGTTCACCGTGAACGCGCTGGTGGCGGAGCTGAAGTTGGTGATGAACCCTTCGATATCGGCGCTCTGCGCCTCGCCGCCGCCGAGGCTCCCGGATCCGGATTCCAGGGAGATCTTCTGCGCCTGGAGGACGCCGTTGGCATCGATCACGCCCTCGACCTCCACGACCTGGCCGTCGGCCAGACCGGCGCCGCCGTTGGGCAGGCCTTCAAACGCGGGGCCGAGCGCGACATAGTCGACGGTCTGACTGTTGATCTTGAACGTCCCGGCATTGCTGTCGAGGGATTGGATTGTGCCCTTGACGTCCACCGTCGTATTGGCCGTTGCGTTCTCTTCCTCAAACTTGAGATAAGTGGCATGCAGCTTGCCGCCGGCGTTGGTCAGGCCGCTGACTTCCACCTTCATGTTGTCCTTGACGTCATCAATGGAGAACGGCTTGCCGGTGGACGGGACGGTGCCCACAAACTTGGTGTCCTGGTCCACGATCACCGACTGGCCGAGTACGGTCAGCTCCTTGGTGCTGGGGTCAACGGTGGTGATGCCGTTGATGGGCCCGTTCACGTCGGCGCTGAAGGTCACCTGAGTGGCGCTGCCCTTGGCGACGCCGCTGTCGACGGTGCCTGTCACCTTGACCACCTGACCGACGGCGAGGTTGTTAAGGGCGATCTGGTTGCCGTCCTCGCCCGGGTTGCCGGCGGCCTCGGTGCCGTTGACCAGGATCTTGGCGCTGGTCAGGTCGTACTCGACACCGTTGACGAAGATGCTGCCGAACTTGGTGATGGGGCCGACGCTGACCGCGGTGACCCCGGTGCCGCCGATGCCGCCGCTGGCCACGAGGCCGCCCCCGGTGTTACAGGAGACGATGAGCAGGGCGGTCAACAGGGTGAGGCCGAGCTGGCGGAGTGATGAGGCGGTGATGGTCATTACTGCGTATCCTCGTCCCGGTAGGGTTCTTCAAAATAATAGACTCCCACGCCGGCGCGGTTGCGGCCGGTGCCGGCGGCGGCGGGATTGGCGTCCCGGTCATGCTCGGCGAGCCACTTGTCCAGGTGTTCGAGCAGGGACTGGGCCTGCTCCGAGGACAGGGCGCGGAATTGAGGCAGGGCCTCGTCCGGCAGGTTGTCGTAGGCGACCTTGCGCTGATAGTGCGGCTCGTCCTGACCGTGTTCCATGTTGTGATTGATGGTGGATATGAGCGCGCCCACATCCGTCCCGAGGATGTGCACCTTGTCCATTTCACTGCCGCGGGGGATGTAGGCGTTGGTGACCAGGCGCAGGCGCCCGTCCTCCTCGCGCACCACGGCCCCGACGCGCAGCAGCTCGTCGAGAATGGCGCGGCTGGGGATGTCGCCGCTGGCCTGTTTCACCAGGGTGTTGAAGGTGGGGCCGTCGCCCTCCAGGGCCAGCACCGCCGGCTCCCCGTCCGCGGCGACGAAGTCCTTTCCCCGCAGCCAGGCGGTGATCACCCGGGCCGCCCGGTTATACTTTTCCGACATGCCCCGGTCTTCCGGCTTGGGCAGCTGGCGCACGCGCATCACCTCTTTGCGGGTCAGCCCGGTGATCACGGACGTGCGCGATACCGAGGGCTTGCGACCTTTGATTGCAAACTCATTCATGGCAATATCGACGTATATTGATTTTGCAATGTCGGCGAACGTGCTGAAGGACACCCCGTGGCGCAGCAGGATGCGTACGAGGGGGCGAAGGATGCGCGAAAGCGCCGCTGATAATGCCTTGAAGGCGGTGTCGTTCATAGGTTGGGAATATATTCC
Source organism: uncultured Gammaproteobacteria bacterium (assembly GCA_963844825.1). GTDB lineage: Bacteria > Pseudomonadota > Gammaproteobacteria > CAWJPQ01 > CAWJPQ01 > CAWJPQ01. The sequence continues at coordinate 176,372 of CAWJPQ010000009.1, forward strand.
CAAAACGCACGTTTGTCAAGGAAATGTAACACCAATCAGCCCCTTGCCCGGGACCCGGGGTAATGTTTAAGGCGTTGATTGAAAAGTAATATTCTGGGTGCTCCAGCTTTCCGCCCGCAATGACCTGATCCCGTCTGTCACCTGTCGGCGACACTCAAAAGGGCCGTCGGCCCAAAGCCCCGCCCCGGCCTCAATGGCGTCGCTTGATATATAGAGTGGGGGCGGATCCTCCAGATTCCACCCCGCCGGACGTCAACCCCCGAGCCCTGCCTGCCTCCACCGCCCATGTGCACCCCGCCGCGCCGGACCGGCGGCCCAAAGGGCCGTGGCGGCGAAGGCGGGCGGGTGTGATTCAGGGCCCGTCATCTGTCGGAACCATCCGCCGTTGCCCGAGTCTAGACCCAATAACCACCAGGGGACCGACGGGATCGGTGCCGCCTCCCCTTATCATTTCCACGTCAATTGCTGGAGGTTGCGACGGGCTAAATCCAAGCACTGGCGGCATTGACTGGTTTGCCGGCGGGGCCGGCACCCACCGCCTGTCGGGAAAAGGGCAGGTTTTCAACCAAACGGAGGGAACGGTTATGGCACGCACGGCGCAGCGCCCGGTTGAATCCGATCCGCGACAAAAGACTACCAGCGACGATATTCAGGCCCTCAGCATCACCACCATCCGTACCCTGGCGATGGACGCGGTGGAGAAGGCGCACTCGGGTCACCCCGGCACGCCCATGGCGCTCGCCCCCTTGGCCTATGTGCTGTGGAAGCGCTTCCTGCGACACAATCCCCGCAACCCCCAGTGGTTCAACCGCGACCGCTTCGTGCTGTCCGTAGGCCATGCCTCGATGCTGCTCTACGGGATGCTGTACCTCACCGGTTATGACCTGAGCCTGGAGGACATCAAGCATTTCCGTCAGTGGGGCAGCAGGACCCCGGGCCACCCCGAGCACGATCACACCCCGGGCGTGGAGACCACCACAGGACCCCTGGGTCAGGGCATCATGAACGCGGTGGGCATGGCCATGGCCGAGGCGCATCTGGCCGCCGTGTTCAACCGCGACGGTCACGAGATCGTCGATCACTACACCTACGTCTTCTGCAGCGACGGCGACATGATGGAGGGGGCCTCCCACGAGGCGGCCTCGGTGGCCGGCCACCTGGGGCTGGGTAAGCTGATCTGTGTCTATGATGAGAACCACATTTCCATCGACGGCGATACGGCCATCACCTACTCGGACGACGTGAAGCGCCGCTTCGAGGGTTATCACTGGCATGTGCAGCACCTGGGTGAGCGCGCCAACGACCTGGAGGCCCTCACCGAGGCCCTGCAAAAGGCCAAGGGCGTTACCGACCGGCCGTCGCTCATCGTGGTGCGCAGCCACATCGCCTACGGCGCGCCTCACCTGCAGGATTCGCCCAAGGCCCACGGCGCCCCCTTGGGCGAGGAAGAGGTGCGCCTGACCAAGGAGCACTATGGCTGGCCTCGGGACGAGAAGTTCCGCGTCCCCGAGGAGGTGAAGGCCCACATGGGGGAGGCCCTTGCCCAGGGGGAACAGTGGGAGCAGGACTGGCAGGGCAGGCTCGCCGCCTATCGCCAGGCCTACCCGGAGCTGGCGAGGCAACTCGAGGCCGCCATGATCGACGCCCTTCCCCCGGGCTGGGATGACATCCCGGAGTTCGAGTACAGCGACAGCCATATGGCGACCCGCGCCGCCTCCGCCAAGGTCATCGGCGTCTTGGCCGACAGGATCCCCTGGCTGGTGGGCGGGGCCGCCGACCTGGCCTCCTCCACCAAGGCTTACCTGGACGGCGGCGGCGACATGGCGCCCGGTCACTTCGAGGGCCGCAATATCCGCTGGGGCGTACGCGAGCACGTCATGTGCGCGGCCTCCTCGGGCATGGCGCTGCACGGCGCCGTGCGCCCGTTCGCCTCAAGCTTCTTCATCTTTACCGATTACGCCCGTCCGGCGATACGCCTGGCCGCACTCATGGGGCTGCCCGTCATCTACGTCATGAGTCATGACTCCATCGGTCTCGGGGAAGACGGCCCCACCCACCAGCCGGTTGAGCACCTGGCCTCGTTCCGCGCCATGCCCAATATGTGCGTGATTCGACCCGCCGACGCCAACGAGGTGGTCTTCGCCTGGCGGGCCGCCCTGCAGCGCCGGGAGGGGCCCACCATGCTGGTGCTGACCCGCCAGGGGGTGCCGGTGTTCGACAGGGGCAGGACAGCCAGCGCCGACGGCACCCTGCGCGGCGCCTACGTGCTGTCCCAGGAGGAGGGCGAAAAACCGGATATCGTGCTCATCGCCAGCGGTTCGGAGGTACACCTGGCCCTCGCGGCCCAGGGGGCTCTGGCCACCCATCACGGCATCGACGCGCGGGTGGTCAGCATGCCGAGCTGGGAGCTGTTCCGCGAACAACCCCAAGGGTACCGCGAGGCCGTTCTGCCGCCGTCGGCGAAAAGGCGCCTGGCCATCGAGGCCGGCGCCAGCCAGGGTTGGTGTGAATGGGTCACCGACCAGGGGGCGGTGATCGGCATCGACCGGTTCGGCGCCAGCGCGCCGTCCGGGGAGAATATGGAGCACTACGGCCTTACAGTGGAAAACGCCGTGGCACGGGCCAGGCAGTTGCTTGGACGGGATGCCTGATGGGTTTTTTCGGTTAGGTTCAAGGACCGACCCCGCCTGCGCCCCGGGAGGGGGGGCGCAGGGCAGGGATGCCTTGTCTGTGTTACTTCACCTGCTTGAGGAACTCGCGCATGAAGTAGGGCAGGTCGCCGGGCTCCCGTGAGGTGATCAGCCGTCCGTCCACCACTACCTCCTTGTTCTCATAGTGTGCATGGGCCTCTTTGAGCTCCGGGGCGACGCTGCGGTAACACGTGGCGTGCCGGCCTTCGAGGACCCCCGCCGATGCCAGGATCTGCGGGCCGTGACAAATGGCCGCCACGGGCTTGTCGTTATCGAAGAAATGATGCACGGCCTTCTGTACCGCCGGGTCGTCGCGCAGGGCCGCCGGCGCCTTGCCCCCCGGCAGGATGAGGGCGGCGTACTGCAGGGGATCGATCTCATCCACCGCCAGGTTGGCCTCGGCCTCGTAGCCGTGCTTGCCCTTGATGGTTCCCCGCCGCAGGGAGGCCAGATCGACAGCGATGCCTTCTTCCTGAAGGCGGTAGAGGGGAACCAAAAGCTCGGTGTCCTCGAAATTGTCCGCACTGATCATTAAGACCTTCATATTACACCTCCTGGTTTGGTGGCATGGTGGGGCGGCGCGGGTTCCGCGCCTCAGCGGGATGCGCTCAGCTGCCCCGTTTCGATGATCCGCACACCCATGTTGGACAAGTCTTTGTGTACCTTTTCGTCCGAGTCGGGGTCCACGGGTCGGGTCGCGTCCCACAGACAATAGACGCGGAAGCCGGCCCGGGCGGCATCCTCCGCGCTCCACTTGACACAGAAGTCCCGCGCCAGGCCGCACATGAACAGGTCGGAAACACCGCGCGCGCGCAGGTAACCCTCCAGGCCCGTTGGCGGGCGCTCCCCCCACGCATTCAGGTTGTTGCGAAAACCGCTGTAGGAGTCACTTTGAGGATCCATGCCCTTGCGGACGATCGCCGCCACTCGATTCCAGGGAAGGGACGGGTGCAGCAGAGCGCCGCTGGTGCCCTGAACGCAATGGTCCGGCCACAGGATCTGATCGTAGCCATGGACCTTGATGGTTTCGAAGGGTTTGTGTGGCGGGTGGGAACTGGCGAATGAGACATGTCCGGGGGGGTGCCAGTCCTGTGTCACCACCTGCACGCCGAACAGCCCGGACTCCATGAGGTCCCTGACGGGGGGAAGGATCTGGTCGCCCTCACCCACCGCCAAGGCGCCGCCGGGCATGAAATCGGGCTGTACATCGAGTACAAGCAGGGCTGCAGCGTCTCTATCGACTGTTATGTTGTCATGATGCAACATCGCTCGCCTCCGTGAGACCTGCTGTCAACGGTGTGCACGCCTCAACCGGGCATCCATCCATCATCCGGCAACATGGGCGCCCTTGTGCTGTCACTATGTGGGGCATCAGCGCTCCCGTTTCAAGTGCTTGTAGACCTCCGTCACCACCAGCAGGGTGGCGGCGAGCAGCGTCAGTATCACCCAGGTCCCCAGGCTGACGGGCTGGATGCGCAGGATATCGCTCACCCCCGGGGTGTACATGGCAAGGATATGGATGCCCTGGGCCGCGATGATGGACAGGATCAGCAGGCGATTGGCGCGGAACGGGACGCGAAAGATGGAGCGCCGCTCCGAGCGGCAGTTCAGCGCCTGGGCGTTCTCGAACAATACCATGGTCAGCAGGAGCAGGTTGTGGGCCTGGGCCGGGCTCCACTCGGGGTGGGCCATGAGCCACTCGAAGATCAGGAACGCGACGGCGCCGATGTATCCCCCCGACAGGAGCGTCTGCTGGATCATGCGCCGGTCGAAAATGGGCTGGCGCGTGGGCCGCGGCGGACGGTTGAGCACGCCCGGCTCCTTTTGCTCGAAGGCCAGGGCTACGTCCTGGATGCCGTTGGTCACCAGATTGAGCCACAGCAGCTGCACCGCGTCCATGGGCAGGGGCAGCTTGAATGCAAACGCCAGGAAGAACAGGAGGATCTCCGATGCCCCGGTGCTGATCAGCAGCCAGATGACCTTGCGCACGTTGTCGTAGGCGACGCGCCCTTCCTCCACGCCGTTGACGATGGAGGCGAAATTGTCGTCGGTGAGGATCAGGTCGGCCGCCTGCCGTGCCACGTCCGTGCCGCTGCATCCCATCGCAACGCCGATGTTGGCCGCCCGCAGGGCAGGGGCGTCGTTGACCCCGTCGCCGGTGACGGCCACGTAATGTCCCGCCTTCTGGAAGGCCTTGACGATGAGCGTCTTGTGCACGGGCTCCACCCGGGCGAATACCCGCGTGTGCCTGATCGTGTCCGATAACCTGTCGCTGTCCCCTTCCAGCTCCCTGAGCCGGGCGCCCGTCATGACCTCGGTCTCGCTGGAGGCGATGCCCAGCTGCCGGGCGATGGCCAGCGCGGTGACCGGGTGATCCCCCGTGACCATGGCCACCTGGATGCCGGCGTTGCGGCACTTGGCCAGGGCCTCGGGGACCTGTTCACGCACCGGGTCGATGAATCCCGTGAAGCCGAGAAAGGTGAGCTCCTTCAGTGCGTAGGGGTCGCCGTGCTCGGCCTGCTCCATGGACACGTCTCCCGAGGCCAGGGCCAGGACCCGATAACCGCCGCTTGTCAGGCCGTTGAGGGTTTCCCCGGCCGCGACCTCGTCGATATTCCTGCACATGGGCAGGACCGCCTCGGCCGCCCCTTTGACGTGGACCCGGGCGATGTCCTCGTGCCGGTTGAAGGAGGCCGCATAGCGGCGGGCGGCCTGGAAGGGAATGGACCCCAGCTGGGGGTGGGCCAGGGTCAAGCGTCTGTTGTGTAATGCCGAGCTTGGCGGCGAAGACCAGGAAGGCAACGTCCACGGTGTCCCCGTTATAGTGCGCGCCGTCCTCGTCGGTCCAGTACTCCGCTTCATTACACAGTGTGCCGGTGACCGCCAGACGGTTGATGTCGTCCATGTGCACCGGGTCGATCAGCCCGCCCTGGTGGCTCAGGTCGCCTTGGGGGGCGAAGCCTTCGCCGCCGATGTCGACCGGGTAGCCGTCGGCGAGGTGCAGCCGCTTGGCGGTGAGCTTGTTGGCGGTCAGGGTCCCGGTCTTGTCGCTGGCGATCAATGTGCAGGTGCCCAGCCCCTCCACCGCCGGCAGCAGACGGACGATGACGTTGCGGGCCGCCATGCGGTGAGAGGCGATGGCGAGGGCCACGGTGATGGCCACCGGCAACCCCTCGGGGATCGCGGATACGGCGAGGGCGATGGCGAAAAGGAATGTCTCTACCAGGTCCGCGCCGCGCAGCAGCTCGCCTGCGGCCAGGGCGATGATGAACCCCAGGGTGACCACGGCGATGACCAGGGTGAAGCGCCGCAGGCGCAGTACCAGGGGAGGAAGCGCGGCGGCTGCGCCCAGGGAGGCGGCGATGCGGCCCACCTCCGTGTGCCCGGCGGTTCGGCAGACCACGCCCATGGCGCGGCCTTCGATGACATGGGTTGCCGCGTGCAGCAGGTTGCTGCGATCGCCCAGGGCTGCCTGCGGGTCATCGATCACGGCGCGGGCGTCCTTTTCCACCGGCAGCGACTCGCCCGTCAGGAGCGATTCGTCGGCCTGCAGCTCCTTGCCCGCGAGCAAGCGGATATCTGCGGGGACGGCATCGCCCGCCTCCAGCAGTACCACATCACCGGGAACGAGCTCGGCGCTGTCGATCTGACGGCGGTGCCCGTCCCGGATCACCCGTGCCGATATCTGCATGATGTGCTTCAATGCCTGGGCGCTGGTCTCCGCCTTGTACTCCTGGATGGTGCCGACCACGGCATTGATCAGCAGTACCGCCATGATGAATGCGGCGTCACCGATTTCGCCGATGGCCGCCGATATCATCGCGGCGACCAGCAACACGTAGATCAACGCGCTTTTGAATTGCCTGAAGAACAGGCTGATCCAGCCCGCCCGGTGTCCTTCGGGCAGCTTGTTCAGTCCGTAACGCTGAAGGCGTGCGGCCGCCTCTTGGTTGCTCAGGCCCTGCTCCGAGGCGCCAAGCGAATGCAGCGCCTCTTCCGGGGTCAGGGTATGCCAAGGGCGTTCCCGAACTTCTTCGGTTGTCGTGTCAAGTGTGCCGGACGCCATCGTTGAATCCCCGTGCCGGTCATCGTGTCAGTGAACGTCCCCGGGTCGTGACCCGCCCCGTTTGAGCAGCCGGTCACAGATTCCGGGGGGGCGATCATCTAGTCTTGACGCCTGTTGTATCGGATCGGGCCGCAGGCCGCAGAGGGTCCGGGGGCGGGCCGCCGCGATGATTCTGAACATAATGAACCCATGATGCAATATCGCCACTACTGATGAGTCGCATGTCATCCATCTCCGTCTGGTCCTCCCGGCTGACCCGCCGCAAGGGCCAGTGGGTTGTCGACGAAGGCCTGCTGCGCTCATTGGTCCCGCTCCATCTCCTCGACGGGGCGGAATTGAAGACCCTGGTCGGGCGCTCCCAGGCCTTCAAGATCCGGGCCGGCGCCAGGCTCGGCGGGTCAACCGGCGAGTGCCATACCATCTACCTGTTGTCCGGGATCGTGGAGGTCCTGTCGGGCGAGGATGTCAGCGCGGTCGTGGCCGCCGGCACCGAGGCGTCCAGGCAGCCGCTGCTGAGCGCCAAGCCCGGCGCCATGTCCGTCAGGGCAAAGACGGATGCCACGATACTCAAGGTCAGCGTGGACACGGATGAGCTGATGTTCCATGGCGGCTATGCCTCGGAGTATGAGGTCAGCGACATAGATTCGGCCACCGGGACAGACTGGCTGACCCGCTTCCTTCAGGCCAAGGTCTTCATGCGGCTGCCGCCGAGCAATATCCAGAAGCTGATCGGCCGTATGGAAGAAGTCGAAGCGGGCGCGGGTCAGGTGATTATGCGCCAGGACGAGACCGACGATTTTTACTATATCGTCAAGGAAGGCGTGTGCCGGGTGACGACCCGCTCGCCGGAGGGAGACGGTGATATCCACCTGACCGAGTTGCGGGAAGGGGACGGGTTTGGCGAGGACGCCCTGATTACCAACGGTCGCCGTGGGGCGACGGTGACCATGGTCAACGACGGACGCCTGATGCGCCTGGCCAAGGAGGACTTTACCTCTCTGCTCGTCGAGCCGGTGTTGAGGTACGTGACATGGGACCGGGCCGGAATCCTGTTGAACGAGGGGGCGGTGCTGCTCGATGTCAGGCAGCCTGACGAGTTCGCCCAGGACGGGGCCGCCGCCGTGAATATCCCGCTGGGATTGTTGCGGTCACGGGCCAGGGAGCTCGATGCCGGGCGTGTTCATATCACCGTCAGCAATGTACTGAACCGCAGCTCCGCGGCGGCCTTTTTGCTCTGCCAGCAGGGTATGGACGTGTATATCCTGCAGGATGGGGCCCAGGCCGTGGCCCTGGCCCCCCATGACCATCGGCCGCCGTTGCGCGTGGTGCCCGAGCAGGCCAGTGTGCCGCCGTCTGAGGCCTCCCCCGAGGCCGTCGGCTTGACCCTGGTGCCGTCGCAGCAGGGCGGTTCGCCGCCTCAGGTACCGCCTGAACCCGGTGGGTTGAGTCTCGTGCCGGCCGAGGCGGTCGCCGGGGGTGCGGTCGCGGAGCAGGACCGGCCGCCGCCCCCTGAGATGCAGGCGGTCCCGGTGATCCAGGGGAAGGACGAACGGGCCTCCCTGAGGGATGAACTCGCGGCGATCAAGCGGCAGCTGGCCCAGGAGGTCGAAAAGCAGGCGCACGTCGAGGGCCGGGTCAAACGGCGGGAAGAGCAGCTGCAGGAGCTGCAGGGCCACTTGGACAAGGCACGGGTCAGGCTCAAGAAGGTGGTGTCGGTGGCGCGCGCCGCCGACGGAAAATGCCGCGATCTGCAGGGTCATATCGACCGTCTCGAGGAGCAAAAGGCCGTGCTGCAGCAGGCGGTCGGCGACCGGGAGCGGCGGCTTGCCGAGAGCGAGCTGCAGCGCCGCAAGCTGGAGCGCACGGTCGCGGTGCTGCGGGCGCAACGGGTCCCTCCCTCGCCCGAGTCCGCCCCTGAACGGGCCGATGCGGCCGTTGCGCCCGGGGAGGACAAGGCCGCCCCGCCCCAAGCCACGGCCCTGCCGGTATCGCTTGCGCCCGCCGCCCCGCCCCCGTCGGGCGACCGGCTTCGGACGGTGATGCGCTACGGCGCATGGGCGCTGTTGCTGATGGCCTTGTCGGGGGTGACTTCCGTCGCGCTGTATGACATGACCGTGAAGCAGCGCGGCGGGGCGGACGCGGCGCGGGGGCACGGCGCGTCCGCGGCGTCGGCCGGTGCCGGGCGCGGCCAGGCGGTCCCCCACGGCGCCGGGGAGCCGCGCCGCGACGACCGGGGCGTCAGGAACGGGCCGGCATGAGGATATCCATGGCGGCGTTGAGGGCCTGCAACTGCGCCTTGTCGCCGCCCCTGTCCGGGTGGTGGCGCATGACCAAACGCCTGTACTGACGCCTGATGGAGCCGTCATCCACGGGATCGCTCAGGCCCATGACGCTGAGCGCCCGGGTGCGCCGCGCCGAGGGGCCCGCGCCGGACCAAAAGCCTTGCAGCAAGGCCTCCACCTGCTCGGCCGTGGTGTCATCCAGGTGGCTCAGATCCAGATAATAGTCGCACAGGGGGTCGCGGCCGCCGAGGTCGCGGTTCCCTTGGGCGCCCGTGCGACAGGGCCGCAGGGCGATCCTCAGGGCGCTGATTTCCAGGTCCGCGCGCCGTTCCCGCCACAGGCGTCCGCGCAGGCTGTACAAGACATGGAACAACAGGAAGTGGGTGCGGAACAGGTGTAGATTGTCCTGTGACAGGGAGCGCTGAAAGGCGGGGTGGCCCGCTTCGCGCAAGTGGCCGATGAGTTCGTATTCGCTCATCCCGCGGGGTTCCAGCTCCAGGATCTCCAGTACCTGACGCTCAAGGGCGTCGCGTTGTGGTTGGCGCATGTCGCTCATCCCGAATCTCGTGAGTGTGCCTTCTCTAGAGTTTTTCGGACGGTGATGCTCGAGCATGAGCGCGGCGCTCCTTGGTGCGGGGACCACGGCCAGGTCCGGCGGCAGGTGGCGCCCCTGCAGCAGCACCGCCGGGATGCTGCCGAGGGCGAACACCATCCGCTGCATGCCTTCGGACCCGAGGGACAGTTCCCATAGGAATGCCGCCGAGCACGAGATGATCAGGGACACGGTGATGATCGGCCTGAGGGTGGTGGGGTTGTCGTCGTGTAAGGGGATCACCGCAGTCCCTGTCCGGCTCCGTGGTGCGTTATCGGGGTTCGATCAGGGAACCATTATACATCCCGGTTAGGGCCATGAGTAATCCGCGCCCCGGCGTTGTTCAGGGCGGGGCGCGCGTACCGATACACCTTATAGGTAAACCTTGATAACGGTCGTTATGGGTCAATCCATCACAGCGCTCGAGCTGATCAACCGGGTGGTGGTCGTCATGGGCGGCGCGCCGGCGGGACAAGATTGCCAGAGGGAGCCGGTGGCCCGGCCCCCGGGGTCAGTGCTGGTAGGTGGCCATCAGCTCCGTGTGGGCGATGATGTGGCCCTGCATGGCGTGCTCGAGCCGGTCCTTGGTGGGTTCACCGAGGTCGGGCAGCATCGTGTCCAGGGCATACAGCTTGTGGAAATAGCGGTGTCGGCCCACCGGCGGGCACGGGCCGCCATAGCCGGTGCGGTCCCAGCTGTTCAGCCCTTCCCTGGTGCCGCGGGGCAGTTCGCCCGCGGACACGTCCTCGGAAAGCCCTGCGGTATCCGGCGGGATGTTGTACAGGACCCAGTGGACCCAGGTCATCTTGGGGGCGGTCGGGTCCGGCGCATCCGGATCATCCAGGATCAGGACCAGGCTTTTGGCCTGGGGGGGAACGCCGGCCCAGGACAAGGGGGGTGAGATGTCCCGTCCGTCACAGGTGAAGCGCTTGGGGATCGATTCCTTTTGGGAATATGCGGTCGAGGTGAGCGCAAAGGTCATGGCGTGGCCTCCTTGTGCTAAAGTGAGCGCATGTCGCGGCATAGCATCAGCGCCCGCCGTGGCGCGTCCCCCGCTCAAGGCAATGCCGGCGATCAGTAACGAGGCAGTGAAGGCGTGTCGCATGGCGGGGTCCCTTGAATCTCCCGGTGGAGAGTCCATGTTGTTATTGTGTGCGATTCGCCTCCCGGTGCACAAGCTGCAGCGGAGGTCGGTTTCGCGAAGAATTTTGCGCCCCGCCACGGGTGATGGGTGCGGGCAAGCGAGCATCGCGGGGGACGGTTGAATGGCGGAACCCTATCAGGCAGTCGTAAGATTTGCGCGCAATACGGTCGGGCGGGATTACGTGGTGGGGGACATCCACGGGGAATTTGCGCTGCTCGACAAGGCCCTGGAGGAGGCGGGTTTCGACCCGCAGCGGGACCGCTTGTTCTCCGTGGGTGACCTGATCGATCGGGGCCGCGATTCGCCGGCGGCGCTGACCTGGCTCGCCAAGCCTTGGTTTCATGCCATTCTGGGCAATCATGAGGCCATGGCCCTGGAGGCCGTGGACGACCCGGATACCTTATTCTGGTGGACGAGGGTTAATGGCGGCCAGTGGTGGCTGGAACAGGACGAGGAGCTGCGCCGGCGCATGCTCGAGGCCCTCGCCGCCCTGCCCCTGGCCATTGAGGTGGAGACGGGCGCCGGCCGCATGGGGCTGGTGCATGCCGATCTGCCCGTGGGACTGCCCTGGGAGGCGTTCCTCGACAAGCTGGCGAACGGCGATGCGCGCGCCCGTGAGATCACCCTGTGGGGCCGCAGCCGCGCGCGCGGGACCGCCGCCGGTCTGGTGGAGGGAGTCGAGCGCGTCTATTGCGGCCATACCCCGGTGGACAGCCCCCAGCTGGCGGACAATGTGTGTTTCATCGATACCGGGGCCTGTTACGGCCGGTATTTGACCGTGCTGCCCCTCGAGGCGGCCGTGGGCGGGCCTCAGGCGGTCGGTTGCGACTGAGTCAAGGGGGGAGCTGGTGCGCGCGCCGACGCCCCCATGGCAAAGCCCCTGCGGGTGACAGAAACGGAAGTTTTATGGCCACCGGCCGACAATCTCATGGAGGACGTTCCGTGATAGGATGAAGTCCCGGCCGGCGTTGCGGGCTCGGCCCTGCGCCTGCGGCAGGGCCCTGGGCCGTCGGTCCACCGCCCGGAACCGTTGCCGGGCGGTTTGCAGAAGGAGGACGGCATCATGAACGTTCAGCAATACCTTCGCGAGTGCCGCGAGTTGAGCCAGCTGTGTTCCCAGAACGGTTGGATCGATAACGAGACCTTGACAGTGGAGATCCTCGACGAACGGCCTGATCAGGTGGTCGCCGCCGTTCAATTCGACGAGGTCATCATGGAAGGGTCGGGCTGCGTTGCCGGGCGGGTGCCGTGTTTCGGCCAGGTCCGCATGCGCCTCGACCGCTCGGGTAATGTGCTGGGCATGGAGATACCCGCCTGAGCGGCGCCCGGACGAGGAAGACGCGCGCGCTGTCCCACAAAGGAACGTATCCCTTCTGTTCATGGGGGATTGGGCCTGTCAGCATGGACAGGGAGGCGCTGGGACGGTTTAGACGCCTTGTCCCAATAAGATCATGCCCCTGCGAGTCGCCTAATTGCCAACGCGGCTAAATTAAGCGACAATCGATGACTTTCTGTAATTATGTGGGATTTGTAAGGGGGAAAATAATGACGATTGATATGTCTCCTATGTCTGCCTTTCTGACCATCGCCCTGTTCCTGGTGGGCATCCCGGCCGCCATCCTGAGCGTCGTGGTATGGCTCAAGATTACGCGCAGCTTCTTCAACGACAGCGATTACGACGGCGAGATGCTGCCGGACCACGAGAATACTTCCCAGTTTCGGGGGAAGCCCGGACACGAGGGCGCGGCGCAGACCTCTCGCTAGGCGGGCACGAGCGACACCCTCAATGAGCGAATGATCCAATCCGGGTGACCCTGATCGACACGGGTTACCGTATCGTTTCCCACGGCAGCTAAACAGCGCCCTGTGCCGAAGGGGCCAGGGCGAGGAAGATCGGTTGCCGGCGTATCCCGCGGCCGGGACGGTTGTGAGCCCCTGCGTACCGCCCATCTCATCGCCGCAGGCGTGGTGACCGGGCAGAGCCCGTCAGCGCGTCTAGCCCGCATCCGTCACCAACCGCCTGGCGGCGGCTAAAAGGCGTCGGGATCGTCATCCGCCGCTGAGGGCTTGAGGTCCTCATCGTGTCTGGCGACGGTCTCGCGCAGCCCGGCCAGGGCGTCGTGCAGCTCGGCCAGTTCGTACTGGCTTGTACGCTCGTACAGCGCCCGTGACCGGTCCTCCAAATCCTGGCAGATCTTGGCAAAGCGGCCTTGGGGATCAATGGCGCCCGGCGCCCAGCCGGTCAACGACGCGATTTCCTCCGCGTTGCGGCTCAGCTGGCGCAGGCGCCGGCCGTCCGGGCGGTCATTGAGGGCATCGTTGACGGCCTTGCACAATTCTTTCAACGTCACGTTCGCTCTCCTGGCGGGGAAACTGTCAGAGTGCCCGGTTGTCTGGCCCCATCCGTCCTCCCGGCGCGGGTTTGCCCCGCCGGGCGGGTGAAGCGCCGCGGCGCGATTTTGCATTTATCCTAAGTTTTTTCGGTATGGATGTACACACATCATGCGCCCAATGGGTTTGTCCGGCGTGTGCGATGAGTCGTGGTGGGTCCTGCCGCTCAGGCGCAGGCCTTCACCCGGCACCTGGGAAGTGCACCGGCTCGCCGGCTCAGTCCCTGAGCTTGTAGCCGGTCTTGATCCAGTACAGGGTCAGGCCCGCGAGGACCACAAAGGCGCCGAGGACGATGGCCAGGCTGATGGCGGGGTTGACGTCGGATGTCCCGAGGAAGCCGTAACGAAAGCCGTCGATCATATAAAAGAAGGGATTGAAGTGAGACAGCTCGCGCCAAAAAGGGGACAGGGAGTGAATCGAGTAGAAGACGCCGCTGAGAAATGACATGGGCATGATGAAGAAATTCTGGAATCCCGCGATATGATCGAACTTTTCCGCCCAGATGCCCGCGATGATGCCCAGGGTGCCGAGCACGGCACTGGATAGAAAGGCGAATGCCAGCAATATGAACAGATGGTGTACGGGCAGGGGAATGAAGATTACCGCCACCAGGTACATGCCGACCGCCACCAGCACCCCGCGCACCGTTGCGGCCAGCATGAAGGCCAGGAAGAACTCCAGGGCGGACAGGGGCGACAGCAGGACGAATATCAGGTTGCCCGTCACCTTGGACTGGATGAGGCTGGAGGAGCTGTTGGCAAAGGCGTTTTGAATGATGGACATCATGATGAGGCCCGGGATCAAAAAGGCCGAATAGGCGATCCCGTGATAGACCTGCACGCGGCCCTCGAGCACGTGGGCAAAGACCATGAGGTACAAGAGCGCGGTGACCATCGGGGCGATCAGCGTCTGCAGGGCGACCTTGCGGAAGCGCAGCACTTCCTTGTGAAAGAGGGTGAGAAAGCCGTAGAGGTTCATGCGCTTTGCCGGTAGGTCAGGTCCACGAAGATGTCTTCCAGATCGGCCTGTTCGACGCGCAGGTCCGTGATATGCGCGCCGGCCAGGCGCAGGGTGTCCACCACGTCCATGATCGAGTCGACGCCCTTGTTGAGTTGCAACTCGATGCGGTTGGCCTCGACCTTGCGCACCTTTTCCTTGAGCTTGTCGGGCAGGGCCCCGGGGGGCTCGGCGACATAGACGGTGACGGAGAAGACCGCCCCGATGCCCGCGGACAGCAGGTTGCGCGTGGTATCGAGCGCCACCACGCCGCCATGATTCATGATCGCGATGCGGTCACACAGCTCCTCCGCCTCCTCCAGGTAGTGGGTGGTCAGGACGATGGTGTGGCCCTCCCGGTGCAGGCGGCTGATGAATGACCACAGGGACTTGCGCAGCTCCACGTCGACCCCGGCGGTGGGTTCATCGAGGATCACCACCTGCGGTTTGTGCACCAGGGCCTGGGCGATGAGGACCCGGCGCTTCATGCCGCCGGACAGGGCCCGCATGTTGGTGTCGGCCTTGTCCTCAGCATCAGGGTGTCGATAAGCTCATCGATCCAGCCGTGCTGGCCGCGCCCCAGGCCGAAATACCCGGCCTGGAGGGAAGGACTTCCCGCACGGTGAAGAACGGGTCATAGGTGATTTCCTGGGGCACGACGCCCAGGCAGCGCCGTGTGGCCGATAGTCGGTGACCACGTCTCGGCCCAGGACCGAGACCCTGTCCCCGGGTGGCGAAGGTCAGGCCGCCGATGACGTTGATCAGCGTGGATTTGCCGGCCCCGTTGGGGCCCAGCAGGCCGAAGAACTCGCCTTCATTGATGGTGAGGTCAATGCCCTTGAGGGCATGTACGCTGCCGTAGTGTTTGTGTACGTCGCTGATGGCGATGGCCGGTGTCATGGATTCCTGTCTGCCGCGTTCGCATGTCTTGCGCCCGGTGGGGCGTCCTGGTCGGATCGTCGTTGTCCGCGCACCGCCCGACGCCGTACACGCCTGGAATCTGCTTTGAGCCGTTGAGCGGGGAAGGGGCCGCGAGTATGCGCCTGTCATCAGCCGGATCAGCCCCGGCCGATGCGGCCGGGGCTGATCCGGGAAATTATACAGGTGATCCGGGGATTATTAAAACACGGGCCCCGCGCGCCTCCGTCTGTGGCGGTCGCAACGGCACCATCGCGCCCGCGCGGCGTTCACGGTGACGGCGCCGAGTCGACGGGAGGTCGGCGATCAGGCCGCGCGGGCCGTTTTCGGCAGGAACAGGGACAGGGCGGAGATGAAGTGCGGTCTGGCCTCGCCGAGGATCGCCTCGGCGCTGTCTTCGCTCAGACCCGTGCGCGCCCAGGCCTCCGGCAGCAAGGCATAGCCCGGCTGCTCGGCGGCGGTGATCTCGTCCCCCATCATGGCCAGGCCCGTGGCCAGGTGGAGCACCGCGGCCTCCAGGCTGTATTCGCCCGCCGCGGCCGGGGCATGATGGCAGCGCACCGCCTCGACGATGCTCTCAGGCAGGTTCCATAAACGCAGGGTTTCACCACCCACCTGGGCATGGTCGAAGCCCATGACTTCCTGTTCCGCCTCGGGCAGGGGCTCGCCCAGACTGCGGCACCGGCACAGGGCGTCACGGCCCATCTCCGGCAGTTTGTAAAAGATGATGAGCTCACCGATGTCATGGAGCAGGCCGGAGACGAACAGGCGTTCGCTGTGCAGGATATTGCACCTGGTGGCCAGTATGCGGGCGATCACGCGCGGTAAAGATGCTGTGCCGCCAGAAACTGGCCATGTTGATCATGGTGCCTCGGTATCTTGGAGAAGACATCCACGGCCGAGGTCGCCAGGGCCAGGTCACGCAGTCCACGGGTGCCGATGACCATGACGGCCCGGGAGATGGTGTCAATCCTGGAAGTAAAACCGTACAGGGGGCTGTTGGCGATCTTGAGCAGGTGCGCCGTCAATGCCGGGTCCTGGCTGATGATTCTGGCCTATCTTGGTCGTTGCGGAGGCCGTGGGGTTTTCCACCGCCTCGTTGAGTCGTACATAAAGTTCCGGGACGGATACAAGCTTGATACTGCCGGTGGCAAGATCACGGTAGGTGATACTCATGAGATAGTCCTCGACTTTATGGGGTGCCGGGCGCCCCTTGGCTGAAAGCGAGTGTCCGGCCTCCTTGTTCATAAGATTCCAGCCGTGTCATTGGGGCATGCAAGCGCGACTGTTTGTGTGGGATTTATCGTCCCGGGCCGGGGTTCCTTTAGCCGCCGGTCCGCCTATGGACGGGATATCAGCGCCCGGCGCGACACCGGGAAAAAGGGAGGCCGGTTCAGGACCAATAGGGGCCGGAGGCCCCGATGACGGAGGTGATCAGGCCGAGGATGAGATTGATGAGGACGATGGAGCGGATATGGGCCAGGTTGTTGGCGGCGATCTGCAGATCGCCGTGGGCCACGGCCTGGCGCAGGCGCCGGTAAGGGGCGAAGAACAGGTGCAGGAACAGCAGGATCATGAGGATGCCGGTCGCCGTCATGAAGTGGACAAACAACCCCACGGATGCGAAGCCCCCGAGACCGTTGAAGATCATCCACACTCCGGTTCCCGGCAGGACGATGATCGCCGTCCATACCCAAACGAAGAACCTGGCGAGGGTCTGCGACCACAGGGCGAGGCGTTGCGGCGGGGCGAGCACTTGCCCGGCCACCGGGCGCAGGGCCATGTAGGCGAAGAACATCCCCCCGACCCAGATAATGGCGAACAGCAGGTGAAGGCTGACAGCGACCGCCATCCCAGGCCCTAGGGTTTCAATGCCTGGTCGATGGTGTGCCTGACCGACGCCTCGTCATACCTGCCCACCAGGGTTTGGATAACCTTCCCCTTGGGGCCGAATACCAGCAGCGTGGCGCCGGCCACGCCGTGGCGCTGGGCGAAGCGCTTGCCGGCCTCGGTCCCCAGGTCAGCCACCAGGAACTCGACACCCCGGGGTTCGTAGGCGCTGCGGACCTCGTTGACGGCATCCATCAATTGCTCGCTCTGGACCCCGCCCTTGTCGAAGATCTGCACCACGGCGTACTTGCCGTTGCCGACCTTCTCCAGGTGCGTGTCGTAGCCGCGGGGCAGAAAAAAGACCGCCACCGCCAGCATGGCGATGATGAGCGCCGGCGCCCAGAGCCGCCGCCACAGGGATGTGCCCCCCCCGGTGCCCGTTTGTGTCTGTGCTTGTGCCATGGTCGTTTCCTGATGGTCGCAACGGCGCCATTTTATCCCAGACGCCCATTCGGGTGTTAACGCGGTTGCCTCTTTACGTTGCAAGGCAACTGCGCTTCGTCGCCTCCCTCTTGCCTTCTCTCCCTCCGGGCTGAGGGGGGCAACAGCCCTGCCGGCAGCCCCGGCGCGTCAGTGTCTGTTGCCCCGCAGCCCAAGCACGTCCACCAGCCGGGCCAGGGCCTGACCGCGGTGACTGATGCGGTTCTTGACCTTGGGGGACAGCTCCGCCGCCGAGCAGCCGTGGTCGGGCACGTAGAAGACGGGGTCGTAGCCGAAGCCCATTTCACCCCGAGGCGCCTCCAGGACACGTCCTTCCCAGACCCCTTCGCAGATCACCGGCATGGGATCGCGGGGGTGTTGCAGGAACACCAGGACACAGTAAAAACGTGCGGTGCGCCGGGCCTCGGGAACGCCGGCCATATCGGTGAGCAGTTTCTGCAGGTTGTCGTGGTCGCCGGCCTGGGGGCCCGCGTAACGGGATGAATACAGGCCGGGCGCCCCCTGCAGGGCGTCCACCACCAACCCCGAGTCGTCGGCGATGGCGGGCAAACGGGTCTGTTCGGCGCAATGGCGGGCCTTGATCAGGGCGTTTTCCACGAAGCTCAGCCCGGTCTCCTCCGCCGAGCTGACCTGGTACCGGGACTGGGGGTTGACCTCGATTCCCAGGCCGTGCAGCAGGGACTGCAGCTCGGCCACCTTGCCCGGATTACCGCTCGCCAGTACCGCCTGCAGGGCGGGGGCGTCTTGGAAGTGTCGGGTGCTCATGCGGCGCGGGCTATCGGTGCAGGGCCTCTTGCTGCTTGGCGATCAGGGTGGCGATGCCGCCTTCGGCCAGCTGCATCATGCTCGTCAGTTCATCCATGCGAAAGGCGTGGCCTTCGGCGGTACCCTGGATCTCAATGAAGGCGCGGGCCTCGTTCATGACCACGTTCATATCCGTCTCCGCCTCGGAATCCTCCCGGTAGTCCAGGTCGAGCACGGCCACGCCCTGGTAGATGCCCACCGACACCGATGCCACCCGGCTGTGCACGGGGTCCTTGTCAATCATGCGGTGGCGCATCAGGTGATTGACCGCGTCCACCAGCGCCACGTAGCCGCCGGTGATGGCGGCGGTGCGCGTCCCGCCGTCGGCCTGGATGACGTCGCAGTCCAGGGTAACCGTGCGTTCGCCCAGGGCCGCAAGATTCATGACGGCCCTCAGGGAGCGGCCGATCAGCCGCTGGATCTCCATGGTGCGACCGCCCTGGCGGCCCTGGGCCGCCTCGCGCATGGTCCGCGAGCCCGTGGCCCGCGGGAGCATGCCGTACTCGGCCGTGACCCAGCCGCGGCCCGTGCCCTTCAAAAAGCGCGGTACCCGTTCCTCGACGCTGGCGTTGCACAGCACCTTGGTGTCGCCGAACTCCACCAGGACCGAGCCCTCGGCGTGTTTGGTATAGTCGCGTGTGATCTGGATCGGCCGCAGCTCATCGGGGGTTCGTCCGCTGGGACGCATTATTATTCCTTTCCTTATGAAAATTAATATTATAGCCTGAATGGCCCGGGCACGCTGGCTCCATTCTCGCCGCCAGCCCCGGATTCATCAAGGGGGCGCGGAATGCCCTTGGCAGATATTGTGGGGTAAGCGCTGATGTACAGCATGACAGCCTTTGCGCGCCGGACCCGGCAGTCCCAGTGGGGCGCGCTGATCTGGGAACTGCGTTCGGTCAACCACCGGTTCCTCGACCTGTCCCTGCGCCTGCCGGAGGAGGTCAGGGAAATGGAGGGGGCCGTGCGCCAGCAGCTCAGCGCCCGCCTCAACCGCGGCAAGGTCGACTGCACGCTGCGCCTGCAATACAGCCCCGACAAGACCGGCTACATCCTGAATCAGGACCTGGCCAGGCAGCTCATCCAGTCCTGTGATGAGATCAGCGCAATGCTCACCCAGGCAACGCCCCCCGGTCCCCTGGAGATCCTGCGCTGGCCGGGCGTGATGCAAACCCCCGAGCCGCAGATCGAGGCCCTGCAGGGCGAGGCCCTGGCCTTGCTGGACGAGGCGGTCGATGCCCTGGTCGCCGAGCGCCGGCGCGAGGGTGGCGGCATGCGGGAGGTCATCACCCAGCGCTGCCGGGCCATGCAGGCCCAGCTGGCAGGCGTCAAGCAGCGCCTGCCCGAGGTCAGGGACAGACTGCGCGCCAAGCTCCTGGAGCGCCTGGAGCAGCTGGGCGCGGAGGTGGACACCAGCCGCTTGGAGCAGGAACTGGTGTATTGGCTGCAGAAGCTGGACGTGGAGGAGGAACTGGATCGCGCCGCGGCGCACCTGCAGGAGGTGGAGCAGCTGCTGGGCCAGGACACGGCCGTGGGCCGGCGCCTGGACTTCCTCATGCAGGAGCTCAACCGGGAGGCCAATACCCTGGGCTCCAAGTCCGCCGACATCGAGACCACCCGCGCATCGGTGGAGATGAAGGTGCTGATCGAGCAGATGCGCGAACAGGTTCAGAATGTCGAATAACCCCCTGCCCGGAATCCCTATGGCCAACGCTCAACCCTCCTCCGCCGCCTCCCCCCAGGGGCAGCTGTACATCATCTCGGCCCCCTCCGGCGCCGGCAAGACCAGCCTGGTAAAGGGCCTGACCGATGGCTTGCGGGGTGTGGAGACATCCGTCTCCTATACCACCCGGCCGCGGCGCGAGGGCGAGGTCGAAGGCGTCAATTACCACTTCGTGGACCAGGCCACCTTTGATGACATGCAGGCGAGGGGGGACTTTCTGGAGCACGCCACCGTGTTCGGCTGCAGTTACGGTACCTCCCGGGCCCGGGTCCTGGGCCGGCTGGAGCAGGGCGTCGACGTGATCCTGGAGATCGACTGGCAGGGGGCCGCCCAGATACGCCGGGCCCTGCCCGGCTGTGTCAGCGTCTTTATCCTGCCCCCCTCCCGGCAGGCCCTGGAGCAGCGCCTCAATGACCGCGGCCTGGACAGCCGGGAGGTGATCGCCCGGCGCCTGCGCGAGGCCGTCCATGAGATGTCCCATTACCGGGATTATGACTATGTCATCGTCAATGATGACTTTACCGAGGCCCTGGAGGGCCTTGCCGCCATCTTCGTGGCGCATCGATTAACCACACGTTATCAATCGGTTAGATTGTCACCCCTGATCCACGACCTGCTCGGTTAGGCACCCGGGCGCGGTGCCGCCCCGCCGGCAGGGCCACGGGGAAGATGCCGCGTCCCGGATTGTCGTGTAAAATTCAGACCTTATAGTGACGACAAATCCCATAGGAGTAAGTCAATGGCACGTATTACGGTTGAGGATTGCCTCGACAACGTGGACAACCGCTTCCAGCTGGTCCTGATCGCCACCCGGCGGGCACGCCAACTGGAGCAGGGCAAGCAGTCCACTCTAGAGGTGGAGAATGACAAGCCCACCGTGCTGGCGCTGCGCGAGATCGCCGCGGGGCTGGTCGGGCCGTCGATCCTCAAGGAGGTTGAGGTCCAACCCGAAGAAGAGGAAGAGGTGGAGTCGGTCCAGGCGGAATCTGCCCAGGCGGAATCTGCCCAGGTGGAATCTGCTGAGGTGGAATCGACCCAACCAGTAGAATCGCCTCAAGAGGAAGCAGGCAGCGAGCCGCCTCCCGAGGAGGGCGGCGACGAGCCGGAGTAAGGCCCGTTGGCCCGGCGGGACAGGTCCGTGACCAGAGCCCGTAACCCATAACCGTAGGGCGTGACCCGTGCATACCACCGAGCTGGCGTTCCCCGAGCACCCGAGCCCTCCCAGGGAAGACGAGACGTTCCTGATCAAGGAGCTGACCGATCTGCTGGCGGCCTATCTCGGACCGGAGCAGATCGCCGAGGTCCACCAGGCCTATCTGTTCGGGGCGCGGGCACACCAGGGGCAGCAGCGCCGTTCCGGCGAGCCCTACATCAGCCATCCTCTCGCAGTGGCCAAGATCCTGGCCGAGCTGCGCATGGACTACAAGAGCATCATGGCGGCGATCCTGCACGATGTCATCGAGGATACGCCCACCGCCAAGGAGCAGTTGGTCAAGGAGTTCGGCAAGGAGGTGGCGCAGCTGGTGGACGGGGTCAGCAAGCTGACCCAGATCCAGTTCGAGAGCCGCCTCGAGGCCCAGGCGGAGAACTTCCGCAAGATGCTGCTGGCCATGGCCCATGACATCCGGGTCATCATCATCAAGCTCGCCGACCGCCTGCACAACATGCGCACCCTCGGTGTGCCATGCCGGAGGACAAGCGCCGCCGGATCGCCCGGGAGACCCTGGAGATCTATGCCCCCATCGCCAACCGCCTGGGCATGAACACCCTGCGCATCGAGCTGCAGGAGCTGGGCTTTCGCGGCCCTGTACCCCATGCGCTACCGGGTCCTGTCCGAGGCGGTGCGCAAGGCCCGCGGCAACCGCAAGGAGATCATCACCAAGATCCGCAACACCATCACCAACCGCATGGAACAGGAGGGCTTGAACGGCCGGGTGCAGGGGCGCGAGAAGCACCTGTACAGCATCTACCAGAAGATGCGCACCAAGCGCCTGCCGTTCTCCGAGGTGTTCGACGTCTACGCCTTTCGCATCATCGTCGACAGCGTGGACGCCTGTTACCGGGCCTTGGGCGCTGGTGCACAACCTCTACAAGCCCGTGCCGGGCAAGTTCAAGGACTACATCGCCATCCCCAAGACCAACGGCTACCAGTCCCTGCACACGGTTCTGTTCAGCCCCTACGGCGTGCCCATCGAGGTGCAGATCCGCACCGAGGACATGGAGAAGGTGGCCAACATGGGCATCGCCGCCCACTGGCTGTACAAGTCGGGCGACGTGACCGGGACCGGCGCCCACCCCCATGTGCGCGAGTGGCTGCGCGGCCTGCTGGAGATGCAGCAAAGCGCCGGCAATTCCCTGGAGTTTCTCGAGAACGTCAAGGTGGACCTGTTCCCGGACGAGGTCTATGTCTTCACCCCCAAGGGCCAGATCATGGAGCTGCCGCGCGGCGCCACGGCGGTGGACTTTGCCTACGCGGTGCACACGGGGGTGGGCAACGCCTGCGTCGCCGCCAAGGTGGACCGCCACCTGGTACCGCTTGAGCACGCCGTTGCTGAACGGGCAGACGGTGGAGATCATCACCGCCTCCAATGCCCGCCCCAACCCCGCATGGCTGAACTTCGTGGTCACCGGCAAGGCCCGCGCCAATATCCGGCACTACTTGAAGAATCTGCGCTGCGAGGAGTCCATTGACCTGGGCAAGCGGCTCCTGGACAAGGCGTTGACCTCCTTTTCCTTGTCCGTTGACCAGTTGCCGTCGGCGCGCCTGGCGGAGTTGCTGCAGGACTTGAAGCTCGACACCCCGGACGAGCTCTATGAGCAGATCGGCCTCGGCAACCGCATCCCGCTGCTGGTGGCCCGGCGCCTGGTGGAGGCCGACAAGGCCGGCCAGGACCCGGCGCAGGCCCGCCCCGGGAGCATCAAGAGCATGTTTACCCGGGTGGTCCCCAACTGGCTCAAGTGGGAGCGCACCAGCGCCTCGCGGCCCCTGTACATCAAAGGGACCGAGGGGATGGTGGTCAACTTCGCCAAGTGCTGCCGGCCAATCCCCGGCGACCCGATCCTGGGCCTGATCTCCGCCGGGCGGGGTATCGTCATCCATACCGAGTCGTGCCGCAATGTGGCCGAGTTTCGCAACCGCGCCGAAAAATCCATCGATGTCCAGTGGGAGCCGGACATCAAGGGCGATTTCCCGGTGGAGGTGCGCGTGGAGGCCGCCGACCAGCGCGGCGTGCTGGCGACGGTAGCCGCCTCCATCGCCGAACTGGGGGCGAACATCGACAATGTGGGTCTGGAGGAGAGGGACGGGCGTTACAGCACCATCACCTTGACCATCGAGGTGCAGAACCGCCGCCACCTGGCGCGGATCATGCGGCGCATCCGCGCCATCGACGCCGTCGCCAGGATCAGCAGGACCAAGGGATGAGTGGGGCGCTCGGCCCGATTCTTGTACTCCCGCCAAGACGCCAAGGGGGAGGCGAGGGAGTGACACAGGACGAAAATCGAGAAGGCGGTTGACGTCACGCCTGTACGGATTCAATGTGTTTTGATGTCTTAGCGCACTTCGCGCCTTGGCGAGAGCATAATATTCAGTACTCCTCTACATCTATAAAATACCGTGGAAGAACCAAAGAAGGGAGTCAGGCATTTATCATGAAGCGCGAAATCGTATCCACCGCCCAGGCGCCCCAGGCGATCGGTCCCTACTCACAGGCCGTGAAGGTCGGCAACGCCGTCTACCTCTCGGGGCAGATCCCCCTGGTCCCCGAGACCATGGACCTGGTGCAGGGGGACATGGAGACCCAGACGCGGCGGGTCTTCGACAACCTGGAGGCGGTGGCCCGCGCCGCGGGCGGTGACCTGTCCCATATCGTCAAGCTGAACATCTATCTCACCGACCTGGATCATTTTCCCCTGATCAATGAAGTCATGACCCGCTACTTCCAGGAGCCCTATCCCGCCCGCGCCGCCATCGGCGTGGCCGCGCTGCCCAAGGGGGCGCAGGTGGAGATGGACGCCATCATGGATCTGTCCGGCGCGTAGTCTGCGGCGCGGGGGCTCGAAACCGTTGCGTCTCATCACGCGATGACACAGGTGGTCGGACAGGACGGGGTAGGGCAGGCGGCCAAGGGCGGCCTGCTGCAGCCGGTGGAACGCCTCTACGGGGTCGGCCCCCAAGTGGCGGTACGCCTGCGGCGCCTCAATATCCATACCCTCCAGGACCTGTTGTTCCACTTTCCCCTGCGCTATGAGGACCGCACGCGGGTGACGCCCATCGGGGCCCTGCGCCCGGGCGACGAAGCGGTGATCCAGGCCCAGGTCATGATCACCGAGCTGACCTCGGGCCGGCGCCCGGCCCTGGTATCCCGGGTCAGCGACGGCACCGGCAGCCTCACCCTGCGGTTTTTTCACTTCGGCGAGCGCCAGCGGGCGAGTCTCGCGCCCCATACCCATGTCCGCTGCTATGCGGAGGTTCGGCGCGGGGTCAATACCCTGGAAATGGTGCACCCCGAATACCAGCGCATCGACGACCTGCAGGCGGTGCCCGAAGGGCACCTGACCCCCGTGTACCCGGCCACCGAGGGGTTGCGCCAGGGGACGCTGCGCAACCTGATCGGGCGCCTGCTGTCCCAGGTGAGCGCCGTCCCGTTCGGGGACGGGGGCGCCGGCGGCGGCCAGGGGTGGCGGCTCGAGGAGCTGCTCCCCGAGGGCGTCCTGGACCGGTACCGGTGGCCGGGGATTGTCGAGGCGCTGGCCTATATCCATGCCCCGCCCGCCGACGCCCCCATCGACCTGTTGACCGAGGTGCGCCACCCCGCCTATCAACGACTGGCCTTCGAGGAGCTGCTCGCCCACCACCTGGGCCTGCGCCAGGTCCGCCGCCGCCTCGGCCGGTACCGGGCACCGCCCCTGGCCTCCTCGGGCCGCCTGATGGGGGCATTGCTGCAGGCGCTGCCGTTCTCCCTGACCGGCGCCCAGCGCCGGGTCATCGACGAGGTCCTCGCCGACGTGGGCGCCAGCGCGCCCATGCACCGCCTGGTGCAGGGCGACGTGGGCTCGGGCAAGACCGTGGTGGCGGCCGCCGTCGCCGCCCATGTGGTGGAGGCGGGTTGGCAGGTGGCGGTGATGGCCCCCACCGAGCTGCTGGCCGAGCAGCACTATCACAATTTTCACCATTGGCTGACACCCCTGGGCGTCAACGTGGCCTGGCTGGCCGGGCGCCTCAAGGGGGCGGCCCGCCGCGGCGTATTGGCCGGGCTGCAAAGCGGTGAGTGCGCGGTGGTGGTGGGCACCCATGCCCTGTTTCAGGAGGGGGTGGAGTTCGCCCGCCTGGCCCTGGTGGTGGTGGACGAGCAGCACCGCTTCGGGGTGGACCAGCGGCTGACCCTGCTGGAGAAGGGGCGCCGGGGCGGCCAACACCCCCATCAGTTGATTATGACCGCCACGCCGATCCCCCGCACCCTGGCCATGACCGCCTATGCCGATCTCGACAATTCCATCATCGACGAGCTGCCGGCCGGGCGTCGGCCGGTGACCACCGTGGTGGTCCCCGAGCAGCGCCGGGACGAGGTGGTGGAGCGCATCCGGGCGGCCTGCGGTCAGGGCAGGCAGGCTTACTGGGTGTGCCCGCTGATCGAGGAGTCCCAGAGCATCGACTGCCAGTCGGCCATCGACACCTCGCAACAGCTCGCCCGGCTGCTGCCGGACCTGCGCATCGGGCTGGTGCACGGCCGCATGAAGGTGCAGGAAAAGGAGCAGGTGATGCACGCGTTCAAGGCGGGTGAACTGGACCTGCTGGTGGCCACCACCGTGATCGAGGTGGGGGTGGACGTGCCCAACGCCACCTTGATGATTATCGAAAACGCCGAGCGGCTGGGGCTCACCCAGCTGCATCAGCTGCGCGGCCGGGTGGGCCGCGGCGGCGGGGAGAGCAGTTGCGTGCTGCTGTACCGGGCGCCGCTGTCACAACTGGGTAAGGCGCGCATGGCCATCCTCAGGCAGACCCACGACGGATTCGAAGTCGCCCGGCGCGATCTGGAGTTGCGCGGGCCCGGCGAGGTCCTGGGTACACGCCAGACCGGCGTGCTGCAGTTTCGAGTGGCCGACCTGGCGCGGGACAGGGACCTGGTCCCCCGGATCCAGGAGGTCTCCGCACGTCTGCACCATGAGTGTCCCGAGCGTATCCCTTCCCTGATTCAGCGCTGGGTGGGGAGCGTCACCCAGTACGGTAATGTCTAGCCTGCATGGCGGCTGGTAGTTTCACCAAGGGGCCGAGGTGCGTGCGCGCCGGGCGTTCGGCGCGGGAGCCGCGGTGGGTGCCGCGGCGCCAGCTCATTGCCGCCCGCCTGCCGTCCCGCGCGCGCAGCTGGTTGTTCGAGCCCCACTCCCTGACGCGCCGGATTCAAGGCGCCTGCCCGGGGTGCTTCCGGGTGCGCGTGCTGAGTCAGCGCCATGAGCGGCCCATGCTCAACGAGC
Source organism: uncultured Gammaproteobacteria bacterium (assembly GCA_963844825.1). Classification (GTDB taxonomy): domain Bacteria; phylum Pseudomonadota; class Gammaproteobacteria; order CAWJPQ01; family CAWJPQ01; genus CAWJPQ01. The sequence continues at coordinate 202,783 of CAWJPQ010000009.1, forward strand.
GGCGCCTGCTGGGTATTCCGGACCACGCCCTCGCCGTGGTACGGCAGGTGCAGTTGTTATGCAACGATCGACCCTGGGTCTACGGGCGCACGGTGATTCCCCTGGCGACCTTGACCGGGGCGCAGCGCCGGTTGTCTTCTTTGGGCAGCCGCTCCCTGGGGGCGATGCTGTTCGCCGACAGTTCTCTGAAACGGTTCGAGGTGCAGGTGGCGCAAATCCTGCCCTGGCACGACCTGTACGGGGCGGCGACCTTCGACCTCCCGCGGGGGCCCGCGGCGGTCTGGGGGCGCCGCTCGGTGTTTCGAACGGGTGACAAGCCGCTGCTGGTGAGCGAGGTCTTCCTCCCGCCTGTGCTGGGGGAGGGGGGTGAAGATTCAGATGGCGGGGAACATTTGCTAGTATGAACAGCCGCGCCCGGGTAGGGCGCGACGGTTGCCGCAAGGCGTAACGGGCGTGCCGCACGCCCCTTCGAGGCGGATCGATGTTGAGTTCAATCACGAACAACAGGCTGGGTGACAAGCTCCATCAGTACGGCCTGCTGATGCGTCTGGACCGGCCCATCGGGGCGCTCCTGCTCCTGTGGCCGGTGCTGTGGGCCCTGTGGATCGCCTCCCACGGCCACCCCAACATCAATGTGCTGATCGTGTTCGTGCTGGGGGTCATCCTCATGCGCTCGGCCGGTTGCGCCATCAACGATTTCGCCGACCGGGGGTTCGATCCCCACGTGGCGCGCACCCGTCGGCGCCCGCTGGCCTCGGGAGCGGTGACCGAAAAAGAGGCCCTGATGGTGTTCGCCGCCGTCAGCCTGGTGGCCTTCAGCCTGGTGCTGTTCATGAACTGGCTGACCATACAGCTGTCCTTCGTCGGCCTGCTGCTGGCGGTCACCTATCCGTTCATGAAGCGCTATACCCACCTGCCCCAGGTCTATCTGGGCATGGTGTTCGGCTGGGGGATTCCCATGGCGTTCGCGGCCCAGACCGGTACGGTGCCCAAGGTGGCCTGGCTGCTGTTCCTCGCCAACGTGCTGTGGGCCACCGCGTACGACACCATGTACGCCATGGTGGACCGCCCCGATGACCTGAAGATCGGTGTCAAATCGACGGCCATCCTGTTCGGGGAGGCCGACCGGGCGATGATCGCCTTCATTCAGCTCCTGTTCTTCGTCGTGATGGTGCTGGTCGGGCGTCGCAGCGGCCTGGGGGTGTGGTACGACCTCGGGCTTGGCGTTGCCGCCCTGTTGGCCCTCTACCAGCAGTATCTGATCAGGCACCGGCAAGGCCCGCCCTGTCTCAGGGCGTTTCTGAACAATAATTGGTTCGGCGCGGCGATTTTCTGCGGCATTGCGTTAGACTATGCGGCAGGGGCGTCTTGACCGGCCTTCCCTCACGGCAGGGCCCGCGGGCCGACGGTCCGGCAGGCGTTTCCATGCATACAGTGACAGCGGAGTGATGCCGATGGAAGAGATCAAGGTAGCCAATGTGAAGTGCGACGGGTGCGTGGCGACCATACGTGACGGCCTGGCGGGTCTGCCCGGCGTGAAGGAGACCAGCGTGGACATTCCCACCGGCGTGGTCAGGGTCATCGGCGAGGGTATCGACCGCAACGGGCTGGAGGCGAAGTTGCGCGAGCTCGGTTATCCGCCGCAGACCCGGTAATGGCGCCGATATCTGCAGACAAGCCCGCCGCCGACCCCCCGCCGGCCGATGCCCGGGGCAGTGAGACCCCTTTCCAGCGCCTTGGCCGGGCGGTGATCGAGACCGAGGCCCGGGCCGTGGCCGCGCTCGCGGCGCGCATCGGTGACGACTTTGTCCGTGCATGTCGCTTCATGATGGATTGCCAGGGGCGCATCGTGGTCATCGGCATGGGCAAGTCCGGGCACGTCGGCGGCAAGATCGCCGCGACCCTGGCCAGCACCGGCAGCCCCGCGTTTTTCGTCCACCCCGGGGAGGCCAGTCACGGCGACCTCGGCATGATCACACCCAAGGATGTGGTGCTGGCCCTGTCCAACTCGGGGGAGACCGATGAGATCAACCGCATCCTGCCGCTCATCAAGCGCCTGGGCGTGCCGCTGGTGTCCATGACCGGCAACGGGGAGTCCACCCTGGCGCGCGCCGCGGATGTCAGGCTGGACGTCAGCGTGGCCCAGGAGGCCTGCCCCCTGGGGCTCGCGCCCACCGCCAGTACCACCGCCGCCCTGGCCATGGGGGACGCGCTGGCCATCGCCCTGCTGGAGGCGCGCGGCTTCACGGCCAAGGACTTCGCCCATTCCCACCCCGGGGGGCGCCTGGGCCGGCGCCTGCTGCTGCTGATCAAGGATATAATGCACGCCGGCAACGAGTCGCCCATGGTGGGTGAGGGGGCGACCTTGAGCGCCGCCCTGGTGGAGATGACCAAAAAGGGCCTTGGCATGACCGCGGTGATCGATGACGGCGACCGGGTGATCGGCATCTTTACCGACGGTGACCTGCGCCGCGCCCTCGATCGCCAGGTGGATGTCCACACGGCCCGGGTCGGCGAGCTCATGACCCGCACCTTTAAATCGGTTCGGCCGGACATGCTGGCGGCCGAGGCGCTGCATATCATGGATGAGAACCGGATCAACGCCCTGCTCGTGGTGGACGACGACAGGCGCCTGATCGGGGCGCTGAACATGCATGACCTGCTGCGCGCAGGCGTTGTGTGAACCGCGCGCGGCTGATTCCCCATGATTGACGCTGACGTTTACGAACGGGCCTCGCGTATCCGGCTGGTGATCTTCGATGTGGACGGGGTATTGACCGACGGCGGCCTGTTGTTCGATGAGCAGGGCCAGGAGTTCAAGGTCTTCCACTCCCGCGACGGCCACGGCATGAAGATGCTCCAGCGCAGCGGCGTCGAGATTGCCGTCATCAGCGGGCGCGAGGCGCGGTCGGTGGCCGAGCGGATGGCCAAACTGGGGGTGGCGCATGTCCATCAGGGGCATGAGGACAAGCTGCCGGTATTCCTCGAGCTGCTGTCGCAGATGTCGTTATCCCCCGACCAAACGGCGTACGTGGGGGACGACGTGGTGGACCTGCCGGTGATGGGCCGGGTCGGGCTTGCCGTGGCGGTGGCCGACGCCCACCCCCTGGTCAAGCAATACGCCCATTGGCAGACGCCGACCCCGGGCGGGCGGGGGGCCGCACGGGAGGTGTGCGATTTGATCATGCAGGCGCAAGGCACCCTGGAGGGACAAGTCGGTGGCTATCTCAAACATGTGGACTGATGCCCCCTGCGGCGAACACCCATGCCCACGCTTCCCGGCACGCGCGTCCTGATCGGGCTGGCGCTGCTGCTGGGGGCCTCCCTGAGTTGGTGGTTGTCCAAGAGTATCAATGTCGAGACCCCGCCAAGGCCGTCAAAGGCGCGCCATATCCCCGATTACTCCATGAGCCACTTTACACTGCGGGCCATGGACGACCGCGGCCGGCTTCACTACCGCCTCTACGCCGAGCAGATGTCCCACTTCATGGACGATGACACCTCAAGCCTCGAGCAGCCCAATATGACCGTCTTCAAGCCGGGCGGCCCGTCGTGGAACGTCTATGCCCGCCACGGGTGGGTCTCTTCGGGCCAGAAGACCATCGCGCTGCGGGGCGATGTGGTGATATGGCGCAACGCCCGCCAAGGGGGCTCGGGGCTCGAGATACAGACCGATGAACTGCATATCGTCCCTGACAGGCAGTACGCCGAGACCGACCGGCCGGTGACCATCACCCAGGACGTCGGTGTGACCCATGCCGTGGGCATGCGTGTCAATCTGGACCAGAGCCGCATGGAACTGCTCGCCGACGTGCGGGGTCACTACGTATTAGAGCATTAGCCCTGGGCGCGGTGGGCCGGGGAAATTGACCGGGCCCCTTCCTTTGCCGGGATGGAAGTGAAATAATGACGCTAATCAAACAAATATGTTTATATTCGGGGATGCGTTCCGCGCATTCCCGCACCGCCGTCCCCCGCCGCAGGGGGGAATGGCAGATTGCCGCCGCCGGGAAGGTGCCGCAGATGGCCGGAAACGTCGCTTTGTTCGCTGCCCTTGGTTTGGTATATGGGGTAAAATAGCCAATGCGCCGAGGCAACCTCCAATGCTGTATTATTGAAAGTCTATGAAGCAGTCCATCCAGTTACGGTTGGGGCAACATTTAACGATGACCCCGCAACTGCAGCAGGCGATCCGGCTGCTGCAGTTATCCACCCTTGAGCTGCGCAGCGAAGTCCAGCAAGTCCTGGAGTCAAACCCCCTCCTCGAGACCGTTGAAGAAAGCGAGACCGCGGCGGAGTCCGCCTATTCCGAGTGGGACGGCCAGGGGGACGCGGGGCAGGCGGGCTCGGGCGGCCAGGAGGCCGATGCGGCGGCCGGCAACGGCGAGGCGGCGCCGGAAGTGTCCGGCCCCAACGATACCACCGAGGACCTGTACACGGGCAGCGGCCTGGACGACGTCTACGGCGGCGCGTCCCACAGCGGGGACGGCCAGGACGAGCGCCCCTACGAGGCCCGGGGCAGCGGCTCGCCGAGCCTTCAGGAACACCTGCTGTGGCAGGTGAGCATGAGCCCGTTCAGTGATACGGATGCCGTCATTGCCACGGCGATCATCGATTCGATCAATGACGACGGCTATTTGCCCGCATCCATCGAAGACATCTGGCACGCGATCGGGCTTGAGGAGAGCGTGGAGCTGGACGAGATCGAGGCGGTGCTCCATCGCATTCAGCACTTCGATCCCATCGGGGTCGGCGCGCGCAACCTGCGCGAGTGTCTGCTGATCCAGCTCGAGCAGCTCGACCCTCAGACGCCGTGGCTTTCCCAGGCCACCTTGATCGTCAAGGACTACCTGCACCTGTTGGGCGGGCGCGACTACACCCAGCTCATGCGCCGCGCCCGCCTGTCGCGACCCGATCTGCAGCAGGCGGTCGCCCTGATCCAGTCCCTGGATCCGCGCCCCGGCAGCGTGATCACCAACGCCCAACCGGAATACATCATCCCCGACGTCGTTGTCAGAAAGGGGCGCGGCGAGTGGCGTGTGGAGTTGAATCCCGATGCCATCCCCCGCCTGCGGATCAACAGCCAATACGCCGGGCTGATCAGAGGATTCACAGAACAGCCAGGATGTGGCCTATCTTAAGAACCATCTCCAGGAGGCGCGCTGGTTCATCAAGAGCCTGCGCAGCCGCCATGAAACCCTGCTGAAGGTGGCCAAGTGCATCGTGGACCATCAGCGCGAGTTTCTCGAGCACGGCGAAGAGGCGATGAAGGCGCTGGTCCTGCATGATGTGGCGAAGATCGTCGGGATGCACGAGTCGACCATCTCGCGGGTGACGACCCAAAAGTATATGTACACCCCCCGGGGGATTTTCGAGCTGAAGTACTTTTTCTCCAGTCACGTCAGCACCGCCTCGGGGGGCGAGTGCTCCTCCACGGCGATACGCGCATTGATCAAGAAGCTGGTGGCGGGTGAAGACCCCGTAAAGCCCCTCAGTGACAGTAAAATCGCTCAGATTTTGGCCAAACAGGGCATAAACGTCGCAAGGCGGACGATTGCCAAGTACCGGGAGGCGCTGTCCATTCCTCCTTCCAATGAACGAAAACAATTAGCATGACACAGCATTGGAGGTAAAGCGGATATGAAGATCATCATCAGCGGACACCACGTCGAAATCACATCGTCATTGCGCTCATACATTGAAAACAAGTTATCCCGCCTCGAACGTCGATCCGATCAAATCGCCAATGTACAAGTCATTCTGAGTGTCAACAAGCTGGAGCAAAAGGCCGAGGCCACCCTGCAGGTCAACGGGGGAACGCTGTTCGCAGATGCCGAGTCCCATGACATGTATGCATCGATCGACGCGTTGGCGCACAAACTGGACAGGCAGCTGACCAAGCGCAAAGAGAAGAATATGGGAGCCCAGCGCGGGAATCATCTTCCAAACGGTCAGACGAGTGCCTGATGTACACTCTTTGAACCCTTCCTGAGTCAAACGCATATGCAACTTACAGACTTACTCACCTCACAATGCATCGCTTGTGATGTCGATCTAAACAGCAAGAAGCGTGTGCTGGAACGGTTGAGTGAATTGATTGCATCTCACCAAAAAGACCTCACCCCCACGGAGGTCTTCGAGAATCTGGTGGCGCGCGAGCGCCTCGGCAGTACCGGGGTGGGACACGGGGTGGCCATCCCCCATGCGCGGTCTAAGAATCTCGACCGCCCTGTTTGCGCCTTCGTCAGGCTCAGACGCGGGGTGGACTTCGATGCGGTGGACGGACAGCCCGTGGATATGCTGTGCGCCCTGCTGGTCCCGGAGAAATCGACCGAGGAGCACCTGGAGGTCCTGTCGCTGCTTGCCGAGATGTTCAGTGACGAGGAGTTCTCCCGGCAGTTGCGCGCCACCAACAATGCGACCGAGTTGCAAGATATGTTATCCCACTGGCATTCCCACAACCTGCAGCACTCAACCGCCGCGCGATGATCGAAGTGCCATGGGTGGCTCCATAACCGCGCGCTCACTATACGAGGCGCAGGGCGAGCGGCTTTCACTGCAGTGGTTGGCGGGGCGGCCGGGGGAAGGGCGCCCCGTTCAGCCCCGTCCCGTGTCCTCCGACGAAGGGGCGCCAGGCACCTTCGCGTTCGCGGGCCTCCTGAATCTGATACACCCCCATCCGATACAAGTCCTGGGCGCGGCGGAGCTGGCCTATCTCAGCGGGCTGCGCAGCAACTCCCGGCGCGACGCCATCGAGCAGTTGTTCGGCGGGACCGCGGCGATGGTCGTTGTACTGCGGCCCGGGCCCGGTGCCGGAGGATATCAAGCAGGCCGCGGGGGCGTCCGCCACGCCGCTGTTTGGCTCCCGGTTGCCGCCAGAGGAACTCATCCGTCAGTTGGACGATTACCTCGGCGCCGTCCTCGCCGCCCACGTAACCCTGCACGGCGTCATGATGGAAGTGGCGGGAATCGGGGTGCTCCTCACCGGCGAGAGCGGCGTCGGCAAGAGTGAACTGGCGCTGGAGCTGATCAGTCGCGGCCATCGCCTGATCGCCGACGACGCTGCGCAGCTGCACCGGCTGGCGCCGGACACCCTCAAGGGCGTCTGCCCCCCGGCCCTGCGTGACTTTCTGGAGGTCAGGGGCCTCGGGGTGCTCAATATCCGCGCCATGTTCGGGGACAGGGCCATAAAACACGATAAGAACCTGCGCCTGGTCATTCATTTGGAGAAGATGGCGGCGCGGCAGCTGCGCGCCGTCGACCGTCTGCATGGCAGCCGCCAGAGCCGCGAGATCCAGGGCGTGGTGGTGCCTCAGGTGACGTTGCCGGTGGTCTCCGGCCTGAATCTGGCCGTCCTGGTGGAGTGCGCCGTTCGCAATCACATCCTCCATATGGAAGGGTATAATGCCGATCTGGACTTCATAGAACGTCAGCAACAGTACTTGGCTCATAATAAGTCATGAAACTGGTCGTGATCAGCGGCCTGTCCGGTTCGGGCAAGAGCATCGCCCTCGAGGCCCTTGAGGACTTCGGCTTCTATTGCATTGATAACCTCCCGATTGCCCTGTTGCCCGCCTTTGCCTCACGGATGGACGGGGGCGTTTCGAACGGTGTTTATGACAAGGCGGCGGTCGGTATTGATGCGCGCAATCACCGTGAGGACCTGCGGCACTTCCCCGCGATTTTGCGCGACATTCAGCAGGCGGGCATCGAGTGCGAGGTTGTCTTTCTGGTGGCCAACAATGATACACTCCTGAAAAGATTCAGTGAGACGCGCCGCCGGCATCCTCTAACGCAGCAGGACATCTCCCTCGCCGAGGCGATCAAGATCGAGCACGAGTTGCTCGCGCCCATATCGGAACATGCCTCCTTACAGATCGATACAAGTCACACCAACGTACATCAACTCAGGGATCTGATACGTGAGCGCGTGGCCCGACAACACAGCCTGTCCCTGTCCCTGCTGTTCGTGTCCTTCGGCTATAAACACGGGATCCCGGCCGACGCGGACTTCGTGTTCGATATCCGCTGCCTGCCCAACCCCAACTGGGTCGCGAGGCTGCGCCCGCTTACCGGGATGGATCAACCGGTGCGTCGGTTCCTGGACCAGCAGCCGCGCTTCGTCCAGATGTACGAGGAGCTGCGCTCGTTTCTCGATCACTGGATCCCCTGCTTCGAGTCGGAGAACCGCGTCTATATGACCACCGCGATCGGATGCACCGGCGGGCAGCACCGCTCCGTGTACATGGTCGAGCTTATGGCGGAGCACTTCCGCGGCAAGAGGGAAAACGTGATCTCCCGTCACCGAGAATTATCATGACAGTCGGCATACTCATCATTACCCATAGTCAGATCGGCCAGGCCTTGTTGGATACGGCCACCAATATGCTGGGCACTTGCCCGCTGGAGTGCGCCACCCTGCCGCTCTCGCCGGACGCCGATCCGGATGCATCTCTGCGCCAGGCCAGGGACCGGGTCGGCGAGCTCGACAAGGGTGACGGGGTCCTGGTGCTGACGGATATGTACGGCTCCACCCCCAGCAACATTGCCGCGGGGCTTGGCAAATCGGCGGATATCATCGTGGTGGCGGGTATCAACCTGCCCATGCTGATCCGCGTTATGAATTACCCGCAACTCGATCTGTCCCAGTTGGCGGCCAAGGCGGAAAGCGGGGGGAATGACGGCATCTTTTCGTTTTCCCCCACGAGCGGGCTGTAGCGCCGGGTGGTCCGCAAGCAGATCGTCATCGTCAACAAGCTGGGGCTGCATGCCAGGGCGGCCGCCAAATTCGTTACTCTGGCATCGGAGTTCGACAGCGCCATCGAGGTGCGTCGCGGGGAGAAGTGCGTCAATGGCAAGAGCATCATGGGTCTCATGATGCTGGCCGCGGCCAAGGGGGTCACGGTGGAAATCACCGCGGACGGCCATGATGAGGTGCAGGCATTGTTCCGACTCGAAGAGCTGATCATGCAACGCTTTGGTGAAGAGGACTAGCCGGTGTCCGCCGCTACAACGCCGGTTTGGCCGCCGCGCTAGGGAACCTCTGCACAGGTCCCCTAGCCACGTGTTGTAGCCCCTTCCCTGCCGAACCCCGCAGCGGCGCTTTGCGAACACCGCCCCGGTGTCGCCTCAATGCCTTTCCCGGGTTTCTCACCTATCACCGTCATCCTGCAGGTGCCGAGGCGCCGCTACAGCGAGCACGCCGGCGGCCGCAATAGAAGGGTGGATTTCCATTCAGTGCGGTTTTGCATACACTCTCGGTTACCAAATGCAGGGGTACTCAGATGACGGCAGCCAAAGAACGGGATAAGGGCCGCGACCGGCTGGAAAGGGTCACAGAGGCCCTGGAGCGCGGCGACACGACCCGCGTCAGGGAACTCCTGGAAGGCCTGCATCCGGCGGAGACGGCGCACCTGCTCCAATCACTGCCGCCGGACGAGCGCGAGACGCTGTGGGAATACGTGGCGCCGCAGGACGAAGGCGACGTATTGATGCACCTCAGGGAAGACGTGCGCGCCGGCTTCATCAAGGAGATGAACACCGAGGAGCTGGTGGCGGCCACCGAGGGGCTGGATACCGACGACCTGGCGGATATCCTCTATGAGCTTCCCGACAGCGCCATCCATGAAGTGCTGCGGTCCATGGACGAGCAGAACCGCCAGCGCCTGGAGTCGGTTCTGTCCTACCCGGAGGATACCGCCGGGGGGTTGATGAACATCGACACCATTACGGTGCGCTCGGATGTCAGCCTGGACGTGGTCCTGCGTTACCTGCGCCTGCGCGGGCAGATCCCGGAGATGACGGACAGCCTCATCGTCGTCGATCACGAGGACCGCTTCCTGGGTATCCTGACTCTGACCGATCTGCTGGTCAAGGCGCCGGCCCTGACGGTCGCCCATGTGATGCAGGAGGACGTCGAGGCCATCGAAGTCACCACGTCCGCCTATGAGGTAGCGGGGGTATTCGAGCGGCGCGACCTGATATCGGCGCCGGTCGTCGACGAGCAGGGCAAACTGCTGGGCCGGATCACCATCGACGACGTGGTGGACGTCATCCGCGAAGAGGCGGAGCACTCCCTGATGGGCATGGCCGGGTTGGGGGAGCAGGCCGATATGTTCGCCCCGGTGCTGCTCAGCGCCCGGTACCGGGGCGTGTGGCTGGGGGTGAACCTGTTGACGGCGTTTTTGGCCTCGTGGGTCATCGGTCTGTTTGAACATACGATCCAGAAGGTCGTCGCCCTGGCCGTGTTGATGCCCATCGTCGCCAGCATGGGCGGCATCGCCGGCAGCCAGACCCTGACCCTGGTGATCCGGGGCATCGCCTTGCGCCAGATCGAGGCGAGCAATGCCAGGCGGCTGCTGACCAAGGAATTGGCGGTGGGGCTGCTCAACGGGGTGCTCTGGGCCCTGGTGGTGGCGTTCATCGCCGTGCTGTGGTTCAAAAATGTCAAGATCGGTGGCATAATCGCCGCAGCGATCATTATCAATCTCTTCGCGGCCGCCCTGGCCGGCGTGGCAATCCCGTTGATAATGCGCAAATTCGGAGCCGATCCCGCCCTGGGTGGCAGCGTCGTGCTGACGACTGTCACGGATGTGGTGGGGTTCCTCGCGTTTCTTGGTCTCGCCACCCTGTTTCTGTCCTGATCCGGCAAAGGCAGTCGTTCACACTGAGTAGGTATAGCTGGTGTGCGTAAAGTAACAAACCGGCCCGGTGCCGGGCCCTGGTCCCGGCGGCGGTATTCGCGCCTGGTTCTGCTCACGGCCGTAGTGCTGGCGGCCTGCGGTGGTTTCGGCGACAGCGGCATCAGCCCGCGCTACAGCGTCAGCGGTGTGATCACGGCGGCGGCCAATTCGGCGGTCGACAGCGACGTGAACGACAGTTCGGCCGGTTACGCCGACAACTCCACCTTCCAGAACGCCCAGCCCGTCGCCAACCCGGTGGTCCTGGGCGGTTACGTCAACATCGCCGGCTGCGGGCCGGACGGGCGCTCCCGGCAAACGGGCGATGCCAGGGACTATTATCTGATCAGCCTGCAGGGGGGGCAGAGCGTGTCCCTGCTGGTGGCCAAAGCGGTATCGATGACCCTGCAGTGCGGCGCCAATCGCCTGTCTCTGTCCCTTTACCGGCAGGCGGACGTGGAGAACGGTAACACCACGGCGCTGCAGACCGCCACGGCGTCGTCCGATTCGGCGGCCTCCATCAGCGTCCCGGCGGCGGACAACTATATCCTGGAGGTCAGCGCCGTGCAGGGCGCGTCCAATTACATCCTCACCACCGGGCTGCCCTCGGCCGCCGCCGCCACCGCGATGCCCCTCGCGCAGGACTTCGTCCCCGGCCAGATCCTGGTCCGCTTCAAGGACGGGGCGGGCGCCGCGCCCGCGGTAACGGGCGTGCAGGCCCGGGCTCAGGGATTGGGGATGGATGTGATCTCCGGGCAATCGGGCGGGCCGCTGCTGCTGCGGCTGCGCCCGGGGGCCAATCCCCTGCAGAGCCTGGGCGTGGTCCGGCGCCCCGCCGCCGGCGATCCCCGGCGCCAGCTCCAATTGGACACCCTGACGGCGGTGCAGGCCCTGCGCCGCCGGGCCGATGTGGTCAGCGCCGATTTCAATTACATCCGCCGGCCCCTGGCGCAGCCCAACGACAAGTTCTTCAGCCGGCAATGGGACCAGTTGCAGATCAACCTGCCCAAGGCCTGGGACCGCACCACGGGCAGCTCCCAGGTCATCGTCGCCGTACTTGACTCCGGCGTTTTGCCGAACCATCCGGATCTGCAGGGCAAACTGACCGCGGGTTACGATTTCATATCCGATCCCCAGAATGCCCTGGACGGCGACGGCATCGATCCCGATCCCACCGACCCCGGCGATCACGCCCTGGGTGCCAAGAGCTCTTTTCACGGGACCCACGTCACGGGGATCGTGGCCGCCGCCACCGACAACAGTGTCGGCGTGGCCGGCGGCGGGTGGCAGACCCGGGTGATGCCGCTGCGGGTCCTGGGCAAGATCGGCGGCACCAGCGCCGATATCTGCCAGGCGCTGCGCTACGCCGCCGGCCTGGACAACGATTCCAACACGCTCCCGGCGCAACGGGCGGACATCATCAATATGAGCTTCGGCGGGCTGGGCTTTTCCCAGACCGAGCAGGACTGCATCTCCAGTGCCCGCAACGCCGGCGTCATCCTGGTGGCGGCGGCGGGCAACAACGCCAGTTCGGTCTCCGAGTACCCCGCATCCTACAGCGGGGTGGTATCGGTAGACGCGGTGGACCTGAGCGGGACGCTGGCATCGTATTCCAACTACGGCCCCGACATCGACGTGGCGGCGCCGGGTGGGGCGGTCAGCGGCGACGTCAACGGTGACGGTTACCCCGACGGGATCTTGAGCACCCTGGCTGACGATTCCTCCGGGACGCTGGTCTATACCTATGGGTACTATGCCGGGACCTCCATGGCAACGCCCCACGTGGCGGCGGTGGCGGCCTTGATGAAGGCGGTGTACCCGGGCATGACGCCCCAGCAGTTCGACAACCTGCTCAACGCCGGCCAGTTGACCGATGACCTGGGTGAGCCCGGGCGCGACGATAAGTACGGCCAGGGCCTGATCAACGCCTACAAAGCGGTGTCCGCCGCCGCCGCGGCGGCCGGCGGCACGGCGGGGCTGTCGCCCTTGCTGACGGTCAATCCCCCGGCGCTGAATCTCGGCCTGACTCGGCCGGGGGGGCGGCTGACCGTCAGCAATGCCGGCGGGTCCGGCCTGCGCGTGTCGGCCCCCACCCAGGACTCCAGCGGCTGGCTGTCCCTGACGCCGGTGACGGTGGACCGCAACGGGCTCGGCAGCTATGCTGTCACCGTGGACCGTACGAACATGGCGGCCGGGACCTACACCGCCAAGGTGGGCTTCGCCTCCAACGGCGGTGACGCCACGGTGGCGGTGATCATGCAGGTCCCCGACCAGAACACCAGTTTGACCGCCGACGCCGGGTATCAATACGTGTTGCTGGTCGACCCGGGTACGGGTAAGGCCATTGATACCGTGACCGCCTCGGTCTCCAACGGTGTCTATCAATACAATTTCGGCTCGGTGCGCAAGGGCCAGTACCAAGTGGTGGCGGGGACCGATATGAACAACGATGGATTCATCTGTGAGACGGGCGAGGCCTGCGGCGCCTATACGACATTGGATCTGCCCTCGACCATTACGTTGGACGGCAGTCGGTCAGGCATCAACTTTGAGTCGGGCTTTTTCTCGTACCTCAACGCCTCCGCAGCGGGGGCCGGGCGGCCCGGGCACCGATTCGCCATCACGGGCCGGGAGGCGCCCCGATGAACAGGCGGGTGATCCGCGCGGTGCTGATCGGGAGCGTGGCGACGGCCGCTAGCGCGTGCATGGCGTCCGGTGACGGGCAGTCCCCGGCCGCTGCGGCGCAGGTCATCTTCAGCGCCAGCATGTGCGGGGACACGTCCCGGGGTCCCCAGGTCACATGGCTCGACAGCGCGCCGGCCCTGCAGGCGGTCTACGACCGCATTCACCGTCACCAGGTAGGCGGCGACGACCGCCCTCCCGCGTCGGTGGACTTCTCCAGCCGCGCGGTGCTTTGGGTACAAATGGGCATGCAGCCTTCCGCCGGCTACGGCCTGCGTCTGCAGGACCCGGGGGCCGGGATCGGCGCCGACACCCTGACCCTGCACGTGAGCTGGCTGGAGCCGGCACCGGGGCGGTTGTACGCCCAGGTGGTGACCCATCCGTGCCTGCTGGTCACCGTGCCCAAGGCAGGGTACCGGCGCATACAGGTCCGCGACCAACATGGCGCCCTGCGCATGCAGACCGAGATTTCACGATAACACCCGCTCCAGGAGCAGGTTCCCGTGGGGGTCGACGGCGCCCCGCCAGCCGGGGGCCAGGTAGGTGGTGGACAGGGCCTCGATGATCAGGGCCGGGCCGGTCAGGGAATGGCCGACGGGCAGGCGTCCCCTGTCGTAGACGGGCGCCTCGGTGTCGATCCCGTGGAGGCGGGTGGTCTTGATCAGGGCCGCGTCGATATCCCGGCCTTGGGGGGCGGCCCAGCGGATCGTTGGGGTCGGGCCTTGCACCGTCACCCGCGCATTGACGCACTCCACCTCGAGCGCCAGGCGGTGCCCGTAGCGCTCTTCATGGGCATCGTGAAAGCGCCGTTGCGTCTGTTCGAGTCCCTGCCAGGGAACGGTCAAGGCATAGGACTGGCCCTGATAGCGCAGGTCCAGGGCCCGGCCCACGTGGATGTCCGCCGCCGCAAGCCCCTCCTCCATGAGGGCCTCGCGCCCCCGGGCCTCCAGGTCCCGGAAAAGCCCTTCGAGCCGCTCTCCCGTGAGCTCGCGCAGCATCCCCGCCGCGGTCTGCGACAGCTGCCTGGCCCGGGGGGCCACCAGCATCCCCAGGGCCGACAGGACCCCGGCATGGACGGGGACCATGGCCCGGTGCATGCCCAAGGCGTTGGCCAGGGCGCACACGTGCAGACCGCCGGCGCCGCCGAACGACACCAGGGTGAAGCCCCTCGGGTCGATGCCCCGCTGCACCGAGATGACGCGCAGGGCCTGGGCCATGTGCTCGTTGGCCACGCGGATGATGCCCACGGCGGCCTCGGTGACGTCCAGCCCCAGGGGGGAGGCGACCTGCGCCACCGCGGCGCGGTGCGGCCTCTGTGTCCAGGGCCATGGTGCCCCCCAGGAAGCTGTCGGGGGTGAGGCGCCCCAGCACCAGATTGGCGTCGGAGACCGTGGGTGACGTGCCCCCGCGCCCGTAGCAGGCGGGACCCGGGTCGGCCCCCGCGGAGGCCGGCCCGACCCGCAGCAGGCCCCCGGCGTCCACCTGGGCGATGGAGCCGCCGCCGGCGCCGATGGTGTGCATGTCCACCATGGGGACCGCTACCGGAAAGCCGCCGACAGTGCCTTCGCTGGTCAAACGGATCTGCCCGTCGATCAGCGCCACGTCGGTGGAGGTGCCGCCCATGTCAAAGGTCAGCAGGCGTTCGCGCCCGGCGAGGCGGGCCGTGTACTGGGCACCGGCCAGCCCCGCGGCGGGGCCGGACAACAGCATGTGCACGGCCTGATCCCCCGCCTGACGGGCGGCGATGGTGCCCCCGGAGCTTTGCATGACCGCCAGCCGGGCTTGGGGAAGCGCCGCCCCCAGGTTTTCCAGATACGCCTTCACCAGGGGCCCGACGGCGGCGTTCAGCCAGGTGGTCATGCCCCGTTCGTACTCCCGGTACTCGGGCAGGACCGCCGAGGAGCGGGAGACGAACAGCCCCTCCGGCAGGCGTGCCTCGATGGCCCGCTCCAGGGACGGATCAACGAACGAGAACAGCAGGTTGATGGCGACGGCGCGCGGGGCCAGGGCGCGGACCTGTTCCGCCAGTGCGTCCAGGTCCGCCTCGGTCAGGGGCTCCAGCAGTGCCCCGTCGGCGCCGAGACGCCCCCCGGTCTCCAGGCAGAGCGCCCGGGGGACCGGGGGGGGCCGGGGCGCGGGCTGAAGGTTGTACAGCTCGCGCCGGGCCTGGCGGCCGATGGTCAGCACATCGCCCATGCCGCGGTTGCAGATCAGCACGGTGCGCGCCCCCTTGCCTTCGAGCACGGCGTTGGTGGCGACCGTGGAGCCGTGGACGATCCTCAGGGTTGCGGTGTCGGCACCCAGCTCGGCAATGCCCTGGAGGATGGCCCGCTCGGGGGCATGGGGGGTCGAAAGGCACTTGTGCGCCAGGAGGCCCTCTTCGGTAAACAGAACGAAGTCGGTGAAGGTGCCGCCGGTGTCGATGCCCAGAGAGCCGCTCATGTCCCGCGCTGTATGAAGGTTTGCATTACTTGCGCCTGTGTCCGCCGTGACGGGTGTGCATGTGGACACGCCGTGCTTATAATACGCCATGTATTGCGCGGCCGCCCGCCGCAGGGTCGCGGCGCCCCGATGAAGATGTGCACGATGCAGCAATATTAATGGACGGTAATACGCTTGTCAGGGTGGAGCACCTGTCCCGCTATTATGGGGGCGTGTGCGCTGTGGACCGGGTGAGCTTCGAGCTCCGGCGGGGCGAGGTGCTGGGGTTTCTCGGACCCAACGGGGCCGGCAAGACCACCACCATGCAGATGATCAGCGGCAACCTGGCGCCCAGTGCAGGGCGGATACTGATCAACGGCATCGACATCCTCGACCGGCCGAAGCAGGCCAAGGCGGCGCTGGGTTACCTGCCCGAGCAGCCCCCCTTGTACCGGGAGCTGACGGTTGACGAATACCTGATGTACTGTGCCCGCCTCAACCGCATGCCCGGCCCCCAGCGGGCCAAGGCGGTGGCGGCGGTCAAGGGCCGGTGCGGGCTGACCGAGGTGGGGCGGCGCCTGATCGGCAACCTGTCCAAGGGTTTCCAGCAGCGGGTCGGCATCGCCCAGGCCATCATTCATTCGCCGCCCGTGGTGATCCTGGATGAGCCCACGGTCGGGCTGGACCCCATCCAGATCCGCGAGATCCGTCACCTGATCCGGGAACTGGGCGACGACCACAGCGTCATCTTGTCCACCCACATCCTGCCGGAGGTGCAGACGGTCTGCGACCGGGTGCAGATCATCAACAAGGGGGCCCTGGTCCTCAGCGACACCATCGAAGGGCTGCAGCGGCGCATGCGGACCTCGAGCCTGGTGGTGGCGCTGCGCCGCCCGCCCGCGGCGCAGGCCCTGGAGGTAACCGGGGTCGACCGGGTGGAGGCCCTCGGCGAGGGGCGTTTCCGTATTCATTACGCCCCCGCCGAAACGCCCGCCGAGGCGCTGGTGGAGGCCGCAGTGGCCAACGGGTGGGGGTTGTACGAGCTGATCCCGGAGCGCATGAGCCTGGAAGAGATCTTCGTCGATATCACCGAGACCGAGCAGGTCGACGGCGGCGCGGAGGCGGCGGCCTGATGATAGCGGCCATTGCCGGGCGCGAACTGCGCAGCCTGTTTCTGTCGCCCCTGGCGTGGTCCGTCCTCGCCGTGGTGCAGCTGATTCTGGCCTACCTGTTTCTGGTTCAACTGGATCTGTTCTTCCAGATCCAACCGCGCCTGGCGGGCGCCTCCCTGGGGGTGACGGATGTGGTGGTGGCCCCCCTGTACAACAGTGCCGCGGTGGTGATGCTCCTGGTGGTGCCGCTGATTACCATGCGCCTGATCAGCGAAGAGCGGCGCAGCCGCACGCTGACCCTGCTGTTCAGCGCGCCGGTGTCCATGACCGAGATCATCATCGGCAAGTACCTGGGGACCCTGGTGTTCCTCCTGATCATGGCGGGCCTGGTGACCCTCATGCCCCTGTCGCTGGTGTTTTGGGGCAGCCTCGATTGGGGCAAGTTCGCCGCCTGCGTCCTGGGACTGGTATTGCTGTTGGCGAGCTTCGCCGCCCTCGGGCTGTTCATGTCCACCGTCACCGTGCAGCCGACCGTGGCCGCTGTCAGTACCTTCGGCGCCCTGTTGTTCCTGTGGGTAATCGACGTGGAGGGCAATACGGGGAGCGGCGGGGGCGGCGGCGTCCTGACCTATCTGTCCATATTGCGGCACTACCAGTCCCTGCTGGAAGGCGTGTTCAGCAGCCGCGACGTGATCTATTACCTGCTGTTCTGCATCACATTCCTGGGGCTGTCCATTCACCGCCTCGACGGCCAGCGGCTGCAGCAGTAAGTGTTCTCACCCCTTAAGCAACGGCACCCGGTACGCAAGCGATGGACGTCAATCTGAAGACACGCCGCCGGGTGCGGCTCGAGGGCATGGTGTTCGTGCTGTTGTTCCTGACCGTTATCGGGCTGCTTTCGTGGTTGAGCACCCGCTACGGTTTCGAGGCGGATTGGACCCGCGGCAACCGCAATACCCTGTCGGCGGCCAGTCAGAAGCTGCTCGAACGGCTCGAGGGGCCCATCGAGATGACCGCTTATGTCAGCAGCTCGCCTACCCTGCGCCAGCGCATCGAGGACGTGGTGGACCGCTACCGGCGCTTTCGGGGCAGTATCACGGTGCAATGGGTCAACGCCGAGACCCAGCCCGCCCGGGTGCGTCAGGCGGGCGTGACCACCGACGGGACGCTGATTGTCAGCTACGGCGGGCGCCGGGAGAAGGTGCAGTACCCGCCCTCGGAGGAGAAAATCACCAATGCCCTGCAGCGTGCCGCCCGCGCCGGGAGCAAGTGGGTGGTATTCCTCGAGGGTCACGGAGAGCGGGATCCGTCGGGACAGGCCAATTTCGATCTGGGCAAGTGGGGCCGGCAACTGCGCGACAAGGGGTTGAAGGTCAAGGCATTGAATCTGGCCGAGGCCCACGCCATCCCCGACAATACCGCGGCGGTGGTCATTGCCGGTCCGCAGGTCCAGGTATTGCCGGGCGAGGTGAAGCGGCTTCAGGCGTACGTCAAGGGAGGGGGCAATTTGCTGTGGCTGGCCGACCCCGGGGTCCTGCACGGCCTCGGCCCCCTGGCGAAGCAGCTCGGCGTGACCTTCCTGCCCGGCACCGTGGTGGATACTACGGCCCAGTTGATGGGCATCAGCGACCCGTCCATCGCCGTGGTGACCCGGTACGGGGACAGCCCCGTCACCCGGGACTTCAATCTGGTGACGGTCTTTCCCCAGGCCCGCGCCCTGCGGGTGAAGCCCGTCAAGGGTTGGCACAGCAGCGTCCTGCTGCAGACCTCCGCGGGGAGCTGGGCGGAGACCGGCAAGCTCCAGGGGACCGTCGCGTTCGACCAGGGCAGCGACATCAAGGGCCCGTTGACCATCGGTGTCACCCTGTCCCGCCGGCACGGCGGTCCGGGCGCCAATGCCGCGGGGCAACAGGCGGGACAGGGGCGGGCCGGCGCCGGGGACGGGCAGCGGGTCGTGGTGATCGGTAACGGGGACTTTCTCGCCAACAGCTATCTGGGCAACGGCGGCAACCTCGCCCTCGGGATGAATATCATCAATTGGTTGACCAGCGAGGACGTGTTCATCAACATCCCCCCCAAGGCGGCGCCGGACACCCATCTGACCCTCACCCAGGATCAGGCGAGTGTCCTGGGGTTTGTCTTCCTCATCCTGATGCCGGGGCTCATGATCGGCGGCGGGGGCTGGATCTGGTGGCGGCGCCGGCGTTGACGTGCATGCCCCGCGTGGCAGCGCGGAGTCGGTCGGGTCCCTTGATGGTGGGGGGCGAGGCGTGACGCGGCGTACGGTCGTGAATATGGCGCTGCTCGCGGCGGCAGTTGGGCTCGCGGCGCTGGTGTATCTGCTGCCTCCGGCCAAGCCCGCTCACCCCCCCTCCCTGCTGACCCGCATGACGCCCGGGCAGGTCACCCGCGTGCAGATCAGCCGCCAGGGCGGACCGACGATTGTACTGGTCAGGCGGGGCAAGCGCTGGCGCATCGCCGAACCGGTTAAGGCACAGGCGAATCGTTTCATCATCCACTCCCTGCTCGGCATTACCCGGGCCGATAGCTTTGCCCGGTTTGCCGCCGAGGGCCGGGACTTGCGGGAATTCGGCCTGGACGCCCCGGCACTGCGCTTGCGCCTGAACGACCTCCAGATCGCATTCGGGGCCATCGAGCCGCTCAATGGCCGGCGCTACGTCCGGATCGGCGCCATGGTGCACGTCATCCCCAACTATTTTTACCAGGAGGCCAGCGGCGGCGTCGCCGATTTCGTGAGCCGGACGTTGCTGCCCGAGGACAGCGACCCGGTAAGGCTGGCGCTGCCGGACAAGGTGCTGCAGCGCGACGAGTCCGGACACTGGACGCTTGCCGGGCACGTGCAAGGGCCGGCGGCGCAAGGGGGCGAGGACTTGGTGACCCGCTGGCGCCGCGCCCAGGCCCTGGAGGTCAAGCCCTATACCGGTGCGGGCCGTCACCCCACTGTCACGGTCACCTTCGACAAGGGCCGCCCCCCGCTTGAATTCGAAATCGTGAGCACAGAACCCACGCTGATCCTGGCGCGGCCCGATATCGGGATGGCCTACCACTTCACCGCATCCCAGGCCGATAAGCTGCTCAGGTTGCCCGGGCCCGGCGCCAAGAATAAGGACCCCCACAGGAGCGCCTCCGAATAATCATGCCGCCGCCGCGTCTCCGACAACCGCAGGTCTGTCCCCGGAGTCCCGCACACCCCGCGAGGCGCAGGTGACTCCGGCAGGCGCCCGGCTCGTGAAAAGGTAGCGCCCATGCCGGAATTGCCCGAGGTGGAAACCACCTGCCGCGGTATCGCCCCCCACGTGCTGGGCGGGACGATCCTGAACGTCATTGTTCGCGAGCCGCGCCTGCGGGTACGGGTCCGCGACGATCTCGCCGCACTGCTCCGCGGGCAGCGTGTGCAGGCGGTGGAGCGCCGCGGCAAGTACCTGTGGCTGCGCTGCCAGGACGGGTGTCTGGTGGTACACCTGGGGATGTCCGGGAGCCTGTGTATCGTCCCGTGCGCGCGGGCGCCGCGCAAGCACGATCACATCGACATCCAGTTCGACAGCAATCAGTGCCTGCGCCTTCATGACCCGCGCCGTTTCGGCGTCATGCTGTGGTCAGTCGGCGATCCGCTGCGCCACCCCTTGTTGAAAGACATCGGACTGGAGCCGTTGAGCGATGCGCTGAACGGGGATTATCTCTATGGTCGTTCCCGCGGCAGGCGCCTGACGGTGAAGCAGTTCATCATGGACGGGCGCGTCGTGGCCGGGGTGGGTAACATTTACGCCAATGAGGCCTTGCACCTGGCCGGCATCTCCCCCTTGCGCCAGGCGGGGCGCATCTCCAGGCGGCGCTATCAGTGCCTGGCGCAGGCGATCAAGACGGTACTGGACGAGGCCATCGCCGCCGGCGGGACGACCCTGCGCGACTTCTATGCCGGGGAGGGCTCCCCCGGTTACTTCAAGCAGCGTCTGCGCGTTTATCAGCGCGACGGCGAACCCTGTCTGCGCTGCGGGCGCCCCATCCGCGCGTTGCGTCTGGGTCAGCGCGCCAGCTTCTACTGCACGTCCTGCCAGCGCTAGGGAACCTCTGCACAGGCGGCTGAAGCGGCGCTCACGGCGTTGCACAGGGGCTCGGAATGCTCATTTCCTCCTTGTAAACTGCGCTTCCTCGTCCCTGTGCGCCTTGTGATCATCCCCTTGATCGACCTGTGCAGAGGTTCCCTGGCCCGCCTCCGTGGACGGGTCGCGAGGGCGGCGAGGCGGCCGGGGGGCGGGCCAGCCTGTTCGGCTGATGCTCGAGGTGTATTCGCCTTAAATACGGTAGGCTGTTACCGTTGCAATTGTCCGCACATCAACAATCAGGGTAGACCGACTCATCATGGCTGATAAGCAAGACCTGGATTTTACGTACACGACCATCGACAAGATATTTCGCCTCAGCATGGGGGAAATGAGGGATTTCAGCGGAGCGATGTACAACGGCGACTTCTCGTTGACCCTTGAACAGGCCCAGGAACAGAAGCACCGGTTCATCGTTGACAACCTGAATATAGCCAAGGACAGCCGCGTGCTGGATTTGGGATGCGGGTGGGGGCCGCTGATTTCGTTTATCGCCAGGCACACGGGCGCTGAGTGTATCGGCCTGACGCTCTCCAGCGGCCAGGCGCAGGCATGCCGGAACAACGGACTGGAGGTCTATATCAAGGATTGCCGGGAGGTGAGACCGGAGGATTTCGGAACGTTTGACGCGGCGGCCTCATTGGGGGCCTTCGAACATTTCTGTTCGGTTGAAGACTACAAGGCCGGCAGGCAGGAAGAGCTGTATCAACGGTTCTTTCAGACCGTGCACGACTTGTTGCCGGCCGGCGGCAGGCTCTACCTGCAGACCATGGTGTTCGGCAAGCATATGATCGATTATGAGGATATCGACATCGATGCCGAGAAGGATTCTGCCGCCCACATATTGGCACTGCTGACCAAGCAGTTCCCGGGGTCGTGGCTGCCTTACGGGGCCGAGATGGTGATCAATTGCGCGGCGCCCCATTTTGACCTGATCTCCAAGAGCAGCGGGCGCCTGGACTATATTGAAACGATCAGCCAGTGGGAAAGGCGCTACCGCTCATTTAATCTTAAAAAGTACGCGTTGTACCTGTCGCTGATCCCCAGATACCTTGTGGACAGTGATCTGAGGGCGCTTTTCAGCACCAGCCCCAACAAGGTCTGTTTCGAACGTGAGATCTTCGACCACTACCGGATGGTGTTCGAAAAGAAACGGCCGGGATCGTGAGGCGTCCCGCCACCCTCTGCGGTGTCCTGCTGCGACCGCCGGTCTGCCGGCTGGAGCGAGTAGGCCCTAGTTGGGCTTGGCGGAGCCGCCCTGCTTCGGCATGGCGCCCGGCACGCCCGAATTGCGTACCTGGAGGATCACCCCGGCCGACTTGACGGCGACGGTCTCCGTGGCGCCGCCGGCCTTGGCGATGTCCCGGACCAGTCTGTGGTTGGAGCGGGCCTTGTGGTTGAACACGAGATAGTCGATTCCGCGGATCTGCTTCACGAAGGCATCGCTGTCGGGGGAGGGCGGCGGGAGCGGCAGGACATAGCACTTGCACGCCAGCATGGTCCGGCCGGGCCATTGACTGGCAATGTGTACCTGTCTTCCCTTGAGCTTCTCCTCCATCTTGGCGATTTTTGCCGTGTCCTGGATGAGTTGGTCCTGGGGCGACAGGGCATGGGTCTCGATAACACGGGCGTAGGTCTTGTCCGCCACCATGAACGCGGTGGCGATGACAAACAGGCAGAGCAGGACGATGCCCCGCTCCCCGAGCAGTCCCGGCCGATTGAGCCTTTCGTTGGCGAGCACCAGGAAATATATGCCCCTGAACAGCATGAGGACCAGCGCCGTCATGCCCCAGGTATCGTCGGCGGCCGACAGCCCGGTGAGCACGGCCAACATCAGTACCCGGCCCAGGAAGTCGCTGCCCAGAAAGCTGTGATCAAGGATGAACAGGGCGACCAACAGGAACAGCAGCAGGAAGCCGATCAGCGGCGACGACTGCCCCATGGCGGTGGGTGTGCCGCTGAAGATGCTGGCCAGGGCCGCCACCGGGTTGGCCAGCCAGTCGGGGGAGACCCACCCCTCCTGGAAGATCAGGATGAACAGCGGCCCGGCCACCAGCCCGATGTACAGGGATCTTTGGCGCGGCGCGATGGGGGCCTTGTACCAGCTCCAGGCCAGGGCGAGCGGGTAGGCCAGGCCTGCCGGGTGCAGGGAGACCGCGAAGGTCGCCAGCAGTATTTGGGAGAAATACCAGCCGCTGACCAGGCGCTGGCCGGCGCGGTAACGGCGGTCGAGGCCCGGACTCAATGCGAACGCCAGCAGCAGGAACGGGGCCGCCCCGACGGCATCCACCTGCTTGATGGTCAGGGGGCAGATGAGCAGCAAGGCAGTGGCGATCAGCGCCACCTCCCGGGTGGCGGTGAACTTGCTCCAGCGGTAGATGAGCGCGGCGGCGGCGAACGCCAGCAGCATGCTGAACACCTTGGCGGCAACGAGGCTGCCCGGCCAATAAACCGCCACGGGCAGCACCAGCAGCGTTCGCAGGTCCGGCAGCTGGGCCAGGGGGATGGGCGTGGCGATCTGCTGGATCAGGGACCAGGTCAGTAGCAGCGCCCGGGCGCTGGTCTCGTCCATGTGATACGGGCTGAAACGCACCATGCCCGCGGCGAGGATCACGCCGCCCCATGCCAACAGGGCGATAAAACCCCAGTATCGTCGTATATATTGCTGTAAGGCGGTCATCATTGGATTGTGTCGTGTCCCCTGGGCATACTGTATTATCCAAACTATAGGCCGACGCGCCTTCCAGGCCGGAATGGCGCGGCGTGAGCGCGCGCTGCCCCCCGGGGGGGCGCAAAGGGCCGCCGTGCCGTCTTCGCGGGCCGCTCGCCTCGCTGAGCCCGCCCCGTCGCCAGCCTCCCGCCGGCTCGACGAAGTGTTCAGCGATGCCGGTGCCCCCTTGGGACGGCGCAAATTATACAGACCGGTGAATGCCCTGTCTGCCACCCCGGCGGTCACCGGGTCCGGGGCGGGTGAGGGGACAATCCGCGGCCGGCTGCGTCGGGGGCTGTCGGCGGTGGAGGGCGGCGAATATCCCGAGTGGTTGTGGTTGATTCACGGCTTTTTCCGTGATATACATTTAGCCTCGGATTTGAAAGCCTTACTGGGGAAGGCACAGCTGCTATATAACACCAATCGCGCAGATTCTATAGGAGGAGGGTGCAATGTTAGATACTCCAGAGGTTAGTTTGCTCTATTTGATTTGGTTCGTGGGAGCCTTTTGTTTGGCCGCAATTATCCTGAAGATCAACTCGTAAGAGGGGGTCGTTGGGTCGGAAAGGACTCGTCGCGGCACGGTGTCGAACCGGATACCCTAGTGAGGAGCGCGGTGGAGATCACTGCGGCTGTGCGGCGGCGTCGGATTTATTGTTCATGGGTTAGGTAGTTTTGAGTCGGGAGGGCGCTTACCAATGCGACAAGTTACATCACGTTTGATTTCGTTGTTGGCTTTAACAACAGTGGGGCTGGTGCTGCCGGACGTGGCGTCCGCCGAGGACATGACGGCAAACGATACATATCGGTCTCTAGCGAAGAACAACCCGAACTTCTACGGCATAGAAGGCTATGCCCAGCCGGAAGGCAACATTGAGAATGGGAACAAGATCTTCCACGAAGGCAAGGGGGCCGTGCCGGCCTGTATCACCTGTCATCAGAAGAATGCGGTCGGCAGTGACGATCTGGGGGCGCCGCGCCTGGCGGGGCAGTACTACAGCCTACCTGATCAAGGAGCTTAACGACTTCGCCACCGACCGTCGCAAGGACGACATCATGTTTACCATGAACATGGTGGCCAGCAAGCTGTCCGATCGAGGATAAGAAAGACGTGCCAGCTACGTGGCGACCCTGCGCATTCGGCTTCGAGGGCTCGGACTGGCTGCGCTGAAGAAGAACGGGCAGGTTCGGACAAGTGGGTGACATCGCCAAGGGCAAGTCCATTGTCAAGTGGGGCGCAAACGACCGCAATCCCCCGATCCCGGCCTGTCGGTCCTGCCATGGCGCCAACGGGCGCGGCGCGCCGCCGCTGTTCCCCATGATCGGTCGGCAGCGCTACACCTACCTGATCAGTCAGCTCAAGAGCTGGCGGGAGGGGGCCGAGGAGTCCATTACCCCAGAGGGGGACGGCAAGACCGGCTTGAAGGATGGCGTGAACAAGCTGGGATGGCTGGCCACCGGCGCTGAGGTCAAGAATATCTGCAAGAAGGGGCGTTGCAATGATCCCATGGCGGCCATGCGTAAGGTCGCGGCCCTGCTCTCTGACGAGGACATCCGCAACGCGGCCGCCTACCTGACCCAGGCCAGGCTGTTTGGCCAGGGCGACGTGGTGACCCCGTACCCCAACCTTGTCCGGGCCGAGGGGCGGCAAGACCTGCAGTACAGTCCCGAGGACAAATAACAACCGTTTTGGGGGCTGTCGCTGGGCGGCCCCCTGTCCATTTTGTTAAGAGCATGGGCGGGCCGTTGCCGGTTTAGTGGTTACGGCAGGGCCCAGGGCAAAAGAGGCGGGCACCGCCTCTTTTGCCCTGGGGCGGGGGCGGTGCTGGCCGGAGGGTGGCCGGAGGGAAGGTCGCGAATCGAGGATGCGTTGAACTAATCCCTGATATTGGCGCCTAACGTTACAGACGGCTGTAGCAGGTAGCGTGGCCCACGCCTGTTCTTTCCAGGCCCTATCTTTCCAGCTCAATATTCTGGTTGCACAATTTGACGTTACGATGGCTAAACAACCTTTAAAGTATGGCGAAAAGGTTCTGTTCAGTATCTTTGGTGCCTTTATAGCGGTGGCGGTGATCAGCTTTGTCGTACTCGAATCGGTACGCATGCACACCCAGAAGCCCATGTTCAAGACCCTCACCCATTTCACCCTCTCCTCTGAGGGCAAGAAGGGCTTCAACATCTACAACAAATCCGGATGCAGCAGCTGCCACAAGGCCATGAGGTCGGGGACCAACATGGGGCTCGACCTGGATGGAGTCGGCTCGCGGCGCTCACAGCAATGGCTGCTGAACTTCCTCAGTCACCCGGAAAAGACATACAACGACGTGACGTTTGATCACGGCGCGCCGCCCAAAGAGGCGGCTTACGTCTCGCAAATGCCGCAGGAAAAGCTGCATGCGATATCGGTGTTCCTCTCGGAACTGAAGGCCGACCGCGGCTCCGCCGACGCGCCTGAGCCGCCCAAGGGTGATTCCAGCTTCATCAATATGATGCTCAAGTCCTTTGCCCCGAAGAGCTGGAAGAGCGAATACACTGACATTAGGAAGAAAGACGATCAGGGTGGAAAACAGCCTGCACACGACAACCCCGGCAAGTGATGGGAGCGCGCCCTGGGGGCGCGCACAGGAGCTTGACTATAGGCGTTACATACTGTGGTTCGTCTACGCCTGTATCATTTATAGCATTATCGGGTTTTCCTGGGGGGCGATCATGGGTGGAATCCCGGCCATCAGGCACTTTGTGGATCACCGCCTCTACGGCGACCTCATCGTGCGCGCCCACACCCATATCAACCTGCTCGGCTGGGTGGAGATGGCGATCTTCGCCAGTGTGTATTACATCATCCCCCTGCACGTGAAGCGCACCATTTACAGCCTGCGACTGGTAAAGGTGCACTTCTGGATTCACAACATCGGATTGCTCGGCATGGTGATACTGTTCACCACGGCGGGGGTCATGGGCGGGCAGGCCAGCGTCACCCAAACCCCTTCCCAGGTAGAGCAGATTGTCAGTCCCCTGCTGGGGGCCATGGGGATCTTCGGCTCGTTGGTGTTGTTGGCGAACATCATCTGGGCCTACAACATCTTCCGCACCTGTGCCGGCTGGGAGAGAAATCAATGATCTCGAGACAGCGAACAGTGGCAGTACTTGTCATGGCCGGGTCGCTCCTCGGCGGATGCTACAGCCCGGGGCTGTTGCATGTCGGTCAACAGGCGCCGAGTATTCGCACCAAGACCCTGTCCGACGTGGGGGGCGACCTGTCCAAGATCACCACCTACCGCTATCCCGATAAGCGTATGTATCAGGTATCCCTGGACAGCGCCTTGAAGGACAAGAAACCTATTCTGCTGGAATTCGCCACCCCGGCCCACTGTACCCAGTGCGACAAGCAGTTGCAGACCCTCAAGGCGCTGATCGACAAGTACGGATCGAAGGTGGTCTTCATCCACCTGGATCAGTATCAAAACACCGGAGCCTACAAGGCGTTTGGTGTCACGGGCGATCCCTGGACCTTCGTCATCGGCCGCAACGGCAAGGTGCGAATTCAGCGAGGCGGGCCGCATGCTCTACAGCGAGATTGACAGCGAGATTCGCCAGGCGCTGCAGGCCAAGCCCAAGAGGTTGAGCCAGAACGGTTGACCCGCATGAGTGCAGAGGCGCGGCGCTATCGCCTGCATCAGGACAAGAAGGGGATGGCATGGGACTTGTTGCTCTATGCCCCGACGGTGGTGATACTGGTGTTTATCAGCGTCAGGCTGTGGCTGGGGCCGGACAAGAACTGGACGTACGTGACGGTAGCCATCGCCAGCTTTCTCTTTATTCAGGGCTTGATGCGCATTATGAAAACGCGCCTGATGCTGCTGCCCCAGGCGCCCGTCGCGCTGGATATCGCCAACCAGCGCATCCGGGTGGAGCTGCGAAACGGCGACTCGGTGGAACTGGTCAGTAAGCTGCGCTACTTCCCTGATTTTGCGGGCAAGACCATCGCCATTTCGGGCACCGATCTCAACGGCAAGGCGCACCAGTATATATTTCACCTCGGCCAGTTCAAGGACATGTCGGCCTTTAAGGACTTGAGGGGGTTTCTGGAGGTCTACCGCTAGCGATGGCGCGGGGCACGTAGGAACTGAGAGGGCGGGCGAAGCGGCCTCAGGCGCGGCCCAGAACGCCTCTCAGCGCTGACGGCGCCGGCGGATGATGTCCCAGGCCATGACCCCGATGACCGAGGCCCACACGACCAATACCACGGCCATGACCGAGTGCTCGGTCCCGGGGCTCACCAGCCCGCCGATGAACATGTGCACCACGTAGGTGATCATGGTCAGCGAGCTGATCGCGACGATGATGTAGATGAAAGCTTCCATGTGAACGGCGGCGCTGCGTCTTGTCTCGGCGAATGGCCAAGGCGCACACGCCCCGGGGCGTGTGCGCCGTCAGGGCCATAACGCTAGCAGATCCGCCGCCCAGGTACAAACATGGGCGGATCTTCACCGGCGCCCCGCCGCGGCGTCGCCAGAGGTGTAAAATGGAGCGGCGATTCGGTCGAGGGATAACCTTGACGGCGAACAGGGTATTATGCCAGGATTTCGAGGTATGATTTTTGAGTGTCTGGCGGTGAAATGGGTTGCATTTTCGGGCGGGGGATGGTAATTCTAATCGTCTCAGATTAAGGTGACGCCGAAGGCTGTCCTGTGCGCTCACTGGCCTGTCAGGATGCATCGTGAGAAGCTGTTTTTCCGGGAGGGTAAAATGAATAAATTGACATACGGTAAGATCATATTCCCTGTGGTGATCAATGGGATGCTGGTCGGGATGGGTAATGGTAGCGTGTTCGGCGCTGCTGTCATGTGCGCGGTTGGCCGCGGTCCGTACCACACTTGGGGCGGGATTCCCTTGAGCAACGCCTACAACCCCTTTACCTTCGGTGGATTCGTGGACTGGATGATGATCTTGTTCGGTATGGCCTTCGCCATGATATGGGGTCTGGCGATGAGAAAGCACGGCGAGATCGAATCTCAAAGAAACAACGTCGCGCTGGTGATAAGAAGGGGGGTAACGAGATGTTAGCGTCATTTGCCGGGGCATGTGGGCTATTGTTGGCTTTTTCGAGTATGTGGTTGTCGTGGTATTTGCTGAACAAACAAAAGGAGTGAGGTCAATTTTTTCTTTCACGTCGAAGGGCAGGAGTCTCTTCTCTATTAGCTGCTCGGGAGGTTAGTATCAAATGAGTGTCTTAAAATATCTTTTTGCAAAGAACGAGGACATCCCGCCTGGGTCGGCGACCATTTTGTTCGGCTTTTCCGCCATCCTGTGGTTCATCGTCGGCACGGGCCTCGGGTCCTACAACGCGGCCAAGCTGGCATTTCCCGACTTCGTGACTGGGGCGGAAATGTTCTCGTTTGGTCACATGCGCCAAGTGCACGTGATGGCGGTGATCCTGGGGTGGATCTCCGGCGCCTTCGCCATGACCATGATGTACATGACGCCCGGCGCTGGGTAACACCAAGCTATGGTCGGAGAAGCTCGGGTCTGTGGACGGCGATCGGCTGGAACGTGAGCCTGGCCACCGGCCGACTTCCTGCTGTGGATGGGCTTCACCTCCGGTCGTGAGTACTCGGACTTCATCTGGCCCGCCGACCTGGCCTTCACCTTCCTCGGTGTGCTGCCCCTCGGCATCAACGTGTGGATGACCATCGCCCACCGCCGTACCCAGGGTATTTACATTACCAACTGGTTCTTCGGCGCGTGTACCTTCATGGTGGCAGTGGTGTTCACCGTCGGTCAGTCTCCCGAGTACTTCCACCTCACCGGTCTGACCGAGGCCTACCTGACCTGGTGGAACGCCCACAACATCCTGGGCTTGTGGATTACCCCGGTGGCCATGGGTATCGCCTACTTCATGATCCCCAAGATCACCGGTAACCCGCTGTACTCCCACCGCGTCGCGCATCTGAACTTCTGGGCGATCGTCGCCTTCTACTCCACGCCTGCGGCGCACCATTTGATGTCCGCACCGCTGCCGGAGTGGCTGAAGTCCTTTGCCTCGGTGGAGGGCGTGCTGATCCTGATCCCGGCGGTGGCGTTCGTCGCCAACATCCTGCTGACCATCAAGGGCAAGTGGAGCATGTTCGTCGAGAACCTGGAGATGAAGTTCGTCATCGTCGGCGTGCTGATGGCGGTGCCCCTGAACATGCAGGGCGGCTTCCAGCAGACGCGCTCCATCAACTGGTATATCCACGGCACGGGCTGGATCGTGGCCCACGCCCACCTGGCGTTGCTGGGCTTCTCGTCTCACATCGAGATTGCGGCGGTCTACTTCGGCCTGCAGCAGATGATGCGGCGCAAGCTGTACTCCCTGGCCCTGGGTAACTTCCACTTCTGGTTCGTCCTGATCGGCTTCATCACCTACTGGGTGACGATGACCATCGCCGGCCTGATCCAGGGTGCGTCAAAGATCTACGAGGTGCCCTACATCGAGACCGTGATGGCCGAGCATCCCTACATGATCGGGCGCTGGGCCGGTGGCACCATGGTGTTCACGGGTAACCTGGTGTGGCTGTACAACATGTGGATGACCGCCCGCGAGGGTACCGTCGTCCCCGAAGGCCGGTACGCACACGAACTTGCTTACGAGCGTTAATCAACAACCACCAATAACAAGCAAGTCGGTGTGTAGTTTGTAGTAATTACGTCAGCGATCCCCCCGGCGTCACAGCCGGGGGGGTTATGGCAACGATTGGGAGGATGAGCAGTGGCCTTTAAACAATATCGATTGGGTGCGGCTGGGATAGGGGGCATGCTGGGTTTGTCGATGATGATTACCCTCTTCTTACCCAGCTTCGACTTACGCTCGGCGGTGTCTACGGAGATGTCCCTGGACAAGCAGCTGAGCACCGGATACGACGCCGGTTTCCAATATGCCGACAAGAACCTAGCGGGCCCCGAGGGCAAGCCGATCACGGTTTTCCTGGGTAAGGACCCCAAGAGCGGCGCCAAGATCGACCCGCCGATGACGGTCTATGTCTTCAAGGCGGGGACGTACTTCGCGCCGAACGTGATTCACCCCAGCGCGCTGGGTGAAGGCGTCGAGCAGCTGAGCCTGCAGAAGGGCCGCATCAAGGAGGCCCGGAAGTCGGACGGCGCGGTGTTCACCATCCGTGACGGTGAGTGGAAGGGCGAGGATATTCATTACATCGAAGATGTCACCGCGACGAAGGGCTGGACCCCCAGCGACGTGCTGGCGGCGGCGCCGGACAAGGACCGCCGCTATCGTGCCCGGGGCAAGACCCAGTTCGTGGCCGAAGGCTGCTGGTGGTGCCACACGCTGCTGCCGGAGGAGACCCAGGATTGGCAGTACTTCGGTGCCCCCCCGTACCTGGGTGACTTCAACGGTGAAATGCCCACCGCGTTCGGCTCGGACCGCAAGGCCCCCGATCTGCTCCACGTGGCGGCACGCAACTCATCCAGGCAGTGGCTGACCATGCACTTCTTCAACCCGCGCCTCGTGCAACCGCACTCCATCATGCCGCGCTTCGATTATCTGTGGGGCAAAGTGGACGCCGAGGGCAATCCCATCGATTACAAGAAGTGGCGTCAGGAGTACAAGGAATATACGGAGGGCAAGCGTCTGTATCCGCCGGCCGTTCCGGATCCTGCTCCTGACAGCGAAGCCAGGGCGGTAATCGACTGGGTATTGAGTCTCAAATAAAGGGGGATGTGACCAATGGCGTGGAAATTAGACAATCCGCTCTACAGCTTGTCGGATGAAGAAGAGAACAAGGAGACCCTGCGGTTGTGGGAAGCCGAGAAGCTCGGCGGCCTCTGGGAAGGTAACAACAGAATACCGTTTCCGGTGGTGGCACTGCTCTGCTTTATCGCCTTTACCGCCTTCATGTTGACCATGCCCCTGTGGGGGCAGAGGCCGACGGCCAACATCTACGAAGACTTCGTGAAGATGATGGACAACCCTGCGGTGCAGAAGATCAAGGATCCCCTGCAGAAGATCCAGTACATCTACAAGCAGGTTTATCCGACGGTCGATGGACGTACCCAGGGACTCCTGGAACGGCATCCTCTCACCTGGTACGACCTTCAGAATCTGGCGCCGCAACTGCGCGAGCTCAAGCAGGCGGGCGGTCACGGGTATCCCCTCGACAACTATAATGTCGTGGGCGACAAGCTCGTACTCGCCAACTTCGTCGGCGCCTACCGTCCCGATGGCAAGCGCAAGCACATCCAGCCCTGGTGGGATAAGGGGTATACCATTGATGCCTTCTATGTCTCCTACTTCGCGCTGGCAATGGTGCTCATAATCAAGCGTCTGCCGCACTTTTCCCGGAAACCCAACATGGGAGGGCAAGACAAATGATTGATATTGATTACGGCCCCGGTGTTTTGCTTTGCATCATTCTGGTCGTCTTTACGCTGCCAGCCATGTACGGCATCTTCTTTGTCGACAAGTACTGGCGTCAGCACAAGGCCGAGGCCGAGCGCGGCGAAGGCGGCGATTCTGATGCCTTCAAGTGACAGGGGTGCTATTAACCTTCTGAATATAATTAAAAAAGATTGGTGATTCCGTGTGTCAAAATGCCACCCTCTCGGGTGGCATTTTTTTTTGCCCAAAAAGCCTGTAAAGTATGTGGATGCTATTTCCCGGGACGCAGGCAACTCACGACCTGCATGCGTGTCTAACTAATTAGTTATTGACCATACAGGTTGATTCTCCGTTTTTGACCCCATATCTGACAGCTATGCTACCCACGGTTATATCCACGATCCGTAGCCAACTGGAGGGCGTTGCGGGGCCCTTGGCGAGCCTGCGAGACGGGCTCGTGGAGGCGTCGTACCACTATAAGGGCCAGAACAACCTGCTGGGTGTCGAGGGCCTGTACAGCCAAAGCTACGGCAAGGGGGTGTTCGTCTTTCTGGTGGTCTCGCTGCTGATCTTCGTGGGCATTATGTATCTGTACTGGCAGAAGAGTAAGACCAGTCTGAAGCGTGGAGAGATGGTCATGTTCGGTGCCATCATGATGGGCGTCGTGTTCGCCTTTGTGTTCGGCTACATCCAGATGGTTCAGGGCTACCTATTCTAGATAATGAGGAGTTAATGCGATGATGCAATGGCTACAATCCCTGCCCGATGGCTGGACCATATATCTTTGGCTGGTCTTTGCCGGCGCCCTTCTGGTGCTGTCGATCATCTTCATGCGCTGGGGCGCCAAGAACATGCAATTCGATGAGGACATCAAGTACGTGATCTTCAACGACGAGGACAAAGACAATATGGCCCCCGAGGAATTCGAGAAGATGCAAGAGGTCAAAAAGGAACAATACGCATTGCGCGACAAGTTCCTGAAGGAAAAGGCCGCTCGAGTTGCAGCACGGCAAGAGCAACATGCAAAGAGGTGAGCGAATCACACTTGTCTTTATCGTGTTGTTCTCCGCCTACCTGGTCTTTGACCGCACCTGGCCGTTACTCAAGCCCAAGGAGCCGGACCCGGGGATTCCGTTCTACAGCACCGCCGGCCCGGCGCTGAAGACCAAGGCGGGCAAACTGATAGACCAGCTCAACTGCAAGCAGTGCCATGATCTGTGGGGCCGCAAGATGATAGCGATATCCGTGAACAGCCTGATGCACCAGTCCATGAATGTGCCCGCCCCAAGGCTCGAGGGCATTGGTTCCCTGCGCAGCAAGGAATGGCTGTACCGGTATTTCTCCGCCGACGACCCTCAGAAGATCCTGCCGTCCCGGCTCAAGAAGGAATTCCGCATGCCGTCCTACGCCAAGTTGCCGGAAGAGGAACGGCATATCCTGGCGGATTACATGAGCAGCCTGAAGGTCAAGCGATGGTATCTGCGCCAGACCAGGAAGGCCGAATACGAGGTGCTGACGGGCAAACCCTACGTCCCAGTCCCAAAGCAAGGCGCCGCCCGCGAAATGACCTGGGCGAAGGCTAAGAGCGGCCTGGTGGATCTGGTGTGGGCGGCGGTCGCCGTCACCGCCGGGGTACTGGTGATCCGGCTGGGTGATTATCTGTTAGGGGTCCGGTTGGAGTATTTCTGGGGAATCAATACATTCGGCTGGTCCTGGCTGGCGGACCTGTTCCTGGTCCCTGCGGCGGCAGGCATCGTCGTCTCCTTCATCTACGGCCTGGGAGGGAAGACCCTCGCCTATTTTCCGCCTCCGATCGCCCGCGCCATCAGTTACTATGAGGTTGTGCACTTTAACATCATCCCCCCCCATGCATCGCTGTTGCCCATGGGCTTCTGGGGCTTTGTGGTGATCATGGTGCTTGAGGCGGGCGTGATCGGCGGCGTCGTGGGCGAGATCATGTTCAAAAAGATTTACGGCCGCACACCCAAGCACCTGCAGCACCTCATCCGCAAGGCCCGAGGGCGGCAGGAACAGGATGCAACTCAAGGGCCGGTTTCCGAGTCTAAAGAGTGAAATGAGTGAGACAACAGACAAACTGCACGGGTCGCGCGGCCGACGTGCCGGGTTGCGGCGGACCCTGACGCCGGAGCAGGTGGCCACCCGCAAACGGATCTTCGCCGCCACGTTCGTGACCTGTATCGCCCTCGCTTTTATTGGAGGCACCATCCACGTGTTGATGCTGGGCTCACACCGCCTGCTCCAGATGCGGTCCCTGGCGACCTACGATGTCAGCAACTCGAAACAGCATATCCTCGCCGCCGGCGAGGATATTACCAAGCATCAGCAGGAAAAGGTGGAGGCCGAGCAAACAAAGCCCGAGAAATCGGCGTATACGGTCGTCGAAGCCAAGGCGCTGCTGACCCCTGCTCAGTGGAGCGAAGTCAACACCATGGTCACTATTCCCGCGGGCGACTTTATCATGGGCACCAACCAACGGATGGCCAACGCCGGCGACAAGCCCAGGCACCAGGTATCCCTCCCGGCATTCAAGATCGACAAGTACCCGGTCACCAACGCCCAGTACGCCTTGTTCGTCGCCGAAACGGGGCATCGTCCCCCGCAGAACTGGGACAACGGCCTCATCCCCAGAGGCAAGAAGCTCCACCCGGTGACCATGATCGACTGGTATGACGCCAGGGACTATGCCAAGTGGGCCGGCAAACGGCTCCCCACCGAGGCCGAGTGGGAGAAGGCCGCCAGGGGCACGGACGGCCGCCGCTG
Organism: uncultured Gammaproteobacteria bacterium; assembly: GCA_963844825.1. GTDB lineage: Bacteria > Pseudomonadota > Gammaproteobacteria > CAWJPQ01 > CAWJPQ01 > CAWJPQ01. The sequence goes on from CAWJPQ010000009.1 coordinate 237,663, forward strand.
GCCGTGGGGCAACCACATGAATCCCAAGTTCGTCAATACCTATTACAACGTGGGGGACACCACGCCGGTCACCAAGTACAAGGACGGCGCCAGCCCGTTCGGGGTGGTCGACATGGCGGGTAACGTGAGCGAGTGGACCAGCGACGACTTTACGCCCTATCCGGGGTCGGACGCCCCGGACAACCTGTTCAAGGTCAAGGTGGCGAAGGTCATGTCGAAGAAGGACAAGTCCCTCAAGGTCGCGGATATGGTGGTCAAGGACAAGGGCCACTACAAGGTCCTGCGGGGCGGTTCCTGGAAGTCCGATCCCTTTTCCACCGAGGCCTATCACCGGGATTTCCAACTGCCCAACCTGACCTCGAACTTCTACGGTTTTCGTACCGCGAAGGACAGCGACGCCTCTTCCGCCAGCACTACACAGAGTGTGAGTTACAGTGAAAAATCCACGTCTGCTCAGTAAGGTCATTGGCTTATCGCTATCGGCCGGCGCCCTGCTCGCCCCCCAGGGGGCTTGGGCACTGGACAGTTACCGCTATTTGCATGTGACCATCGAGACGCCGTGGTTCATATTTCTATTTTTGCTGCCGCTCGTACTGTCTCCCTTCATCCTCTTGGTTGTTTTATACTGGCGTTTTTCATTTCGACGTCAGGACAAAGGAAAAGATGCGGAATCGAATCACGTGGGCGGCTCATCAGAGATTAAATAATCTCCGTAGACTCTCATCCCTGGCATTCATCGTCTGCCTTTCGCTGTTGCTGCTGGTCGCCCCGGCGGCCACCTTCGCCAAGGACACGGGCGCGTCCGAGGAAAAGGGGGATCAGTCGGAAGGGGGGGTCTCGGTGATGCAATCCTTCAACAAGCAGCAGAACCACACCCTCGACCAGGTCGTCGCCATCCCCAATCACGAAAAGCAGGTCATCATGTTCATCATGGGGGCGGCGCTGCTGATCGCCGTGATTACCACGGCAAGCCTGGGTATCGCGATGGTGCTGCACGGCAAGGAGGTGTTTCTTGCCCACATGGTCAGCGCCGGGATCAGCGTCTTCCTGGCGATCGCCCACGCCGTGGTCGCGGTGGTATGGTTCTTTCCCTTTTAGCCCGCCTCCGGACCCAATGTCCGCGAAGGTGTCAAAGCGGCCCGGCGGCGACCGCGGCGGGAGCCGGGTGACGGATGGGCATAGCTGATCCTGCCTCGTATGTCGGGCGGTGATGCGCGCGGGGCGCCGTTGAGCGCCGCGGCGCGCCTGTTGAGAGACCCGGGGGTTCAGGGTCGGTCCTTGCTCGTTATCTACACCCTCTCGGGGGTTACGGCGCTTGCCTACGAGGTGCTGTGGGTAAGGATGCTGAGCCTTCAGTTCGGGGTCAGCATATTCGGCGCCGTGGTGACCGTCACCGCCTTTATGGCCGGCCTCGGCGTCGGCAGCCTGGCGGGGCTGAGGGTGATGCGCTCCCTGAGGCCCCTGCGGGTCCTGGCCGCCATCGAGGCGGCGATCGCCCTGTATGCCCTGTGCCTGCCCGCCCTGTCGGGGTTCATGAACGGGTTCCTGGATCACGCCGCCTCCGCCACGAATATCTACCAATGGTATGCCCTGCAGTTCACCGCGGCACTGGGGATGCTCTTCCTGCCGGCGCTGCTCATGGGGCTCGGTTTCCCGGTGGTTTTGCGGGCGTGCCGGGGGCTGTCCGTCAGCATCGGCTGCGTCTACGGCCTGAATACCCTGGGCGGGGCGCTGGGGGCCCTGCTGCCCCTGTGGCTGTTGCCCGTCATCGGCTGGTCCAGCTCGGTGCGGGCGGTGGCCGCCCTCGGGCTGCTGGCGGCCCTTGGGGCCCTGGCCTTGTCGTTTATCGTCCCGCCCGCCACGGCGGAGGCGGCGCCGCAGCGCTCGTCCCGCCCGGCACTGGGGGCACTCCTTGCATATGCCGGCATCGGCATGGCCGCCCTGGCCCTGGAGATTACCTGGACACGCCTGTTCGGCATGGTGCTGCTGCGTACCGAGTATGTCCTGGCCGTGATTCTGGCGGTATTCCTGGTCGGTGTCGCCGCGGGGAGCCTGCTGGTCCGGCGCGGTCTGCAGCGCTATTGGCTGAGTGCCTTCCCGGTGCTGGCCGCGCTGTTCAGCCTGATCAGCCTGTGGGCCCTGCCGCTGATCTCGCAATGGGCCGAGCAGGCGCAGTTCGGCTCGCTGACCGGCGCCCTGGTCTGGCAGGGCGCGGTGATTGCCCTGGTGACCCTGCCGGTGACGCTGGTGCTGGGTGCGTGGCTGCCGTTGCTGGCGCATACCCTGGGCGACGAGCCCGCCGGTCATGGGCCCTGGCTGTACGGCGCCAACGCCCTCGGCGGCGCGGTCGGTGCCCTGGGCACGGGGTTGATCATGATCCCATGGCTGGGGTCGGCGGGGACCTTGTGCGTGGCGGCCCTGATGCTGTTCGCCTGCGGCATGGTATGGGCCGCCGGGCGCTGGCTGTGGCTGGCCCTGGCGGGCCTGGTGCTCCTGGCCGTGCCGGTGCGCCACCTCCCGCCCGTGGCGACGCTGCTCCCCCAGGCCCACGGCGGCAGCCGCGACCTGTACGTTCACGAAGACGCGGTGTCAATCACCCATGTAGTGCAGCAGCGCGACGGGCAGCGGGTGCTGCTCACGGATCTGCAGCGCATGGATGCCTCCACCGCCCCCAGTGCGGTGGCCGTCCAGGAGGACCAGGCGCGGCTGGCCCTGCTGCTCCACCCCGATCCGCGCTCGGTGCTGTTTCTGGGGTTGGGGACGGGGATATCGGCGGCGGGCTCCCTGGCGTTTCCCGCCGTGAGGGACCGCACCGCCGTGGAGCTGTCGCGGGGCTCCATCGTGTCCGCCGACCGGTGGTTCTCGCGGATCAATCATCACATCAGCCGCAAGACCCGGGTGGTCTGGGACGATGCCCGCCACTATCTGGAGGCCGGCCGCAAGGCCTACGATGTCATCATTGGCGATGTCTTTCACCCGGACCTGGTGGGGCGCAGCGCCCTGCTGTCGGTACAGCAGTTTCGGCGTGTCCGGGCGCGGCTCGCCCCGGGCGGGCTGTATGTCCAGTGGCTGGCGCTGAACCAGTTCGACCCCCAGTCCCTGCAGGTGGTTATGCGCACCTTTCAACGGGTATTCCCGGACGCGGTGGGCTTTATCGACGGCTTTCGCTTCGCCCTGGTGGGGCCCAACGGCCGCTTTGACCCGGACGGGGCGGTGCTGGGGCGCATGCGCCGGCTCGACGAGGCCGGACGGCGGGGGGTCACCGGCGGCGAGGGGCCGTGGACGTGGCTGGGCCGTTACTGGGGCAGGCTCGATACGCCCCCGGGGCGGGTGCAGGGGGAGTGGGCGCCGTACATTGAGTTTCGGCTCCCCAAGGCGCGCTATCAGGGCGATCTGAATACCGTCTCAGTCCTTGTCTACTTGTTGCGGCACCGTCCCGGCCTGAAGGAGGCGCAAGCGGCCCTGAACGTCGCTCAGGGCGACACAGAGGCGTTCGAGCGCGGCTACCTGGCCACTGAGCTGGGTACGCGCAGCTGGCTGGCGAGTCTGCGGGGCCGGGAGGGCCAGGCCCAGCGTCTGCTGCGCCTGGCCTATGACGGCAATCCCCGGGATCGCTGGATCAGCTTCAGTCTGGCGGATCAAATGTTCGCCACCTTGTCCCAGGCCCGGGCCCATGGCCTGGACCGGCGCCACGCCCTCGAGACCATCCTGAACATCCGCCCCGATCACGTGGGGGCGCTGCGCGCCCTGTGGCGTCTGGAAAGGCAGGCCGGTCACCCCGAGCGTGCGCGGGCATACTTGGACAGGATCAGAAAGATCAGTCCCTTGGCTCGGGTGGGCGCCCCGGCGAGGGCGGGACAGGGAGAAGAGGGCGGGCAATAAAAAATCCCGCGGCGCTCGGATACTATCCAATCACCGGGGGATTTCAGCGGGTCGCTTTGTTATTATTTATTTTTAATTGTTGTCAGTGAAAACACTCGCCCATCTTCCCCGTTGCCGAGGGCAATGGGCGGGTACTGCCGGTTGCGTTGCTTACCGCTGTCCGCTCTTTTCCTGTCTGCGCCGAACCAGGTCGTCCAGGGCGACGCTGCCGAAGAAGATTGCCCCTATGATAATGAACGAAAATATGGAAAGGGGTACTAATATATTAAAGCCTATGTCTTGTACCACAGCGGTTCCTCCTGTTTGTTATTGCCACCGGACTTGATAATAGGTTTGCTTGACAATATAGCAAAGCTTATTAGATCGATGCACAAAAGGCAAGCGCCTGCGCGGGCCTCTCTGTACCGCCGGCGAACCCGGTTCACGCGCTTTATTGGAAGGGGGCGCAGTGCTAATATAGAGGCTCGGGCGGCAGGGGCGCGGCGTTTTTTAAGTCCTTGTCCTAAAAGAAAATATTATCCGTAATCCAGGAGGGCGATGGCCGTTTACGGCGGTGGGACAACGAGCGTGATGTCAAGTATTTTTAGAGAGGCGAGGCGATGAGTGGAAATGAGCTGCTGCAAAAGATACCCGTGAGGGTCGAGTCTCAGAATGGCCAGAGCAAGCACAGCGACGCGCCTGCCAAGGACATTACCTGGAAGCGCATTACCACCCAGACGCTGTTTATCGCACTGCTCATCCTGATCCCGACCACCGGCGTGTTCCGCATCGACGTGTCGTCGGGCTTCGTGATTCTGGGCCGCCAGGTGTGGTTCTCCGATTTCTTCCTGGTCTTCGGGTTCTGGCTGTCCATGGCCTGCCTGCTGGTGATGCTCTACTCGACCGTGGGCACCGCCTTTTGCGGCTGGGCCTGTCCCCAGAATACCCTGTCCTCGTGGGCCAACAAGCTCACCTACCGCCTGCTCGGCAAGCGCGCCGTGATCGACTGGGACGGGACCGCGGGCAGCCGTGTCTCGGCGGGGAAGAACAAGTTGCTCAACTGGGCGCTGTTGGGCGCAAAGCTGCTGGCGGCGTCCATGGTGGTCGCCTTGATCCCCCTGCTCTATTTTTACCCGCCGGGCGCCATATGGTCGTTCCTGACGTTCCAGGAGGATGCGCGCCTGGCGCCCTCCCTGCACTGGGTCTATTCCCTGTATGTGTTCATGGCGTTCGTCAACCTGTCGGTGATGCGCTATTACGTGTGCCGCTATATGTGCATGTACCGCATCTGGCAGTTCGTGTTCAAGACCAAGCACACCCTGCACATCGAGTACGACGCCTCCCGCGAGGAGGAGTGCGCCAAGTGCAGCTATTGTTTGACCGCCTGTCCCGTGGGTATCGACCCCCGGGATACGGCCACCTTTGACAGCTGCACCAACTGCGGGGCCTGTGTCACGGCATGCGACACCCTGCATGAAAAGAAGGAAGAGCCGGGGTTACTGCGTCTCAAGTTCGGGATAAGGCCCGATGCCTACAAGCACGGCGCGAAGAACCTCAGTACCCTGGGGCAGCGCCTGCGTTGGGTGCTCCCCGCGTTCGCGCTGGGCCTGTCCTTGTTCGGGTGGGGTATCTGGAGTTACGAGCCTTACAGCCTGTCGGCCTTCCGCGCCGAGGAGTATCAGAGCGGCGACATCCAGGACTACCACATCAATGTGGCGAACAAGCTGTACCGGCCGGGCCTGGTGCGGTTGCACGTGGAGGGGCTGCCCAAGGGTTCCTTCTCCCTGTCCGCCCACCGGGCCGAATTCGTCACCGCCGGGCGCGACGACGTATGGCTGCACATCAAAAAGGACCTTCCCCCCGGCATATACCCGGTGACGATCAATGCCGAGGCGGACAACGGTTGGCACGGTCACTTTCGCCTCGAGTACGTTGCGACGAAGCAAGACAGGACATGAGTTATGGCTGAAGACAAAGGCACAGAGACAGACAACAGGAAGGACCTTGCCCCCCACAGTGAATCCGAGTGGGGTAAGGTGCCGGAAGACCACTTCGGTTACGCCAGCGAGGAGGAGCGGCTGAGGAAGCGCGGGCTCGAGGACTGGGAGCTGGTGGAGAAGATGTCCGAATCCCAGCATCACATCCCCTATTGGTTCATCGCCTTGTTCGTCCTGTTGATCGTGATGGCGGTGGGCTTTACCTTTCCGCTGTGGGGGAACCGCCCCGACTACCACCGCTCATGGTTCGACTGGGGGATGCCCGGCGCAGTGATCTATGTCACGGTGGCGACATTCGTCATTTACTGGATCGTGGATCTGCGTTCGGTGCGTCGAGAGAAGAAGGAGGCAAAGGCCAAGCAGCAGGGCGCCAACCGGGACAACACGAAGCAGCACTCGGATGATGCATAGGCGGGTGTTGCTCGTCTCCTTGTTATTGGTCGGGTGTACCGGTAATGACGATGTCGAGAAGGTCAGCGAGAGCCACTATCCCCAGCCTTCATCCCACGGGGCCAAGCTGCTGAAGCATTTTTGCTCCGAGTGCCACGCCCCGCCTTTTCCCTCCACCCACACGGCTGAGGAGTGGCCCAACGTCGTCCTGCGGATGCAGCAACACCGCGTCTCGAAGGTCTTGACGCCCATGACCAAGGCGCAGATACAGGAGTTGACCGCTTATTTACAGCATAATGCGAAAGACGCGTCCTAGCCCGCATCCGTCATGGATGCGCGCCCCCTCGGCGGTCGCGACGGGAGAAGGGCGGTGCAGGCGCGTCAGATACTCGTGGGTGGGGCTGTTGGTTGCGCTGTTTCTGGCGGGGTGCGGGGGCGACCCGCAGGACGATATCCCGCCTCAGCCTTGGAAAGGCTATACTGTTGACTTGCAGACCCGGCCCGCGCCGCCGGTGCGCGGCATGAACGAATTTATCGTCCTCATTTCCCGCAAGGACGGCAAACCGCCCGACGGGCGCAAGTTCATCGTCTCCATCCGGGTGGACGAAAGCAATCCATGGAAGCAAATGATCCAGGACGGCTACATGGGAGTATTTCGCCGCGCCGCGCGGGTCGACGATCCCGGCGCGCAGGTGCTCAATGTGCAGATTCAGCGCGAGGGGGATTTGGGTTATCTGCGCTTTCCCCTGAAGGTCCCGCCCCGCCCGACCGGGGCCTCCCCGCAAGGCGAAGGCTGACGGGCGCGCCTTAAGGCGTCCGCCCCTGCGCCTCCCGTCGCTGCTTGCGCGCCTGTTTGGCGAGGCGCTTTTGCAGCCGGGGGCTGTCGAGCCAGCGCCGCAGCAACAGGATCTTGTCCTTCTGGTCTTCGCCCCGGCACTGGGGGCAGGTTAGATAGCACAAGTACAATTCCTTGGCCAGGCGCCCCTTTTCCAACAGCGCAATGGACATATCGTGCAGGGGCAGGCGGATATCCCTCACCGAGCCGCGGTGGAGGTAACCGCGCAAGTGAAACGGGCTTGGCAGGAATTCGATGTGGCGGGAGGGCGATTCGGTGGTTTCCAACAGGCGCATGATCCGACCCCGGAACATCCCGGTGCGGGTCATGGTGAAGCCCGGCCAGGGCTCGCGCAGCTGCAACTGATCGATGGCCTGCTGCTGGCGCTTGGTGTACATGTCGTAGGCGAGGGGCATGTGCAGGAACGCGGAGATGGGCATGATGTGAACGCACTGCCCGCCGAGATCCACGTCCTGGTTGTGCCAATCCGGGTAGGTCTCCGGACAGCCGCAGGCCTTGGTCATGGCTTCCTGTAGATGTCTCGGACAGTCAATAAGATATTGGCGACGAACATCCAGAACCCCAACCCCATGACCGTCGAGGCGACGCTGAGCACCGGCGAGTAGTAGTGGTGGACCTTGGGTACATCCGCCGGGTCGTGCAGCAATAAGAGCCCCTCCCATGTGCCGAATATCAGCAGGGTGATATAGAACAGACACACGCCGATGGCCGTCCACCAGAAGGAGTGGTTCGCCAGGCGCATGGAGTACAACGGCTTGCCGGTAATGGTCGGGAACAGATAATAGCTAATCCCCATGGCCAGGATGACCACGCCGCCGACGACGTTGATGTGGGCGTGGGCCAGGGGATCGATCATGTGACCCGGGCCCGCCTCAGGGCTGCCGATGGAGTCCAGCCAGGCCCGGATCGGCGGCAGGACCTGGAGCACGCCCTGGACCGTGCCGACGAAAAAAAAGACGGCCGAACCGACCAGAAATTTGAGGATGTGTCGCTGTTCTGGTTGCGCCATGGAGGGTTAAACAGGTGCGGACAAGTCAACATTTAGCGGGCCGGCTGGGGGGCGGTTATCTTGCCATCGATGTCTCACTCGATGCCCGTGGCGCCGGCTGCTTGAGGTTTTGTCCCAACAGTCTCCTGATGATTTATCGAAGGATTCAAAAGCAGAGAGTCTAACCAAAGTTCGCACCTGCGACAACTGCGATGAGCCTTGCCGCTGACCGCGGCGTCGATTTCAATGGCCCGACGCGGCGCCCTCAAGGCGGACAACGACGGCCCGGCCGACGCCGCGCGGGTCGCTCGCCGCCCATACCCGGCCCTGGTCCGGTCGCCAGAGGATGGCCTGCATGTTGCCGTAACGGTGATGTAACGGTTTGAGTGCGTAGCCCATGGCCTGCAGTGCCTGTTGCTCCTCGTCCGAGAACGCGCCGGGCTCGAACTGGACCTTGTCCGGCAGGTATTGATGGTGATAGCGCGGCAGGCTCACCCAGGACTCGGGGAGATGCCCCCGCATATAGTCCAGGGTGCCGAGCAGGACCATGGTGATGATACGGCTGCCACCGGGGGTGCCGAGCAGGGCCACGCCCTTGGGGCCTTCGACGAAGGTGGGGGTCATGCTCGACAGGGGGCGTTTGCCCGGCGCGATGGCGTTGGCCTCGGCGCCGACCAGGCCGTAGACATTCGGCGTCCCGGGCTTGGACGAAAAGTCGTCCATTTCGTCGTTGAGCAACACCCCCGTCCCGGGGGGCACGAAGCACGAGCCGAAGGGGTAATTCACCGACATGGTGGCGGAAACCCGATTGCCCTGGCCGTCGAGAATGGAAAAGTGTGTCGTATCGGGTCCCTCGGTCTTGCTGCGGATGCCGGGCAGCATGGCGCTGGGCGTGGCCTTGTCCAGGCGGATGGCGTTGCGCAGGCCGGCGGCGTAATAGGGACTGGTCAGGCGCTTGACCGGTATGTTCACGAAATCGGGGTCACCCAGGTATTGGGCGCGGTCGCGATAGGCGCGGCGCATGGCCTCGATGACAAGGTGCTTGCGGGTCACCGGCGCCAGCTTGTCCAGGTCGTAGCCGGCCAGGATATTGAGCATGGTCACCAGGGCGATGCCCCCTGAGGAAGGCGGGGCGGCGGAGATGATATGTGCGCCGCGGTAGCGCCCCTCGATCGGCCGGCGCTCAACGACCTGGTATCGGGCCAGATCGCGCATGCTCCATATCCCCCCCGCCTTGTGCACCCCGTCCACGAGATGTTGCGCCACGGGGCCTTGATAAAAGCCCTTCTTCCCCTCTTTGGCGATCGCCTCCAGGGTCCTGGCCAGCGCCGGCTGCTTGATCATTGCATGCAAGGCCGGGACCTGATCGTTGACCAGGAAGGTGGCGGCGGCGGCCGGCGAGCGGCGCAGGACCTGGAGGCGAAAGCGGGCCAGCCGCCGGTAGTGTTCATCCACTGGAAAGCCCCGGCGGGCGTAACGGATGGCCGGCGCGAGCAGCCGGGACAGGGGCAGCGTGCCGTAATGCTCGGCGATGTAGACCAGGGCCGCGGGGCTCCCCGGGATGCCCGCCGCCAGCGGTCCGTCGATGGAAAGCTTGGGGATGACATCGCCCTGCTTGGTCTGGTACATGTCCCGGCGGGCGGCCAGGGGCGCGCGCTCGCGCCCGTCGATCATGACGTTGCGCTGGTCGCCGGCCGTGTGCAGCAGCCAGAAGCCGCCGCCGCCGAGTCCCGAGCTGGTGGGCTCGACCACCGCCAGCACCGCCGTGACCGCCACCGCAGCATCGAAGGCATTGCCCCCGGCGGCGAGGATCTCCTGGCCCGCCCGGGTGGCCAGGGGCTGGCTGGTCGCGACGGCGGCCTCCGGGGGCGTGACGGCGTCGGCCGCCGCCGGCCCGGCGAGCAATACCGTAATGAGGGCCAGACACAGGAGCGGGCGGCCCGCCCACGGGGTGCGGCGTCTGTCCGGTGATGGCATCAGGAGCCGCCGGTCCCGGGTTTCATGCGACGCTGCAGCGCGGCCTTGACCTCGGGGTGGACGAAGTCCGAGATGTCGCCGCCGAGGGCGGCGATTTCACGCACCAGGCTCGAGGAGATGTAGGCGTAGTGCTCCGCCGGCATGAGGAACAGGGTCTCCACCTGGGGCGCCAGTTTGCGGTTCATGCCGGCCAGTTGAAACTCGTGCTCGAAGTCCGAGACGGCGCGCAGCCCTCGCAGGATCACCTGGGCGTTGCGCTGCGCCGCGAAATTGACCAGCAGCCCCCGGAAGGCGCACACCTCCACCCGCTCGGCACCGTCCAGCGCCGTACAGGCCAGCTCCAGGCGCTCATCCAGGGACAGCATGGGCGTCTTGGGCGGGTCGGCGGCAATGGCGACAATGACCTTGTCGAACAGGCGCGCGGCGCGCGCCACCAGGTCGCTGTGACCGTGGGTGATGGGGTCGAAGGTGCCGGGGTAGATGGCCGTAACGGTCATGGGTTAACGGGTGCTTTTTTATTCATGCGGCGGTACTCGGCCATAGAATGCCACGCGCGGCCGGGGATGACCAGTTTCGCTAATTCGATACGCAGGCCAATGCGTACCCGACATCGCCCGCCCGCTTGTGGTGCAGCAGCCGCCACCGGGCCGGCAGCGCCGGAGCGGCGGGGGTCCACGCCATCTCCAGATAGATCCTGGCGTTGGGGGCCAGCCACGGCCCCTGGTCCAGCAGCCGGCAGCTGTCCTCGATCAGTGACGTGTGAAACGGTGGGTCGACGAATACCACGTCGAAGGTCTCGGCCGGGCCCCGCAGGTAGGACAGGGCGTCGGCTTGAATCACCCGCGCCTGGTCCGCGGTCGCACCCAGTGCCTCCAGTTGGCCGCGCAGGTGGCCGATCGCCCGGGGGTCCTGTTCCACCATCACCGCATGGCCGGCGCCGCGGGACAGGGCCTCCACGCCCAGGGCCCCGCTGCCCGTGAACAGATCGAGACACGTGGCCCCTTCGATGTACGGCTGCAGCCAGTTGAACAGGGTCTCGCGGACCCGGTCCGGCGTCGGCCGCAGGCCCTGCACGTCGGGAAAGGTCACCCGCCGGTGACGCCACTTGCCCGCGATGATGCGCAGCTGGCCGAGCTCGGGCTTGGGGCTCACGGGGCGGCGGCGGGTATCGCCCCCCCTCCCACGATGACCGTCAGGCGCTTATCGGGATGCACGTGGTGTTGGAAGGCGTGACGGATCTGGGCCAGGGTGACCTGCTCGACGTGCTTGTTGAATGTATTCAGGTAGTCCAGGGGCAGTCCATAGAACCCGATGAACGTCAGGTAGCCGGCGATCTTGCCGTTGCTGTCGATGCGCAGCGGGAAGCCCCCGGTGATGTTCTGCTTGGACTCCTTCAGCTCCTTCGCCGTCGGGCCGTCGGCCACGAATCCTGCCAGGGTCTTGTTCATCACGTCGACGGCGCTTTCGACCTGATTGTTGCGGGTCTGCAGGCCCATCACGAACGGCCCCCGGGCGCGCATGGGCTCGAAATAACTGAATGCGTAGTAGGACAGGCCGCGCTTCTCGCGAATTTCCTCGCTGAGGCGCGAGACCAGGCCGTTGCCGCCCAGGATATGATTCCCCACATAGAGCGGGAAGTAGTCCTTGTCCTCGTGGGTGATGCCTACCTGGCCGGACATGACATGGGTCTGGGTGGATGGATGATCTACCCGGACAGTGTCGCTCTTGGACAGGTCCTCGGCCTTGGGGATCGGCGGCGGTGCGCCGCCCTCGGGGAGCTTGCCGACCACGGCGTCGGCGAGGTGCTTCGCCTTGCCCCGGTCCAGGTCACCGACGATGACCACCAGGGCATTGGCGGCCACGTAGTATTGGCGGTAAAAGCCCACCACGTCGTCCCGGCTCAGGGCCTGGAGGGCGTCCTTGGTCCCCGAGGGCGGGGTGGCGTAGGGGTGGTCGCCGTACAGCGCCGCATAAAAACGCCGCTCGGCGATGTCCTGCAGGGACTCCTTCTGCTGCTGCAGGTCCACGAGCATGCGCTTGCGCTCCCGGTCAAAGGCGACTGCGGGGAAAGTGGGCTCGTGCAGCACGGTGGCCAGAGTCTCGACCGCCGGGTTGAGCAGCTGGGGGTCGGTAAGGCTGCGCAGGCCCACGGTGGCATAGTCGCGCTGGGAACTGACGCTGTATTGAGCGCCCACGCCTTCGAAACGCCGGGCGATCTGGTCCACGCTCAGGTCGCCGGCGCCCTCGTTCAGCAGGGAGCTGGTCAGGCGCGCCAGACCGGCCTTGCCGCCGTCGCGGGCGCTGCCGGCGTCGAACACCACCTTGATGTCCACCATGGGCAACTCGTGGGTCTCGACGAACAGCACCCGGACACCGTTGCCGGTCTGCCAGTGCTGGATCGTGGGCACCGCCCAGGCCTGCCGGTGCGGTGCGGCGTACAGCGCCAGGCCGGTCAGGATCAGTGCCAGGAGCCGTCGTCCGGTCCCGGGCCGGTGCAGGGTATGGTGATGGCTGCGTGCGTGTCTACCGATCATGGGCATATCAATCCTGTTGCGCGGGTTGTTTGGCATGGGCGGATTGCGGGACCAGGTTGGCGATGGTCAGGCGCTCCTCGGTCAGATACTTGCGGGCGACCTGCTGCACCTGCTGCGGGGTCACGGCGCGGATGCGGTCCACGTACTTGTCCGCCAGGCGCCAGTCGAGCCCCACCGTGGCGAGCATCCCGATCTGCATGGCCTGATAGAACACCGAATCCCGCTGGTATACCTTCTGGGCCACCACCTGGGCCTTGATCCGGTCGAGCTCGTCCTCGGCGATGGGCTTTTCCCGGAGTGCTTTGACTTCCTTTTCCAGGGCCTGGCGGAGCTCGTCGACGGTGTGCCCCTGGGCGGGGGTGCCGTCCAGTTCGAACACGGTGTTGTAGCGCTGATAGAGGTCATAGCCGGCGTCGGCGCTGGCCGCGACCTGGCTGCCCCGGATAAGATCCCGGGGCAGGCGCGCGCTGTCGCCGCCGGCCAGTACACCGGCCAGCACGTCAAGGGCATAAGGCTCCCACGATACCTTGGCCGTCCTGACCACCGGCACCTTGTAGCCCATGATCAGATAGGGCACCTCGGCGGGCGCCTCTACGGTGATGCGGCGCAGGCCCTGCTGTTCGATGTCCGCGCGGGGCTTGAGCTCGGGGATCTTGCGTGCCTTGACCGGGCCGAAATACTTTTCGGCCAGCTTGTGGACCTTGTCCGGGTCCACGTCGCCGGCGACCACCAGGGTGGCGTTGTTGGGGGCGTACCACTTTTTGTACCAGGCCCTGACGTCGGCATCGGTCAAGTGCTTGATGTCGTCCATCCAGCCGATGACCGAGTGGTGGTAGGGCCCGGTGAGAAAGGCGGTGGCGTTGAACTGCTCATCGGTCAGGGCCTGGGGGTCATCGTCGGTGCGCAGGCGCCGCTCCTCCATGACCACCTGGTGCTCCTTTTTGAATTCATCCTTGGGCAGGGTGAGATTGTGCATCCTGTCGGCCTCCAGCTCGAAGCTGATCTTCAGGCGGCTTTTCTCCAGGCTCTGAAAATAGGCGGTGTAGTCCCGCCCGGTGAAGGCGTTCTCGCTCCCCCCGTTGGCGTTGATGATGCGGGAGAACTCGCCCGGCGGGTGCTTGTTCGTGCCCTTGAACATCATGTGCTCGAGCATGTGGGAGATCCCCGTGATGCCGTCGTGCTCGTAGCTGGCGCCGATCTTGTACCAGATCTGGGACACGACCACCGGCGCGCGATGGTCTTCCTTGACGATGAGCTTCAAGCCGTTTTTCAGGGTAAACTCGTGGGCCGACGGAGCGCCATGGGCGGCGAGGCCGGCGGTCGAAAAAATGCATAGACAAAGGATTGCTGATATGCGGCGTAACGCATGTGGCATGGGCATCTCTCCGGGATTGCGTCACCTGGATTCCCCGCCGCCGCTCATCGCGCGGGGCGAACAATTGCAGGTTAACCCTATATGGTCAGTAGTGGTAGGATAGCGTATCACGTCCCGATGATCTATCACGCGTCAATGGTAACGACCGGGGGTTGCGAATCCACAAGGCCAATGGGCCTTTTTGATCCGTCGTCGAAGCAGGTGGCATAAGGCAATGGTGTGGGGTTTCAAAAAGAACAAGGACAGCGGCGAGCCTCAACAGACGGAGGCGAAGGCCAAGGGCGGCGTGCTGCGCCGGCTGAAGGAACGCCTGTGGCGTACCCGCGAAGGGCTGGGCAAGGGGCTGGCGCAGCTGCTGCGCGGCAGGAAGACCGTCGATGAGGAGCTGCTCGAAGAGATCGAGTCCCTGCTGTTGACCGCCGATGTGGGCGTGGAGGCTGCGAGCGCCATTATCGACGACCTGAACGAACGGGCGCGCAACCACCGCCTGGCGGATGCCCAGGCCGTGTACCAGGCCCTGCGCGATGACATGCTGTCCTTGCTGCAGCCCTGCGAGCAACCGCTGGCGATCGGCGCCGGTGAGGCGCCTTTCGTTATATTGATGGTTGGCGTCAACGGCTCCGGCAAGACGACGACCAGCGGGAAGCTGGCCAAACGGTTCAAGGACGCGGGCTACTCGGTCATGTTTGCCGCCGGGGACACGTTTCGCGCCGCGGCCGTGGAACAGCTGACGGCGTGGGGCGAGCGCAATGATATCCCGGTGGTGACCCAGGCCCACGCGGCCGACCCGGCCTCGGTGGTCTATGACGCCATGCAGTCGGCCAAGGCGCGCAAGGTCGATGTCCTCATCGCCGACACTGCCGGACGCCTCCATACCCAGAAGAACCTGATGGAGGAACTGAAGAAGATCAAGCGGGTGGTCGCCAAGCTGGACGCCTCCGCCCCCCAGGAGGTGATGCTGGTCCTCGACGCGGGCATCGGCCAGAATGCCGTGGCCCAGGCCCAGCAGTTCCACGAGGCCGTGGGCGTTACGGGCCTGGCGGTGACCAAGCTGGACGGCACGGCCAAGGGCGGCGTCCTGCTGGCCATCGCCAAGAAGATGGGTATCCCCATACGCTTTATCGGCCTCGGCGAGGGGATCGAGGACCTGCGCGAATTCAGCGCAAATGAATTCATCGATGCATTGATCGATGAGGAAAGTCTGGCCACGGAAACGGGTGAGTAACGCGGCGCCCGCGGGATACGAGGGGGCATTGGGCGGGTCGTGATGATTCAATTCAATCAGGTAGGCAAGCGCTACCCCAGCGGTCATGAGGCGCTGAACGGCATCGGTCTGGAGGTCGACGAGGGGGAGATCGTGTTCGTGACGGGCCACTCGGGCGCGGGCAAGAGCACGTTCCTGAAGCTGCTCGCCCTGATCGAGCGCCCCTCTTACGGGCAGATCATCATCAACAACCGCAACCTGGCCCGTGTCTCCAGGCACCAGATCCCTTATTATCGCCGTGATATCGGCATCATCTTTCAGAATCACCAACTGCTGCATGACCGGACGGTGTTCGACAATGTCGCCCTGCCGTTGACCATCGCCGGCCTCCATCGCCCCCGGGAAGTGGGGCGGCGGGTGAGGGCCGCCCTGGACAAGGTCGGTCTGTTGAGCAAGGAGAAGATGTACCCCATCACCCTGTCCGGCGGCGAACAGCAGCGGGTGGGCATCGCCCGCGCGGTGGTCAACAAGCCCCCCCTGCTGCTGGCGGACGAGCCCACGGGCAATCTGGATCCGGACCTGTCCCGGGAGATCATGCAGCTGTTCGAGCAATTCAACCAGGTGGGGGTTACCGTGGTCATCGCCACCCATGACATCGAGCTGATATCCGCTCTCGATCATCGCACCCTCACCCTCAAGGAGGGGCGCCTGTCCGGCGATACCCGCCCCGGGGGACGCGCGTGAGATACGGATCGGGTGCCACCCGGGTGGCCCGTCCCCGGCCCGGCGGGCGACCCGCCCCGGCGGGCGCGGGCGACCCGCAGGGAGCAGGCCGCCCCCGCCGCGTCCCTGGGCAGCTACCTGACCCATCACTGGCGGTGCCTGGGGCACAGCATGGGCTACATCGTCAAGACGCCCCTGGCGAGCCTGATGACCGTCGCGGTTATCGGAATCTCCCTGGCCCTGCCGGCGGGGATGTATGTCCTGCTTAAGAACGTCCAGAGCGCGACCGCCGGATGGGACAGCGCCGTACAGATTTCCCTGTTTCTGAAAAAGGGCGCGGGGGAGGGCGATGCCCGCGACCTGGCCGGGAGCCTGCAGGGCATGGACGGGATCAAGTCCGTGGACTATATCTCCCCCGCCCAGGCCCTGGCCGAGTTCCGCCGCGGGTCGGGCTTCGGTGACGCCCTGGACGCGCTTCAGGACAATCCCCTGCCTCCGGTACTGATCGTGCATCCCGCCCCGGACCGCAACGGCCCGGGGGCGATCCAGGCCCTGGTCAAGCACCTGCGCACCCTGCCCGGGGTGGACCTGGTCAACCTGGACATGCAGTGGGTGAAACGCCTTTACGCCATCATGGCGCTGGCCAAGCGGGGCATATTGATCGTGGCCGGGCTGTTCGGCATCGGGGTGCTGTTGATCGTGGGCAATACCATCCGCCTGGCCATCGAGAACCGCCGCGAGGAGATCGAGATCAAGAAACTGATTGGCGCGACAAATGCATTCATCCGCAGGCCGTTCCTCTACTACGGCTGCTGGTACGGGGTCCTGGGGGGCGTCAGTGCCTGCCTGTTCGTGGAGGGGAGCCTGTGGATGATGCAGGGGCCCGTGGAGCGCCTGTCCCTGTCCTACAGCGCCAATTTCGACCTGCATACCCTGGGGGCGGGGACTGCCGGCGCGGTCCTGGGCGCCGCCACCTTGTTGGGGTACACGGGGGCCTGGCTGGCCGTGGGCCGCCACCTGAGCGCCATCGAGCCGTCTTGAGGGCGGCGGAACACGGCGCATATGCATAACCTATTGTATATAAAAATAAATTATTGAATTTTTCGGGCGCGGGGCCGGCCGCGGAAGGAACTTTTCAGCCCCCTGGCACTCTTATGGTTAGAGTGCTAAAGTTTGACGTGCAGGGAACGTAATATCTTATGCGGAGGAATCACATGAAGGGTATGGATCTGGTTCTACAACCGATCGGGAGCCTGGAGGCCTATCTTCAGACGGTCTTCAATGTCCCTATGCTCAGCGCCGAACAGGAGCGCGAGCTGGCCGTGCGCTACCGCAATGAGGAGGATCTGGAGGCGGCGCGGCGGCTGGTGCTGGCGCACTTGCGGTTCGTGGTGCATGTCGCCCGGGGCTACAGCGGCTACGGGCTGCCCCAGGCCGACCTGATCCAGGAGGGCAACATCGGGCTCATGAAGGCGGTCAAGCGCTTTGACCCCGAGATGAACGTGCGCCTGGTCTCCTTCGCCGTCCATTGGATCCGGGCGGAGATACATGAATTCATTCTGCGCAACTGGCGTTTGGTGAAGGTGGCCACCACCAAGGCCCAGCGCAAGCTGTTTTTCAATCTGCGCAGCTCCAAGAAGCGCCTCGGCTGGTTCAGCAAGGACGAAGTGGACACGGTGGCCAAGGATCTGGGCGTCAGCCCCAAGGTGGTCCTGGAGATGGAAAAGCGCATGACCGGCCAGGATGTGTCGTTCGACGCCCACAGCGCCAACGACGCGACGACGACGATCCGACATTCGCCCCGGCGGCCTATCTGACCGACGGGCGGTCGGACCCCGCTGCCCAGCTCGAAGACGACGACTGGTCCGAGCACACCTCGGGGAGGCTGCATCAGGCCCTGGAATCACTGGATGTGCGCAGCCGCCGGATCCTCGAGCAGCGGTGGCTGGCCGAAGACGGCAAGCCCACCCTCCAGGAGTTGGCGAACGAGTACCAGGTGTCCGCCGAGCGTATCCGCCAATTGGAAAAGAACGCCATCAAAAAGCTTCGCTCGGCAATGGCCTAGGGACCTGTATAATACTTCGCGTTGTAACCCCTTTGCAACGCCGTGAGCGCCGCTTCAGTGGCCGGTGCAGAAGTTACCTAGCAATACCGCCCCTCTCCCACGGGGGAGGGCGGCCCTTTATTCTCCCCGCCGACCGCCCCCGGCTATCGCCAGAGGTGCCAGGTCCAGCCCTTGGGCGATGGCTCCCTGATCGCAGTCGAACAGATACGGCACAACGCCCAGCAGCGGCGCGTCGAGACGCGCCCGCAGGGCGTCGATATTGTCCTGGGCATTGGGCATCTCAGGGTCCGTCCGGTTGGCCACCCAGCCCCGCAGTTCAACGCCCTCGTGCCGGATGGCCTCGGCGGTGAGCAGGCCGTGGTTCAGGCAGCCCAGGCGTATGGCGACCACCAGGATCACCGGCAGGCCCATGGCCTTGACCAGGTCCGCCAGGGTCTGGGAGTCGTTCAGCGGCACCCGCCACCCGCCCACGCCCTCGACAACCGTCCAATCGCACTCGCGGGCGATCTCCCGATAGGCGGCGGCCAGCGCGTCTACGTCGATCCGCGTGTGCGCCTCGCGGGCCGCCAGGTGGGGGGCGATGGGGGGGGCGAGGCTGACAGGGTTCACCCGCTCGTAGGGCAGCGGGACATTGGCGGTCGCCTGCAGGCGCAGGGCATCGTCGTTGCGCAGGCCCTGCGCGGTATCGGTGCAGCCGCTGGCCACGGGCTTCATGGCCCCCACCCGCAATCCCCGCCCCTTGAGGGCCGTCAGCAGGCCCAGCGAGATCCAGGTCTTGCCCACGTGGGTGTCGGTGCCCGTGACGAAGACGCCGCCCGTCATGGGCGGGACTGCCTGAGGGTATCCACCGGTATTGCCACGGTCTGACCGTCCGCCTGGCGGCGCGGTGCCTGCTCAGAGGCCCAGGCATGGCCGTGGATCACCTCGTAGGTGGCGGGCAGCCGATCGTCGCGGCGGAATTCCTGGTAGGCCTGCTCGACGGCCTTCAATTGCCCCCTGCCCGTCAGGGTCCGGGCGCGGCCGCCGGTGACGTTGTGGGCCCCCAGGTTTTTCAGATCGTGCATCAATTGGAAGACGTCCCGGTACGTCAGGGTGAAGTGCTCCACGTCCATGACCGGGTTGGCGAAGCCGTGTCTCAGCAGGGCGTCCCCGATATCGTGCATGTCGATGAACATGTTGACGTGGGTGCGGGCGTCGACCCGGGTCCAGCTGGCGCGCAGCTCCCTGAGCGTGTCGGGTCCGAAGGTGGTGAACATCACCAGGCCGCCGGGGGTCGGCACGCGGCGAAACTCCCCGGGTACCGTCCAGGTCGTTGCACCACTGCAGGGCCAGGTTGGAGAAGATCATGTCCACGCTGGCGTCGGCCAGGGGCAGTCGCTCGGCGTCCGCGCATACGAACCGGTACCTGCCGGGCCACTTCATCCACAGGGGGAGGCGCCGGCGCGCCCGGCGCAGCATGCCGTGGGCCAGGTCGAGGGCGATGATCCGGGATTTTTTGTAGCGCCGCCCCAGGGCCAGGGTCGCCCGCCCCGTGCCGGCGCCGATGTCGACGATGCGCCGCGGCTCGTGGCGGACCAGCGCGAGGCGCTCCAGCATGTGGTCGCCGACCTCGTGCTGCAGGACGGCGTAGTCGTCGTACCGCTCGGCGGCCCGCTCGAACGAGGCGCGCACCCGGCGTTTTTCCAGGCGATAGTCGCCGGCCTGTGGCTGTTCAGGTTTCATCGCTCAGTGCACCAACAATTGTGAGAAATTCATCCGGGTGTGAAAGAAACGGGGCGTGGCCCGCGCCCTTCAAGCAGTGCGGCCGACCGCGTTCCAGCCGACGGGAGAAGGCGGCGACGGCTTGTGCCGGTACAATGCGGTCATACTCACCATAGATTAAAAACGTCGGCGTGGGCAATGCGCGCCAGCCGCGGGCGCAGGTCCGTGCCCGCCAGCAGGGTCAAACCGGCCTCCAGGGTCTCGGCCGAGGGGGGCGGGTAGCGCAGCATCTGCTGCCTGAGCCGGCGCAGCAGCTCGGTGTGATCGGCGCAGCCCTGCACCTGCAGGGCGAGAAAGCGGCGCAGGGTGCTCAGGTAATCGTCCTTGAGCCCGCGGGTAAATGTCTGGAGGGTCTCGAGGGCGATGCCCGGCCATGACCCGTCTGCGACGAATCGCGGCGTAGTGGCGACCAGGATCAAGGCGCTCGGGTCCTCGGGGCGGTCGATGGCGTGCTGCATGGCGACCAGCCCGCCCAGGGACCACCCGAGCCACACCGCTCCCGCCGGTGCCGCGCGGGCGACCTGCGCCGCCAGGCGGGGCAGGTCCGGGTCCAGGGGCGTGCCGTGGCTGCGGCCGTGACCGGGCAGGTCGATGAGCGTTACCCGCCACGCCCGGGACAAGGCCGTTGCGATCCCGTCGAATATGCCGCCGTGCAGCCCCCAGCCGTGGATCATCACCAGGTCCGGGCCCTCGCCCAGGGTACGGGTGTACAGGCTCATAACAGGCGGGCCAACTCGTCGATGAGGCGGTCCACGTGCGCCTCATCATGGGCGGCGCACAGGGTGATGCGCAGGCGGGCGCGCCCCTGGGGCACGGTGGGCGGGCGGATCGCCGGGATCAGGATGCCCCGTTGGCGCAGCCCCCGGCTGAGGGCGAGGGCCTTGTCGGCGTCACCGACCTCCACGGGCTGTATCGGTGTCTGCCCGGCGGGCAGGGGCAGGTCGAACCCGGCGAGCCCGGCACGCAGCCGGGTGATCAGGGCATTCAGGTGGGTCCGGCGCCAGTGCTCCTCGCGCACCAGCCGCAGGCTGGTGCGGGTGGCATGGGCGACCGCCGGCGGCAGGGCGGTGGTGTAGACATAGGTGCGCGCCCGCTGTATCAGGACCTCGACGAGCTCCTCGCTACCGGCCACGAAGGCGCCGAAGGTGCCGAACGCCTTGCCCAGGGTGCCTACCAGGATGGGCACGTCGTCGGCCGTGCAGCCGTGATGCGCCAGGGTGCCCCCGCCGCCGGGGCCCATCGCGCCCAGGCCGTGGGCGTCGTCCACCATGAGCCACGCACCGTGGGTCCGCGCCAGGGCCGCCAGCGCGGGCAGGGGCGCCATGTCCCCGTCCATGCTGAATACGCCGTCGGTGGCGATGAGGGGGTTGTCGGCCCCGTGCCGCTCCAGCCACGAGCCGAGGTTCCGGGTGTCCCCATGGGGGTAGCGCCTGAGGCGGGCCTGGCTGAGCAGCGCCCCGTCGATGAGCGAGGCATGATTGAGCCGGTCCTCGAAGACGGTGTCGCCGCGGCCCGCCAGGGCGCAGATGACGCCGAGGTTGGCCATGTAGCCGGTGGAGAACAGCAGGGCCCGCGGGCGCCCGGTAAACGCGGCCAGTTCCTCTTCGAGGGCGTGATGGGCGCGGCTGTGGCCGCTGATCAGGTGAGAGGCGCCGCTGCCTGCCCCGAAACGCCGCGCCCCCTCCTGCAGGGCCGCCACCACCTCCGGGTGGCCGGCCAGTCCCAGATAGTCGTTGCTGCAGAACGACAGCAGGGGCCGGCCGTCGATCATGACCTCGATGCCCTGGGGGCCTTCCGCGACTTGGCGTTCCCGGTACAGGGAGTCGGCCCTTTGCCGGCTCAGTATCTGTGCAAGCCGTTTCGTAACGGCGGGCCTGTCGGCGTTCACCGGGTCTCCATTCCGTGCGGGGATTCGTTTATGATGGGTCCGTGACCCCATGCAGTGAGTCGTAATGTAACGATTATACATTGTCACCGGCGGCAACGAGGGCCGCGGGTGCGACTATTCGCCTGGCCGGGGATGCGGCTGGGCTCGAGCAGTGCGGGAGGGAATCCGCTCATGATCAGGGAACGATCGAGCCGGTGGTCCGTACAAGGCGGCACGGTGTGCGCCTTGTGCGGCGCGCAGGCCCAGTCGGCCTGCGGGCTGTGCCGCGGTTGCCGCGGGGATTTGCCCTACGGCGGGCCTTGCTGCCGACGGTGTGCGTTACCCCTTGTCGGCGCCGATCTATGCGGGCGCTGTCAGAGGCGGCCGCCGCCCTACTACCGTGTCTATGCCCCCTTCCTCTATCAGGCCCCCATCGACGGGCTGATCTACGGTGCGAAGTACCACCAGCGGCTGAGCGATGCCCGATCCCTGGGTGTGCTGCTGGCCGAATATGTGGCGGGACTGGAAGACGACAAGCCTCAGGTGATCATCCCCGTACCCCTGCACGGGCGGCGGCTGCGCGAGCGCGGTTACAACCAGGCCCTGGAAATCGCACGTCCGCCCGCCAGGGCCTTGGGCGTGCGCCTTGACGCCGGCTGTTGTGTGCGTACCCGCGCCACATCGCCCCAGGCTCAGCTGGGCGGTCGGGCGCGGCGGCGCAACATCAAGGGGGCGTTTGCCCTCGCCCGCGCCCCGCAGGGCCGGCACGTGGCGATTGTCGATGATGTCATGACCACGGGGGGAACCGTGGCGGAGATGGCCGGCGTGTTGTCCCGTGCCGGTGTCGCAAGGGTCGATATATGGGTGTGTGCCCGCGCGCCGTTTCCCGGGTGACGGCGCGTCGGGCAGGTGGGCGTGTTTTGGTGATATGGACGATTGTGATAAAGTCTGCACGTCCTGGTCGACCCCGTTACCCCCTGCCCACCACGCATTGAATGACTGCAGGCGGCTGTGACCGGAAAACCATCGGTAGGTACAAATTGCATAACAAGGGATAGCCCTTCAGGAGTGGTATCGTGTATCGGCGATTGATCTGCGCCATCGGCGTCTTTTGTCTGACTCACAGCGCACTGGCCCAAGACCTGGATATCAATCTTGACGGGGATACCGTGCAATTTGTCTTGAGCGACGCCATCGCCAAGCATTCCCGTCACAACAACACCGTGGTTACCGGCAGCGCCCTGTTTACGTCCGGCGGCGATTTTCTCATGGGCACCGGGCTCAGGCTGCAGGGCCAGGCCGGCACCGGGTCGCCGGGGCTGCTCGTCGGCATGGGGGCGAGACTGTTCGGCGGGCGGATCCAGAGCAAGGGGGCGATGGCCCTGGCCCTGGAAGGGGCGGCCCAGTACAACCCGCCCCCCATTCCCCGGGTGGCGATCGGCGCGGAACTCTTCTACGCGCCGAAAATCCTAACGTTTATAGATGCAACGAGCTTCCTCCAGGCCATGGTGCGCCTGGGCTATGAGGTGCTCCCCGACTCCTACGTATATGTGGGTTTACGTACAATTCGTGTGGGTATTAGCGGCCGCTCATCAAAAACAGTTGATTCCGGCGTCGTTGCGGGGCTAAATATACACTTCTGAGCAGTGGGCGGCGGGGCTCAGGCCCGCCACGACCGGTCGGCCCGGCGCCCGCTGCAGCACACGGGTGTCGGATGCGGGTCGGGGGAATCCAGCATGGATCAAAGACAGGGCCGTCCGAGCCTTAGAGGGGTCACGCGAGGGCAACCCATGAAAATCGCCTACAACGCTTCCCTGCCTCCGCCGCGTCAGCTGGCGGTGCATACGCCGGCCTCGACGGCGGTGGTGCCGCGCCCCGGCCGTGAGGCGGCTCGCCCTAATAAAGCAAACCACGTGCCAAACGAGCATGGCATGGAAGGCGAATTGCTCAAGGGCCGCGCAAAGGCCGCCGGGCCTTCCGTCCATGGGGGCGGGCAAGGTTATACCTACCGCGGCGATTATCGGGTCGACGGCCTCCTGTCGGCCCGGCGCGCCATTTCTGTGTACACCTACCATGCCCGGCTGACGGCCCCTTCCCCGGCACCGGCGATCGACGTGTACGCCTGACCCTCCTTGGGGGCACGCGGCAGTCTGAAATCCGTCACCTCCGTTCACTGAATGCCTCGCCGGGTCAGTCCAATTGGCGCATGACCCAGGGCTGGAGCATCAGCGCCAGCACGCCGCCGAGCAGATAGTCCCGGTAGTGAGTGATCGAGTGGATAAGGCTGGAATCCCACATCATAACGGCGAACAATATTATCACTGCCAACTTGAACATTTGCCTGTCTCCTTCAGAAGATGTGTGTTTACGAAGATTGTCCGGAAGCTGGTGCAAAGGATACCAAGTTGGCGCCGGATGACTGTGCGTTCCTTTGCATGACCCATGTGAACTTAGCCACAAATTCCGCGATCGGGGCGGGCGGCGATCCCGCGGAGCAAAGCCGCTCCGCCAGGGCTCGATGAGCGGCAGGCAAGCGGGGCGCTCCGGCGGCCGTCAGGGCGGCGCCGACGCACCGGTACACGTAGCCGTGGGGGTTATCTACAATCATCGGGGCGAGGTACTGGTATCCCGGCGCCCCGCGCACGTGCATCAAGGGGGGCTGTGGGAGTTCCCGGGCGGCAAGGTCGAGCCGGGCGAGGGCCGCTGGCAGGCCCTGCAGCGGGAGCTGCGCGAGGAACTCGACATCGAGCCTACCGCCGGGCGGCCCCTGATCGAGGTCCTGCATTCCTACCCCGAGTATCGCGTCCGGCTGGACGTATGGGCCGTTCAGGCCTTCTGCGGCGAGCCCCGTGGCCGGGAGGGCCAGTCGGTGCGCTGGCTTCCCGTGGCGCAATTGACCTCCGAGCAGTTTCCCGCCGCCAACCGGGCGATCATCAACGCCGTGCGCCTGCCTACCGTCTATGCGGTCAGCGCGGAGCCTGGCGACGACCCGGCCGGTTATCTGCGGACCCTGGAAGTGCTCCTGACGGCCGGCGTGCGACTGGTGCAGCTGCGCGCCAAGACGCTGGATGAGGGGGCCTATCGAACCTTGGCCCGCCAGGCGCTGGCCCTGTGCCGGGCCCGGGGCGCGGCGCTGGTGCTGAATGGGCCGCCCGAGTGGGTGGAGGCGCTGGGCGCCGACGGCGTACACCTGACCAGCGGCCGGCTCATGGCCGCCCCGTCCCGTCCCTTGGGGCCGGACAAGTGGGTGGCCGCGTCCTGCCACACCGCCGAGGAGGTTGCCCATGCCTGCCGGATCGGCGTTGACTTCATTGTCGTGTCCCCCGTGCTGCCCACCGGCAGTCACCCCGGCCGCGAAGCCCTGGGCTGGGCGGGCTTGAAGGCCCTGACCGCAGTGTCGACGGTGCCCGTGTTCGCCTTGGGCGGCCTGTCACCCGAGGACCGCCGATCGGCCTACGAGCAAGGGGCCCAAGGGGTTGCCGGCATCTCTTCCCTGTGGGGCAGGGCCCGCGCCGGTGAGGCATGGGGCATGGACCGGGAAGAAGGGTGACTATTCGTCCTGGCCCGGATCCGGGTCGGGGGCGCTGTCTTGCGGGGGCGACTGGTCATCGGCGGGCACCCGGTAGCCGCCGCTGAACCAGGCCCCCAGGTCGATCAGGCGGCAGCGCTCGCTGCAGAACGGGCGCCAGCGGTTCTCCCGGGACCATGGGACGGCTTTGCCGCAGGTGGGGCAGGGGACTTCCTTGGTCACGGGGTCAAAGGGCGCAGCAAGTGAGGTCGAACGGGATGTCCTCGTCGGACTGCACGGCGCGATCGTCGTCGCGCTGTTCCATGAATCGCACGGTAAAGCGGTGCTTGCCGCCGCTGATCTCGGCGTAATACCGGATATCCCGGGACACGGCGACACGGATCAGCTGGTACGGGACATTGGTATCCAGGGATTGCTGATAAAAGCCGTTGTGGGCCACCTCTGTGGCGGGTGTGGCGCTCTCGCGCACCAGGCGAAGGATCATGTTGATGGACAGCTCAAGGGCGTCGAACTCGCTGAGCCACTGCTCGAGCTCTTGAAGCCGGGCCTCGCTGGGCTGCTGCAGCCAGTAGTGGTAGGCCGGCAGGTCGAAGTCGCAGGTGCCTCCGGGGATGCTGCTGCGCTGCCTGATACTGGTCAGGAATTCATTGTGCTTGAGCGACTGGCCTGACTGACCCTGCAGGGAATGCAGGCGGTCCACCAGCACATCCATTTGGTCGAGGATCTCGTTGAGCTTGGCGCGGTCGATGCCGGGGCTGTTCTCCAGTTTGGCAATGGCGCCGACTTGTCTCTCAAGCTCCTTCATGACCTCGGTCTTGAGGTCGGCGCGGCTGAAGATGTTCAGGATATCGAGCACGCTCGCCAGGGTGGCGCGGCTGTCCCAGGGGGAGTGACCTTGAAGATGATGCTTGGCCTGCTTGAACAGAAACTCCAGGCGCAGGAACGTGCGAATCCTCTCGTTGAGCGGCTGTTCGTAGATTATTTTACCGTGCACGGTTGAATCAGTGACAGAGCGGTTCATGGTGGATCGACATATTCAATCCCGGCGCAGGATGTCATTTTCATTCTCTATCACATGCCTGGAGATAGCAAATCTCATTTGATGGATGCATCTTGGCCCAGTTCGGTGTAGCGCCGGTGAAGATCGCGCACGGCGTGTTTCAATGCCTCGATATCCCCGGTATTGGCGATGACGTCGTCCGCGGCGGCGAGCCTTTCCTGGCGGCTGGCCTGGCTTCGGATGATGGCGCTGATCTCGTTGTCGGTCATTCCATCGCGCCGGCGGACGCGCTCATACTGCAGGGACGGGGGGGCGTCAATGACCAGAATGCGATTGACCAGGTCGTTCTGTCCCGCCTCCACCAGCAGGGGGATGACGGCGATACAGTAGGGGCCGCTGATGTCGGCCAGCCGCCGGCCCATGGCCTCTCTGATCCGGGGGTGGAGGATGGCCTCCAACGCCTTGCGCCGCCGCGGCTCGGCAAAGATGATGCGGCGCAGCGCCTCGCGCCTGAGCTGCCCTTGGTCGTCGATGATCTGCGCACCGAACTCGCGGGCGATTGCATCCAGCGCTGGTTGGCCGGGCGCCACCAGTTCATGGGCGATGCGGTCGGCATCCACCACGGGGACGCCGAACTCGGCGAAGTAATGGGCGACGGTGCTCTTGCCGCTACCGATGCCGCCTGTCAGGCCAACGATAAGCATGGGGACACAATACAGAATTTGACCCGTCCCCGTCACCGGTCTTTCACCAGGATCGCCGAAGGTGTGCTGCGGGGGCGAGGGGGCGACGAGGCGTAGGGTCGGCCTCGGAAGGGAATACGGGGTTCCCTAGTGGATGCCCATCAGGGCAAAGTACCCGTGGATGATGCCGTCGCCCCACAGCAGCGCGAGCCAGCCGGCGGCGGCCAGGTAGGGCCCGAAGGGAATGGGGATGTTTCTGTCCCGGCCGCGGACGATGATCATCGCGATGCCGGTGGCGGCGCCCACCACGGACGACAGCAGAATCACCAGTGGCAGCACCTTCCAGCCCAGCCATGCACCCAGCATGGCCAGGAGCTTGAAGTCACCGTAGCCCATGCCTTCCTTGCCCGTCAGCCATTTGAATGCCTTGTAGATCAGCCACAAGGCCAGGTAACCAGATGCGGCCCCGATGATGCTGGTGTGGCTGTCCACGAACAGGCCGGGCAGACTGATCAGCAGGCCCAGCCACAAGACGGGGAGGGTGATCGCGTCGGGCAGCATCTGGTGGTCGATGTCGATGACGCTGAGGCAGATCAGCGACCAGGTCAGCACCAGCGCCGCCCCCGCCGCCCAAGTGAGGCCCAGCTGCCACACCACGATCAGCGACAACAGGGCGGTGCCGAGTTCGACGACGGGGTAGCGCGCCGAGATCGGCCCGCCGCAGGCCCTGCAGCGGCCTCTCAGCAGCAGGTAGCTGATGACCGGTATGTTCTCCGCGGCCCCGATGGGGTGGCCGCAGTGGGGGCATTGCGAGGGCGGGCTGATGAGGTCGAGGCGCGCCTCCGGGGCATGATCGGCGGGCGCCTCGTCAAGAAACTCCCGGCACTGCCTGCGCCATTGGCGCTCCATCATCAGGGGCAGGCGGTGGATGACCACGTTGAGAAAGCTGCCCACGACCAGACCCAGCACCCCCGCCCCAGCGATATAAACGGCGGGCATGTCTTTAAGCGTGTCAATCATACTCATCCTTGTTGTCCGTTCGCGGGTCCGTCTCGTTGGTTGGGTGCCGAGCGCGGGCGGCGGGTGTTGTTATACGACCTGGCCCATCTTGAATATCGGCAGATACATGGCGATGACCAGGCCGCCGATGATGACGCCGAGAAAGGCCATGATCAGGGGCTCGAGAAGGCTGCTCAAGCCGTCTACGGCATTGTCCACTTCTTCCTCATAAAAGTCAGCCACCTTGCCCAGCATGCTGTCGATGGATCCGGCCTCCTCACCGATGGCCACCATCTGGACCACCATGTTGGGGAACACCCCTGTCTCGCGCATGGAGGCGTTGAGGGTGATGCCGGTGGACACGGCGTCGCGCATGCTCAGCACCGCATTGCGGTAAACGACGTTGCCGGCCGTCCCGGCCACGGTCTCCATTGCCTCCACCAGGGGAACGCCCGCGGCGAACATGGTGGACAGGGTGCGGGCGAAGCGGGCGATCACGGCCTTGGTCATGAGCGGCCCCAGGATCGGAAACTTCAGCACCATCCGGTCGATGAAGTCCTGCACGGCGGGGACGCGCCGCTTGATTTCGACGAATGCGTAAGCGCCTCCGCCGACGCCGAGCAGGATCGCCCACCACCAGGCCTGTACGAGATTCGACAGGTGGACCACCATCAGGGTCATGGCCGGCAGGTCCGCGCCGAAGCTCTTGAACAGGGAGGCGAACTGGGGCACCACAAAATAGAGCAGGATCCCCGAGACGATGAAAGCCGCGATGACCACCGCGGCGGGATAGAACATGGCCTTTTTGATCTTGCCCTTGATGGCCTCGACCTTTTCCTTGTACAGGGCGATCTTGTTCAGCAGGGTCTCCAGGATACCCGCTTGCTCGCCGGCATGGATCAGATTGCAGAACAAGGTGTCGAAGTAACGCGGGTGCTTGCCCAGGGCCTCGGCCAGTGTCCCGCCGGATTCGACGTCCGACTTGATCTCCATGATCAGGGCCTGCATGCTGGGATTCTCGTGGCCCCGCCCGATGATCTCGAATGACTGCACGAGGGGCACGCCGGCGCCCATCATGGTTGCCATCTGGCGGCTGAAGATGGCGATATCGGCCGGCTTGATCTTTTTCTGGCCGCTGCCGAACAGGGGCTTGGGCTTTTTCTTGACCTTGCGCGGGTTGATGCCCTGGCGGCGCAGGTCGGCCTTGATCAGTGTGACGGTACTCCCCTTGGATTCGCCCTTGACGCGCACGCCCCGTCGGTCGGTGCCTTCCCAGAGGAAGGTCAGTTCTTTGCTCGCTTGTTGTGCCATAAGATTAGTCCGTAATGACTCGGTTGAGCTCCTCCAGCGACGTGACTCCGTCCCTGACCTTTTTGAGGCCCGACCGGCGCAGGTCGGGGACGCCTTCCTTCCCGGCCTGTTCGGCGATGTCCAGGGCATTGCCGCCGCCCATGATGATCTTGCCGATCTCCTCGCTGAGCGGCATGACCTGGTAGATGCCCACTCGTCCCTTGTAGCCGTTGTTGCATTGGTCGCAGCCGACGGCGCTGTACAGCTGCATGTCGTCCAGTTCGTCCTCGCCGAAGCCCGCCTCCAGGAGTGCGTCTCTGGGGATATCGGCGGGCGCCTTGCAGTGACTGCACAGCCGCCGCGCCAGGCGCTGGGCGATGATCAGGGATACCGCCGAGGCGATATTGAATGAGGCGACCCCCATGTTCATCAGCCGGGTCAGGGTCTGCGGCGCATCGTTGGTGTGCAGGGTGGACAGGACCAAGTGACCGGTCTGGGCCGCCTTGACCGCGATCTCCGCCGTCTCCAGGTCACGTATCTCACCCACCATGATGATGTCCGGGTCCTGACGCAGGAACGACTTCAAGGCCGCGGAGAACGTCAGGCCTACCTTCGGGTTGACGTTGACCTGATTGATGCCGGGCAGGTTGATTTCGGCCGGGTCCTCGGCGGTGGAGATGTTGCGGTCGGTGGTGTTGAGGATGTTCAGGGCCGTGTACAGGGACACGGTCTTGCCGCTGCCCGTCGGGCCGGTGACCAGCACCATCCCGTAGGGTTGATGGATGGCATGCATGAACAAGTCCTTTTGCACCTGTTCGTAGCCAAGGGCGTCGATCCCCAGCTGGGCGCTGGTCGGGTCCAGGATACGCATGACCACCTTCTCGCCGAACAGGGTCGGGCAGGTGTTGACGCGAAAGTCCACCGCGCGGTTCTTGGACAGGGTCATTTTCATGCGCCCATCCTGGGGCACGCGGCGCTCGGAGATATCCAGGCGGGACATGACCTTGATCCGGGCAGAGATCTTGTTGGCCAGGGACACCGGCGGATTGGCGATATCGGACAGAATGCCGTCCTGACGAAGGCGTATGCGGTACGTTTTTTCGTAGGGCTCGAAGTGAATGTCCGAGGCCCCCTTGTTGATGGCGTCCAGCAGGACCTTGTTCACGAACCGGACGATGGGGGTGTCGTCAATGTCGGATTCGGTGACCTCGCCGCCGGCCTCGTCCTCGCCGCCGCTGATATCCAGGTCATCCAGGTCCGAGTCGGTCAAGCCGCCGAGGACGGCTTCCCGGGCTTCCAGGACGGACTCGATGGCTGCGGTGAGCTTGTCTTCCTCGACGAGGACCGCCTCGGCATTGGCGCCCACGTGGAACTTGAACTCGTCCAGGGCGGTGAGGTTCGTCGGGTCTGACACGGCCACGAACAGGCGGTTGCCGCGCTTGAACAGGGGCAAGGCATGGTGGCGGCGCACCAGTTTCTCTTCCACGAGCTGAGAGGCAGACAGTTCCATGTCCATGGCCCCGATATCGAACAGGGGTATGCCGAATTCCTGGGACGCCACATTGGCGACCGTATAGCTATCCAGGATTTTATTCTCAACCAGGTGGCTGACAAAAGAGCCCTTGTCCTTGGTCACCTGTTCGGTGGCCTGGACGGCTGCCTCCTGGGCCAGAAGGCCCTCCTGGACGAGCTTGCGAGCCAATCCATTCAATCGGATGTGTGTGCCGGATGCTGACATGATCAAGATTTTGCCACTGATGAAACCGCCAAAAATGTATCGGCTGTCACAGATATAAAATTAGAGCCCGTCCCGCCCCGCTGCCGCTCCGGCCGCCGGGTTGCCGACGCGGAGCCCGCGAAGAGGCCGCGTCCCCCTGGGCGACTATAAAGATTCTTGTAAATCAGAATGTTAACTGCGCCTCCCGGGCGCGTGCCCCCCGGCTGCCGGAGACAATCGGGGACACCCATCTCTTCGCCTCTCGACGG
Source organism: uncultured Gammaproteobacteria bacterium (assembly GCA_963844825.1). Lineage (GTDB taxonomy): Bacteria > Pseudomonadota > Gammaproteobacteria > CAWJPQ01 > CAWJPQ01 > CAWJPQ01. The sequence goes on from CAWJPQ010000009.1 coordinate 268,748, forward strand.
GCTATCCAGGGGGGTATTTGGGGACATCCACCTTTGACGCATCTAGGCAATATACGGGCCTACAGTTTGCCAGGGGGGCCTGCGTGGGTCGCCCCTATCGACGGCCACAGGGGGCGGCGCCATCGGCCGGCGTCCTCATGAGACCCATCACAATGCCTCACGGCCCCTGCCCGCCGGTCTTCGCCTCCGGGGGGCTTGATCGGCCGTCATCCATGAATTTCTAAACCGGGGGCGAGATTGGAAGATATTGTCATAGCAGGCCTCTATATGTCGTTGTCCCTGCGCCAAGCGGGGCCATGCCGCGCCCAAAGGCGGTTATACTGAAAAAACAAGGGGATCAGGGGCGTCAGGCGTGGAGTGGGCGTTCTGCACAAGGCGGGTTGTTCATATCGATGCATAAGATTCATGTGATACTGGGAACGAAGGCGCAACTGATCAAAATGGCGCCGATCCTCGCGGAGTTCCAGAGACGCGGTCTGCCGTTCAATTTCATTCTCACCGGCCAACACAAGGAGACGCTGGACGCGCTCCGGGAAAATTTCGGCATCAAGGCGCCGGATTGCGTCCTCTATGACGGGCCCGGATATTACCGGTACCTTGAAGATGATCACCTGGCTCTTCCGGTCGATGGTGAAGATGTTATGGCACCGGCGCAGGATCTTCGGCGCGCCCCTTGGACGCCGGTCATGTGGTGATGGTGCATGGCGATACCGTATCCACCTTGTTGGGCGCGGTAGTGGGAAGGCTTTTGGGTGCCAAAGTGGCCCATGTCGAATCGGGGCTTCGATCATTCAATTATCTGCATCCCTTCCCTGAAGAGATCACCCGTGTGCTGACGTTTCTTTTGACCGATTACTTTTACTGCCCCGGTGACTGGGCGGTGGGGAATCTAAAGCGATTCCGCGGTGAAAAGATCAATACCGGGCAGAATACGCTGTTCGATTGCCTGCAACTCGCCAAATCCCGGATTCAAGCGCTGCCCGAGGGTGATCTGCCCGAGCGGCCGTATGTGGTCTGCACGCTGCATCGCTTCGAGAACCTGTATCACAAGCGGCGGGTGCAATGGATCGTGTCGACCCTCGAGCGCCTGTCGCAACAGTGGAAGATCCTGTTCGTCATGCATTCGATTACCGGAAAACAGCTGCGAAAATGGGATTGCCTGCGGGCCCTGGAGGAGAATCCGCGCATCGAGCTGCTCCCCCGTATGGATTATTTCCAGTTCATTCGGCTCGTCTATCATGCCGCCTTCGTCATCTCGGACGGGGGAAGCAACCAGGAAGAAAATTACTATCTGGGCAAGCCGTGCCTGCTGTTTCGCAAAGCCGTCGAGCGCCGGGAGGGGGTCGGCGAAAACTGCATCGTCAGCGGCTATGATGACCGGCTCATCGACCAGTTCGCGCAGCACCCCGAGGACTACGAGCGGCCCCCGGTCGAGCTCGAGGTCTCACCCACGGCGGTGATTGTGGACCATATTCAAAGCGTTCTGTGGCCGCAAGCGTGCGTGACCGAGGACGGCGCGCCGGGGCGGGATCCCACTGGCGACGAGGGCCTTACATTGGGCAAAGGCCGTGATCGCTGACGGTCCCTCGAAAATTCGCCCCGCCTGATGCTCAATGGTCCGCTTGCGGCCGGGCACTGGTGGCGCGGTCCGGGAACCGGCTCGTCAAGAGTCACTTATCGTTGCGTTGCTGATAGAGCAGGATGGTGATCTGCTCGGAGATCAGGCCGATCAGAAACACCAGCACCGAGGTAATGAACAGCAGGGCGCTCATGTTGGTGAAGCGGCCCATCGTCGTGTACGTATACATATAATACGAAAGGCCGATGGCAAAAAACGCGAGGCTGATGGGCAGGAACATCTTCAAGGGCGAGTAAAGCGTTCCGATACGGAAGATAATCAGCAGGAAACGCAGCCCGTCCCGCGTGGGGCTGATGTGACTCTTGCCCAGGCGCACCTTGGTCTCTATGGGGACATAGGTGACGGCGAATCCGGCGCGAAAGAACGCCATGGTGCTGGTGGTGGGGTAGGAAAAGCCGTTGGGCAGCAGATAGAGGAAGTCCCTGAACTTGGCCCCGCGCACGGCGCGAAAGCCCGAGGTGAGGTCCGCTATGGGGTGCTCGGTCATCCAGCTCGCCAGGCGATTGTAGAATGCATTGGCATACCGGCGCCCCATGCTGGCCTGCGAGGCGCTGCCCCGGGCGCCGACAACCATGTCATACCCTTGCTCGAGCACCTGGAGCAGTCGCGGTATGTCCTCGGGTTTGTGCTGACCGTCGGCGTCCATGAATACGAACACCTCCCCGGCGGCGGCGCGTGCGCCGCTCTTGATGGCGGCGCCGTTACCCATGCTGTAGGGGTGGCTGACCACCTTCACCCCGTGCTCCCGGCAGACCGCAGTCGATCCGTCGCTGGAAGCGTCATCCACTACGATGATCTCCGCATCGGGATAGAGGTTGCGGATATCGGGGAGGATGAGACGCAGCCCCTGTTCCTCGTTCTTGGCCGGGATGATAATGCTGAGGGTCGTGTTCATAGGGGTCGGTTGTCTGGTTATGGTTGGCTTTTCTTGTTGTTCTCGGCGGAGGGCGGCATTGATTTAGGCGGCCGGTCCTTGTCGCCGTTGATCTCGCGAATCAGCCTGGCATCGCGGATGCGCTTCTCCTGGGCCTCGATGTAACGGGCGTGGCTGCTGAAGGTGTCCTCGGTCTTGAGCCGTTCCAGGGTCCGCTGGGCCTCATCGAGCCGGCCCATGGTGACGAGCCAGTAGACCACGTTGAGGCGGTACTGCAGGTCGCCCGGTGCGGCGTCGGCCGCTTCGCGGGAGAAATGCAGCGCCGCGGAGTAGTTGTCGTAGAGGCCGAAGTAGCGGCTGGCCGAGGTCAAGACCGACGCCCGGTTGGCCCCCGCAAGGGTCTTGTTGTTCAGGGCCCCCTGGACGATGCGTCCCAGGGACGCCTTGTCCAGGCGGCAGACGCCCTTTTCCTGACAGGTGATGAGTTGTACCAGCAGATTGGCGTTGTTGTTGGAGAAGGGGGCATCCCGCAGTCGATGGGCCAGCATGCCGATGATGCCGTGGGGCAGCGGCCGGTCCATATAGGCATAGAGCAGGATCATGCCGATCAGGCCCGGCGTGTATTGCTTGTCGATCAGGGTGGCGCGGGCGAAGTAGCGGCGCGCCAGCTTGAAGTACTTGTCCCGGGGGGTAATGCCCTTTTGCACATAGACGTAGAACACCCGCCCCAATTCGGTGTTGGCCCGGGGGGACTGAGGGTGGTGGGCCGTTTCGGCCAGGTTGAAGCTCAATGCATTTCCCCATTGGGAGGCCCGGACAGTGGTGGCGAAGGTGAATGCCGCAATGGCCAGCACCGCCGCCGCGTGGCGCGCTCCCAGCGGGTTCCAGCGGGGAAGGGGATAGGCGAGATAATAGAACACCGGCAGCAGCACCCCGTAGACGGGCAGGTAGTTGCGGTGTTCGAACACCAGCTCCAACGGGATGATGGTGGATTCCATGCTATGGCCTGCCAGATAGAACAGGATGCCCAGGGTCACCAGCGGGGCCCGCCGGCGGCAGGCGAACGCGGCAAGCGCCAGGGCGGCGATGCCGAGTACCGCCGCCAGGGTGCTGATCGGCGTCATCAGGCCCTGGGAGACGATGAAGTCGTCGTGATACATGCCCATGGCGCGAATATCCGGCACGAAGGTGATGAACAGGTAGAACCACAGGGCCCGGGCCTCGGTAAGCAGGCGCTCGCCCAGGGTGAAGGGGCGGTGGCCGTATCCCCCCAGCAGCCAGCCGGGATCCAGGGCCAGGGAGGCCAGGACCGCCAGCAGGGGCAACAGCAAAAAGATCACGAACACCCGCCGCAGGAACCGGCGTCCGCGGGGGGCGTCGCTGTGGAAGCGGAACAGGGACAGCTCCAGGACAAAGGCGTAGAGGGGCAGCAACGCCCCGTTTTCCTTGCACATCAGGGCCAGCGGTGTGAACACCGCCAGGCCGGTGACTATCAGCGCGGCGCCGCCCCAGCCCTGGTCGAGGCGCAGCCGGCCCTTCACATAGCAGATCAAGCCGAGCAGCGTAAACAGCGCCGCCAGGGTGTTCATGCGCTGCACGATGTACAGCACGTTGGTCAGGTTAATGGGATGGAGCAGCCAGGCGGCGCTTACCACCACGCTGAGGGTCTGAACATGGGCCTCGGTAAGCCCGCGGTTGTAGCGGGCGGCATAGGCGCGCAGGATGAGGCGGGTGAGGAAAAACAGGCACAGCCCGTTCATCAGGTGGATCACCAGGTTGGTGACTTTGTAGCCATAGGGGTCAAAGCCGCTGAAATAGTGATTGACGGAAAAGGTCACCATGCTCAACGGACGGCTGTCCAGGAGGCGCCCCCGGGAAAAGGCCGCCTGCGCCAGGGATGATTGATTGAGCTGGTCGTCGTTGAGAGCGGCGTTTTGACTGATATTGACCAGGTCGTCAAAGATGAACGGGCCGCTCAGGCCGGGCATATAGGCCCACACGGTACCGGCGAGCACCACCGCCAGGGTGAAGGCGGCCAGGGCGTGCTGCTTGGCAAAAAGGCGATATGGCAACTTGTGTATCCGCTGCAGACTCAGTGGGCCGGAAGCGTTTTACCCGCCTCCGTTGTAGTGAATTGCAGGACAGTATGCCAAAAAAACGGCGATCAGGTGCAACTTCGGCGCCTGTGTCGCGGGTCCGGACGAGCCGAGTGTCATCCTCGGCTCCTTTCGTGAGGAGAACGATGCGGCCGGTCTCGAACCGCCGGCAACGGCAAACGCCCTGGCGGGGCGGCCGGGGAACCGGTCGGGATCAGGCGCCCTGGCTGGCCTTGCGCCTGGCCCGGGGATCGCTAACGTGGCTCGGAGAGGTGGATTTTACATCCTGCGGGCGGGGTTGCGGTCCTTGCGCCTGGGCCAGTGCGTTTTCCTGTTCCGTTATCAGCTTGGTGTATACGCCCCACGTGTCCAGGGCCTTCGACTTGCGGAGCTGCTCGCGGGCGAGGTCGTCATTGCCGGTGGCCGCCAGCAGCTTGGCATAGTCGAGATGCGACAACGGCTCATTGGGCGTGATCGCGACGGCCCGTCGGGCGAGTCGCAGGGCGTCCCGGTAATTTCCCACTATGTTCACCAAGTGCTCGGTTGCCGTCTGTAATACCGCGAACCGCGTCCGGCCCTTGAGATTGGGGTTGTCGATGGCGGCCTGAAGCAGCCGGCCCATCACGTCGAGGGAAAAGTGGCACTTGTCCCGTTCCTCGCATTTGACCAGCCCCCTGAGTTGATTGGCGGTGTTATGGGCGAACGGGCCGTATCTCAGGCGCTTCGCGAGGGTGTCGACCAGTTGTGCGTCGAGGGGCCGCCTCAGATCGTCAAGCGTGATGAGGGAGTCGAACATCCCGTCGAGATCGGTTCCGGGCAGGGCCGCGCTTTTCTGGAAATAGTCCAAGGCCGCCTTGTCGTACTGATCTTTGCGCCATGCCTGATCCGCGCTGTCAGCCAGCGCAAGGTAGACGCGCCCCGCATAGGTGTTGCTGCGGGGCGATTGCGGGTGGTTGGCCGCCATGAGCAGGGCATGGAGGGCGGGATCGCCCCAGGTGCCGGCCCGCGAGGCAGTGCTAATGCCGAGCAGCACGATGAAGCCCGCCACGAAAACTCGCCGTGCCCGCATCACCTCGCTGAAGGCGAGGGGCGACAACAGGTAATAGATCGTAAATAGCAGTATGCCGTAGATGGGCAGGTAGTTGCGGTGCTCGGCGGCCAACTCCAGGGGGAATACCGAAGACTCCAGAATATGTCCGGCAAAGAACCATAACAGACCCGAGGGCGAGCAGGGGCGCCCGATGCCTGCTCCAGAACGCCACCGCCAGGCAACAGCCCGACGCCGGCACAGGCAAGGAGGGTGCCGGGCGGGTTCAACAGGCCGTGGGAGACCGCCAGGTCGTCGTGGAACAGGCCCATCTGATGGGTAACCGGAAGCAGGATCAGTTTGATATAAAGCCACAATATCCGGCTCTCGGTGAGCAGGCGATCCGCCAGGGCAAAATCGCGGACGCTGATAGCCGCCGAGGATCCACTGGGGGTCGAATGATGGTGTAACCGCCGACCGCCAGCGCGGGCAGCCGCGATGGTGACGCCGAACAGGCCTTGCAGAAGGCGCCGGTCCCGGGGCCGCGGGGCTTAAAAGTCGAACAGGACGTACTCAATGACCAGGGCGAACAGGGGCAGCAAGTGCGCCGTTTTCCTTGCTGAGCACCGCCAGGGGGGTGAAGACCAGCACGCCGGCGAGGGTCATCGTCATGCCCGCGCCGGGCGTCGCGGATCATGCGCCGCCGCCCCGCCATGTACAAGACCAGGCCCCAAATGACGAACAGCGCGCTGAGGCTGGTCATGCGCTGGACCACATACAGGACGCCGGTCAGGTTGAGGGGGTGCAGCAGCCAGGCGGCGCTCACCGCCAGGCTGAGCACCAGCAGGTGCCGGTCGGTCAGACGGGGCTCATGGCGTTCGCGGTAGGCGGCGAGGATCAGGCGAGTGAGAAAGAACAGGCCGATGCCGTTGAGCAGGTGAATGACGACATTGGTGAGCTTGAAATAGAACGTGTCCAGCCCGGCGAAATAGTAGTTGAGGGCGAAGCTCAACATGCTGACGGGGCGCTTGAGCGGTCCGCTGTGGCCGGACAATGCCGCCCCTTTCAGAGACGCGGGGGTGAGTTTGTGGATATGAATGTTGTCGTTATGAACGATATTGGCGTCATCATCGAAAAGGAAATCCCCTGACAGCCCGGGGCTGTAGGCCAGCAGCCCGATAGAGCAAAGCACGGCCAGCAGCAGTGCGGTGAGGTAAGGAGGTGAACTGCGGCGCTCGGATGACATTTATTCGCCCTCGGGAAAAAAAATGCCCCATCCGGGGATGGGGCATTTTCGACGACTCTCGCCGGGATTAGCGGCAGGTGGAGGGCAGGTACTTCGCATCCGTGGTGCTGCCCGTGCACTTCCAGGTGATGACGCCGGTGGTGGAGTTCAGCGTCGGGGTCACGTGACATGGACACGAATCGGCTGTCGGAGCCCAGCGTCGGCACTCTGACCGATCGACCGTGATGACGCCGTTGGCGGCTGACGGTGCCGGTGGAGCTGATGTATTTCCCGGTCGCTGGGGATGGTCAGTCCGGAACCAGCCTTGGTCAGCGTGCCGTTGGTCTGGGCAAACTCGGTGACCGCGGTCTTGGCGTTGTCGGCGGCCAGGATCAGCTCGGAGACCTTGGCGCGGACGGTGTAGTCTTGATAGGCCGGGATGGCGATGGCGGCCAGGATGCCGATGATCGCCACCACGATCATGAGTTCGATGAGGGTGAAGCCTTGCTGTGTGTTCTTCATGCTGATGCTCTCCAACTGGTTTTGTGTGACGGAAGTCTGAATCTTTACTGGCGTCGTTTACCGTGCCGTTGTCCCTGCCCTCCCTGTATCGGCCGCTAATCCCTGTTCCTGTGGGTCCGGCGGCATCACTTCTGCCTTGCCCGTTTATCTGCAGCATGTGTGCCAACTTTAGGTTCGATCTGGCGGGCGGCGCGGCGCGGTGCGCAGGGGGGAAATGTTTTTCTGAAAATACAGAAGGATAGGAGAAATCTGGGGCGTGCGAAAGGCCGTTTGTCCGGTGTTCCATGGCGTCCATGCCCTCCTTGGCAGTGGCCGACGAAGTGCCGGGTTTCAGCAATATGTGCGCATTTTCAACACCCGAGGTCCGCGGGTCATTCCAGGCCGAGCTTCTTCAGGCGGTAGCGCAGGGCGCCAAACGTGACGCCCAGCATCTTCGCCGCCGCCGTCTTGTTGTACCGGGCCCGTTCCAGGGCGTCGACAATGGTGTCCCGCTCGACTTGGTCGAGGTAGGGCTCCAGGGTCATTTTACCCGGCTCCGGGGCCTGGGTCATGGGTGCGGCGGGCAATTGCAGGTCGTCGGCCTGGATCTCGGCGCCGTCGCACAGGGTCAAGGCGCGCTCCAGGATGTTTTCCAGCTCCCGCACGTTGCCGGGAAAGGGGTGGCCGCGCAATACCTCCATGGCCCTCGTCGGCGATGGCCGGGCACGGCACGCCCGACTGGGCGGCCAGGCGGGCGAGGACATGGTCGGCCAGCAGGGGGATGTCCTCGGTGCGCTCGCGCAGGCTCGGGACGTGGATCTCGATGACATTGATGCGATAGAACAGGTCCTGGCGGAATACTCCCTGCTCGACCAGCGCCGAGAGGTCCTTGTGGGTGGCGCTGAGGATGCGGCAGTCGATGGGGCGCTCCTTCTGCTCGCCGACCGACGCGGACGGCCTTCTCCTGGATGGCGCGCAGCAGCTTGACCTGCATCTGCAGGGGCAGGTCCGCCACCTCGTCCAGGAACAGCGTGCCGCCCTGGGCGGCCTGGAACAGCCCGGGTTTGTCGGTCACCGCCCCGGTGAAGCTGCCCTTTTTATGGCCGAAGAACTCGCTCTCCATGAGATGCTCGGGGATGGCGCCGCAGTTGACCGGGACGAAGGGCTTGTCCGCCCGGGGGCCCTGCTCGTGAATCAGGCGCGCCACCAGTTCCTTGCCGGTCCCGGATTCGCCGCTGATGTAGACCGGCGCCTGGCTCCTCGCCAGCTTGGCGATGGTCGCGCGGGTCTTGCGCATGGCCGGCGAGTCGCCCAGCAGATCCAGGGCGCCGCGCTGGGCAGACTCGGGCCGCTGGGACAGGCGCAGGGCCGTGGTCACCAGGTTGCGCAGCACCTGCAGGTCCACGGGCTTGGACACGAAATCGAAGGCGCCGGCCTTCAGGGCGCTGATGGCGGCCTCCATGTTGCCGTGGGCGGTGATCACGGCCGCCGGGATATGGGGGTGCCGGCGCTGGATATGCTCTACCAGCTCGATGCCGTTGCCGTCGGGCAGGCGCATATCGGTCAGGCACAGGTCAAAGGGCCGGCTGGCCAGCAGGGCCCGCGCCTGCTGCAGGTCAGCCGCGCTGTGCGAGGTGACCTCCATCCGCTCCAGGGTCATTTCCAGGAGCTCGCGGATATCCGGTTCGTCATCGACGACGAGCACGCTCGGCCGGTAGCTCATACGACCTGCCTCCTCCTTGGGTCGGCAAACGAGATACGAAAGCAGCTGCCGCCCGAGGGGGCGTCCAGGTAGTTGAGACGGGCCTGATTGGCCTCGCACAGCTCGCGGGCGATGTACAGGCCCAGCCCCGTGCCCTTCTGGGCGGTGGTGTAGAAGGGCTCGAAGATGTGCTCGGCGGCCTCGCTGTCGATCCCCGGGCCGAAGTCCACCACCTCCAGGATCGGCGTTTGGGACACCGGGTCGAGGCCGCCGCGCAGCTCCAGCAGGGGCAGGCCGGGAAGGCGCCGGGTATAGCGCAGGCCGTTGTGGCACAGGTTCCACAGGATCTGATGCAGCTGGTTCGGGTCGACGCGCACCGTCAGCTCGGCGGGCTCGACCGTGAGCGACAGCTGCCCGGCAGTGACCTCCTGGGTACGGCGAAACTCGGAGACGAAGCCGTCCAGCCACGGTTTCAGGGCGATCTCCTGGGGCTGGGAGCGCTTGCCGCGGCTCAGCTGCAGGACATTGTCCACGATGGTGTTCACCCGCTGGGACTGATCGCAGATGATGCGGGTCAGCCGGCTGTCGCCGGCGTTCCCGTGGGGAGATTCGGCGAGGAGCTGCCCGGCATGGCTGATGGCGCCCAGGGGATTGCGTATCTCGTGGGCGATGCTGGCCGTCAGGCGGCCCAGGGAGGCCAGCTTGAGCTGTTGGGCGTGTTGCGCCATGGCGGTCATGTCCTCCACAAAGATCAGTGTTCCCGAGTCATTGTCCACCCCCAGCCGGGCGAACCGCGGCAGGATGTCCGGTCCGGTCTTGGTGGGCTGCAGGTTGTATGGTTCATAATTCGAATCATCCCGCCATTCCTTTAGCTGCTGGACCAGCGCCGGCGGGAGGGCCTGCGGGACGCCCTTGTCGCCTTCCAGCCCCAGCAGGTGCCTGGCGGAGTCGTTGACCAGCCGCACCCGTTCGGCGCTGTCCACCACCACGATGCCCGTCTGCATGCGCTCCACGATATAGCGGGTCAGCTGCTCCAGGTTGGCCAGATCCACGCCGCGCTGGGCGGCCAGGGCCTCGGTCTCGCGGACCCGCTTGGCCAGCATGTAGGCCAGGGTGGCGGTGATGAACAGCGCGGCTCCGAGCAGGCCGGCGTGGGTGAAGTTCACGCCCGCCATGGGGTCGCTGATCTTGCTGTACGGTCTGTTCGCCCAGGATGCTGAGGGTGGCGATGGCGGCGAACAGGATGGCCGTACGTCCGGCCATGAGCAGGCTGCCGCCGGCGATCGCCACCACCAGCAGCACCCCCAGCCCGCTTTTCAGCCCGCCGCTGGCGTGGATCAGCAGGGTGATGGCGGCGATGTCCATCAACACGTGCAGGGCTGTCTGGGCCTTGAAGGACAGGCTGCGCCAGTCGATGGTGAAGATGTTGAGGACGCTGAAGGCCAGATACGCCAGGCTCACGGTGAAGTACAGGCGCGGGTAGTGGGCCCCCAGGGAGGTCGCCAGGTGGTCCGAAAACCCCATGAGCACCAATAGCGTGGCGATGACCAGCCGGTATACGTTCAGACAGCCGCAGCGGTTTCCACAACGGGTCCGTGCCGGCGAGGCCGGCGGCCTCGCCCCGGCGGCGTTCCTCGGGCAGGTAAGTGGTCGTCAACACGGCGGATACTCGGCTGGCATAGGCGTCTCTACCGGTTGTATCGGCATCGACCACCGCTCTCCAGAGGGCATCCGGGAATGATTTAGCGGCGTGGGCGGGGTGCGCCGGTTACGGGCGGGGCGCCGGCCCGGAGCGCTGGTATTCCTTTAAGTGATTGTTGCTGCAGAAGTATTTGTTGTCCGCGCCGGACCGCCTCCTGGTCCGGTATGTGCAGCCCGCACAGGGCGCAGCGCACCATGGTCCCCGATCGGCTGGACCGGGGCGGGAGCTCCTTCTTGGTCCATCCCCGCAGCAACTGACGCAGCAGGGTGTAGATCACAAAGGCGACGACGGCGAGGATCAGCAGGCGCATAGGGTGTCCGATTGGTGGTGCGGGCTTCTATAATACTACGCCCTAGCCATGGCCGGCGAGTCTCGCCACCGCCGTCTCTCTCTCCACGTGCCGGGGACCAACTGCGCCTGCGCGCCACCCGGAGGGATCGGTGCGTAGGAGGAGGTCTATTCAGGGTGTTCTATTGATCAACCACCACCGCCCCGCGGCCGCAAGCCGCTTCGGGGCGCCCCGTAACCGGTGATTGAATTGGTCGGGGTGAGAGGATTCGAACCTCCGGCCCCTGCCTCCCGAAGGCAGTGCTCTACCAGGCTGAGCTACACCCCGATGGTGATAGTGATCTTTTAATAGGTGCGCGTGACTGAGAACTCGGTCAGCGCGTGCAGGGCATCCTTGTATGGCGACGGTGGGACAACCCGCAGTGCCGCGGCGGCCTTGTCGACTTCTTGCTGGCGCGGCGCGGGCAGTGTACGCGATCGCGCCCGTGGCTTCAATGGCCTCGCAGGACCGCCCCGATATTTTCCCGGCCGCCGTGCTCGATGGCCTGGCGGATGACCTCGGCCTGCTCCGGCGTACCGTTGCGGATGGCGTGGATCAGGGGCAGGGTGGGTTTGCCTTCCGCCAGGTCGTCGCCGATGTTCTTGCCGATCTCGCTGGGCATGCGCCTGGTAGTCCAGGGCATCGTCGATGAGCTGGAAGGCCGTGCCCAGGTGCATCCCGTAGGCCTTCATGGCCATCTCCTGCTCTTCGGGGCACCCGCTGACCACCGCGCCCAGCCGGGTCGCGGCCTCGAACAGCCTGGCGGTCTTGCAGTGGATGACCTCCAGGTAGCGCTCCTCGGTGGTGGCCGCGTCGTTGCAGTTGAGCAGCTGCAGCACCTCGCCCTCGGCGATGGCGTTGGTGGCCTTGGCGAGGATCTCCATGACATGCATGCTGCCCACGTCCACCATCATCTCGAAGGCACGGGAGTACAGGAAATCGCCCACCAGCACGCTGGCCTCGTTGCCCCACAGGGCGTTGGCGGTCTCCTGCCCGCGGCGCAGCTTGGAGTCGTCCACCACGTCGTCATGGAGCAGGGTGGCGGTATGGATGAACTCGATGATCGCCGCCAGTTCGACCCGCCGGGTGTCCTGGCAGCCGAAGGTCTGGGCCGTGAGCAGCAGCAGCAGGGGCCGCAGGCGTTTGCCGCCGCTGTTGATAATGTGGTAGCTCAAGTGGTTGATCAGGACCACGTCCGATTGGAGGCGCTGGCGGATGACGCTGTCCACGGCGCGCATGTCCTCGGCCACCAGTTCCTGTATGGAGGACAGGTCCATGGGGCGCGCGGCGGTATTTTCGTCCATCAACTGCTTCAGATCGGTTTGTGCAGACATCGTTTCATTCTAAAAGGGGCGTGCCGGGACCGCGGTATGGGAGTGGTCCTGCCGACTCTACCTTATTTCAGGCCGGGATGGCCATATGGCCCTCAAGATGGTAATTCCCCCGGATGGCTGGCGCTGTATACCGTATAATCGGGTCCGGTCTCCCGGCCGATTGACCAATCAAGAAAGTCTTATTAGAATTATGCGGCTTCAGTATAGTATAATCACCGACTTTATCCAGACCATATTATCACGGTGAGGTGCAATGTACGCTGTTTTTCAGACCGGCGGTAAGCAATACCGCGTCAGCGAGGGCGATGTCCTGCGAGTGGAAAGCCTCGACGCCGATGAAGGCGCGAGCCTTGATTTCGATACCGTGCTGCTGGTCTCGGACGGCGAAACCACGGAGATCGGCAAGCCCTATGTGGCGGGCGGCCGGGTGAGCGCCACCGTCACGGGGCACGGGCGCGGCGATAAGATCACCATCGTGCACTTTCGCCGGCGCAAGCACTCCAGAAAGCAGATGGGGCACCGCCAGAACTTTACCGAATTGAAGATTACCGGCATCGCCAAAGCATAAGTTATCGAGAGGTCAGCGAGATGGCGCATAAAAAGGCAGGCGGCAGCAGCCGCAACGGTCGTGACTCGAACCCCAAGCGCCTGGGCGTAAAGCGCTATGGCGGCGAGCAGGTGCGGGCCGGCAACATCCTGGTCCGCCAGCGCGGCACCCGTTTTCACCCCGGCGAGAATGTGGGCTGCGGCCGGGACTATACCCTGTTCGCCCTGAGCGACGGGCAGGTGGTATTCGAGACCAAGGGTCCCCTGCGGCGTAAGTACGTGCGCATCGCCACCGCGTAGGTACGGCGGGCACAGTTCGTGACGGACAGCCCCGGCCGCAAGGTCGGGGCTGTTTTGTTTTGGAGGGCGCCACTTCGGCCTCGGCAGGCCGGAGATTGGTGACGGAGGGCGCGCACCGCCGGGGCCGGACGAGGACGGTGCCCACTCTCCTGCTTGCGGGGCGCGCCCATGCAACAGGCGGCAGGTTGACAGGCCAAATATATGAAATTCGTCGATGAAGTGACGATCCGCGTGGAGGCGGGGGACGGCGGCAACGGCTGCGTGAGCTTCCGTCGCGAGAAGTTTATCCCCTTCGGCGGCCCGGACGGCGGCGACGGGGGGCGCGGCGGCAGCGTCTCGCTGATCGCCGATCCCAACCTCAACACCCTGGCGGACTTTCGCCACCGGCGCCTGTTCCGCGCCGGCCGCGGCGCCAACGGCGCGGGGGCCAACCGCACCGGCGCCGACGGCGACGACCTGTTGATCAAGGTGCCGCCGGGGACCCTGGTCAGGGACATGCAGACCCGACGAGCTCATCGGGGACCTGCTGGAGTCCGGCCAGCGCCTGTGCGTGGCCCGCGGCGGGGCGGCGGGCCGGGGCAACACCCGCTTCAAGAGCAGCACCAACCGGGCCCCGCGCCGGTCCACGCCCGGTACCCCGGGGGAGGTGCGCGAGCTGCAGTTGGAGCTCAAGGTCCTGGCCGACGTGGGCCTGCTCGGCCTGCCCAATGCGGGCAAGTCCACGTTGCTGCGCTGCCTGTCGTCGGCCAAGCCGAAGGTCGCCGATTACCCCTTCACCACCCTGCACCCCATGTTGGGGGTGGTGCAGGTGGCCGGGGAGCGCAGCTTCGTCCTTGCCGACATCCCCGGCCTGATCGAGGGGGCCGCCCAGGGGGCGGGGCTGGGGGTGCGGTTTCTCAAGCACCTGGGGCGCACCCGCCTGTTGCTGCATGTGATCGATGCCGCGCCTTATAATGAGCAGGTGGATCCGGTGGCCGAGGTCAAGAAGATCGTCGCCGAGGTCGAGGCCTTCAGCCCGGAGCTGGCCCGTCGTCCCCGCTGGCTGGTATTGAACAAGATTGATCTGCTGCCCCCCGAGCAGCGCCGCAGCCGCTGCGATGAGATCGTGCAGCGGCTGGGCTGGCGGGGGCCGGCGTTTTATATCTCCTCGGCGACCGGCGAGGGCGCCCAGGCATTGGCGAACCAGGTAATGGCCTATCTCGACCGGCAGGCGGCGGACGGTCAGCAGCAGGGCCCGTGGGACCCGGTGGCGCCCCGGGACGGTGAGCTATGATCAGCCGACAGCAATTGGGTCAGTCGCGCCGGTGGGTGATCAAGGTGGGCAGTTCCCTGATTACCAACGGCGGGCGCGGCCTCGACGACGCATTCATCGCCGACCTGGTGGATCAGGTGGCGGCGCTGACCGAGCGCGGCATCGAGGTGGTGCTGGTGTCCTCGGGGGCCATCGCCGAGGGGATGAAGCGCCTCAACTGGCAGCATCGCCCCTCGGCCCTGTATGAGCTGCAGGCGGCCGCCTCGGTGGGGCAGATGGGCCTCATCCAGGCCTACGAGTCCCACTTCAAGCGCCATGGGATGCACACGGCGCAGATCCTGCTGACCCATGACGACGTGGTCCAGCGCCAGCGCTATTTGAACGCGCGCACCACCCTGCGCACCCTCATCAAGCACCGGGCGGTGCCCGTGGTCAACGAGAACGACACCGTGGCGGTGGAGGAGATCCGCTTCGGCGACAACGATACCCTGGCGGCCCTGGTGGCCAACCTGGTGGAGGCCAATCTGCTGGTGATGCTGACCGACCAGGCGGGGATGTATGACCGGGACCCGCGCCAGCCTCGGCGATGCCCGGCTGATCCCCGAGGCCCGCGCCGGCGACCGGCCCTTGAGGCGATGGCGGCCACGGGCCGGTCCGGGCAGCTATGGCCGCGGCGGGATGCTCACCAAGGTCAAGGCCGCCGCCTTGGCGGCGCGCTCCGGTGCCGCTTCCTCATCGTCTGCCGGGGCGCGGCGGCACGTACTGCTGGAAGTGGCGGCCGGCAAGGTCGTGGGGACCTTTTGCGCCCAAGGACGAACCGCTTGGCCGCCCGCAAGCAGTGGCTGGCGGGGCGGCTAAAGGTGGCGGGCAAGGCTGGTGTTGGATGACGGCGCGGTGAAGGTCCTATCCAGTGCCGGGCGAAGCCTGCTGGCGGTGGGGGTGAGCGCGGTGGAGGGCGACTTTGATCGCGGGGAGCTGGTGGCCTGCGTGGATGGCCGCGGCAGGGAGATCGCCCGGGGGCTGGTCAATTACACCGCCGCCGAGACCCGCAAGATCATGGGTCAGCCCAGCGACCGCATCGAGGCCCTGTTGGGCTACGTGGACGAGCCCGAGCTGATCCACCGGGACAACCTGGTGGTCATGGGGGCGGGTGACGATTGAGCGGGCGCGGCAGGCGAAGGCATCCGGGGGGAGGGCTTGAACGCCTCTTGGCCCGTTCGTGGGCGGGACAAATTCGGGATGGCGGGGAAGATCAGGCCGCGTATCGCGATTTCCCCGCGCCCGGGCGTCGGCCGGGCGACGCCCGGCACACGGTGTTTATTGCAGGGCGTGCAGGCGCCGGTTCAGCTGGCTCTTGTGGCGGGCGGCCTTGTTCCTGTGGAGGATGCCTTTGTTGACCGAGGAATCGATGAGCGGGGTCGCCACCCGCAGGGCCGCTTCGGCCTTGGCCTTGTCGCCGCCCTCGATGGCGATGAGGGTGTCCTTGATCGCCGATCTCACGCGGGTGCGCAGCATTTTCTATGGAGCCGGCGGCTCTCCGACTGGCGGGCGCGCTTTCTTGCTTGTGCTGTATTTGCCAATTTGGGTCACCTGTCGCTAAATGATAGGCTGGTCTATTGCCAGGAAAACCCAATACTATGCTGATTCGGCTGTTATTTGTCAATCGCCCCGCGCCTGCCCCGGCTGATTTTCCTCCCATAGGCCTCACGCCGTGAGTCGGCACCTGTTCAAGTCCACCGCCACCGTGGGGGGGATGACGCTGGTCTCGCGCATCCTGGGCTTCGTGCGCGACATGGTCATCGCCCGGGTGTTCGGTGCCGGCGTGGGGGCGGATGCCTTCTTTGTCGCCTTCAAGATCCCCAATTTCCTGCGCCGCCTGTTCGCCGAAGGGGCCTTTTCCCAGGCCTTTGTCCCGATCTTGAGTGAATACCGGGCCCAGCGCAGCCCGGCCGAGGTGCAGCAGCTCGTCGGCAACGTCTCCGGGACCCTCGGGGCCGTGTTGCTGGGGGTGACCGTGGCCGGGATTGCGGCGGCGCCGCTGGTCATCATGGTCTTCGCCCCCGGTTTCATCGGGCACGGTGAGAAGTATGACCTGGGCGTCGAACTGCTGCGGGTGACCTTCCCCTATCTTTTCTTTATCTCCCTGACGGCCCTGGCCGGCGGGGTGCTCAATACCTACGGGCGCTTCGGGGTCCCGGCCTTTACCCCGGTCCTGCTCAACCTGTCTTTGATTGCCGCCGCCCTGTGGCTGGCGCCCCGCATGGCCCAACCGGTGACGGCCCTTGCCTGGGGCGTGTTCGCCGCGGGGGTGGCCCAGCTGCTGTTCCAGCTGCCGTTTCTGGCGCGCCTGGGGCTGCTGCGCCCGCCGCGCATCGGCTGGGGGGAGGACGGGGTGCGGCGCATCATCCGCCTGATGATGCCGGCCCTGTTCGGTACCTCGGTGGTCCAGATCAATCTGCTGTTCGATACACTGATCGCCTCGTTTCTGGTCACGGGCAGCATCTCCTGGCTGTACTATTCCAACCGGTTGGTGGAATTCCCCCTGGGCGTGTTCGGCGCGGCCCTGGCCACGGTGATCCTGCCCACCCTGTCCCGTAACCTGGCCCAGGGCTCGGAACAGGTCTACGGGCGCAACCTGGACTGGGCCCTGCGCTGGGTGCTGTTGGTCGGGGCGCCGGCCACCGCGGGGCTGCTGGTCCTGGCCGGCCCCCTGTTGGCGACCCTGTTCCAGTACGGCGAGTTCGGGGCCCATGATGTGGCCATGGCCTCGCGCAGCCTGATGGCCTATGCGGTGGGGCTGCTGGGCTTTATCCTCATCAAGGTGCTGGCCAGCGCCTTTTATGCCCGCCAGGACACCCGCACCCCGGTGCGTATCGGCGTCATCGCCATGCTGGTCAACATGGCCTTGAATATCGCCCTGGTCTTCCCCCTGGCCCACGCGGGGCTCGCCCTGGCCACTTCCCTGTCGGCGTTCCTCAATGCGGGTCTGCTGCTGCGCGGCCTGTTCCGCATGGGCTACCGCGCCCAGTCGGGTTGGCCGCCGTTCCTGGTCAAGGTCGGCGTGGCCACCGGCGTGATGACGGCGGTGTTGCTCGATACCACGGCCGGCACCGACCAGTGGCTGCGCTGGGGCATGGCCGGCCGGGCGGGCCATCTGGCCACGGGGCTGGCGCTCGGGGCGGGGGTTTACTTTTCCGCCCTGTGGCTGATGGGCATCCGCCTGCGCCGGCTGCACACGGCGGCGGATCGTTAGGTGAAGTCCACCCTGTTCCTTATAATGGAGCCGGAGCGTTTCATGATCCGCCGCTTCCCTGACTCGACACCTGGCACGACACTCGGCACTGTTATCGATTAATGGAATTCATTCGCGGTCTGCACAACCTGCGTCCCGAGCATCGCGGCTGCGTTGCCACCATCGGCAACTTCGACGGTGTCCACCTGGGGCATCAGGCGGTATTGGGGGAGCTTGCGGAAAAGGCCGCCCAGCTGAGGCTGCCCACCACCGCGATCGTCTTCGAGCCCCAGCCCCAGGAGTATTTTGCCGGCGACCGGGCGCCGGCCCGGTTGATGAGGCTGCGCGAAAAGCTCCAGGCCTTCCAGC
Organism: uncultured Gammaproteobacteria bacterium; assembly: GCA_963844825.1. GTDB lineage: Bacteria > Pseudomonadota > Gammaproteobacteria > CAWJPQ01 > CAWJPQ01 > CAWJPQ01. The sequence goes on from CAWJPQ010000009.1 coordinate 286,875, forward strand.
GCCTGGCGGTCGACCGGGTGCTGTGCCTGTTCTTCAATGAATCCCTGGCCGCCATGCCCGCCGAGGATTTCATCCGGCGGGTGTTGATCGAGGGCCTCGGTGTGCGCTACCTGGCGGTGGGCAGTGACTTTCGCTTCGGCCACCGGCGCACCGGGGATATCGAGGCCCTGTCCCGGGCCGGTGACCAATACGGCTTCCAGGTGGCGGCCATGCACACGGTGAGCATCGACGGGGCGCGCGTGAGCAGTACCCGCATCCGCCAGGCCCTGGCGGCGGGCGATCTGGCCGCCGCCGAGAAGCTGCTCGGCCGGCCCTATCGCATGTCCGGGCGGGTGGTGCACGGCGACAAGCGCGGCCGGGTCCTGGGAGTGCCCACGGCCAATATCTACCTGCACCGGCGCAACAGCCCCGTCCACGGGGTGTACGCGGTGGAGGTGTTCGGGGTGCCCGGCGAGCCCCGGCCGGGCGCCGCCAATGTGGGGACCCGCCCGACGGTCGGGGGGACCCGCACGCTCCTCGAGGTGCACATCCTCGATTTCGACGGGTCGTTGTACGGCCAGCACGTACGGGTGGACTTCCTGCACAAGATCCGTGATGAAGAGCGCTTCGCCTCCCTGGAGATCTTGAAGGAGTACATCCAGCGGGACATCGAACAGACCCGGGATTTTTTCTCGCGCCTGGCGGCACGCCGGTGACGGGCGCGAGCCCGGCGGCCTCCCTGATGGCCCCAAGGGCGCCATTCCATTGTACAATCCATGGCTCGATACGCCTGAACCGACGACTGAATCACAACGATGGCCGACTATAAAGACACGCTGAACCTGCCCCGTACCGACTTTCCCATGCGCGCCAACCTGGTGCAGCGCGAGCCCCAGCTGCTGGAGCACTGGGAGCGGATCGATCTGTACGGAAAGATTCGCGCGGCGCGGCACGGGCGTGACAAGTTCGTGCTCCACGACGGCCCCCCCTACGCCAACGGGGATATCCACATCGGTCACGTGGTGAACAAGCTCCTCAAGGACATAGTGGTCAAGTCCAAGGGGCTGCAGGGCTATGACGCCCCCTATGTGCCCGGCTGGGACTGCCACGGCCTGCCCATCGAGCTCATGGTCGAGCGCAAGGTGGGCAAGGCCGGCGTCAAGGTGGACGCCAAGACCTTCCGCCAGGCGTGCCGCGACTACGCCCGCAAGCAGGTGGACGGGCAGCGGGCGGACTTCATGCGCCTGGGGGTGCTGGGCGACTGGCAGCGGCCCTACCTGACCATGGACTACAAGAGCGAGGCGGACATCATCCGCGCCCTTGGGCGCATCATCGAGGCGGGGCACGTGCACAAGGGCTACATCCCCGTGCACTGGTGCACCGACTGCCGCTCGGCCCTGGCCGAGGCCGAGGTGGAGTACCACGACAAGCGCTCGCCGGCCATCGATGTGCGCTTCGAGGTGCTCGACGACGAGGCCTTGCTGGGGCGCTGCGACCGGGTGCCCGGCCACGAGGGAGAGGGACCCTTGTCGGTGGTGATCTGGACCACCACCCCGTGGACCCTGCCCGCCAACCAGGCGGTGGCGCTGCACCCGGAACTTGATTACGACGTGGTTCAGTGCGAGGGCGAGCACGGCCGCGAGCGCCTGGTGGTGGCCGACGCCCTGCTCAAGGAGGCCATGGCGCGCTACGGAATCGACGACTACCGGGTGATCGCCTACTGCCGCGGCGCCGACCTGGAGGGCGTCAAGCTGCGCCACCCGTTCTATGACCGGGAGGTCCCCCTGGTGCTGGGCGATTTCGTCACCACCGAGACGGGTACCGGCGCGGTGCACATCGCACCGGGTCACGGCCAGGATGACTATGCCACCGGTATGCGCTACCGCCTGCCGGTGGAGCACTCGGTGGGCGCCGACGGGCGCTTTTCCAGCGAGACCCGGCACTTCGCCGGGCTGCACGTGTTCGAGGCCAACGAGCATGTGATCGAGGCGCTCAAGGCACGCGGCGCGCCTGGTCCATGAGCAGGCCCTGTCCCACAGCTATCCCCACTGCTGGCGGCACAAGACGCCGGTGATCTTCCGCGCCACGCCCCAGTGGTTCATCAGCATGAGCCACGGCGAGCTGCGGGACAAGGCCCTGGCGGCCATCCGGGCGGTGGCCTGGCTGCCCCAATGGGGCGAGGCGCGCATCGAGGGCATGGTGGCCAACCGGCCCGACTGGTGCATTTCGCGTCAGCGCTCGTGGGGCGTGCCCATCGCCCTGTTCGCCGACAAGGACAGCGGCGAGCCGCACCCCGACACCCCGGCGCTCATCGAGGCCGTGGCCCAGCGCGTGGAGCAGGGCGGAATCGATGCCTGGTTCGACCTGGACCCCGGGGAGCTGCTGGGCGCGGAGGCGGGCGGCTATGAGAAGGTGACCGATACCCTGGACGTGTGGTTCGACTCCGGTGTCACCCACTACTTTGTCCTGCAGCAAGACCCGTCCCTGGCGTTCCCCGCCGACATGTACCTGGAGGGTTCCGACCAGTACCGGGGCTGGTTCCAGTCCTCCCTGCTGACCGCCGTGGCCATGCACGGGCACGCCCCCTATAAGAGCGTCCTGACCCACGGCTTCACGGTCGACGCCCACGGGCGCAAGATGTCCAAGTCCCTGGGCAACGTGGTCTCGCCCCAGCAGGTCCTCAAGACCATGGGCGCGGACATCCTGCGCCTGTGGGTGGCCTCGGCGGACTACCGCGGCGAGATGAGCGTCTCGGACGAGATCCTCACGCGCATCGCCGACGCGTACCGGCGCATCCGCAACACCGCCCGGTTCCTGCTGGCCAACCTGCACGGCTTCGACCCCGCCGCTCACCTGGTCCCGCCCCGGGAGATGCTGGCCCTGGACCGCTGGGCCGTGGCCCGCGCCCGTGAAATCCAGAGGCAGCTGTTCGAGGCCTACAATGCCTACGAGTTTCACCTGGTCTATCAGCGCGTGCACAACTTCTGCACCAACGATATGGGCGGGTTCTATCTGGATATCATCAAGGACCGCCAGTACACCACCCAGCGCGACAGCCTGCGCGCGGCGCTCCGCCCAGACGGCCATGTATCACCTCATCGAGGCCATGGTGCGCTGGCTCGCCCCGGTGCTGAGCTTTACCGCCGAGGAGATCTGGCGCCACCTGCCCGGCGAGCGGGACGAGTCGGTATTCCTGGCGACCTGGTACGAGCTGCAGCCCCTGGCCACTACCCGGGAGGAGGCGGCCGACGGCATGGGCGCGGCTTCTGGGACCGGGTCATCGCCGTGCGCCGCGCCGTGGACAAGGAACTGGAGAAGCTGCGCGCCGCCGGCGATATCGGCGCCGCCCTGGAGGCGGAAGTGGACTTGTACTGCGGCCGCCGCGCTCTACCGGTCCCTGGCGCGCCTGGAGCGACGAGCTGCGCTTTGTCCTGATCACCTCCTATGCCCGCCTCCACGAGGCCGAAACGCGCCCCGACGGGGCGGTGCCGGCCGCCGAGGTGGCCGATGAGCTGTGGATCCATGGCTGCGCCGTCCCAGCACCCCAAGTGCGTGCGGTGCTGGCATCACCGCGAGGACGTGGGCCGTGACGCCGACCATCCGCGAGATCTGCGGCCGGTGTGTCGATAACGTCGCCGGCGGCGGGGAGCAGCGCCGTTATGCATAGGTGCGCCGGTTTCACGCGGCCTTGCGTCCCGTGACGGCCGGGGGATGGCAATGCGGGGGCCGTTACCCTGGCTGGGCCTGGCCGTCGCGGTGGTGGCCCTGGATCAATGGACCAAGACTCTGGCGAGTCCGAGGGACTGAGCCTGCATATGCCCGTGGAGCTGCTGCCGTTTCTCAACCTGACCCTGGCCCACAACACCGGTGCGGCCTTCAGCTTCCTCAGCGACGCCCCGGGCTGGCAGCGGTGGTTTTTTACCGGCCTCGGGCTGCGTGGTCAGCGCCGCCATCGTCCTGTGGCTGGGCCGGCTGCCGCCCGCCGCCCGGTGGCAGCCCGTGGCCCTGGCCCTGATCCTGGGCGGCGCCCTGGGCAATGTCTGGGATCGCATGCAGTTGGGTTACGTGATTGATTTTATAGATGTCCATGTGGCATGGCTGGCATTGGCCGGCCTTTAATATTGCCGACAGCTCTATTACCATAGGGGCCGTTATGTTGATGATCGATGCCTTGCCCTGAGGAAGGCGCCGAGCTGATCAAATTCGCAAATGCGGCAGGCATCTTGCATCGCATACAATGCCATTTTTCTCAAGTTGAGCTCACAATGCAGGTAATACTGGCCAATCCACGCGGGTTTTGCGCAGGCGTGGACCGCGCCATCGACATTGTCGATCAGGTCTTACAGACACTGGGTGCGCCCGTCTATGTGCGCCACGAAGTGGTGCACAACAAGTACGTTGTGGACGAACTGCGCACCAAGGGGGCGGTCTTCGTCGAGGAGCTGGCCGAGATCCCCGACGGCGCCACGGTGGTGTTCAGCGCCCACGGCGTGTCCCAGGCCGTGCGCGAGGATGCGGTGAAAAGGCGCCTGCAGGTATTCGATGCCGCCTGTCCGCTGGTTACCAAGGTGCACATTGAAGTGGCGCGGCACTCCCGGGCGGGCCGCGAATGCATCCTGATCGGGCATGCCGGCCATCCCGAGGTCGAGGGCACCCTGGGGCAGTACCAGGCGCAGGCGGACCAAGGGGGCGTCTATCTGGTGGAGTCCCTGGATGACGTGGAGCGTCTGCAGGTGAACAACCCCGAGGACATCGCCTTCGTCACCCAGACCACCCTGTCCGTCGACGACACCGAGCTGATGATCGAGGCCCTGCGCCGGCGTTTCCCCGCCATCGTCGGCCCGCGCAAGGATGATATCTGTTACGCCACCCAGAACCGCCAGGACGCGGTCAAGGAGCTCACCCGCCAGTGTGACCTGGTCCTGGTGGTCGGCTCCCAGAACAGCTCCAACTCCAACCGGCTCAAGGAGATCGCCAACAAGCATGACATCGCGGCCTATCTCATCGACGGCCCGGACGACCTGCGCCGGGAGTGGCTGCAGGACAAGGCGTGCATCGGCGTGACCGCCGGGGCCTCGGCGCCGGAGCTGTTGGTCCAAGGGGTGGTGGAGCGCCTCAAGCACTGGGGGGCCAGCTCGGTGGAGAACCTCAAGGGCAAGGAGGAGCAGGTGGTGTTCCCCCTGCCAAAAGAACTGCGGGACGTAAAGATCGAAGTGTAGACGGTTTCCGCCCCCCGCCAAAAATCACTTCCCCCCTCTCCCCCCGACGGGGGGAGAGGGGGTAATCCGACCGCAGCCAGCCCCTACCAGCTGTTCTCCCCGCTGCCGATGCTCCCGTCGTTGTTCTTGTCCCACGCCCGCGCGCCTGTCTGAGTGACCTGCAGAAACCCGTCCCCGTCCTGGGCGCTGCCGCCGATGGGTGTGGCGCGCAGGGTATAGGTGGTCGCCTGTCGCCGCGTTGATGGTCAGGTTGTAGTACTTGGTGGACCCGTCCACCGGTGCCTGGGTGGCGAACACCGTCGGCGCGCCGGTGTTGCCCCCGCCGCTGGCGGCGCCCAGGTAGGTGCCGTTGCTCGGTGTAGTAGCGCTCCATGGCGTTGGCGAAGTTCAGCAGGGCGCCCTCGGCATCGGAGCGCCGCGCCTTGATTATGTGCTGGGTATAGGCGGGATAGGCGACGGCGGCGATGATGGCGATGATCGCCACGACGATCATCAGCTCAATGAGCGTAAAGCCTCGTTGTCCCGGCGTTGCTTTCATGGGTCGAGTCTCGAGTCTGTTGTTGTCCATAGGGTATCCTTCTATGTGATCGGCGCGCCTACCTGAAGGACGGGCCGCCGTCGGGCGGGAGCACCCAGATCTCGGTCACTTCGGGGCGGCCGCCTCCCGTGCTGGAGAACGTCACCCCCACCATCATGCCCTCGGACAGGTCGCTGAGGGTGGCGAACTTGGTGCTGGGGGTATGAACCTTGGCGTCGGCGGTAAGCCGGTAGGGCATGTCGTTGATGACCACCGTCTGTCCTTTTATGTCCAGCCGGCTGATGTGCCCCACGGCCTGGAACATGGGCGGATAGGACGAGGGCGCCTCGGCCGCGTAGGGCATGGACATCACCGCCGCGAGCCACAGGGTGAATAAAAGGACCGGTATATTCTTCATCGCAGAGTCTCCATTCAACGGGTCTCGTCTCGGTTTTAGAACCTGATTTCACGCCATGACAGCCGCCCGGTATAGCTGCTGCCCCCGGGGTTGACCACGTCGTGCTGAATCTGGCCGTTACTGCCCGGCGTATACTGATGGTCACCGAGGAAATTGGATTCGGCCGGGATGCCCTGGGTGAACATATGGCCCCCCGGCGCGGTGGCGGTAGTGCTGCCGCTCTTGGTGACCAGGTCGCTGTTATCGACCACCAGGTCGTTGTTGAAGTCGAAGGCGGCCGTCTTCGGCGGGCCGCCGTTGGTCTGCTTCACGGACATGAGCCAGCCGGACCCGCCGAAGCTGCACGGCTGGGTGTTGGGGATCAGCGTATTGAAGAACACCAGGTCGCCGCGCACCTTGGCGTTGGTCACCACCCGCTCGCCGGTGTCCGGCAGGTCCATGTACCAGCCCGACTTGGAGCTGAAATCCACGGAGGTATCGGTGGGCACGCGCACGTTGCTCGGATACCCGGACTGGAACGTCTGCTGCACCAGGTTGCTGCGGCTCAGGTTCTTGCTGCCGTCGTCCCATACCCCGTAGAAGGTCTGGGTGCCGGTGGAGTTCTTGTCGCCGTTGACCAGGTACTGCCCCGTCCCGAAGTAGACCATGAGGTTGGGCAGGTTCGACGGCGAGGTGCTGGTGGGCACCGAGGGGTTGACCACCGCGGTGGGCTTGGCGGTGATCGGCTGCGGGGTGCCGCCGCTGTCAGTGGCGGTGAACAGGGGCTGGGGGGTGCTGCCCTGTTTGTTGGCTACGGCCCAGTTGGAACTGCTGGCGTCGGAAAGGTCGAAGGCCCACATATTGCCCTGTAGGTCGCCGGCGTAGACCCGGTCGACCGTGCCGTCCCCGTTGGTGTCCACCAGGTTGGGCGTGGACAGGCCGTTGGGGTTGGCCGAGGTGCCGACCCGGTGGTGATCTTGATGTAATCGCCGCTGCTGGTCCAGTTCCCGTCCAGGCCGCCGTCCAGGAACAGGATGAACAGCTCGCGCCTGGCCGCTGCCGGTGTCGTTGTAGCCGTTGCCGAAGATGGCCGCCCAGCGGTGGTTGCCGCTGGCGTCCACGGCGTTGGTCATGGCGATGGTGGGTTGGCTGAAGGTATAGCCCAGGTCCGGGTCGTCCTGATCGGTGAATTCCCACATGACCACCTGGTTCGGGTTGGTGCCGCTCTCGGAGAAGTTGCCGCCGCTGGCGGGGGCGCCGGGGCTGGTCACGTCCAGGGCGAACAGGCCGCGACCGCCGGCGCGCTCGCCGCCGATCAGGACCGTGGCCCAGTGGGGGCCGGTATCGGTGGGCGAGGTCATGGTATAGGCGTCGGCGACCGTCGGGCTGAGATCCACGTAATAGCGATGGGCATAGTTCTGGTCCGTCAGGTAGTGCAGGCCCTCGCCGCTGGCCGTGGAGAACAGGTTGCTCGGGATATAGCCGAGTACCTCGTCACCCGTACCGGCGTCGAAGCCGTGGAGCATGCCGTCGTCGGCGCCCACGTAGATGACGTTTTCGCGTCCCTGCTGGGCGGCCTTGAAATCGGAGTAGGTGCTGCCCGTCGCGGAGGGGAACGGCGCCGTATCGCTGTAGCCCAGGTCCGGCTGGCCCACATAGACCGGATTGGAGTGCACGATGTCGCCCAGGCGGCTGCCGCGCACCCGGAAGGTGGTGCCTTCCTGGGTGCGATCGCCCCGCAGGTAGGCGAGACGTTCCTGGCCCACCGTGGCGCTGTCCGTGCCGCCGGCGGGATTGGTCCGCAGGTCGCTCTGCTCGGCGCTGGTCAGGTTGGCCCATTGGAAGGGGATGCCGGTGGCGCCGGTCCTGTTGTAGGTCAGGATCGTGCGCGGGTTGGTGGTCAGGTTGCGCGCGTCCAGGGCGGTGGCGGTGTTCCACGTGGTGGACGTACTGACCGTGCCGTTATTGGGGTCCAGGGCAAAGGCCAGCAGCTGGCCGCTCCAGTGGGCGGTATTGAACTGGGCCTGATAGACGAAGCTGTTGGTGCCCAGGTTGGTGGAGTTGAAGGCCACCGCCGCGGCGCTGCTGGTGCGGTCGGAGATACCGCGGATGGTGGTGCCCAGGGCATTGGTGAGCTGATCCGGGTTCTGGGCATTGAAGAAGCCGCCGCGCGCGTCATAGGCGGCGTGCCACAGGTCGTCGATCTTCTGGGGTGAACCATTGTAGGGGTTGGGCCAGCTGAATCCCGATGCCGTGGGGTCCGCCGTGGCCGGGTCCAGGGTGCCGTCGACGCCGAAGCCTACGGTATAGGTCACCAGGTGCTGATGGGTGGCGGTATCCACGCCGGGGATGGCGGGCACCTGGTCGGCGAGGCCGGGCTTGAGGTCAGTCTCGTAATACTTCATCGCCACGTCCGCCAGGGTGTCCGAATAACTGTCCGCGTAGGGCGGGCCGTCGAAGTTGGTGTCGTGATCGCCGTCGGTATTGCCGACACCGGGGTCGGTAGCCGTTCCAGTAGCCGTCGGTCATGACGATGTCGAAGTTCTGCTGGCAGGTGCCGCCGTTGGCCGCCGAGAGAATGGGTGAATTGGACCCCGAGAACAGGTCGCCGAGGGCCTTCAGGGCGTCCCGTGCCGGGGTGCCCGGGCAGTTGTAGACGGTGCACTGGATGTTCAGGGCGTAGGTGTCCTGCAGCAAACTGTTCTTGTTCGACGCCGAATTCAGGGTTGCGGCATTGCTGACCAGGCCCCCGTTGTACAGCGACAGACCCATGCGATCGTTGGTGGCCCCGTTGATCACCGAGCCCATGGCCGCCTTGGCGGTAAAATTGCGCTTGCGGTGGTAGGTGTACCAGTTGGCGAAATTCTGAATCTCTTCGGAGATAGGTGCAGGTGGATGCCGGCGCAGTCGGTGCGGGTCGGCGGCCTTGGGGTAGCTGGTGGTGGTGGAGGTGATCTGCACCGCGGCGTGGGCGTCCGTGGTGTCCACCAGGCCGTTGCCGTTGGTGTCGGTCCAGGTGTAATAGGTGGCGGGATAGAGGGTGTCCGGGGTCCAGCCGCTGGTGGACGTGTACGTGGTGTAGGAGATGGACTGGGTCAGGTTTACGGTGCTCCCGCCGGGGTTGGTAGGGTCGACCGGCGCGGCCGTGGGGGAGGCGTCGGTGTACAGGGCGTTGCCCGAGCTGTCGACCCCCGCCCAGGGCTTATAGGTGATGGCCGGGTTGTAATAAAGGCTGTTGTAGCTCGAGTTGCGCGCGCGCCACGCCCCGCTGACCGTGGCATCGGAAGGTATCGTGTACGGGTAACACGTGGAGCAGGAATAGGTGGCGTAATACTGGTCCAGCCCGTTGCCGGCGCTGGGGACATCGTAGTAGCGGGCGATGCCGCCCATGATGGGCACGCCGCTGGAGTTGCTGCTCACCATCGTCTCCCACTCCATGCTGCCGGAGTCATCCAGCAGGAAGAAGATATTGGGCTCCACGGCCGTGCTCAGAAACAGGGGCGAGGTGGCCAGGGCCCCGGGTGCGGCGTGCGCGGCCGGCATCATATAGGCCATGATGTGCAGCAGGATCAGGCTGGCGGTGAACGGTCTGGTGATGGAGCGTCTTTTCATGGGTTTGCCCTCGTTTACAGCCGGCTGGCGTAATAGGACTGCAGGATGACCGCCGAGGTATCGGAGATCCCCGTGCCGCGGGCCGTGATGCGAAAGTTGGTGACCGCCCCGACGCCGGCGCTGACGCCGTAGCCGCCGATGTTGACGTTGGTGTTGCCCTGGGCGTTGAGGACCTGGATGATGTAGCGGGGCGCGCTATGCACGTCGCTGAGGGTGCCCGAATAGACCTTCGAGTCACTGCTTGACCACACGGCGCTGTTGGTGGAGATATCCGGGGCGGCATCCGAGGCGTACAGGCCGTTGCTGTTGTTGAAGCCCGCCGTGGATGCCAGGTTGTCGATGAACGATTCGCCGGCGCGCAGGGCCACCTCGGCGGACTGGAAGGCGACCTGCTCGTCCCGGCTGTTGCCGGCCATGCGTTCCTCGAGGCCCGAGGTGCTGACGGCGGTGACGCCGATCAATGTCAGCACCACCAGGATCAGCAGGCTGACGATGAGCGCCGAGCCGGTCTGGCCCGCGGTGCCGCGGGCCATCACGGTGGTGTTTCTAAGCGGCGGTGAGTGTTTCATGGCGGTTTCCCCGGTCATTGGTCAGCGCCGGCCTATATGACGCCCCGGTTGCGCAGCTTCACCGTGCTGGTGAATACCCGCCGGATGCGGTGGTCCGAGGCCGTCACGGTCTGGCCGTTGTAGGTATAGGTCTGGGGGGTGGCGGCCAGGTGGTCGGTGCCGGTGCGCAGCAGCAGGCTGATGCGGATACTGACCACGTTGGCCATGTTGGCCGTGGCGGCGCTCACGTATTTGTTGGCAGAGCCGTCGTTGTCGGTGTCCTCGCCGTAGAGGATCTGCATATCCTCCACGTTGTCCACCAGCTCCTGATCCACCATGGTGGCGCTGCCGCCCACATTCTGCAGGCCGCGCTCGAACAGGGCCGGGGCGCCGTTGGTCCCGGTGCCGATATAAAAGACCTCGTTGACCATCTTGGCGACCTCGGAGCCCGGGCCGTACGAGTTGCCCAGCAGGGAGGACCCGTTGCCCGGCGAGTAGGGGCTCGATTTGGAGTGCACGAGATTATACTTCGCCTTGCTGCCGTTGTTGGTGGCGATATTGGTGAGCTGGAACACAGATCCCTGGCTGCAGTTGGTGACCATGACCACGTCGCCGAGGTTGAGGCCGCTGTAGGTGTCGACGAACAGCTGCGCCGAATTGTTGAAGGGGTCGACAAGGTCGATGCTGTCGCTGCCCATGTGGCGGATGTTGATCACGTCCGTGCCCGGCAGGACGCTGCCCGACAGGGAGGTGTCCAGGGCCGGTGTCCAGCTGCCGCCGGATGACCCGTCGTTGCCGCCGAGCATGTTGCTGGCGCCCCAATCGAAGGAGTTGGGGGTGTTGAGGATGTTCTCGATGGTGCTCGGGGTGCCGCGATAGCAGCCCGTGAAGCCGGCCATGCGCACCTCGCGGGTCAGGAAGCCCATGGCGAAGCGGGCGTTTTCCTGCAGGCGGCTGAGTCCTTCCTGCACCCGGTAGCTCTGGCGGCTGCTGAGGAAGATCTGGATGACCCCGGCGGACAGGATCAGGCCGATCACCATGGCGATCATCATCTCCACCAGGGTGAAGCCGCGCTGGGCGCGTCGCTTGCTGACGGTCACGGGGCGCATCATGGCTCAAAACTCATGGTGAAACAGGTCAGGTCGACCTGGGTGTTGCCGCTGCAATTGGTGCCGGTGGCCCCGGTCCGCTCGTCGTCCCACATGACGGTGACGGTGAAGATCTTGCCGTTGAGCGCGACCTTGCCGGCCCCCGAGGGCAGCAGGTTGGCGTTGTCGGTGTTCCACTGGTATTGATCGTATTGGGCCATCTGGGCCGGCGTGCAGCCGCTGCTGATGCAGCCCGGGTCGCTGGCGGTGCCCGACAGGCTGTCGTAGGCCCCGGCGTCTTTCCCGGCGGGATTGGCGCGGATACGGTCGGCGATGTTATAGGCCTGCTGCATGGCCACGGTCCTGTAATAGGAACTCTGATTGTTCTGCAGGCCCGAGACCTGCAGCCCCGCCAGGCCCAGCAGGCCGATGGACAGGACCACGATGGTGACCAGGATCTCCATCATGGAGAAGCCGCCTTGGGCGCCTGTCAGTTGGGGAGGGTTGCGTCTGTCTGTCATGATGGCTCAACTGCACGTCAGGTCGGCACTGTCGGGTCGCCCGGAGACCAGGACCGTGATCTGCCGCCCGGTCTCGCCCGTGCGGCTGTCGCAAACGCTGAACGTCAGGGTGCTGGTCCCCCCGAGGAACCCGGTCTGCTGATACTGGAGCGTGGATACGGACCCGGTCAGGGTGGTGGTGCCGTCCAGGGCGTTGTGGTCGCGCAATACGTTGCCTTTGCTGTCGGTGATGGTCCAGCCGCTCTGCCAGCTGGTACCATTCTTGGAGGCGACCGTGACCGTCTCGCCCCGCTTCACCGCCTCGCTGCGGGCGGTGTTCAGGGCGGTGATGAATTCGTTGGACTGGGTGGTCAGCCGGTTGTCCATGATGGTCTGGCGAAAGCTGGGCACCGCGACCGCGGTCAGGATGGCGGCCACGGCCAGCGTGAGCATCAGTTCAACAAGTGTGAAGCCTGTATTGGTTTTCATCGTACACTTAAGCGGCAGCGGGTCACTTTTTATGAAGCCGTTTCCGACGGGCTGTAGGCTTGGCCCGACGAACGGTCGGCGGGTGGCACTGTCTTAAATTAGTAGGGGGCGGGAGCGCCGTCCGTGATGAGGTTCAAGGATTCATGAATGACTACGTGATTGTCGGCGCCGGGGTGATCGGCCTGTTGAGCGCCCGGGAACTGGCCCTCAGCGGGGCCAGGGTCATGGTATTGGAGCGCGGTGAGGCCGGGCGCGAGTCCTCCTGGGCCGGAGGCGGGATTTTGTCCCCCCTGCGGCCGTGGCAGCAGCCGGACGCCGTCACCCGCCTGGTGCAATGGGGGCAGACGGTCTACCCGCACCTGGTGCAGGACCTGCTTGAGGAGACGGGGGTGGACTCCCAGTGGCAGCGCTGCGGCTTGCTGATGCTCGGCGAAGACCAGCACGAGACCGTCGCCGCGCGGGCCTGGGCGCGGCTGAATCACGTGCCCATGGACGCCCTGCCGCCCCGGGAGGTGGCCGACAAGGTCGCCGGGCTGGGGCTGGAACGCCCGGAGGGGTTGTGGTGGCCCGAGGTCGCCCAGCTGCGCAATCCCCGCCTGGTGCAGGCCCTCAAGGAAAGCCTCAAGCGCAAGGGGGTCACCCTGCGCGAGGGGGAGCAGGTCAAGCGGCTGATCCGGGAGAAGGACCGCATCGTCGGGGTCGAGACCACCCGGGAGCGGGTCGCCGCCGGGACCGTCATCGTGGCCGCCGGCGCCTGGAGCAGGGAGCTGTTGAGCGACCTGGAGATAAAGCTCGAGGTGGAGCCCGTGCGCGGGCAGATCATCCTGTACCGGGCGGACAAGCCGTTGTTTACGCCGGTCATAGGCTATGGCGACCACTATCTGATACCGCGCAACGACGGCCATATCCTGGTGGGCAGCACCGTGGAGCACGCCGGATTCGACAAGTCGACCACGGATACGGGGCGTCAGGCCCTGGAGGCGGCCGCCAAGCAGGTGCTCCCGGCCCTGGCGGACTACCCCGTGGTCCATCACTGGGCGGGCCTGCGGCCCGGCTCGCCCACCGGGGTGCCGGTCATCGGCCCCCACCCGGCGGTAAGGGACCTGTACCTTAATACAGGCCATTTCCGCAACGGCCTGTCCCTGGCCCCGGGGTCGGCGCGGCTGCTGGTGGACCTCCTGTTCGACGAGGCCGCCACCCTGGATCCGGCCCCCTACCTGCCCGTATAGGACCGGGGCGGCGACCCTTGCCAAGTTTCTAACTAAATGATGTATAATTAGTTTTTGATCGGCAGGGAGGGATGAATGGGCCCCGGGACGGGGCAGGACCCAAGACCGGGTCCAAACGGCTAAACTGTTGAATTATACTGTCGATACATTAGACATGATTGTTTCAGACGACAAAGAGATCACCGACCTGCTTCGGTCCCACGACATCTCCCCCACCCAGCAGCGGGTGGAGATCGCGCGGGTCCTGTTGGCCAGGCCCCAGCACCTGTCGGCCGAACAGGTGCTGTACAAGGTCAACGAGGAGCGGTCCCTGGTGTCCAAGGCCACCGTCTATAACACCCTCGGGCTGTTCGCCCGCAAGGGCCTGATCAAGGAAGTGATCGTCGATCCCACCAAGGTCTTTTACGATCCCAACACCCGGCCCCACCATCACTTTTACAACGTGGATACCGGCACCCTGATGGACATCGAGGCCGACCAGGTGGCCCTCGACAGACTGCCCCAGGCCCCCGAAGGCATGGAAGCCGACGGCGTCGACGTCATCATCCGCCTGCGCAACTGCGAAAAGGCCCCGGCGTCCACCTCCTGACCGCCTGGATGCAGCCCGGCCGTCACTTCAGGTTGTGTTAGGTGTCCCTGTTTCCTTATACTGATCCCCCCGTTGCCGGTGTAGCTCAGTCGGTAGAGCAACTGATTCGTAATCAGTAGGCCAGGTGTTCGATTCACCTCACCGGCACCATTCCAGTTTAGTGGTAATCCTTTCGAGGTGCAGTGCCCGCAGCAGCCAGGCGAGGTTGGCGTTGTGGTGCCGCCGCCATTTCCATTGAGTCAGAATATATGGTGCGCTTGCCTTGCATTCGGGCGGGATGGGTGCATCCGGGTTTCAATCGGGCTCAAGCGTGCGCGGGGATACTCGGAATAAAAGGGGACAGATTTATTTTCCAAGGTGCATTAGCAGAGAACATAAATCTCTCCCCATCAATCCGGCATGGGCAGTTCCTCCTGCATGGAATAACCTCATGTTCGGCGGAAGAATACTGTGAACGATAGGCGGGTGCGTCCATGCGGATTTGGAGAGATGGGGGCGCCCGAGGTAATATCTTCTTAATAAAGAGCATTCCGGCCAGGATTGGGCGTCTGCGCATAGTGATGGATGAAATGATCCGTCTACGTAATAGCGAGGCGCAAAGGAGGGGTCATGCGCAATCGTGGTGCATATAAGCAGATCCTTGGCCTGTGTGGATGGCTCGTCGTCACATTTGTTGCTGCATCGATTGGCGCAGTTGCTTCTGTCGAAGCTGGGACGTTTTACGCGCAGCTCGTACTCCCGTCATGGGCGCCTCCATCATGGGTTTTCGGGCCAGTATGGTCCGTGCTCTACGTGGCGATGGGCGTAGCCGCATGGCTCGTCTGGCGCACCGCCTGGTCTCGCCCCGTGCTCCGAGCGTTATCGCTATACCTCGCGCAGCTTCCGCTGAATTCGCTTTGGAGCTGGTTGTTTTTTGGATGGCATCTTGGTGGGTTAGCCTTCGCAGATATAGTGCTTTTATGGATTGTGATCGTGGCAACTTTAATTGCCTTCCTTCGTGTGCAGGCACTCGCCGGTTGGTTGTTCACTCCTTATCTGCTCTGGGTAAGTTTTGCCATGGTTCTGAACTTTGAGGTCTGGCAGCTCAATCCTGAGAGCCTGCGCTAGCAACGCGCGACGCATTGAATGAAATTATAGCTGACCAAGGAGCCTGTCGCGGCTTTTGCGTTCGCAAAGCCGCTTCAAGGCCGCTTGGCAGAGTAGCTGGGTATTAGGCGGTGTCATGGACAATTCGACGATCCACTTTACGACGGTTTTGATGGCGTTTTTCGCAATCATGAATCCGATTGCCAACGCGCCGATGTTCCTTTCTCTTACGCAGGGGCTCGATCAGCCGACCCGGCGCGGAGTCGCGCTTCGCTCGGTGCTTCTCGCGTTTTTCATCGTCGCATTTTTCGCAATTGGCGGGCGGGAAATATTCGCTGTTTTCGACATTACGCTACCGGCATTTCGAATCGCGGGCGGCGCATTGATCGGATTGGTGGGTTTTCACATGCTCCAAGGCGAACGATCCGCCGTTCACTCCACCTCCGAGGCGGACAACGAGAAGAGTCGAGATGCTGCTCTCGGTATAGCGATCACGCCTTTGGCAATCCCGGTCCTGGCGGGCCCGGGCACCATTGTGACGGCTATGAACTATGCCGCAGAATCGACGATTTCGGAGATCGCTCGAGTGCTATTGGCGTTCGGCCTCATGTGTGCGGTTACCTGGGTGGCGTTCATTGCCAGTGCAACGTTGACCCGCTTTCTCGGCCAGAATGCGATTAAGGTGGTTGCCCGGTTGATGGGGCTAATCCTTTCGGTTATGGGGGTTCAAATGTTGATTGCCGGTATCCATGGTGCCGTCACGCTCTCCTCGACGGGCTGAATATCCAGTATTGCATGAGCATGACCGATCATCGCCTAACAGGGCGCCGCAGCCGACGGTGTCGCTGGCCCGATGGGCGTTCTATTCACATGGCGCTGAAGTCTACGTCGCCCCCAAAGTCCTGTGAAATTCAAATAGGCGAATAAAACCCAACTCTTATGGCAACCCCCTCAAAAACAAAGCGGCCCTTGTGGGCCGCTTTGGCGGGTACTACGGCACTCGAATTGGCGTTTAGGCCTTGGGCTTGCGCCGCTTGGCCGCCAGGCCGAGGGCGGGCAGGCCGAGGGCGAACAGCGCCAGGGGCGCGGGTTCCGGCACGCTGTTGGTTGCGGTAAGGCTCCCGCTTTGCTGGATGCTGTTGGGGCTGCCTTCCAGCGAAAAGTAGGTTGATGACTCCGGGGCCAGCCCGTCAGTAAAGATCACACTCCCGCTGCTGCTGTTGATGACGTTGAACGACGTGTTGGGGCCTTCATACCCCGTGGGGCCGTAACTGGTGTCCGTAGAATAAGTGGACAGCCCGTCGGTTTCGAAGCCGAAAATGTTGTTGCCGGTAAGATTCAGAGAATGAATCGTGACGCCGGAGTTGTTGACTACTCCTACCAGGGTGTCCTCGCTGCCGTCATAGGGCCCGATGTTGCTGTCAAAATACGTGTTCACGGCGCCGTTCGGGGCGAATTCGAACAGGATCGCGCACGAGGGGCTCGCCCCGACGGACGGACACTGGTTGTACGGCGTGATCGGGGATGCGCTGGCCCCCTGGCTGGCAATGCCTGCGCCCAGTAGCAGGGCTGATGTCAGCAGTTTCTTGTAGTGGGTCATTTTTTTCTCCGGAAGTGTATAGCGTATGGAAAATTGTTTTTTGTCGAATAGTTTTTGAACTTTGATCATCCTCAGGCCCAGTGAGGCCCGTGACCAATCCATGACCGTTCATTCCAGAGTGGCGAAAAACGCGAGTTCCGACTATGGGATGCGCGTGCGCATCGCGTGATAGTCCCTGGGTTTAAACGAGCATCAATCATGCCACTTTTTAATATTACAAATAAAACAACTAGTTAGATTCGTATATGCTAAATACCTGGGGCCGCGCCCAAGGGGTGACTGTAAAGTCAGCCGACGGACTGCGTGCCGTTGCGCGGGCGCCGGTTGCTTCGCGCGGCGTCGCGGGGTATTGAAAAATACCTTTAAAACATTTGGTTACAGTGTTTTATGTCCTGGGCGCAGCGGCATCTCGGCGGCGAAAAGACTGTAAAGTGACGCGACAGTTGTTAGTGGTGGCAGAAGCACCGTCAGAAAAAGGTCGTTAACGGCAGGTTCGAGCAAGGAGTCGGGACGCCCAGGAACCGGGCCGCGGGGCGTTGGAGCACCCGCCAAACCGGTCGGAGGGCAGAGGCTGAGAAGAGTGTTCGCGTTGATTGGCGCGCCCCGTAAGGAGGCGGCGTATGGGTTGTGGTTTGCCGGCGCGGGTGGGTATGGGTGCAGACACCTCCAGTGCCCCCTTGTTGGGCTTGGGGCTCGCCTCATCAGTGCGTTCGCCTGCCCGTGATGCGGATTACGCCTTCGAGTCCTGGGTTTGGAGATTGTCCTGGGCCGCCCGGTGTGACGCGCCGCGTTCATAGCATCCTTTCGTTGCGTTGACGATACGGACAACGGTGAGCATCACCGGCACCTCGGCCAGGACGCCAACCCCCGTGGCCAGGGCGGCCCCGGATTCGAAACCGAACAGGCTGAGGGCGGCGGCGACCGCCCGTTCGAAGAAATTACTCGCGCCGATCAGTGCCGAGGGCCTGGCCACGTTGTGCCTTTCGCCTATCCCCCAGTTCAGTCCATCGGCCACCGCCGCTGGGCCACCTCCATGCCGGCAACGGTCTCGGATAGAACCGGCTGCCAATGACCCAGCCCAATGCCCGCAAGGATGGATATAAGGACCCACAGGGTTAGATATCTTCCAAAAACGTTCATGGGGCGGGGCGTGTCCCGCGGTTGCCGTCGAGCCGGCAATCGAATGTCAGGCGCAGCCAGTCGGGCAGACCATCGAAGCGATCGCGGTGTCGAGGCTGCAGCCGTCGGGAGAGGTTTGTCACCAGGCGCAGCACGCCGGGCCGGACCGGCTCGGCATCGTCTCCAGCGCCGATCGGTCGTCGGTATAGAGAGGTTGGCCGGACACCCCTTCAGCCGTGGCCGCCACTGCCTTATCGGCCCACGCCGGGATGCATGGATCGAAGCCACTCGCGCGCGCCGGCGGCGAAACGGTTTATTGCTTACGGGACAACGGCGTGGGTTTTGACATGGAATATGCGTGGCAGCTGTTCAAGCCCTTCAGGCGTTTGTCCACGGTGGTTGATTTCGACGATTCGGGGATCGGCCTGGCTACCGTACAGCGAATTGTCCGGCGTCACGGCGGGCGTGTATGGGCCGACGGGCTGCCGGATGACGGCGCCGCGTTTTACTTTACCCTCGCCGCCAGCGGGGTTAGGCAAGCCAATTCACCCGATGATCTGTGAACAATAGGCCCCCTTTCTTGTCTAACTTTCGAGTATATGCCCTAGCCATAAAAGCCATGCCTTTCACAAAGACCATAGGTCAACCACCTCAGTGGCCGTGCCCCCCACATCGCCGGAACTCTTGTAGGCCCTTTATGATGCGGCGGGCGACGGGGTTATCCGCCCTGACCGTGGGTGTTGCCGCGGCATGACCGCTTGTCGCTCCCGCTATCCCCATCGTCCGCTCAACGGGGACCAATGGCTTGGTCGACAGTGCCCACGCCCTGGCCGGACGGACCCATTCCCGGGTCCGTCCGCTTCGTTGGCCTCAAGGGATTCGTTGAGGCTGTGATCAAACGCGGACGGTACCGGTTGCAGCTCAACCGTACGCTGGAGAAGTTGTATGAATATGTCCCTTCAAGTTTTGATCGTCGACGACTCGATAGATGATGCCCTCCTGATTGAAAAGGCGCTTCGCCACGGCGGCTTCGACCCGGACATCCGGCGGGTCGAAAGCGCTGATCAAATGCAGCGTGCCCTGCGCGAGCGCCCCTGGGATGTAGTCCTGGCCGACTACACCATGCCCCGCTTCAGTGCCCCCGCCGCCTTGAAGGTCCTTCAGGGCCAAGGCCTGGATGTCCCCTTTATTGTCGTTTCCGGGACCATCGGCGAGGAGCGCGCGGTGGAGGTCATGCGCGCCGGGGCGATGGACTATATCATGAAGGAAAGGCTGTCAATGTTGGCGCCCGCGGTTCACCGGGAGCTGCGCGAGGCGAGGGAGCGCCGCACCCGCAAGGAAATGGAAGGGCAGTTGCGCAATCTGTCCAGGGCGATCGAGCAGAGCGCGAGCAGCGTCTTTATCACTGACAGCAACGGCAATATCGAATATGTCAATCCGGCGTTCGAATCACTCACCGGCTACGCCAAGCGCGATGTAGTCGGCGGCGCCGCCAGTTTGCTCCGGTCGGACAAACACGATGATCGGTTCTTTACGGACATGTGGTCGACTTTGAGGCGCGGGGGCGTGTTTCAGGGCGTGGTCGTCAACCGCAAGAAAAACGGTGCATTGTTTTACGAAGAGAAGACAATAACACCGATCAAGGACGGCGACGGGGCGATTAGCCACTTCGTATCAACGGGAATGGACATCACCAAGCGCATACATGCCGAGGAAGAACGGACCCGCCTCGCGGCCGTGTTGGAGGCTACCACTGATTTTGTGGCGGTGCTGGATGTGCATGGGCGAATGCTCCACCTGAACAAAGCCGCCCGCAGACTCTGGGGGCTGGGTGATGATGAGGACTGCAGCCGCCTGAGTATCAGGGATGCCTATTCCGAGTGGGCCGCCAAGCAGATATTGCGCCAGGCCTTGCCGGCGGCTGTCCGTGACGGGGTGTGGAGCGGAGAGTGCACGCTCGTTGACACGGAAGGCCGCGAGATCCCTGTCTCTCAGGTATTTGTCGCGCACTACGATCATGACGGAAACGTGCAGTTCGTCTCTACCATCGCCAGGGATATGAGTGAGCAAAAGCGGCTGCAGGAACAGCTGATATACCAGGCCAGTCACGATGCGCTTACCGGGGTGGCTAACCGGGCGATACTGCACGACCGCCTCCATCAGGTACTGTCCCAAGCGCGCAGGCGGGGCAGGCGTGCGGCCGTGTTGTTCCTGGACCTCGACCGCTTCAAACGCATCAATGACACCCTAGGACATCATGTGGGCGATGAACTGCTGTCCACCGTCGCGTCGCGGATCAAGGGCCTGGTGCGTCAGAATGACACTATCGGTCGCCACGGCGGCGATGAGTTCGTCATCATCATGGATGAGGTGGGGGATAAGGACGATCTTGTGGTGGTCGCAAGGAAACTGCGCCAGGTCTTCTCGCGGCCCATAGACATTGAGGGTCAGGAGATAACGCTCACCTGCAGTATCGGCATAGCGGTGTTCCCCGATGACGGTCCCGATTCGGAGACATTGCTGCGGCGCGCCGACGCCGCGATGTACCGCGCGAAGGAACAGGGAAGAAATATCTGGGCCTTTTACTCCGACGAGGTCAATGGCAGGGCGCAGGGCCTGCTGTCCTTGGAGGCGGATCTGGGCAGGGCGCTGCAGCAACAGCAGTTTGTCCTGCATTATCAGCCGCAAGTGGATCTGGACAGTGGGCGCATCCGCGGCCTCGAGGCGCTGTTGCGCTGGCAGCACCCGAGGCGCGGTATGGTATCGCCGTCCCAATTCGTGCCGTTGCTCGAGGAGATGGGGCTGATCGGGGCGGTGGGCGAGTGGGTGCTGAACTCTGTATGCAGCCAGCTGTGTCGTTGGCGGGAGCAGGGGTGCGCATTGGTGCCGGTCTCCGTCAATATGTCAGGCATCCAGTTTCGCGATGAGGGCGTTGTCGAGACGGTCTCGGCGGCCCTGCGCAACTTCGGGATCGCTCCCGGGTTGATGGAAGTGGAGATTACAGAAAGCGTCATTATGCGCGACGATCCGGCAACGATTGGGATGCTTCAGGCCTTGGCGGACATTGGCGTGAGGCTCGCGGTGGATGATTTCGGGACCGGTCACTCGTCACTGGCATATCTGAAACGATTTCCCATCGACACGCTGAAGCTCGACTATTCCTTTGTGCAAGACGTGGACTGCGACGAGGGTGCGGCCGCCATCGCCGCAGCGATAATCGCCCTGGGGCGCAGTCTCAATCTTCGGGTGGTCGCCGAAGGTGTGGAAACGCAGGCTCAGGCCTCGTTCATGCGCGAGCAGGGCTGTCACCTGGCCCAGGGCTTTTTGTTCCACCGCCCGCTCCCAGCCGACCAGGTCGCCGCGCTGATATCGGCGACGCCGGCGCGCAAAGCGCGCCCACAGGTCCTGTGAGTCGGGGTATGAATCCGAGTCCAGGGGGTGTAGGGCCGGCGGTCAGCGGCCAGGGCCTTTAGCCTTTGGCAATATGCCGCCGCAGACGTGAAAGCGCCCTGCCGAGGCTCCTCCGGCAGGGCGCAGGGGCGTGATCGCGACTAGCTCAGATAGTCATCTTGCATACTCCCCTGGTGGGCCATCGGGTCCTTGGTGGGCATCAGGGGGCTTTGTACACCGATCAATCGCTGGGTCTTTGATGGGATCATCCGGTACTGTTGCGACCAGGGAAAAAGCTGCATGTCGCTGCTCTTATGCGCCAGCCGGTCCTTGGTCGGCATGAGCGGTACCATCATTGCGTGGTTGTAGCCGGCGGAGAGGCCCTCCTTTGGAACGAGATATCCCTGCATGGCGCGCTGGTGGGCCATCGGGTCCTTGGTGGGCATCAACGGCGCGGATTGCGTCGAGGTATCCGCGCTGGCGCTTCCCAGTGGAAGGCCGACCGCGCACAAAGCCAACAGAGCAAAAATGAGACGCTGCTTCGAATGCATGGCTCTATATCCTCCTTTAATCTGGATCTGGCATGGAAGTAATGCGTTCAACATGGCCGTTGTTTCGGTGGGCCATGTAAACGGGACGTGTACGCTAAAATCCGGCATTTCAACTGCATGCCGCGTGTAGTGTTAGATGGATTCATGTGCCGATAATTCCGTGACAACGACCGCATCATGACATCCGAATAATGTGCGGTGCCGTGTGTGGGCAGGATGTGAGACAGGGGCGGGTTGACCATTAGAGCCAGCAAATATTTGATATTAATTCTGGTCGGCCTATGAGTCCGCTGTTGTGCATTGAGGCGCGTGATATCGCCCGCATTGCAGCGCTGCACGCCGCCTGCAACCGGTGACGCAATGACAAAAACCGGCCGCGGACAGTCGGCCCGGGGACCGGCGGGCGAGTGCCTCCATGGGGTTTGGCCGAAGGGGGCCCTGTTGCGGACAGGTGGGCAAATGCCGAGTCTTGGATGGGCGAAGGGTGGGTGCGCCCGGCCCTGCGTCATCGGCGGGATGGGTTCGCGGGCATAGGCCGCGGCGGGGCCGTTGGGCGAAACCGTGGGGAGGGGGCAATACAATGAAGTTCTTGATAATTCATTGGGGGCAAAAAAATGGCCCCAGGTGAGGGCACCTGAGGCCGTAAGATAAAGATGACGAATCATGAGGAGGAGTTTTCATCATCTGAGGTCATAGTCTCCATATATTTGGTCCACTGTTCCGTGAGCACCATCACAAAATGGTGAGCAACACCGGGCGCCGCCCATCAACCCGCTGCCTGTGTTTCTTAACTAATTGATCGGGAACGTAAATGAGGGGGTTTCGGGTAAAAAAAAGCCCCAGGGGGTGCAGGCCTGGGGCACAGAGAGGGGATAAGAAGATGACGAAGAGTGAGGAGGAGATTCATCATCTGGGAAGCTATTTTCCAGTTTTTGCGCCGGGAATCTGTGATCCTCATCACACATCGCGACGGTGACGGGCGCCGCCGATGGCCGGTCAATGGCCAAGCCCGGCCCCAGGAAGCGAATACCCGAATAGGCTGGGCAAGATCCCGGGCGGGGGCTGGGGTGCAGGCATCACCGGGCGGCTCCAGCCTTTCACCCTGTCAGGAATTCGCTTACCCTTGAGCGCACATCTGGTCTGCGTGCCTGTCGATGACGGGGCGGGGGATGGATTCTCTGTGCGATAAGCAACACTACCGTCTGGAAATCAGCGGACGAGACACGAGGGGCATGGGCAGCATACGGTTTTTCTCGATCCTCGCAAGCGTCTTCCTCTTCGGGTTTGGCTTTTACCTGCTCGAGGATGTGCTGATGCCGTTTGTGGTGGCCTGGGTCCTGGCCTATCTGCTGGTGCCGCTGGTCGATGTGCTCAATCGGCGCATCCTTCGGGAACTGGCGATTGTGCTCGTGTTTGTCCTGGTCCTCCTGATCCTGAGCGGTGTGCTGTTTGGGTTGGTCCCGGAGCTGCGCAAGCAGATAAATGTCTTTCTCCAGCAGCTGCCTCAATACATGCAGCACATCGACACCATGACCAGCGGCCTGTTCCAGCGCCTGCACATCCGGGTCAACGCCAGCGAAATCGGCCAGCAGATCCAGGATGCCCTGGTCAGGCTGGGCACGCAGCTGGTCGGGGCGCCGGCGGCGCTGGTGCATACGGCCACCCAGCTGGTGAAGGCGAGCATCTTTATTGCCCTGGTGCCGGTGGTGGCGTTTTATCTGCTGCGCGACTGGCATCAGCTGACGGCGGGAATCGAGTCCTTTCTGCGGGCACCGGGCCGGCGCAAGGTGGAGCACTTCTTTCGCGTAAGTGATCGCGTCTTGCGCCGCTTCATCCATGGCGAGCTGCTGGTCATGGCCATCTATGGCCTGATGTATGCGGCCGGCTACATGCTCACAGGCATCAACCTGGGGTTGGTGCTCGGACTGCTCGCCGGGGTGGTCAGCGTCATCCCGTTTGCGCCGTTCGTGCTGTCGGGCATCCCCGCCTTCACGATTGCCGTGGCCCAGTTCCATGACCTGGCCCATCCCCTGATGATCGCCGTGACGATTGCGTCCACCGAGCTGATTGAAAACGTGATTCTCATTCCCCTGCTGGTCGGGCGCTTCGTGAGCGTGCACCCGGCGGCGGTGCTGCTGTTCATGTTCGTGGGCGGGGCCCTGTTCGGGATCCCGGGCATGATCCTGGCATTGCCGCTGGCCGCCGTCGTCAACGCCTACTGGATCCAGTTCGGCCTGACGGAGCCCTCCTCGGAAGAGTCTGATGAATTCCCGGCCGGGCAGTGAGCTGTCCCCGCTAGGCGCCCTGGAAGGCATGCTGACGACAAGGGTATTGACAGGGGCGTGAGAATGGAGTAATTCCAAATGATGGCATCAGGGAAATGCCATGATGGAGGGGAGAAGGATAACTAAGCAATGCGCCTGGCAATGAGACTGCCAGAGCCGCGTTCGACAATGGAGAGAGTAAAATGATTATAAAACCTATTGCCGCCCGCGCGGCGGGCGCTTTGTGCTGTCTATCTCTCGGTTTCCTGTCGGCAGCCCCCGCAGTGGCGGCTTCGTGGCAGTACCCCAATGAGATCTCGGTCGCCAAGGCCTACAACGATGTCTTTTTCACGACCTACGATACGGCCACGACGGAGGGCCTTGACGCGCTGTTGACGGATTATGGCACGACCATGCAGTCCCAGTGGACGACCGCGACCGCTGCGACCGTGACGGTCCTCGCCATGGAGACCTCCAACAGGTTAAACATAGGGATCAAGGTCGGCGCGACCACGTTGCTGGTGAAAGACCCCGGTCCGTGGACGTCTCCGTCGAGGGGTTACCTCAATGACCCGGTCAGCGGGGCCAATTGGGCCGGGGGCGTGGTGGATATCGCAAAACTGCTCACGGACAACGGTTTTACCGCGGATACCCCGTTCAGCTTTGTGGTGGGCAGCACCGTCATGGACGCGTCGAATACCCACCGGATAGCCAACAACAATACCAACGGCGGCTTTTTCCTCGCCTATAATGAAGGAGGTCTGGCGGCCAGCGACGGTGATGCCAACGAGCCGATCCTCTATGTCAACGCCCCTTCATCAGTGCCCGGCAGTTGTGACGGCAAGCGGCCCACCATCCTTGGGACCGGTGATCCGAACTCCCGCGATATTATCTCGGGCACCTCGGGCGATGACGTCATCATGACCTTTGCCGGCGACGATATCGTCATGGGCGGTGCGGGCAATGACACGATTTGCGCCGGCGACGGCAATGACATCGTCAAGGGGCAGGCCGGCAATGATACCCTGTTCGGCGGGGCCGGCGACGATACCCTGCTGGGCGGTGACGGCGATGATACCGCTGATGGCGGCGACGGCAACGATACCATTACCGGCGACGACCACGTGGCCGGCAATGATCACCTGATCGGCGGCGCCGGAGACGACGAGCTGGTCGGCCGTGGCGGCAACGATACGCTGGAAGGCAACGCCGGCAACGATCAGCTCTACGCGGGCGATGGTGATGATACGCTGGACGGCGGTGACGACAGCGACGTATGCGACGGCTCCAACGGCCAGGACAGCGCCACCAACTGCGAGACGACCACGCACGTGGAGACTTTGTACTAGAGATTGTAATCGTTCCACGATACAATAACTGTTATGGGGAGGTCGGTCCCCGATGTGGGGAGTCCCAGCTGTCCGGGGCTCCCCACGTGGGGGGGCTTCCTTAAGGATTAACTGTCACTCATCGAGCCGCAATGAGTGGTTCGACGCTCGGCAGTCCTTCCCTCCATGGGCAAATCGTCCGCCAATCCCGTTTTGCCCGCTTTTCCCCAAGGCACCGTATTTCACACCTCCGGCCGATGCCTCACACCTCGCAAAAGGTCCATGTCTTTCGCCACGGCGCCACCGAGTGGAGCGTGAGCGGCAAGCATACCGGCCTCAGCGATATCCCCTTGATCGAGGAGGGGCGGCGTAATGCCGAGCGCCTGCGCCCGTTGTTGCAGGGGCACCCGTTCGCCCGCGTCATGACCAGCCCGCTGCAGCGTGCCGTGGATACCTGCCAGCTGGCGGGCCTCGGCGACCGGGCGCAAGTGGTGGACGATCTGGTGGAATGGGACTACGGCGACTATGAGGGGCTGACCACCGAGCAGATTCGGCAGTCCCGCCCGGATTGGCTGGTCTTCAACGACGGCTGCCCCAACGGGGAGTCGCCCGCGGATGTGGGGCGCCGGGCGGATCGGGTCATCGATCAGGTGCGCCGGATCGACGGCGACGTGGCGCTGTTCGCCCACGGGCATGTCCTGCGGGTGCTGGCCGCGCGATGGATACAGCTGCCCCCGGGGGACGGGCGGTTTTTCGTGCTGGATACCGCCACCTACAATCTGTTGGGCTACTATCATCAAGGCCCGGCGCTGTTGTGCTGGAACGCGCCGTTGGATATGGATCAGCCGCCGGGTTGACCCGCCGACCTTACTCGGTCACAGGCTGCGGGGCGCCGGCCCGTGGCGGCCGGCGCATGAGCGGCAGCAGCGGAAGTGCCAGCAGCGTGACGTACATCATGAACTTGAAGTCGTTCAGGTAGCCGATGGTGGCCGCCTGGCGGTTGATCTCACCGTTGAAGGCGGCCAGCCCCCGGGTGGTGCCGAGATCCCACGCCGGTGGCAGGAACGGGGCGTGGAGCAATGGGTTCAACGGCGTCACGGCGGCGGCCATCATGGCGTGATTGACCTGGGTGTACTCCCCCAGCAGACCTACTACGATGGAGATGCCGATACTGCTGCCCAGGTTTCGGATCAGGCTGAACATGGCCGTGGCCTCGGTGCGATAGTGCGGGGCGAGGGTGGCGAAGGTGATGGTGCTCAGGGGTACGAACACCAGGCCCAGGCCCAGCCCCTGGATGATGCCGGTACGCACGATATCGGCGGTGCTCACCTGGGTGGTGAACCCGGACATCTCGTGCAGGGCCAAGGCCATGAGCAGCAGTCCCCCCCCTACCAGCAGGCGCGTGTCCATGCGCTCGATCAGCCGCCCCACGATCACCATGGCGATCATGGTGCCGATGCCGCGCGGGGCCAGCACCAGGCCCGTGGTCATGACCGGATACCCCATCAGGTCCTGCAGGAAGGGCGGCAGCAGCGCCATGGTGGCAAGTAACACGATCCCGAAGATGAAGATGAATACCAGTCCGGCGGCCAGGTTGCGGTCCTTGAACAGCCCGGGCTCAATGAACGGCTGTTTATGGGTCATCATGTGCACCAGGAACAGGTACAGGCACAGGCCCGCCAGTACCGCTTCGGTGATGATCTCCGCCGAGGAGAACCAGTCCTGGGTCTGGCCGCGGTCGAGCATCAGCTGCAGGGCGCCGATGGACAGGCTGAGCAGGGCGAAACCGAAGAAGTCGAAGCGCCGGCCCCGGCTGCGTACCGTCTCGGGCACGAAGGCATACAGCCCCGCCAGGGTCAGCACTCCCACGGGCAGGTTGATATAGAAGACCCATCGCCAGTTGTAGAGGTCGGTGAGATAGCCCCCCAGGGTGGGGCCGATGATCGGGCCCACCATGACCCCCAGCCCCCAGATGGCCATGGCCGAGCCGTGCCGCTCCCGGGGATAGCTGTCCAGAAGCACCGCCTGGGACAGGGGGACCAGGCCGGCGCCGAAGGCGCCCTGGAGGACCCGGAACAGCACCAGCTCCGACAGGGAGGTGGCGGCCCCGCACAGCATGGAGGCGATGGTGAACCCCGCTACGGTGACGATGAACAGGCGCTTGCGGCCGAAGCGAGCCGCCAGCCAGCCGGTGGGCGGCGTCATGATCGCCGAGGCGACGATGTAGGAGGTGAGCACCCAGGCGATCTGGTCCACCGTGGCGGACATGGCGCCCTGGATGTGCGGCAGGGCGACGTTGGCGATGGTGGTGTCCACCGCCTGCATGATGGTCGCGAGCATGATCGAGACGGTGATCAGCCCGCGGTGCTTGATGGGGCGGCCGTCGTCCCCGTAGGTCATGAGGGCGGGGTGTCGGCTTTGGCCTGGGAGACCCTGACCAGCTCATCGAACCAGGAGGCGACGCTTGCGACGACGCCGGGAAGCGGGCGTTGGTACCCGGTATCGACTGTAACCTCGGTGCTCATGCCGGCACGCAGGGGCAGGTCTTGGGGTTGGTTGTCGATGGCGACCCGCACCGGGATCCACTGCACCACCTTGACCCAGTTGCCCGAGGCGTTCTGGGGCGGCAGGATGGAGAACTCGGCGCCGGTGGCCTGGCTGATGCTCGCGACCCGGCCGTGCCACTCGTGGCCGGGATAGGTGTCAACGCGCACGGTCACCGATTGCCCCGGACGTACGTGGGTCAGCTGCGTCTCCTTGAAGTTGGCCTTGATCCATACGTCGCGCTCGGCGACGACGCTCATCACCGGATCGCCCGCCTTGACGAAAACGCCGGGCTCCGGGGTCTTGCTCGCAACGCCGTCGAAGGGCGCGCGGACCGCGGCGTGCTGCAGGTCCAGGGCCGCCTGATCCCGCTCGGCCTTGGTCGCCAGGTAACGGGGGTGGTCCTCCACCGGCATGGCGGCGTCGCCGTCCAGGTTCGCCAGTATCCGCGCCAGGTCCTGGGTGAGGACCCCGACCTGTTTTTTCGCCACATCGAAGCGGTGATGCGCCTCATCCAGTTGCTCCTGGGAGGTGAGCCCCTTGCGCGCCAGTTGGGACTGGCGGTGATACTCGCGTTCGGCATAGGCGGCGTTGCTCTCGGCAAGCCTTAGTTCCTGATGCTTTTGTTCGTAACTCGCCTTCAGGGCCTCGAGGTCGCTGCGCACCTCCCGCAGGCGCGCCTTCGCCCGGGCGAGGGCGAGCTTGAACGGCGTCTCATCGAGCCGGAACAGCACCTCGCCGGCGGATACCGGCTGATTCTCCTTGACGGTGACGGCGGCGATAGGGCCGGATACCTGGGCGCTGATCAATGCCTTGTCCGCCTTGACGTAGGCGTTTTCGGTATCCACATAGCGCCCGCCGGTGTAGTACAGGTAGGCGCCGACCAGGGCCACCAGCAGGGGACCGGCGGTCAGCAGCACGCGGCGCAGGGTGCGCCGGCGGGTGGCGGCTGCCGCGGGCGGGGCCCCGTTGTCGGTATCCCGTGCCTGTTCGGGTAAGGGGTCGGTATCGCTCATGGCTCGATCCCCTTCAAAGCCTTGTGTCGTTTGCCCCCGGCGTAATCATCCTCGCCGGGGGGCTTGTCCATGCCCATCAGGTTCCCCTTGATCGTGCACAAGGCCTCGATCATCTGGGCCTGATCGTCGGCGGACAGGCCGGCCATGGCCTCTTCGCGTATCCCCCGCGCCGTGTCCCACATCTGCTCCAAGAGGGGCTTGGCCCGCTCGGTCAGGAATAATTGAAATGCCCGCCGGTCACCGGGGTCGGCGCGGCGCTCGATCCAGCCCGCCGCTTCCAGGCGGTCCACCAGGCGGGCCAGGGAGATGGGCTGAATCTCGAGGATCTCGGCCAGGGCCACCTGCCGGATCCCTTCATTGCGCGACAGGTGGGCGAGGGCCTGCCACTGGGTCTGGGTCAGCCCCAGTCCCTGTACCCGACGGGTAAAGTTCTTGCGCAACAGGCGGGCGATGTCGTGGAGCAGGAAACCGAAGCTGCGATGGGGGTCGTATTGGGTCATGGTCGTCACCAGTTGCTGTGTGTCATATATTATATGAGATGCTTATTAAATTTCAAGGATTGCGGTGATTGCCGCCGCGGATCAGGATTGATTAGAGGCCCGTAAGTGGATAACGTGTGCGGGCTAGGTTTGGAGCCGGCGTGGACGGGCCGTTGACCGGTATCGGCGCGGCGGCGGGCGCGCTCATGACACAGAGGTTTTTACAGGCAGGAGTGTAAAAATGAGGACAATGAAGATCTTGCTGGGTCTGTTGGCGTTGCTGGGGGCACCGGCCCATGCCGCAAACCTGTACGTGGGCGCGGGCCTCGGCGGCGGGATGCCGTTCAGCGTTGATTCGAATGTGCGTGACGGTCGCGCCCTTCTTGCCAATACGGCCGCCACCCACATCACCTATGACAAGCTCGCGGTGGCGCCCGCCGTCTTGGTCGGATTTGACGTCAACAAATACTTCGGCGGCGAGTTCCAATACGCCTATCTGGGCAATTATCAGCTCAAGGCCTCGATGGCCGGCGGCGGGGTGGCCAAAGAGACCGACAACGTCCATGCCTGGTCTTTTTCCGCCGTGGGCAGGTATTGGCTGGGACCCAAATTCCACCTGCTGGGCAAGCTGGGCTTTGCCGACACCGTCGTGGATATGGGCTGCTCGATTCCCGGCAAGAGCTGCAACTCGGGGACGGACTCCGGGGTGGGGCTGGTGTTTGGGGTGGGCATCGGCCTGGTGCCGGCGAAGGAGCTGGAGATCAGGGTCGACTATACCCACTATTCGAGCGTCGGCAACCAGAACCGGGATTACACGGCCGGTTCCTTCGGCCTGATCGAGACCCTCGCTATTTACCACTTCTGAAGTAAAAT
Organism: uncultured Gammaproteobacteria bacterium; assembly: GCA_963844825.1. Taxonomy (GTDB): domain Bacteria; phylum Pseudomonadota; class Gammaproteobacteria; order CAWJPQ01; family CAWJPQ01; genus CAWJPQ01. The sequence goes on from CAWJPQ010000009.1 coordinate 317,292, forward strand.
CAAAAAGGAATGTCGGGCGGTGGTGGACCCTCCCGTGAAAGGACGGCAGAGGGTGTTCGTTTCCAATGGGGGGGCAAAGAGGTGTACGGATGGCGCTCCCAAAAAAGAGCGGGGCAGGTCGCCATCGCGACCTGCCCCGTACTCCTCCTCATCGTATTAGGCTGGCAAACGCCTTTGTTTATTATTATTTCTTGTTGTTGTTGCCGGTGTCATACCAAAGCCCTGTAGTCCACCTGCGGCGGGGCAAATCGCCCCGGACTCATTACTCTTGTGTCTTAGCGTAATACATCATTTGTGCCAGGATTGTTTTTTTTCAAATTTTCAATCAGATATGAAAAACACCGGGGCGCGGGGCTGGTGCCCGTGTAAAAAACGTCGACACGAAGGCGCCGGGCATGGGTTTTATGATGGAATTAAACGCCTTTGGCGGGCGGCTGTCGGAATATTTTCCAGCAGTGATGAACGCGGGGATTGCGCTCGAAGTCCTTGGGCAGGATGGCCCGGGTGAGGGGCTCGGCGACCAGCCCGGTCAGGGCGGTCTCGTCGAGCTTGAAGCGGCGCAGGTTGGTGGAAAAGATCAGTACCCCCCGGGGCGCGAGGAGCCTCGCGGTCTTTGTGATCAGCTCCCCGTGATCGCGCTGCACATCGAAGGTGCCGGCCATGCGCTTGGACGTGGAGAAGGTAGGCGGGTCGAGGAAGATCAGACCGTAGGGCTGCCCGCCCTGGGCCTGTTCCAGCCAGGTGAGGCAATCGGCCTGGACGAATGCATGGCGGCTGCCGGTGAAGCCGTTGAGGGTCATGTTGCGCTGCGCCCATTCGAGATAGGTGCGGGACATATCCACCGTGGTGGTGGACGCCGCGCCTCCCTTGGCGGCATAGACGGTCGCGGTGCCCGTGTAGGCGAACAGATTCAAAAAGCGCCGCCCTTCGGCCAGCTCGGAGACCAGGCGCCGCGTGAGCCGGTGGTCGAGGAACAGGCCCGTGTCCAGGTAGTCCTCGAAGTTGACCAGGAACCGGCAGTCGTCTTCGCGCACCTCGTGAAAGTGCCGGGACTCGGCGAGCTGGGGGTACTGGTCGTGCCCCCTTTGTCTGCGCCTGACCTTGTAGAACAGCTGATCTTCGGGGATCTGAAGGACCTCGAGGATGACCCCCAGGGCCTCGCGCAGACGCCTGCGCGCCTTGGCCGGGTCGACCCCCTTGGGTGCCTCGTACTCCTGCACGTGCACCCAGCGCCTGTCGCCTTCGTAGATATCCACGGCCAGGGCGTATTCCGGCAGGTCGGCGTCATAGAGGCGGTAGCAGTGGACGGCCTCGCGCTTCAGCCACTTGGCCAGGTGCTTGAGATTCTTGTGCAGACGGTTGGCGAACATCCGCGCGCCCTCGCCTGCGCCGCCGGCCGGCAAGGGCCGCGGGAGGGAGCGGCTGGAGGTGAACCACTCGGGATTGACCTCAAAATGCAGCAGCTTGCACTCGAGGGCGCCATTGTAGAAGGTGTGCATCCGCTGGGCACGCAGGCCGAGGCGCTTGCCCAGCTCCGGGTTGCCCGTGAACACCGCGGCCCGCCACCCGGCAAAGCGCTCCTTGAGGAGGGTGCCCAGCCGTGCATAAAGGGCGGGCAGATCGGTATCGCCGCCCAGGCGTTCGCCGTAGGGGGGGTTGGCCACCACCAGCCCCGTGTCCCCGGGCCGGGCCGGGGTGCAGTCTTCCAGGGACCGCTTCTCCATATGGACATGGCCCGCCAGACCGGCGCGCTCCACGTTGGCCAGGGCCGCTCGGACTGCCCCGGCGTCGCGGTCGTAACCGCGGATGCTGCTTGTCTGGGACAGGCCTTGCGCCCGGCGGTCCCCGGCCTCCTGCAGCAGGGCCTGCCAGGCCCCGGCGTCGTGGCGCTTCCAGTGGGTGAAGCCCCAAAAGTCACGGTTCAGGCCGGGGGCGATGTCCGCCGCCATGAGGGCCGCCTCGATGGGCAGGGTACCCGAGCCGCACATGGGGTCCACCAGGGCACCCCCTTGGCGGGCGATGTCAGGCCAGCCGGCGCGCAGCAGCAGCGCAGCGGCGAGGTTCTCCTTCAGGGGCGCCGCCGCGCCTTGCTCCCGGTAGCCGCGCCGGTGCAGGGATTCACCCGACAGGTCGAGGCTCACGGTGGCCTCGTCGCGCACCAGGTAGACGTTGATCTGCAGATCCGGGCGCGCGGTCCTCACCGAGGGTCGCGTGCCGAGCCGTTCGCGGAACTGGTCGACGACGGCATCCTTGACCTTGAGCGCCGCGAAGTGACTGTGGGTAATGGCCGAGCGCGACAGGGAGCAGTCCACGGCGAATGTGCCGCCGGCATCCAGGTGCTCATGCCAGGCGATGGTGCGCACCCCGGCGTACAGCGTCTCCGGCGTGGCGGCCGGGAATCGCGCCATCACCAGCAGCACCCGGTTGGCCACCCGGGACCACAGGCACACCCGGTAGGCGCTGGGCAGCCCGCCGCTGAAGCTCACTCCGCCCCGGGTCTCGGCGACGTCCCGGCACCCCAGCGCCTGCAGCTCGAGGGCCAGGAGGGGCTCCATGTGCTTGGGGGTGGTGGCGAAGAAATGGTACGTGTCAGTCAACGATAATGCACCGGGGAGAAAGCGGCCTATTCTACACCAACCACGGTGGGTCCACCCGGTCCGCCGCGGCGGGGAGACAGGATCACTCGGTACGCAGCCGCGTCCGGCCGCCGTCTTCATAGGTGGTGCCGATGCGCTCGTAGACCGCGATCACCTGCGCCCCCAGGAGCAGGATGATCGCCCCGGCCTCGAGGCTCAGCAGGATGACGATGACCGTGGTGAAGGACCCGTAGACGACATTGACATAAGACAGGGTGCTGAAATACCAGGCCATGATGTGGCGGGTGATCTCCCACAATACCGTCGCGGTGACCCCGCCGATCAGGGCGTGGCGCAGGGCGATGCGCCCCACCGGCATTACCAGGTACAGGGACGTCAGCAGCAGCACTTCTCCCCCCACGCCGATCAGATACAGGAACAGCGTCGTCGCCCCGCCCAGGGACCAATGGATGCCGAAGACATCCAGGGGGCGGTCCGGCAGGGCGACCAGGACGCTCGATACCACGCTCACCACGAACAGGCCCGCCGCCAGCAGCAGGAGATACAGGTAAGGGATGATCGCCGAGACCAGGAACAGGCGCCGGTGCACGGCGACCCGGTGAAAGAAGATGACCGACATGGCGTTTTCCAGGGCCGTGAAGGCGAACGAGCTGAAGGTCAGCAGTACCACGATCCCGACGGCACCGATCACGTTGCGCTTGTCCAGGAATACCGCGATCTGTTGCGTCAAGGCGTCGGCCTCGTTGGGGGAGAACAGCTCCATGAGGCCGCGGGTCATCTTCAGCAGGGCGTTCTGATCGACGAACTGGGACAGCGCCACAAGGATCACCGCCACCATGGGGACCAGGGACAGCAGAGTGTTGAAGGCCACCGCCCCCGCCAGGAGGAATCCCTGGTTGGCACGAAACGTTGAAAGGACCCGCCACAGGAATCTGAACGGATGGCGGAGGACGATCTGGCTGCGGCTGGTGGGGCTGAGCATCTGCGCATGTTAGAACAGGCGGGTCCCCTTGCGCCACCGCCTGTCGGCCGCGCAGCCGGCCTGCTTGAGCCGAAGAGGCCGGGGCGGCTCACTCCCCTGGTTCCGTTGTCCGCCTTGATCGCGCAGGGCAAGGCGTTGCATCGACGCAGGCCCTGATCCTCTGTAGAATTTCCTGTTGACGGCTCGCTTGCGCCCGTGTGCCTCGGTAGGGGCGTCCCGAAGCGGCCCTTTTCGAGGATTCATCGATGAAGACCCCAGACGCGCCCGATGAAGCATCAGGGCGCCCGAACAAGTCACAGGAAAAGCGCGAGACGCAGGCCCTGCGGGACCTGGTTCAACAGCTCATTGCATTGCCGCCTGGCAAGTTGCACACACTGTCCCTGGATGACACCCTCAGGGCGGGGGTGTCGGACGCGAAGAAAATGAAGCGCGCCGCCTTGGCGCGCCAGATGCGTTACCTCACGGGCCTGATGCGCCACGCGGACGCCGATCTCATCGCCCGGGAACTGGAGGCCATGTCCCGGCCGCACCGCAGGGAGGTGCAGGCCTTTCACCGCCTGGAGCAGTGGCGGGAGGCGCTGATCGCAGGCGATGAGCGGCTGCTCGATGAGCTGGTCGACAGGCACGGTGCTGATCGCCAGCAGTTGCGCCAGCTGGTTCGCAACGCCCGGCGGGAGCGCGAACGGGAATTGGCGCCCAAGGCCGCCCGGCTGTTGTTCAAGTATCTGGCGGACCTGCCGCCCGAGGCCGGTGATTGAACGGGTGAACGGACCGCCGAAAGGGTATGAAGCAAGAAGGGGGCGGGAGGTTGCGCCATCGCTGTGCCCCGTGCAATGAGGCTGCTGGGAAGCTGGCAAAGCTACAGCTACACCATCATTCTATGAGCGAAAACTTAAGATATGCTTAGTGGCACGGCGATCGCCCCGGGGCCGCGGGCTTCGGCATGCAGGATGCCTGCGATGACTTACGGCGCCCATGGGCAGGCTATTTAAGTCGTCATTCATCGTGCTGGGCATGATGCTCCCGGCCGTGGCGAACGCCCAGGCGGGGCTGAGTCATGCGGGCGCGCGGGCCTGCCTGGCGGTGATGCGCCGGTTCGATGTCTTCAACGAACAACGGACCGGGGCGCCCGCAGCCGACCCGCCGTCAGCGTCAGCCGACCCGCCGCCTTACCTGCCCAAGCTCGAGCGGATCCAACGGGCCGCGGGCCAGGGCAACATCAGGGCCGAGGCGGCATTGGGTGATATGTACCTGGAAGGCAGGTGCGGCCTGGAAAAGGACATGGACAAGGCCCTCGAGCTGGGCGCCCGGGCCGGCGGCTATTTCGATATCGCCATGATGTACATGGGTCAAAAAAAGCCGGGGGAGGCCTACAAGTGGTTCACCATCGGGTTGCTGAAGGATCCGTGGTATACCGCCCGGGAGGTTCGCCTGACCCTGCAACAGGCGGGCATCACCGCCCCCTCCAAGGCCCGGGTTCAGGACTATCTTGACCGGGTCACCATGAGCAAGCAGGTAATCCGCAGGCGGCTGCAGCTGTTGAAGACCACGGCCAACATGTCGGATGAGCAGGTCGCGACGGCCAAGCGCCAGGCCCGGGCCTGGCTCAAGGCCCATCCCTGAGGGGGACGGGCCGGTCTACTGGAACAAGGTCAGGTACTCGCCGTAACCCTCTTTGGTCAGGTCTTCTTTGGGGATAAAGCGCAGCGCCGCCGAGTTGATGCAGTAGCGCAGGCCCGTGGGCGCCGGCCCGTCGTCGAAGACATGGCCCAGGTGGGAATCTCCATAACGGCTGCGGACCTCCACGCGGGGCAGGATCCACGTGTAGTCGAGCGTCGCCACCACGTTGGCCTGGACCAGGGGGCGGGTGAAGCTCGGCCAGCCGGTGCCCGAGTGGAATTTGTCCCGCGACGAGAACAGCGGCTCGCCGGTCACCACGTCCACATAGATGCCGTCGCGCTTTTCGTTCCAGTAGGGGTTGTTGAAGGCGGGCTCCGTGTCCCCCTTCTGGGTCACGCCATACTGCAGTGACGTCAGCTCGGTGCGCAATCGGCGGTCGGGGGGGCGCCTGTAGTGGGGGGCGCCGGCGGGGGTGAATCGGGCGTAATTCACGTGCAGGTCCTTCCCCCAGGTCTTTTCCAGATACTCGTCACGACCGGAGCGGTAGCGGTAATAGTGATAGCGCACCGGGTTCTTGAGGTAGTACGACTGATGATGCTGCTCCGCCGGGTAGAAGGGGCCGGCGGGCAGGATGGATGTGACGATGGGCTTGGCGTAGCGCCCGCTGTTGGCCAGGGCCTCGCGCGCCCGCTCGGCGGCCCGCTTCTGGTCCTCGGTGTGATAAAAGATCGCGGTGGTGTACTGCTCGCCGCGGTCCACGAACTGGCCGCCGGCGTCGGTGGGGTTGATCATGCGCCAGAATGCCGCGAGCAGGCCCCGGTAGGTGATTGCATTGGGGTCGTAGTAGACCTCCACGCTCTCCCGGTGGCCCGTGCCCCCGCCGGAGACCTGTTCATAGGAGGGGTGGGGCACATGGCCGCCGGTATAGCCGGCCACGGTCCTGAGTACGCCGGGGACCTTGTCGAAGTCGGCCTGGACACACCAAAAACAGCCCCCGGCAAAGGTGGCGACCGCCGGGGTTTGCCCGTTCAGTTGGCCGGCCGGGGCGTCATTGGCATAGGTGGGTGTGGTGAACGCGGCAGTGAGCGCCGCGATCCACATCATGCCTAGGAGAAATCTTTTCATCATGGGTTTGCACCGCTTTGTCACGAGGTCATCGAGATTGCATCCGGGGCAGCCCGTGAAGGGTGCCCTTTGAAGTTCAGACCATGGCCCCCCGGGCGAGTTGCGCAACGGCGTCAAATGTTATGAAAATGTGACAATTGAGGCGCCGCGACCCGAGGGTGGGCTCCTAACGGTCGGTCACTGGGGCGGTCATTGACGGCACGGTTTCGGCGAGCAGCGCCAGGAAGGCCAGGGTGGCCGGTCCCATTTGCCGCTGGCGGTGTTGTATCCGGTGCAGGGGGCGCTGGAAGACGGCATCGGAGACCGGGATCCTGACCAGCGCGCCGGCGTCCAATTCCATGCTGACCGTAAAATAGGAGGCCACCGCCAGGCCCGCGCCGGCCTGCACCGCGCGCTTGACCGCCTCGGGGCTGCCCAGGGTCATGTGGGGGGTGGACTGGACGCCCCGTTCCATCAGAATCCTCTCGAGCACCGCCCGCGTCCCCGAGCCCGGCTCGCGCATCACACAGGGTTGGTGGCACAGCTCGCCCAGGGGCAGGGGGCCGCGGCCCGCCAGCGGGTGGTCCGGCGGGGCGATCACCACCAGGTCATCGTGCATGAACACGTCCGCCTCCAATTCGTCGTCTTCCACAAAGCCCTCGGTAAAGCCCAGATCGATGCGGTCTTCGAGCAGGTGACGCTGAATCTGTTCGGTGTTGCCGATCTCCATCCAGATCTCCACCCCGGGGTGGCGCTCCCGGAAACGGGCCAATACCGGGGGCAGCAGGTAATTGCCGATGGTGGTGCTGGCGCCCAGGGACAGGCGTCCCGCCTCCAGGGAGCGCATCTGCTTGAGTTCGGCCTCGGCCCGGGCCTCCAGCGCGAACAGCCGGCGGGCATACTCCGCAAGCACCTGGCCGGCCTCGGTGAGGCGCACTCCCCGGGGCAGGCGGTCCAGCAGGGACAGACCCAAGCACTCTTCCAGGACGCGTACCTGGCGCGATACGGCGGGTTGGCTGATGCACAGGCGCTCCGACGCCTTGCTGATGCTCCCGCATTGGGCCACGGCGTGAAAGACCTGTAAGTGATGCAGATTCATAGATTAACTAAATAGCATGGTTATCATCAATTATATGCATTTTACGTATGCTTGCAATCATTAAATAATGGCGAGTATAGCGGCCCGGCCCCACAGCGCCGCTTGCGCAAGGAGATGCATGACGGCAGGGAGTCCCAGCCCCACATCTATACCGTAGGAGAAGTTCGATGCGCAATGACTGGATCTCTCGGGCCGTGACGGCCATGTTACTCATCAGCTCCGCCCCCCTGGCCGCAGCGGCCTCGATTCACTGGACTTACCCGGCGATCGCCCATTACGGCCCGGTTCGCCCCCTGCCGGATGCGGCCGTGCAGCCCCAAGGGGGGCGCACGTATAAGGCGGTCTTCGATGTGACCAAGCCCATCAAGGCGCCGTCCCGGGTGGATGCCGGTCTGGACCATGTGGCCCGGGCGGTCAATGTATTTGCGGCGGCCCATGTGCCCCCTTCCCATCTGCACTTTGTGGCGGTGCTGCATGGGCCCGCCACCCGCGCCGTGCTGGATAATGCCCATTACCGCAGGCTCTATGGTCGCGACAACCCCAATTTGCCGCTGCTGAAGGCATTGCGCAAGGCAGGGGTAGACGTGGAGGTGTGCGGTCAGGCCCTGGCGGATAATCACTTCAGACGCGGATGGGTGGCGCCCTCGGTGCGGGTTACCCTCTCGGCGCTTTCGGACCTCATCATCTACCAGAACGAAGGCTACGCCTTTGTCAAACAGTGACGTATACGGCAGGCCTCCCGGCAGGGACAGTGCGATGAGACGACGGCTGCGCTACGGTTATCTGCTGGTATGGGTGATTCTGGGGGTCCCGGGGGTGGGGCATGCGGCCGAGGCCGGTCACGCCGCTGCCCCTCCCTGGTCGGCGCCCATCTTCAAGGGGCGCGGATTTACCGTTCCCGGCGTGGACAACGTGCCCGACCTGCATGGCGACATCAACCGCCCGGAGCTGGTCGTGTTCTTCGCCGGCAATCAGTACATGGTGGTCAACGACCTGATCAAGGCCTTCGGCAAGGGCCGTCACCGCAGCACGAGGGTCTTCGCCGAGACCCTGCCACCGGGCATCCTGGCCCGTCAGATCGAGGCGGGCGCCCTGGTGATCGGCAACATGCGCATCACCCTCGCCCCCGACGTCTACACGGCGGGCCGGGGGAGGATTCGGCGCCTTCAGGCCCGCCGGCACCTGTTCACGGAGACGGTCGACTATGCCCGCAACCGGCTTGCCATCATGACCTACCGGGGCAACCCCGATAAGATCGCCGGATTGCGGGACCTGGCCCGCGGTCACCTCCAATTGTGCATGCCCAATCCTCGCTGGGAGGGGATCGCGCGCAATGCCATCATCCCCGCCCTGCGCAGCCTCGGCGGCAGTGCATTGGTGAAACGGATTTATGCCGCAAAGCGGGACAGGGGCGAGACCTATCTGACCCGTGTCCATCACCGTGAAACGCCCCTCAGGATCATGGACCGGCGTTGCGACGCGGGGGTCGTGTGGTATACCGAGGCCTATTTCCACGCCCGCCTGGCCGGCCATCCCACGGCGCTGGTTACGATCCCCAATGAGCACAACCACGTGGTGACCTATACCGCCGCGGCCCTGCGCAGCGCCCCCCATGCCAAGGTGGCGGCGCAGTTCCTGCGTTTCCTGCGCGGGCCGGTCGCCCAGAAGATCTACCGCCACTATGGATTTTTACCGCCGCCACCAGCGAACCGCTGAGCCGCTAAGGGGCGTCAGGGCCGGTCTCGTCTACATCATGCTGACGGCCGCCGCCTCGGCGGGGATGACCTTGCCCGGGTGGGCGGCTTGCGAAACCACCCCTGCGGTCTATCTCCACGGCATTCCCGGGAAGGTCGCCGCCTGCGGCGTCTGCCACGGCGCCCAGGGGGGAGGCGGCGCCGACGGACGGATTCCGCGCCTGGCGGGCCTGCCCGGGCGTTATTTGAAAGACCAGCTCCTTGCCTTTCGCGGCGGCAGGCGACGAAACGACACCATGGCCCGGGTCGCGGCGGCCCTGACCGGCAAGCAGATCGGTCGGGTGGCGGCCTATGCTGCGAAACTGCCCGGGCAGGGCTCGGCGCCGCCCGCGGCGCACCACCGCCCCTTCGGCGATGCCGCCCGGCTCGTGACCCGGGGAGACTGGGGCCGACACCTGCCCCCCTGCAGCGATTGTCACGGCGCCACGCTCATGGGCGGCGGTCCCCGGATTCCGCCCCTTGCGGGGCAGGGTGCGGCCTATCTCGCCGCCCAGCTGCGTGCCTATCGCCGGGGCGCCCGGCCCGCCGGTCCACTGCACTTGATGGGCGACATTGCCCGGCGATTGAGCGACACCGAGATCACGGGGCTGGCGAATTATATCGCCGCGGTGGTCCCGGGTGAGCGCCCGCGCGCGCCCGAGGAGACGACGGCCCCCTGGCCGCTGATCCCCCGGTCCCCCGATAGCTTCGCCCCACCCCCTGCATCCGCCATGCCGGTCAGGGGCCGCTACGCTGCGCTGCTGCGCCTGGGCCAACGGATTTTCGATGACACGCCCCGCTATGCGCCGCAATATGTGGGAAACAGCCTCAGCTGCCGTAACTGCCACCTGGACCGAGGGCGCCTGGCCAGCTCGATTCCCCTGTGGGCGGCCGTGCCGCGCTATCCCCGCTATCGCAGGAAGAGTCACCGCGTCGTTACCCTGGAGATGCGTATTCGGGGCTGCTTTCGGTACAGTGAAAACGGGACGCCGCCGCCGCCGGACAGCAAGGTGATCATTGCCTTGAGCGCCTACCTGCACTGGCTCGCCACCGGCCTGCCTATCGGGATGCCGGTCCCCGCCGAGGGGCTGCCCCGGCTTGCGCCGCCGTCGGCGCCGCCGGACCGGGTCCGGGGCCGGCGGGTCTATCGTCAGCACTGCGCCCTGTGTCACGGCCGGGACGGCGGCGGGCGGACGGTGGCGGGGCAGAGGGTATTCCCCCCCTTGTGGGGGCCGGAATCCTTCAACTGGGGCGCTGGGATGCATCGGATCGACAAGGCGGCGGCATTTATCGAGGCCAATATGCCTCTGAGCCAAGGCGGCAGCCTCAGTGACCAACAGGCATGGGACGTGGCTGCCTACATGGACACGCAACCCCGTTCCCAGGATCCGCGCTTTACGGGAGATGTCGGTCTGACCAGGCAGCGATACCATGCCGCGTCGCAATACGATGCCTACGGGAAGCAAGTCGACGGCAGGCGTCTGGGCGCTCCCGGCACTTCGGCCAAGTGACGACGGCGCCGCACCGGGATGCACAACACCCGCCCGCCAATGGGTGGATGGCCCTGGTGGGGTCTAGAATCCCCTCCCCGGTTAACAGGTATCCTCAATTAAGAAGAGAGGGGGGTTATCGGCCCATGCCGCCGCCGGGTCCCATGCCGCCGCCGCGCGGGGGAGGTTCGTCGGGCAGGGTCAGTCCCCGCATCTTGGCGCGTTCCTTCATCTGCTCGTGGTGGTCCCTGCGTATCCGCTCGCGCTCCTCGGTCGTCTTGGCGGCCCGCATCTCGGCGCGGAACTCGGAACGCTCCTCGGGGGTCATCAGTTGACTGCCATAGATCATGCCGCCGCTGCGCCCCATGCCGCGTGCCATGCCCGCGCCGGACCCCATGCCGCCGCCTGGGCCCATGCCCCCGCCCCGGGGGGGCGGCTCATCGGGCAGCGTTATCCCCTGGGCCTTGGCGCGCTCCTTCATCTGCTCGTGGTGCTCGCGGCGTATCCGTTCCCGTGCCTGGGCCGTCTCGGCGGCCCGCAGCCTGGCGCGGTACTCGGTACGTTCCTGGGGGGTCATGAGTTGGCTGCCGTAGACCTGTCCCTGATCCGCCGCCAGGGTGACGTGCGCGATGGATACGGTGAGCACGGTGAGGGCCGAGATGAGGAACAACCTTTGCAGCATGACGATCTCCTTGAGCCGACGGCTGGAATAGCCGGATAATACGCGGCCCCGGGTTCGCGGGTTTTGACCAAGGTCAAGTTTGAACCCGCAATCGTCACCTAAGCCCCGCGGCGGGCACAGGCCGGCGTGTCGCTTGATCGAATCGATTGCCGCGCCCGCCCCGTGGCGGTGTAACATGGCGGCAAGTGGCCGGCGCCTGCCGCCGGCCCGATGACGTTGCGTCAAGGGGGAAGGGCCCGCCATGCCACAATCGGAAGTCGCAAGCACTGCACCCGGGGGGCGGGCGCCGCGCGCACCCGCCGTGGTCTTTCATGCCCGCGGGCTGACCAAGGTCTACGTGATGGGCGAGGTGCAGGTGCAGGCGCTGCGGGGCATCGACGTGGATCTGTACCAGGGCGAGTTCGTGGTCCTGCTGGGCCCTTCGGGCAGCGGCAAGTCCACGTTGCTCAATATCCTCGGCGGCCTCGATGTGCCCACCAGCGGCACGGTGCGATACGAGGAGCACGATCTGAGCGTCTATGACGACCAGCGCCTCACCCGTTACAGGCGCGAGCACGTGGGTTTTGTCTTCCAGTTTTATAATCTCATTCCCAGTCTCACCGCCCGGGAGAATGTGGCGCTGGTCACCGAGATCGCCGAGCGGCCCCTGGCCCCCGAGGAGGCGCTGCGTTTGGTGGGGCTGGGTGACCGTCTCGACCACTTCCCCTCCCAGCTGTCCGGCGGCGAGCAGCAACGGGTGGCCATCGCCCGCGCCATCGCCAAACGCCCCCAGGTGCTCCTGTGCGACGAGCCCACAGGCGCCCTGGACGTGAAGACCGGCATCGTGGTGCTGGAGGCCATCGACCGGGTCAATCGCGAACTCGGGACCACCACCGTGGTCATTACCCACAACGCCGATATTGCCCAGATCGCGGACCGGGTGATTCACCTCATGGACGGGCGTATCGCGGGTGTGGAGCAAAACGCCGTGAAAAAGTCCCCCCGAGACCTGGTCTGGTGAGCCGTTACCCGTGAGGGCCCTGGATCGCAAGCTGCTGCGCGACTTGTGGCAACTGCGTGGTCAGGCCACCGCCATCGCGCTGGTCATCGCCTGCGGGGTGGCCACCTTCGTGATGTTCCTGAGCACCCTGGATTCCCTGGAGGTGACCCGCGCCGACTTTTATCGTCAGTACCGCTTCGCCGATGTGTTTGCTCCCCTGAAGCGGGCCCCCGAGTCAGTGAGGGCGCGCATCGCCCGCCTGCCCGGCGTGGACCGGGTGGACACGCGGGTGGTCGCCCCGGTGACCTTGGATCTGGCAGGTTTCAATGAACCCGTCACCGGGCTCATCACTTCCATCCCCGACCGCGGCGAGCCGGCCTTGAACAGGCTTTATATCAAGGCAGGCCGCCGGGTGGAGGGCGGGCGCGACGACGAGGTGATGGTCAGTGAGGCCTTCGCCGAGGCCCACGGGCTGCACCCGGGGGAGGCCCTGGACGTGATCATCAAGGGACGCCGCAAGCGCCTGACCATCGTGGGTACGGCCATCTCGCCGGAGGCGATTCACCAGTTGCGCCCCGGCGGTGTGTTCCCGGACTACCAGCGTTATACCGTCATGTGGATGGCCCGCGAGCCCCTTGCGGCGGCCTATGACATGGACGGTGCCTTCAACGACGTAGTCCTGAGCCTGGCCCGCGGCGCCCACGCGCAGGATGTCATTGACCGCCTGGACGCGCTGCTGCAGGCCTACGGCGGCGTGGGTGCCTACCCGCGCAAGGATCAGCGGTCAAACCGGTTTCTTTCGGAGGAGTTCAAGCAGTTGGAGAACGTCGCCTCCATCTTTCCCGTGATCTTCATGGCGGTCGCGGCGTTCTTGCTCAACGTGGTGGTCACCCGCCTGGTCGCCACCCAGCGCGAGCAGATCGCCACCCTCAAGGCCTTCGGCTATACGAACCTGAACGTGGCCCTGCACTATACGAAGCTGGTGCTGATCATTGTCATCGTCGCCGCCGCCCTGGGGGTGGGTCTCGGTGCGTGGCTCGCCCACGGCCTGGCGGGTATCTATACCCGGTTCTTTCGTCTGCCTTACCTGGAGTTCCGCCTGGAGCCCGATGTGGTCGGGGGCGCGGTGTTGGCGAGCGTGGCCTCCGGTCTGTCGGGAACGCTGTACGCCGTGTGGCGGGCGGCCCGGCTGCGCCCCGCCCAGGCCATGCGCCCCGAGCCGCCGGCCCTGTACCGGGAGACCCTGGTGGAGCGCATGGGGCTCAGGCATCTGATCTCGGGGCCCGGGCGGATGATCCTGCGCCACTTGGGTCTGCGGCCCGTCAAATCCCTGCTCTCGGTGGTGGGCATCGCCTTTGCCGGGGCGATCCTGATGACCGGCCGTTTCCAGCAGGACACGGTGGCCTTCATGCTCCACGTTCAGTACGCCCTTTCGCAGCGCCAGGATTTGACAGTAACCTTTGTGGATCCTACGTCCTTCCGCGCGCTGTATGAATTGCAGAGCCTGCCGGGGGTGACCGGGGCCGAGCCGTTTCGCTCAGTATCCGTGCGCCTGCGCCACGGGCACTACCAGTATCGCACCGGTATCGAAGGCCTGCCCCGCGGCGGTACGCTGCGCCGCCTCCTGGACACCAAGCTAGACGCCGTGCCCCTGCCCCCGGAGGGGTTGGTCATGACCGACTTTCTGGGTCAGATCTTGCACGTTCGGCCGGGAGACAATGTCACGGTCGAGGTGCTGGAGGGGCGCCGGGCGGTACGCCGGGTCCCGGTAGTGGCCCTGGTCAAGGAGTACCTGGGGCTGTCCGGCTACATGGACCTGCAGGCGCTGAACCGGCTCATGGCGGAGGGCCATGCCCTGTCCGGGGTGTACCTGTCGGTGGATTCCAGGGCGCTCGACAAAGTGTACGCGGCCCTTAAGGAGCGTCCCCGGGTCGCGGGTGTGACCGAGCGGGCCCGGGAGATCCGCAATTTCAACAAGACCATGCAAGAGACTATGCTATTCTGGACCTCGGTGGCCACGATGTTCTCAGCAATCATCGCCTTCGGCGTAATCTATAACGCCGCGCGCATCACCCTGACCGAGCGCAGCCGCGAGCTGGCCAGCCTGAGGGTGTTGGGCTACACCCGCGCGGAGATCTCCTACATTCTTCTCGGGGAGCTGGCGGTGCTGACCCTCGCCGCGATACCCGCAGGCCTGGTCATCGGGCGCTGGCTTTGCGGTTACATCGCTCACGCCATCCAATCTGACCTGTACCGGGTGCCTCTCATCGTCGATCCGTCCACCTATGCCTTCTCGGCATTGGTGGTGTTGACCTCGGCGCTCGTGTCCGCGCTGGTGGTGCGGGGCCGGCTCGATGAGCTGGATCTGATCGGCGTGCTCAAGACAGCGGAGTAACTGCGTGCAGTGGCGCCGACGCATTCTCCTTGGTCTGTTGGGCGTGCTCATCGCCGGCGGGCTGGCGTATGGGTTCTGGCCCAAAGCCCGCCCTGTGGACGTGGCGCGGGTGGCCCGCGCACACCTGGAGGAGACGGTCGATGAGGAGGGCAGGACCCGCGTCATGGATCGTTATGTGGTGTCGGCGCCGGTGGCAGGTTTCTGCGCAACGCATAGACCTGGAGGTGGGGGATACGGTCAAGCGCGATCAGACGCTGGCGACTCTGGAGCCCGCTGCGCGCCCCCGCCCTGGATCCCCGGGCCCAGGCCGAGGCCCAGGCGCGCGCAGGCGGCCGCGGCGGCGGTGAAGTCCGCGGAGGAACAGGTTCAGGCCGCCGCCGCCGAGGCGGACCTGGCGCACAAAGACCGGGATCGCCTGGTTCAGCTGTCGAAGTCGCAGTTCATCTCCCAGGACCGGCTCGATGCCGCCTGGGCGCGGGTGCGTACCTCCGAGGCCACCCTGCGCTCCATGAAATTCTCGGTCGAGGTGGCCGGCCATCAGCTCGAGGCGGCGCGCACGGCGCTGGCCTATACGGGCACCCGGCCCGGAGACACAAGGCGCACGGGTGGACATCAAGGCGCCCGTGTCGGGCCGGGTGCTGAAGGTGCAGCATGAAAGCGAGGGGGTCGTGGACAAGGGTCAGTCACTGCTCGAGGTCGGCGATCCGCGCAGCCTGGAGGTGGAGGTGGACGTGCTGTCGGCCGATGCCGTGCGTATTCAGCCCGGCATGCCGGTGCGCTTCGAGCGCTGGGGCGGCGCGGAGGCGCTGCAGGGGCGTGTGCGGACCGTCGAGCCGGTGGGCTTCACCAAGATCTCGGCCCTGGGCGTGGAAGAACAGCGCGTGTGGGTCATCTGCCGATATCACCTCGCCGCCGGCGCGTGGCCCGGCTCGGCGACGGCTACCGGGTGGAGGCCGGCTTCATCCTGTGGCAGGCCGACAATGTGCTGCAGGTGCCGGCAAGTGCCCTGTTTCGCTACCGGGGGGAGTGGGCGGTGTTCGTCGTGGAGCACGGGAAGGCCCGGCGCCGGCCGGACTCGCTCGGTCACCGGGGCCCCTTGCGGCCGAGGTGACCGAGGGTCTCAGCGAGGGAGACGCGGTCATTGTTCACCCGGATGAGACCGTGCATGACGGGGTGGCGGTTGCGGCGCGGTGATGCCGCCTTTCTCAGCCTTCCCTCCTTTTTCATGGTGGCGGCGGCTTGCCGAGCCCGATCTCATGAATCAATTGTCCCACCGTCCGGTGCAACAGGCCGGTGACGTGCTCGAGCAAACGAGTTCTCTCTCCTGCGGCGTAATCGTCGTAACGTTC
>CAWJPQ010000010.1:0-40737 GCA_963844825.1 uncultured Gammaproteobacteria bacterium
TCTTCATGGATATCCGCCAGGTCGTCGAAGCTCCTGGCCACTTCCTCGGCGCGCTCGAAGGCCGAGTGATCGTCCAGCACCAGCTCCCGGAAGACTTCATCGATGCTGTTGAGCTGTTTGAGCCCCGCCGCCCGGTTCAGCAGTGTGAAGGCATTCTCGCCCACGTCGAAATAGTCCCGTAGCCGGGCCAGATAGCCTTTCTTGCTGGGTAGGTCCAGAGTCCCGTGGTGTCCTTTTCCATCTGCCGCAGGGCGCGCATGCCGCCCTCGTGGTGCACGGTCAGCCAGTGATCCAAGGTTTGCTCCGGGGCCTCGGCGAACAACCAGAGCTTTTTCAGATCCGACGCGGCGGAGCTGGTGCCGTCGAACCACAGCACGGCTCCCAGCCGCACCGCTTTTTCCCCGTTGGCGAAGCGGGCTGCGAATGCGGTGACGGTCCTGCCCTGTCTCGCGACGTGTTTCTGATTGTCGCCGCCGTCACCGGGGCCTGACACGCCCCGTACGTAGGACACCAGGTCCCGGTCGCTTTCGTGTCCGCCGGTGGAGGCCAGGTTGTAGCGTGGGTTGGCACACAGCAGGGTCATCAAGGCGTCCACCAGGGTGGTCTTGCCACTGCCGGTGGGGCCGATGACCGCGGTGCCGGCCAGATCGATTTCCGCCGTGTGGCGCCCGTTGAAGGCGCCCCAGTTATACAAATCCACGTGGGTAAGAAAGAAGGTGTCGCTTCCGTTCCACTGCATGTCCCGGCTTACTCCCGATCGTATTCCTCGCCGGCTGGCCCCTGTTGCTCGCGGGTCTGCTCACGCAGCCATTCCAGCAGGGCCTGCAGGCTCTCCGGGTTGGCCAGGTGGGCGATGATGGGGCGCACGGTGACGCGCTTCATGGACGTCCGGCGCTGAGACGAGCCCATGGCCCTTGAGCTGGTCCAGCAGGGTCATCACCCGGTTGCGTTCTTTTGCGTCACTGCCCAGATCGCCGAAATACACCTGCAATTGCGGTATAGGTCGTCAATGGCCACCAGCAACTCGCCGGCACCGGTGCCGGCTTCCTGCTCATGGGCCACGAAGTGCTGGCGCAGGATGGCCACCAGCAGGGACTGCTCCAGGCTCAGCCGTTGCCGGCGCACCAACGGGTGAGACCAGTCGTCCTGCTCCGCCTCCTTGCTCTCGCGGGTGACCACGTATGCCAGGCCGCGCACCTCGTCCAGACCCAGGGCCAGATCCAGTGGCTCCAGAATTTCGCCGATTTCCGCTGTATGGGTCATGACCAGGCGATAGAGATCGGGCTTGCGGCTTTCTTCCAGGAGGCCGTACTTGAGCAGTTCCTGGGCCGCCTCGCGCAGGCGTTGCGGGGTACGGGCGGCGTCCGCCGGGGTCGGTTCCGGCTCGCGGGCGGTGTTTTCCGGTTCCAGGTGTTCTTCGCGTTCTGGCGTTGGCTCGCCACCGGTTAGCTGGTCGAAAATGCCTGGCATGCTCAAAGTTCCCAGTCGATGTTGGCCAGCGCGGCACTTTCCAGTCCGGCATGGGGCAGACGGAAGCGCCAGCGGCACGACTCGTCGTCCGTCAGTTCCACTTCCTCGAAGCGCTCACGGGCCACGGGGATGCCTGCTTCCCGGGCCATGCCCAGCCAGAGCGCGAAGGTCTCGAGGTCATGGGTGGGCGGCAGGAAACGGGCCAGTTCCGCGATGCTCACGGGCCGTCCCTCCCTTGCCAGTACCGCAAGGGTGTCTCGTACCAGAGCGTCGCGGTCCAGACCGTCAAAGGCGGCCCAGAAATCCTCGTCGATCTGTTCCAGGTTCCCGCCCCGCGTAGCCAGACTCAGCTCCCCGCTGGCATCGTTGTCCAGGGATTTGAAACGCAGGCGGTCCACCAGCGGCAGGCCGGCCATGGCGATGGCCACGGGCGGCAGGGGCGTAGGCCGGCGGCGTTCGGCCTGGCGCTGCCAGTCCACCTTCAGGGCCACGTTGAGAATCTCTGACAGCAGGTTGCCCACCCGATGATGCTCGGCCGCCAAGCCGGTTTTCAGAAAGCCCTTGACGTCGCGTTCGCTGCGGGCACGTGCCTGGAATACCGACTGGGACTCCCTCACCAGCCGCATGACCAGGCCGCGTATCTCCTGTTCCTGGTTTCGGGACAGCGCCCTGGCTATCACCGGGTGTTTGAGAATCGTGCGCAGGCGCTCCTTCGTCTAGTCCAGTTCGACGGACTGTTGCAGCTGTGACTGGAAGCCTTCGAACACGCGGCCCTCCGGCGTGTCCAGCAAGGCATCCTGGCCATCGAGCAGCCGGTCCACGATCTGGCCACGATGGTACTGCTCGCTGATGATCGATTGCCTCAATGCACGGTCCGCCTCACGCCAGGAGTCCTCCACGCGGCGGAAATCCGCCCGCAGGCCGGTGGCCAGATTGAACACCTCGCGGATACGCTCAATGGCATCAGATTCGCTCAATATGGCCACATTGCCGGCTTCGGCGTCCGCCAGTTCGCGCTCCAGCTCATCAATCCGACGGCGCAGGCTGGCCACCCGGCTGGCCGGGTTCGGATTCAAGCCGATCTCGAGGTTTTCAATCTCCCGCTGCACGACCGACAGCCGCGAGGCGGTGGTGGTCATGATGCGGTGGTCCAGGCCCTCCACAAAACGCAGCGCGGTTTCCAGGGCGTCCGTGGCGTACAGGCGCCCCTCCCGTTCCACCACCAGGGCATGCTTGATCCAGTTGCGCAATTCCCTGCGGGCCTGCAGGGGCGTGTTGTCCGGGTCGATGTCGTACTCTTCCTGATGGGCATGTTCCGTCAGTATCTCCGCCAAGGACTGCAACCCATCCTCCATGGGGATGCCGTCGTGCGCCTGCTCGAACAGTGTTTGTAGGCACCCCAATACCAGCGGAGCGCGGCGTGATGCCAACAATTGCCAGGCGGGGTTGTGATAGCGAGCGGAAATGTAGGATTCGGTGCGCTGCCGTGCCGATGCATCCATAGGCTAAAGTCCCGGAAGTCTATTCTTCAGTGTCAGGAAAACTGTTGTCAAGTAACCCCCAGTATGGCGCCAACACCGGGAGTACTGACATTGCATCATCATACACAAATGGCCAACCAGCCTGCTTGGTGATTATCTGAGCGCCAACGGATCCTGCGCTGCTGATCTCAAATGAGTGGCCACCAGGTCGTGCCATAGGTCTGCTGTGCCATCCTCTAACCTTTCTTTTTGAACCGTTGCATTTTTTGCAACCGTTCGATATCGCTCTAACTCATTGGTATCAAATATTTTTTTAAGGTGGCGGGATATGACCGATTTGTCGCGACCAAACAGCTCAGCGAGTTGCTGGAGGGTCAACCAAAGGGTTTCCCCCTCCAGCCGCACCTCGACCTGCTGGGCATCGGCTTCGAAGATCACGATGTCACTCATGCTGGCTCCATGTGGGCCTTGAATTTCAAGGGGTCAGTGTACTTGAAAATTACCGGGCCATGGCAGAGGCCGACAGAGGCAGGCATTCCTTAAGCGGTGATGTTCAAGTGCTCTGACCCCTTGATTTGCGGGTTCCCTACGACATCTCCGGAAAGCCTCGTGCAGCCATCGAGTGGGAGTGACTGGAACTGGAAGGCAATATCTGGCACTGGCAGGCATCTCGATAACATCTTCCATTGTGACTTTTTTGTCCGATGGTTGCTCGGATAAAGATACGCCTTAAATTGGGCAAGTATTTGCTGAAATACACGCGTGTCGATATGAGCTTTTGGCGTTTCTAAATTTCTATATCAGCGGAAATCTGTGAAAAGATTGCCCCGATATCGGTTCGGTCAATTGGCTTTTTCAAAAGCGATTTCTATTTCTCGATCGAGTAGGGGTTCAGAAACTGCCTTCCCCAGAGAAGTTTCTTATCCACTTCGTTCAATTCAGCTTCCTCGCAGACCACATCCCAATGCTGCTCGATGGTCGCTTTCAGATGGTCAAAGATGGCACGGGCATCGTCTTGCGAAAGCAGGAAGTGGTTCGCCGCCTCAAGGCAAGTCTTGAGCTGGCTGAGATTGTTATTGCCTGATATCAGCATGGCCTGTGAAGCCTCGTTGCCTGTGCGGCCTTGCGGGCAAATATCATAGGCAGGCGTCAGGGTCAGATCCTTGCCGTTCCAGAAGGCCGCATGGTTTCGAGCATGATCGTCGGTATTGCCGCACAGAATATTGAAGACAAGTCGAGAGAACAGCTCTTTCAGCGTATCCTTTGGATCGGTGAAACGGTGGCGGATAATTTCGGCCAGCGTTTCATAGCTGGCGTATCGTGCCATCATGTCATCCAGCCCGAGTAATGTCAGCGCCGAGACCATGGCCTTGCGGGACCAGCCATTGTCGCTGGGTAGTCGGTCAAAGCGCTCGATAAGCAGTACGTCCTTGTTGGCGGCTTTAATCAGCTCGACTGGCGCGGCATTCAGTCCGGCAAGTAGCGCCAGCCTCATGGCAATGAATTCGGCCTTAACCACGCTGTAGAGATCAGTGCTCGATGAGAACTTGGCGACATATTTCTTGCCTTGATCCTGGATCAGGGCTTTCGGACGTGCACCGCCGATGGAGCTGCCGTGGAATAACGCCTGATCCAGCTCTGGTGTGAGGGGTACGCCTTTTTCAACACGTTCGGCGGACTCAATCAGCTCTTCCACACTCACGCTGTTTGCGCAACGCGCTACATACTCGGTCGGCGAACGCTGAAAATCCAGTGCACCAATCCGGTCGGAACCGGATTCCAGCAGATAGGTCAGTTCATTCAGCTCGGCTGTATCCGTGCCAGCACCCTTAAGCCCCAGCTTCTTGTTGATAATCACACGTCGTCCCCACGCATCAGGTGCGGCGTCCCGAATACAGCCGGGAAGGGCCAGTCCTTCCGGCAGAGGCAAAACTCCTGCCTTCAATGGCAACTCGGGTTCGTAAATCGGAATTGCGGGCGATCGATCCCCGATACGTTCCAGATAGCTCTTGCCGTAGTTAAACAGAATGTTTCCGTTGTCTGCTTCAAGCCGACCGGCCACCACCGGCACGGTCTTAAGAGGCAGCCAAATCCATACGAAGGCTTCTTTATCGCCGTTAGAAATCATCGCGCACCGGCTTGGGTTTCTTGCGGACAGCCTTCGGTAGCAATGCCAGCTTGTCCTTGATCTGACTCAAGTGTTGGGACAGCGTGGTCTCGTCGGCATCAAAGAGCTTGACGCCGACAATGGCGGCCACTTCGAACACCGCGCCGATCTCGCACTTGAGATCGCCTTTTTCGACGCGCTGCAGTAGTCCTCTGGAAATGCCGGCGCGGTCGGCCACTTCTTGGGCGGTCAGCTTGCGCTGTTTTCGCGCCGCGCGGATCAGTCCCCCGAGCAACGTCATTGCATCGCGGCTATAGCGTGAGTAGGTGCGTGTAATGGACTTTGGCATCACATTAAAATGTTCCGTATATAGACCGTAAAGGCAGCTTATGAGCCGCCTGTGATTCAAAATAGTGAATTCTGGATTCCATGTCAAGATAAGTATGTTCTGTACATGGACCGGAAAAGATCTTCGTGGGCCATATATAGATCATTTTCTGGTGGTGGCGCCGGGAGGCGTGGGATAGTCTCGCCCAGTCCTGTTTCCCGATAGTGGAAAAACGACCTTGTTGGAAAACACGAATTTCAGGGGGAAGTTTGCGTTACGCCACGCAATCAAACGGGAGAAGACGCACGACTTGGATGGATATGGCAATCATTTTTAGCGAGTTTTTGGGGGCCAACTCAGATGCAAGCCCAGTGGACTTTTATCCTGCCGAACGGGAAATATAAGGATGAGCTTCTCCGGGCTTTTCGTTCGAAGACATTGACGGCGTAGCTGACAAGGTAAACTGATCTACCGTCTGGCTGACAGTTTTCGCGGACTTTCGTCGTTTTCCGCGCAAGGAATTTTTGAAACAACTTTTGATAACGGTAATATGCCAGATGACTTCTTCAGCCAGCGCCGTGACCTGGCACATCAGGAATACCGGACAGGGTTGGTTGTGAATGATCTGGTAGCCAACAATTCGTTAACGTTATATAACAATTCTGACAATGGCATTTTTCATGGTATCGACAGTTATGCCCGCTACAGAACCCTTGCTATTGCTGGCTCTTTACGGCCTATTGATAATCGAATGGGAGTGACGGGCCGCCCCGCGGCTGACGTCACGTCTGCCGTCCCCTCGGCCCCGCCGCCATGAGCGCCGACACCGAGCTCGAAAGCCGCGATGTATATTGGATGTCCCATGCCCTGGTCCTGGCCGAGCGGGCCGCCCGGGACGGGGAGGTGCCCGTGGGCGCGGTGGTGGTCAAAGACGGGCGCATCCTCGGCGAGGGGTGCAACGGGCCTGTCGCCGCCCACGACCCCTGTGCCCACGCCGAGATCGAGGCCCTGCGCCGGGCGGGGGCCGCGGAGCACAATTACCGCCTCGCCGGGGCGACCCTCTATGTGACCTTGGAGCCGTGCGCCATGTGCGCGGGCGCGCTGGTCCATGCCCGCATCGAGCGCCTGGTGTTCGGCGCGCACGATCCCAAGAGCGGCGTGATCTGCAGCGTGATGAGCCTGCTGGAGGCGCCGCACTTCAATCACCGGGTGAGGTGGCGGGGCGGGGTGCTGGAAGAGGAGTGCGGGGAGCGCCTGCGCGCCTTCTTCAAGGACCGGCGCGAGGGCCGAGGCGCCGATTAGGCGTCAGTTGACCGAGGCCAGCATCTTGTCCAGGTTGGCGTCCCAGGCGGTGATGGTCAGCCCGGGCATGGACTTTTGGATATCCGTGGCCCACAGCAGCAGGTCGTAATAGAGCCGGATGCTGTCCACGTACTGCACGGCCTCGTCGCCGCGGGCATAACCGTATTTCGTGTGCTTGTACCAGGCCTTCTTGCGCAGCAGCGGCAGGCTCTCCTTGACGTCGGTCCAGCTGTCCGAGTCGCCGCCGCGCAGATCGGTGATGATGCGCGCGTCCTCCAGGTGCCCCGCGCCGACGTTGTAGGCCGCCAGGGCCAGCCAGGTCCGGTCGGGATCCCTGATATGGGCCGGGAGGCTGTCCTTGAGCATCTTGAAGTACCGCGCCCCGCCCAGGATGCTTTGCGTGGGATCGAGACGGTTGTGGATATTGACCTGCTGGGCGGTGCCCTGGGTCAGCATCATGATGCCCCGCACGCCCGTGGGTGACACCGCATGGGGATTCCAGTGGGATTCCTGGTAGCCGACCGCCGCCAGGAGCCGCCAGTCGAACCCCGTCTTCTGCCCCGCCTCGTGGAAGGTCTTGATGAAGCGCGGCAGGCGCTTTTTCACCGAGCGCATGAAGCGCCGGGTCTCCACGTAGTCAAAGTCGTTGAGGGGGCCGTAGTAGCGGGCGACGATCTGGTCCAGTTCCCCGCTGTCCTTGAGCTTGTGAAAGAAGTCGTAGGCCTTGTAATACAGGCTGTTGTCGTGACCGTTGGCAAAGGCCCACGCCAGGGGCTTGGGCGCCGTCAGGTCGAAGGCGATGCGCAGCTCGGGATAGAACTGGCGCAGGAAGGCCACTTCGTTGGAGTTGGCCACCGTGAAATCATATTCACCCTTCCACACCTTGGCCAGGAGCTCTCCGCTCCTGAGGCCGCTGTGGGCCTGCCACGTCAGTCCGGGAAGGCGCTGGCGCAATTTGCGCAGGAACTCGATGGGGGTGCTGCCCGCGCCCACGTCCAGCTTCACCTCCTGCAGGCCCTCCAGGTCGTTGGGCGGGGTGTTGCCGCGGCGATAGACGAGCTGCGGGGTCACTTCTTGGTAGGCGGGCCCGAAGCGCACCTGTTTGATCAGGCCGTCGGTCACCGGGATGCCGGCGGCCGCCAGATTCGCGTCCCCGCGCTTGACCATGGCCAGAACCTCCTTGTTGGTCGTGCCGGTGACGATCTTCAGATTCACGCCGAGATAGTCGGCAAAGCGGTGGGCCAGGTCATATTCGAAGCCCGTTTTTCCGTGCGGTCCTGTATAATACGTGGTGGCGCTATAGCGGGTGGCGACCACCAGCTCGCCGCTCTTCTTGATCTGCTGAAGGGCGGTGAGATGCTTGTCGCCGCAGCCCGCCAAGGCGAATGACAGGCTCAGACAGGCGGTTGTGGTGAGTCGTGGGGTGATCATTTGTTATTCTTGCTTTTGCATAGGTGATTATACCCCGTCCGCCGGTTTCATGCACTGTTAGATGGCCAAAGCAGACCAAGGTTTCGCCGGGGGGTTGCTCCATGGGGTCGTTTTTAAGTTATTGTAAAGAAAGAAGTTATCCAAGGAGAGGTACCGAAGCGGTCATAACGGCGCCGACTCGAAATCGGATGGGGGTGTAACAGCCCCACGCGGGTTCGAATCCCGCCCTCTCCGCCATATCACCCCCTGTATTACACGTTCTGCTCCGGGCTCTCGCCTATTTCTAAGTTATTGCAGGGTAATCCTCCATCGTCCGGATCGTGCCCAGTAGCGGGGGGTGAGTGATTGCAGCGCGTAAATTGCTGGAAAGCTGTGAGGCGGCCTCACTTGTCCATCCTACGGGAAGGGCGATGCGGTGATACCTACGGGAGGCCGCGGTTGTCGGAATATTTTACAGCCATTTCGGTTTGGAGGCCGATCAACTACGTCGCTGGAAAAAAATGCTTGCAGTGACCGAGACTTGCCACGACAGGCATATGGCTTGCATAGGACCCCGATACACATTGGACCCGTGGCCATCAGTGTGCCTGATGCGCGGGTCAGCTAAGGGGAGGGGCAACATGACATATCTTCGCATGCGGACGATCGTCCGAACTATCTTCACGGCCGGCGGGGCTGTCGCCGTCGCTATGGTGTTTACGGCGCGCCCGGTGTTGGCCGGTGTACTTTACTCTCAGGGGTTCGAAACAGACAACACCGGCTGGTTTTCGCCGACGCGTGTCCCGTCGGGTACCGGCGGTATCACTGCAAGCGGCGGCTCGTACTTTGCCACTACCGCGTCCAGCGCCGGCGATTACACCACATATGGTGGCTATAACTTCGGTGCCGGCAGTGTTCCGACGGCGTTTCAGCCATTCACGACGTCGCTCGATATCTATCTCAACATGGGTGGCGGCTGGTCCAACGATACGCGATTTGACTGGGATAACGCGATCAGCAATTCCTCAGGCACTTTCCTGCGTGACTTCGTATTCAATGGGGGGTTCTACAATGACAGCAGTGGCCCGGGTTCCGGGAATCGCTTCATATTCAGTGCCAGCAATACTGCCGGTCGAGCCAATGCCTATCCGAAGAACCCCGGCCGTGATCCGTTCGCTGTCGGTTCCACCGGGTGGTATACGTTCCAAGACCGCTTCTATGACAACGGCGGCATACTGAACGTAGACATGAGCATCCTGAACAGCGGCGGCAGCGTGCTGCACTCGTGGACGTTGGGTTCCGACGCCATCGGCGGTGTTGGTGGCAGCCGTTACGGCTGGTTTCCCCAGGACGAGTTCAGCTCGCTGGCGATTGACAACAGCGAACTCGTCACGCCAAGCGCGTCCGTGCCGGAACCGGACACGCTCGCGTTGTTCGGCTTGGGGCTGATGGGTCTGGCCCTTCGCCGCCGGCGCTCTGTCCGGTGACCGCTGCCCGGCCGGAGGGTCGGGCTCGAACTATAAAACAGCCGGTAGCGGGCGCCGTCCGGCCCCCGCTACCGGACTGTTATCCTCTGTGCAACATTTTATAGGCCTGAAGACGGAATGCTTGCCTCGGTTGCGGGTCTATAGGGGCAAAAGACGGAGAGTCTTGATCAAGGCTCTCCCTTGGATGGTAAGGCAGTGAGTCCGGTATTCTTGCGGCTGGATTGACGCCCGTTTCGGCTTGCCCGTCCCGATTTGCGGATATGAACCCGTAGTATTGAGGCGGCTGTCTCCACTGTTCCAATCAACCTTGAGCGGGGTGCGGATCCTTACGTCGCCGTAGACCCTTTGTCCAATCGTTTATCCCGAGGAGCAGGCCATGATTGATCTGTATACCTGTGACGACACCCAACGGGCACAAGCTGCACATCATGCTCGAGGAGACGGGCCTGGAGTACATCGCCCACCCGGTGGATATCGGCGCCGGCGAGCAGTTCGAGCCCGAGTTCCTCGCCATCAGCCCCAACAACAAGATCCCGGCCATGGTCGATCAGGACGGGCCGGGGGGCGAGCCCCTGGCGATGTTCGAGTCCGGCGCCATGTTGATCTACCTGGCCGACAAGACGGGCCGGTTCCTGCCGCGCGAGACCCGTGCGCGGATGGGGGTGCTGCAGTGGTTGATGTTTCAGATGGCGAGCGTCGGGCCCATGCTCGGCCAGGCCCATCACTTCATCAAGTATGCGCCGGAGACGCTTTCCTACGCCGTTGATCGCTACCGCAATGAGGCCAATCGCCTGTACGGCGTGATGGACCGGCGCCTGGGCGAGTCGGCTTATCTGGCGGGGGAGGACTACAGCATTGCCGATATCGCCACTTTCCCCTGGCTGCGCTCCGCCTCCAAACAAGGCGTGGACATGAACCAATACCCCAATGTCCAGCGATGGTTCGAGACCGTCAACGGGCGCCCGGCGGTGCAGCGGGGGCTGCAGGTGCTCAAGGAGCGCAAGACCGACGTGACCTCCGAGCGGGCGCGCGAGGTGCTGTTCGGCAGTTCTCAGTACCGGCGTCGTTGATTCGGCAACGAGGGCCCGCCTCGCGACGAACCCTGTCGATGGATGGGGGTGAGTGGCGGAAATAAAAAAGGCAACCGCGAACGATGCCGGGTTGCCTTTAAGTTACGAAATCTGCTTACCTGCAGTAAGTGTAATCTCCTGCGAAACGTACGATACGCTTCCTAGAATCCACCCAGGTACATGATCCACCAGGACGTCTGCTTCTGGTTGCCGCCGATAGAGGCGGTGTTCACAGTCGCTGCCTGGGATGCACCACCCCATGCCAAGGTGTTTTCAACAGCGTTGATGTTCTGCTGCACCATTGAATGGGCACCTGACTGGTCGTTAGCACCCTTGTGGTCACTGGCATCAGCGGAGTGATCGTCATTCCACTGATAGTAGCCCACTTGGACGCTACCTGCGGCGCTGTTCAGGAACTCATTAAGACTGCTGTTGCCACTGACAGTCGCTTGGTTGCTGGCTTTGCCCGTAATGCCGGCAAGGGATTGATCATCCATGGTCTGTTTAGCAGCATAAACTGGAGTGGCCAAGAACATTGCACAGGCGCCGATGACGCCAAGCTTTGTTATTTTACTCATCGTTCTTCTTACTCCTCTCTAGCTGGCTCTACTTCAAACATACCGTCAACTATTATTACGCTGCTGGCCTTGTTCTCCGTTGAGCTGCCTTTCGACACTCTTTCTTTTCTCTCTCTTCGCACTACCTATATACCCCACATCGCCCCCTTATTGCAAGCTCCCGGGGCCTTGAGTGACGGGAAAACGACGCGCCTTAGCCTGTTGTCAGTGCCGCTCGCTGCGCCGAGGAATGGGTTGCATTCCATTTTAAAACAATAGGATGTATTTCGCGACCGGGGCGATGGGGCGGGGGTCTCGGCGATGAAGCGTGGAGAAATCATTCCCGGCGGTGAAACAGCAAGTGCTTATTGGGAAGGCCGGCGACGGACCTTTGACAGCCTGGTGACAGGCTGGCCGAGGGCCATGGGGCTGCCCGGTCCCTGAAGCGCCTCGAGAGGTCCGGGGAGGTCCGGGGCGCCGGGGGCGGGCCGGCCGGTCCCGTTTGTGTAGGTCGGATATGCTAGCATGTGCGCACCCATGTACCACTCACACGACGAAAGTCAGCATCCATGTTAAACAAGACTCAGTTTACGCTGCTCACCGCCCTGGCGGTGCTCTCCCTGTGCCTCATGCTGGCCAACATGATCCTCTACGGGGGTAACCGCACGGTCCAGACCGAGGTGAGGGCCCGGGCCCAGTATATCCAGCAAAGCCTTCAGCTGCAGGCGGTTTACAACGCCCTGCTGCGCAATCTCGCCCAACTGTCCATCAAGAACAACGATACCGAGATTCGCGATCTGCTGGCGTCCCACGGCATTACCTTCAATGCCAACGCCAAGCCCGGCCAGGCGTCGCCGGGCCGGACCAAGGCCCCGCAGTCCAAGAAAGGAGCAGGCCAATGAGCGATGAGCAACAGCCTGCCTCGGCCGACCCGGGCCGGCGTTACGAACTCTTTCTGCCCGTGCTGCTGGTCATCGTGGCGGTGACCGCCTGGTTCGCCTTTCAGACGGTGCAGCTGATCAAAGAGCGCTCCTCCCTGGCACAGCTCAAGGCCGGTCAGGAGCAGACCCTGCAAAACGCTCAGAAGATGCGCGCGCAGCTCGATTCCATCGCCGGCGGGGTGGCGCGCCTGGCCGAGCAGGGAAATGCCGACGCCAAGCTGGTCGTCAAGGCGCTGCGCGACAGGGGCATCGTGCTGCATTCCGATAAGGCTGGCACCAAGGGCCCGTCCAAGTAAAGGGCGCCGGCCTCGGCGTTTCCGGCACGGGACTTTCCCGCAAGTACCCGGGGCGTGGCGGGCCGATCCCGCCCGTTGCGGGGAACGCGCCGGCGCCCTGCCCGGCGGGTCGTGGCACCCCCCAAGGCAAAGGGGATTCATGATAGACTGCTTGCCCATGACGCGCACCGCCGGTGACTGGTGACGCCATGGGCCGTCCCTCTATGGAGGAGCGCCCACCGCGCGAAAGGCGAGGCATGAAGGGGCACCAATCAGGACAGACGGACATGGCATTAAGGATAGAAACCTTCAGCAACATCAAGGGCGGCAACAGCTTTTACAAGGCCCTGTCTCACCCCTTAACCGCCGAGCGCGCCGCGCACTTCATCGACACCGTCGCCGCATCCGGGCCGGTGGCCGTGTATGACCCTCAGGACTGCCTTGAAGGCCTGGTCGAGTTCTACGACCTGTCCCGGTGGGACGTACGCCATGTTTTCATCCAGAAGATCGAGTCATTGGGGCAAACCCGCCTGGGCCGGCCCGTGCAGCCGGTGACGGAGCTGCCCGAGGCGCGGGTCTGCACCGTATTCATTGCCAGTTATGACGCGGGCCGGTTGCTGGCGCAGGTTCGCCACCTCCTCCCGGAGGGGGTGTCCGTGGTGTCCCTGGACGACATTCGTCTGCCCGAGGGGATGCTGACCAACACCCGCCAGTTTCTCCACCCCTTGAACTTCGCCACCAACTTCGCCTTTTTCCGCGATGCCGACGGCCAGCATACCGCGGTGGTCTCCTGTAACTACTGGAACGGTTACGGGGCCTCGAATGTCCAGCTGTGGTTGTGCCTGTTCGACGAGGCGGGCAAGGTCCTGGCGCAATGGGAACAACCCCTGCCGGCCGGGGCCGGCGCCATCCGGATCGACAGTCGCGAGGTGCGCGAGCGCTTCGCCCTGCCGGCGTTTAGCGGCTCGCTGTTCATGCACGCCCAGCGCATCGCCGGTCATGATACGGTGAAGTACGCCCTGGACACCTACGGGGACGACCCCGGGGAGCTGTCGTGCACTCACGATGCCAACGCCTGGCCGGCGGACTATTACGCCGGGCTGCCCGCGCCCCGGCCGGACGAGCGGGTGATCCTGTGGATTCAAAACAGCAACCCGATCCCTATTCCCCGCGGGGCGGTGGGCCTGAACGTCATGGGCTCGTCCGAGATCAAGCGGGTGGACGATGAAATCCCCCCCTTCGCCACCTACGGGGTGGACACCGCCGACCTGTTTCCGGACGTGGCCTGGCCGGCCCAGTTCGAGGTGCAGGCCGGGCGGTACTTCGTCCGCCCCCGCTACGAGGTGTTGCGCAACGGCGGGCCGCGGCGCATCGCCCACGCCAACGTGGAGCGCAGCGACCTGACGCCCGATCCCGAGCTGCCCCGCCTGGAGGAATGGCTGGGAAAGGGCTACATACTGCCGGCGCCCGT
The DNA here is from genome assembly GCA_963844825.1 of uncultured Gammaproteobacteria bacterium. GTDB lineage: Bacteria > Pseudomonadota > Gammaproteobacteria > CAWJPQ01 > CAWJPQ01 > CAWJPQ01. The sequence goes on from CAWJPQ010000010.1 coordinate 13,900, forward strand.
GCTCCCCACCGACACCTGGCGCAGCTTCGTGATGCCCACGCCCATGGCGCGCGACCAGGCGCGCCTGCCCCTGGCGGTGGCTGTCTACGACGCGCAGGGCGCGCAGATCGCCCGCCGCACCCTGGGGCCTTTGGCGCGTCACGAGAGTGTGGCGGTCGACGTGGAGGAGCTGCTGGCCGGCGCGGCCCTGCCTGACGGCTACGGTCACATGGAACTCCTGTACGACTTCAGCCACGGGGGCGAGGCGGACGGCTGGCTGCACGGCCTGTTTCATTATCAGCACCGGACCAGCGGCCATGGCGCCGATACCAGCTTCGGCGCGCATATCTACAATATCCCGCTCACCTACAAGAATGAGCCTCAGTCGTACATCAACGTCCCGCCCGGCTTGACCACGCGGCTGTTTCTGCGCCTGGGTCCCGCGCCGCTGGATACCCTGTGTCATTTGATCTATCCCGCCTCGCGTCCCTGGCATCCCCAGTCCGAGACGCGCCTGGTGCTGCACGACGGGCAGGGCGAGGAGATCGATGCCAGGGAGGTGCGAATCTCCTGCGGCGGGTCGCTGCACTGGCGCTATTCGCAGATGTTCGACGAGGTCGCCCGGCGCCGGGCCGGCGCCGGCGCCTATGTCCTGGTGCGCGACCTGACCTGCCGCCTGTTCGGCTACCACGGGCTGCTGGGCGAGGGGGGCGCATTCAGCCTCGACCATATGTTCGGGTTCTGAGCCGTCGCATTTGCCGGCCTCTCGCCCGGCGCAAGGGTTGGGGTGAGGGGGAGGGTCAAGGCGCCGCCTTAACGTCCTCCCCGGTCTCTCCCGGGTCCGCCTGGCGCTTGCGCCGGCTCCAGCTCTTGGCCTCGATGAAGATCCGCGTGATCTCCGGGTGGTGGTGTTGGATGCGCCGCTCCAGATCGACGATGGTCTCTTCCATCTCGCTGGTGGACAGGCGGTCCGCAAAATCCACATCCAGGGTCAGCAGGACGTCCTGGGGTCCCAGGTGCATGGTCAGGACCTCCACCAGGCGCGTGACCCTGGCATCGGCGGTGATGATGCGCTTCACGTCCTCGAGGGTCTGGGGTTCGACGCCTTCGCCCACCAGCAGTCCCTTGCTTTCATAGGCGAGCCATGCCGCGACAACGGCCAGGATCATGCCGATGCCGATGGAGGCCCACGCGTCGAACTGCGCCGAGTCGAAGACCTGGCTGGCGACAATGCCGGCGAAGGCGACGGCCAACCCCAGCATGGCGGCGCTGTCCTCGAACAGCACGGCGATGAGGGTCGGGTCCTTGGTGCGATGGACCTTTTGGAATATGGTTTCCTTTGTGCGCCGCTTTTGGAACTCCCGCAGGGCGATCCACCACGAGTTGCCCTCGAAGATCAGGGCCACGCCCAGCACAATATAGTTGACGTAGGTGTCGGTGATGACTTGCGGGTGTTGAAGGTGGGTGATCCCTTCGTAGAGGGAGATGCCGGCGCCCAGGGCGAAGACCATGATGGCTACGACGAAGGTCCAGAAGTACAGTTCCTTGCCGTAGCCATAGGGGTGGCTTGCATCCGCGGGGGCGGTGGAACGGCGCAGGCCGTAGAGCAGCAGCACCTGATTGACGGTGTCGACACAGGAGTGAAAGGCCTCGCTCAGCATCGCCGAGCTGCCGGTGAACAGGGATGCCGCGAACTTTGTCACGGCGATGACCCCGTTGCCGATCAGCGCGGCCATGATCGCCTTTTTCGATGCGTGCTTAGCCATTGTCATGCCGCCGTTCGTTCATAATGCATGTTGGAGACTATAATACGTCATTGTCATGGATTCAGTTCGACATGAGCAAAACCCGGCGGTTTGCTTTGACATGCATCAAGGCCGCCGGCCCCCGGCGTGATAGGGTCGTGGTGGAGCGGCAGGCACTGTCCCGGCTTGGTTTGCGATGGTTCACTCTATTCCAGGGTCAAACAAGGTCGAGAAGGATTCAACACGCAGTAACGACGGACCCGGGGAGCGGCGATGAACATCGACGCGTTAAGGCGCCTTTCAGACGTTGAATGGCACATCGAGCCGGCGGGCGATATGCGGGTGCCGGGCATCCTCTACGCCAGCCGGGCGTTGGTTGAGGCAATGGATGAGAAGGTCCGTGAGCAGCTGTGCCACGTGGCCATGCTCCCGGGCATCGTGTCCGCCGCCTATGCCATGCCGGACGCCCACTGGGGCTACGGTTTTCCCATCGGCGGGGTCGCCGCCTTTGACCCGGAGGCCGGCGGCGTCATCTCCGCGGGCGGGGTGGGCTTCGATATCTCCTGCGGGGTGCGAACGCTGCATACGGGATTGAACCGCGAGGCCGTCGAGGGGGTCAGATCCGATCTGGTCGAGGCCCTGTATCACAGCATTCCCGCCGGGGTCGGCAGCACCGGGCGGGTGCACCTGGACGACAAGGCCATGGACGCCATGATGACCGGCGGCGCCCGCTGGGCCGTGGAGCGGGGCTACGGCCGCCCCGAGGACCTGGAGCGCATCGAGGAGAACGGCTGCATGCCGGGCGCGCAGCCCCGGGAGGTCTCGGCCCGGGCGGTCAGGCGCCAGCAGGACGAGATGGGCACCCTGGGCTCCGGCAATCACTACCTGGAGGTGCAGCACGTCGCCGAGGTCTACGACCGGGCGCTGGCCGACGCGCTGGGCCTCGCGCCGGGGGATGTGCTGGTCAGTATCCACTGCGGCTCCCGGGGCATGGGGCACCAGATCGGCACGGATTTTCTCAAGGCGATGGCCCTTGCCGCCCCGCGCTACGGGATCGACCTGCCCGACCGGGAGTTGGCCTGTGTGCCGATCCGTTCTCCGGAAGGGGCGTCGTATCTCGGCGCCATGCGGGCCGGCATCAACTGCGCCCTGGCAAACCGTCAGATCGTGACCCATCTGACCCGCCAGGTCTTTGCCCGGGTATGCCCCGCGGCCGACCTGCGCCTGCTCTATGATGTCTCCCATAATACCTGCAAGGAGGAGACCCACGAGGTGGACGGCCGGCCGCGGCGCCTGTTCGTCCACCGCAAGGGGGCCACGCGGGCCTTCGGGCCCGGCCACCCGGATCTGAGCGGCGTGTTGAGCCGGACCGGGCAGCCCGTGCTCATCGGGGGTACCATGGGCACGGCCTCTTACATACTGACCGGCACCCGCCAGGGGGCGGCGCTGGCCTGGGGATCGGCCTGCCACGGTGCCGGGCGCAGCATGAGCCGCCATCAGGCCACCCGCCAGTGGAGCGGGCGGGCGATCGTCGATGAACTGGCGCAGCGGGGTATCCTGGTCCGCAGTCCCTCCATGCGCGGGGTGGCCGAGGAGGCGCCCCTGGCGTACAAGGATGTCACGGCGGTGGTCGCGGCGGCCCGGGAGGCGGGGCTGGTCAATACGGTGGCCAGGACCGAGCCCTTGGTCTGCATCAAGGGGTGAGGAAACGAAACAGGCAAACATACAGCAAAGGGGAGTCGCCATGGCGGAGTCATTGTCCAACGAACAGCTTGCGCAATACAGGAAACGTCTGAAGGCCAGGCACGGGGAACTGCTGGAAGAGGTGCGCCGGGAACTGTTGCAGTCCGATAATGAGCGCTACATCCAGATGGCCGGCGCGGTGCACGACACGGGCGATGAGTCCGTCGCGGATCTGCTGGCCGATTTGTCCAACGACGAGATCGACCGCCACGTCCAGGAGATCCGCCGGGTGGAGGAGGCCCTGCAGCGGATTGCCGCCGGCGCCTACGGGGTGTGCGCCGATTGCGGCCAGGCCATCGCGGGCGAGCGGCTTGACGCGTACCTGACGGCGACGCGCTGTTATACCTGCCAAACCAAATACGAGCAGACCTATGACCACGCCGGCGGTTCGACGCTCTAGGGCACCTCTGCACAGGTCGATCAAGGGGATGATCACAAGGCGCAAAGGGGGGAGGAGGCGCGGTTTACAAGGAGTAAATGAGCATTCCGAGCCCCTGTGCAACGCCGTGAGCGCCGCTTCAGCGGCCTGTGCCGAGATTCCCTAGTCCGTGATGCTGCGGCCGGACTATTCAGGCGGGGGCATCGTCAACCTGACCTCGTCCCTGGTGCAGGCCCTCGGGGGCGAGGCGTCGCCCTTGTACCCGCCCGTCCCCTGTCTCGACATGGATGTCCTGGGCGATGCCGAGACCATCATCCTGGTGGTGATCGACGGGCTGGGGTATGAGTACCTGATGCGCCAGGAGGCCGGCGGTTTTCTGCGCCGTCACCTCAAGACCAGCCTGACCTCGGTGTTTCCTTCGACCACCGCCACCGCCATCACCACCTACCTGACCGGGACGGCCCCGCAGCAGCACGGCCTGACGGGTTGGTTCATGTACTTCAAGGAAATCGGCGGGGTGGCGGCGGTCCTGCCCTTTACGTGGCGTGGCGGGGCCTCCCTGCGCCAATCTGGGGTAGAGGCAGGCGCGCTGTTTGACCAGCCGCCGATCTTCAACCGCATCAGTGCCCCTTCATATCTGATTATCCCCAAACACATTGCCGGGTCCGACTTTAACCTCGCCCACACCGGCGCCGGGCGGGTGGTTCCCTATGGATCCCTGACGCAATTCGTCAGGGCCGTCGTCAATACCGCCGGGATCGACGAGGGACGCAAATTCGTCTACGCCTACTGGCCCGAGCTGGACGCCCGGGCCCACGAGCACGGCCCCAACAGCCAGCGGGTGGCGGTGCATTTCGCCCAACTGCAGACCGCCCTCGCGCGGCTCGCGCACCAGCTCAAGGGGAGCCGCTCGGCGGTGATCATCACCTCCGATCACGGCATGATCGACAGCGGCCCCGCCCATGTCATCGAGGTGGCGGATCACCCCCCGCTGGCGCAAGCCCTGTCGTTGCCCCTGTGCGGTGAGCGCCGGGCGGCCTATTGCTACGTACAGCCCCATTTGACGGGCCAGTTCGAGGCGTACGTCCGGACCCACCTGGCCGAGTACGCCGACCTGGTCAAGAGTGACGACCTGTTCGAGCAGGGCTATTTCGGCCGCGGCCCGGCCCACCCCCGCCTGCGTGAGCGAATTGGCGACTATATTCTGCTCATGAAGGGCGGGTATGTCATCAAGGACTGGGTCGCGGGTGAGCGGCGTCATGTGCAGGCCGGTGTCCACGGCGGCCTCAGCGAAGAGGAAATGAAGGTCCCGCTGATCGTTATTCCGCCCGCCTGAGCGGTCTTGGCAGGTGTGCCGGAGCTTTTGCCCCGGTCTTCGCGGACCTTTTGACGGGCGAGCAGGCTGGGAATCCTTGACTGAAATCAATGCGCGAAGCTTCAGCTCGGCTATGCTATTCACAGCAAAAATTCATCGCGATCTTTCAACCGAATGATCAAAAGGAGGAAGTGTCATGGCGACTGACAAGCAACAACCGAGTTCGGTGGGCAACGGTCACAAGGTGCAAAAGGCGGGCCGCGCCCAGCCGATGGCCCCATGGGATGAGATGGACCGGCTTTTCGAGGGCTTTATGCCGCGGGGCTGGATGCGCCCGTTTCGCTGGGAATGGCCCAGTATGGGGGAAGCGCCTTTTTCGGGCGGCAAATTCCCGCGGGTGGACATTGTCGACCGCGATGATGAGATTGTGGTGCGTGCCGAGGTGCCCGGCGTGGAAAAGAAGGATCTGGACGTTTCCCTGACCGACAACACGGTGTGCATAAAGGGCGCCACCCGGCGGGAGGAAAAGGAAGAGAAAGGGGAGTATTTGCGCAGCGAGCTGGTAAGCGGCTCCTTTTCCAGGACATTGGCGTTGCCTGGCGCTGTCGACAGCGCCAGGGCCAAGGCCACGTTCAAGGATGGCGTGCTGGAGCTCGTTCTGCCCAAGATTGAAGAGTCCAAGCGCCAAAGTATCCGGGTCGAATAGGCACGCCCGGATCCCCCGCGCCTGCACCGAATACGAAGTCGAGGTTCTTTAGAGTTGTCAAACAGAGTTCTTCGCTGCGGCATGACCATCGCGGCGGGGAAAAAAGTAAAAGTAAAGGAGATGCGCACTAATGGTTGATTCTACCGTCAATTCTTCCACTGCCTCCAAGACCGCCTCGCGCAGGACGAAGGCGGGCAAGGCCGCCAGGCCCGACGCCGCCAAGGCCGAGGTCAAGGCAAACGGAAAGGCGGGTACCGCCACCAGGGAAGGCCTCTCCAAGCGCACGGCGAAGAATTCAGCCGGGGCGACGAAAGGGGTAAAGAAGGCAAAAGAGGCAAAGAAAGAAATAAACAAAGAGACCAAGAAGGTCGCTAAGAAGGCCGCCCGCAAAGGGACTTCGGCAAGCGGTCTGTCCGGCGAGCAGCGTCTCAGGATGATTGCGGAGCAGGCCTACTTTCGGGCGGAACAGCGCGGGTTCCAGGGCGGCAGCTCGATGGAAGACTGGTTGGCCGCCGAGGCGGAGGTGGACCGCATGATCTCCGGCGGCAAGCACATCACCATGTGACTGTCCGGTCGCCGGTATCGCCGGGCGGGGCGGCGCCATCGTCGCCCCGCGAGGCGTGTGCCTGCCTGAGGGCAGTGTGCTTTATTGTCTATCCCTTATCCCTCCCCATGAAGCCGCCCCGTAGGCGTTCCCCTGATAGACAACCCCCCTTTGTATGTCCGCCGGATATTACGAATACGCGCTGTGCGGAACCGTCTTCATTGATCGTGGTCAATACGAGAAGACGGATATCGAATTATCTTTCCCCCTAGAGAACACCATATTCTTCATTACTTAAGTGACACCAAACAACCTTGAAGCACTTGGCGCAACGTAGCGCATCCAGTCGTGCAGAGTGAGGAGGCCTGTGATGGATGATCAGCACAAGATGGAACACCGGTGGAGCTTGCGCAAGCCCGTCGACATCGAGATAACACTGCGTCGCCAAGGGATGCCGGCAACGCGCTATAGGACAAAGAATATCAGCCTGGAAGGCGTGTTTGTGGAGTCCGGCACGGATTCCTGGCCTGAAGATACGTTCCTGGAGCTGGAGTTGCCCCTGGAGGGCTATCAGTCCGGTGGCCACAGGCAGGAGCGGCACCGTATCCCGGTGGTGGTGGTCCACCGCGCCGCAGACGGGATGGGTCTGATGTTCTGCGTGTTCGATCAACCGCTTTTCAGGATCGTTGAGCACCTGCTCTATGGGACCGCCTCGGGCCCCCAGAGGGATCAGGGGGTAAGGCCCCCCGGGCGCCAGCGTCGGGTGGCGGTTTGATCGTTAGCGAAAGACGGTAGGCTCGGCCGGCAACGCCTGATCCTCTGTCCAACCCCTTCCTTGCTCGAGCGCAGGCCGGCGCCCCTGCCTGCGCTCCCTACCGCTTTGACTTGACCTTGAAACGTCAGGGGGATTCGCCCCCCATTCGTCGCATCCGCCCTTAGGTGGTGGCGGGTTTTTTAAGGGTTGTTGATTTTTATCAATGTCTTGGTGATCAAGCTGAGGCAAAAACATCGGTATGGCCCGCGCGGCTCGCGGCTCGTCTTGTGTGGCTGCGCTTGCGGGCGGTCTTTCCATTGCGGGGGGCTTCGTGGCGGGTATAAGGTTGTACTCGCCTGTACTGTCATGGTGGAGAAATTCGAGAAATATGAATCATGAATAACGCCGAGAGCTCGACGACCACACTGCACGATAGGGCAGGGCAGTTCATCGATCAGGGGGAGGTCCAACAGGCGGAGCATCGGCCCGCCGTCGGCTACTATGGCCCACCGGGCGAGATATACGAATCCCCCCCGCAAGAGGCCGGAGGCGTCAGCGGCGTTGAGCGATGGCTCCTGCGGCGTCTGCTGAGCGGCATGGGCGACCCGCCCGTGCATATCGTGCTGTGGAACGGGGAGATCCTAACCACCTCCCGTGAGGCGCCCGTGGCCCGCATCCTGTTCAAGAAGCGGCGTGCGCTGTTCAAGGTGTTGCGCGACCCTGCGCTCAATTTCGGGCACGCCTATACGGACGGCGACGTGGAGATCGAAGGGGACCTCATCGGGCTCCTGGAGGTGGGCTACATGAAGGGGTCCGACCTGGACAAGGACGGGCTGATACCGCGCCGCTTGCTGGCATGGCTGAACAGCCCGCGCCATCGCTCCCTGCGCCTGGCCCGCGAGAATATCCATCATCACTATGACATCGGCAATGACTTCTACCGCCTGTGGCTGGATGATGAAATGGTCTACACCTGCGCCTACTATCCGTCGGTCGGTGCCTCGCTGGAACAGGCCCAACAGGCCAAGATGCACTACATATGCCGCAAGCTGCGTCTTCGCCGCGGCGAAACCGTCGTCGAGGCGGGGTGCGGATGGGGCTCGCTGGCCCGCTTCATGGCCCGCCATTACGGCGTCAAGGTCAAGGCCTTCAATATCTCCAGGGAGCAGGTCGCGTATGCGCGCGACAGGGCCAGGCGCGAGGGGCTCGAGGACCGCGTGGAATTCATCGAGGAGGACTACCGGGAAATACAGGGGTCGTTCGACGTGTTCGTCTCCGTCGGCATGCTGGAACACGTGGGCAGGGAGCACTACAGCGAACTCGGCGAGGTCGTCCACCGGAGCCTGCACGGCGCCGGACGGGGTCTGATCCACTCCATCGGCCGCAACAAGCCGTGCCCCATGAATACATGGATCGAAAAATGCATCTTTCCCGGCGCCTATCCGCCGTCCCTGCGCGAGATGACGCAGATCCTGGAGCCCTGGGAGTTCTCGGTGTCGGATATCGAAAACCTGCGCCTGCACTACGCCAGGACGCTGATGGACTGGCTCGAGCGCTATGAACAGAGGTTCGACCAGATCACGCAGATGTACGACGAGCCGTTCGCCCGCGCCTGGCGCCTGTACCTGGCGGGATCGATCGCCGCCTTTACCGCGGGCTCCCTGCAGTTGTTCCAGATTGTCTTTGCCAGGCCCGATGTGAATGACCTGCCATGGACCCGGGCCTACCTCTACGACAAGTAAACGGATGACCGCGCAAAAGACAACCTGTGATGTGCTCATCGTGGGCGGGGGGCCGGCGGGCGCCTCGTTGGCCTGGGCGCTGGGTGGAACGGGCATGGACGTGATGATCATGGACAAGGCGTCCTTTCCCCGTCACAAGGTCTGCGCCGGCTGGATCACCCCCGCCATCATCGAAGAGCTGCGGATCGATACGGACGACTATGCCGGTCAGCGTACCCTGCAGCCCATTACCGGATTCAATGTGGGGCTGATCGGCGGCGCCCATGAGGCGGCCAGCCGCTACGATCACGCGGTGAGCTACGGGATCCGCCGCTGTGAGTTCGACCACTACCTGCTCATGCGCGCCGGGGCCCGGCTGCACCTGGGCGAGGCCCTCAAGACCCTGGAGCGCCGCAACGGCGGCTGGGAGGTGAACGGGTGGCTGCACACCCCCATGATCGTCGGGGCGGGGGGGCATTTCTGCCCCGTGGCCCATGCCCTGGGCAACCGCCTCGGGCGCGGCGAGACGGTGGTCGCCGCCCAGGAGATCGAATACCAGATGACGCCTGATCAGCAGGCCGGTTGCCGGGTGGCCGGCGAGGTGCCGGAGTTGTACTTCTGCCGTGATCTGAAGGGGTACGGGTGGTGCTTTCGCAAGGGCAATTTCATCAACATCGGACTCGGCCGGGAGGACAACCAGCACCTGGGCGCCCATGTGGACGCCTTCTATGAATTTCTCATCGGCCGGGGGCGGGTCCCGCGGGCCGCGGAGCGCTTCAAGGGTCACGCCTATCTGCTCTATAACAGCGCCAGGCGGACCATCGCGGCGGACGGCGCCTTATTGGTGGGTGACGCGGCGGGCCTGGCCTACGCCCAGAGCGGCGAGGGGATCCGCCCGGCGGTGGAGTCGTCCCTGATGGCGGCGGAGGTGATCGCCGCGGCCGGCGGCGATTACAGCCGCGCCGCCCTGGCCCCCTACGAGGCGCAGATCGAGGCGCGCTTCGGCCGCCGGGACGAGCGCGGTCTCGAAAGGCTCCTGCCCCAGTGGATGCGCCACGCCCTGGGCCGGCGGCTCATCGCCAGCCCCTGGTTCTCCCGCCGCGTGGTGCTGGAGAAATGGTTCCTGCATAGGGATCAGCTGCCGCTGGGCCTGGCGGCGGAGAATTAACTCCGGGGCTTCTCTGGTATTTGTGGCTCTTGGAGGCTGCCTGATATTCTCTCGCCAAGACGCCAAGGCGCCAAGATGCCAAGACACAAGCTGCTTGATCTTTATAAAGCGGTTCCTTGGCGGTCTTGGCGAGAGAACAAAAAAGCCGGGCCGAGAAAAAACTATGCCGGCAGCGTCTTTCAGTCCATGGGTCCCGTCACGCCGGGCGTCTCGACGCCCTCGCGATGAAAATCGGTGACGTTTCGCGCTAGGGAACCTCTGCACAGGTCGATCAAGGGGATGATCACAAGGCGCAAAGGGGCGAGGAAGCGCAGTTTACACGTAGTAAATGAGCATTCCGAGCCCCTTTGCAACGCCGTGAGAGCCGCTTCAGCGGCCTGTGCAGAGGTTCCCTAGGTCCTCTTCGCGCTCCTCTTTGCCTTGGCCTCCGCTGATTTGACGTGGCGCTTGACGGTGAGGAAGCTGTCCGGGTTGACCGAGATGGAATCGATGCCCGCCTGAACCAGGAACTCGGCGAACTCGGGGTGATCGCTGGGGGCCTGGCCGCACATGCCCACTTTGCGGTCCGGTCTGGTGGGCGGTAGTGATCAGGCTGCGGATCATCGCGCGTGACCGCCTCGTTGCGCTCATCGAAGAGGTCGGCGCCAGTTCCGAGGAATCCCGGTCCACCCCCAGCACTAAGCTGGGTCAGGTCGTTGCTGCCGATGGAAAAGCCGTCGAAGCGCTCGGCGAACTCGTCGCGCCAGGATGACGTTGGACGGGATCTCGCACATGACGTAGACCTGCAGCCCGTGCTCGCCGCGCATCAGGCCGTTTTCGGCCAGGGTCTCCAGCACCCGGTCGGCCTCCTCCAGGGTGCGGCAGAAGGGGATCATGACGATGACGTTGTCCAGGCCCGATCTCCTCCCGGACCTTTTTGACGGCCCGGCACTCCAGGGCGAAGCCCTCGCGGTAGCGCGTCGCTGTAGTAGCGGCTCGCCCCCCGCCAGCCGAGCATGGGGTTTTCCTCGCTGGGGCTCGAACTGGCGCCCGCCGATCAGCTGGGCGTACTCGTTGGTCTTGAAGTCGCTCATGCGCACGATCACCGGCTTGGGGTGACTGGGCGGCGGCGATACGCGCGATGCCGTAGGCGAGGGTGTCCACGAAATAGTCGGCCTTGTCCGCGCCAGGCCCGGGTCAGGGCATCGGATGGTCGCGCTTGGCCCGGCGGTCTTCGATGCGCGGCCAGCTGCACCAGGGCCATGGGGTGGATCTTGATGATGTTGTTGATGATGAACTCCATCCGGGCCAGGCCGACGCCGTCACCGGGCAGGCGCCACCAGCGCAAGGCCGCGGCCGGGTTGGCGAGGTTGAGCATGACCTGGGTGCGGGTCTCGGGGATGTCTTCCAGGCTCGACCTCCTGGCCTCGTAGTCGGCGATGCCCTCGTAGACAAAGCCCTGGTCGCCCTCGGCGCAGGAGACCGTGACCTCCTGGCCGTCTTGCAGCACCTCGCGTGGCGTTGCCGGTGCCGACGACGGCGGGCAGGCCCAGCTCGCGGCTGACGATGGCGGCATGGGAGGTGCGGCCCCCGTGGTCGGTGACGATGGCCGCGGCGCGCTTCATGATGGGCACCCAGTCCGGGTCGGTCATCTCGGTGACCAGGATGGCGTTGTCCTTGAAGCGGTCGATATCCGCGGCGCTGCGCAGCTTGCAGACCTTGCCGGCGGCGACGGCCTCGCCGATGCTGTTGCCGGTGACCAGCAGTCTTGCCCTTTTCCTTCAGGGTATAGGTCTTGAAGTGCCTGGCGTCCGGCGTCGGGACTGCACGGTCTCCGGGCGGGCCTGCACGATGAACAGCTCACCGGTCTTGCCGTCCTTGGCCCATTCGATGTCCATGGGGCGGCCGTAGTGCTCCTCGATGGCCACCGCCCAGCGGGCCAGGGTCAGGATCTGCGTCGTCATCGAGGACGTGAGCGCGGCGTTCGCTCTCGCGGTGGTCTTGCCATCTTCGTGGGGTTTGGCGCCGCTGCGTGGCGTACACCAGCTTCTTGCTCCTTCTCGCCCGAGCGTCTTTTCGATGATGGGCGTACAGCCGGCGTTTGCCGAGCAGGGGCTTGAATACCATGTACTCGTCCGGATCCACCAGGCCCTGCACCACGGTCTCGCCCAGGCCCCAGGCGGCGTTGATCAGCACCGCGTCGGGAAACCCGGTCTCGGTGTCGATGGAGAACATCACCCCGGCTCCGCCCTTGTCCGAGCGGACCATGATCTGCACGCCCGATGGACAGGGCCACCTTCATGTGATCGAAGCCGTGGTTCTCCCGGTAGCTGATGGCCCGGTCGGTGAACAGGGAGGCATAGCAGCGGCGGCAGGCCTTGAGCAGGCTTTCGTCACCGCGTACGTTGAGAAACGTCTCCTGCTGGCCGGCGAAGCTGGCATCCGGCAGGTCTTCGGCGGTGGCGCTGCTGCGCACCGCCACGTCCGGGTTGCGCCGCCCGGTGCGCCTGCCGAGCTCGCGGTAGGCCTGGGTGGTCTCCAGGGCGATGGGGGCGGGCAGCTCGCGTCCATGATCAGCCGGCGGATCGCCGCGCCGGCCTTGGCCAGGGACAGGCGGCCGCTGTGGTACTGGTCCAGTTTGCCGGTGATCTTGCCCGTAAGGTCATTGGCCCCCAGGAATTCATAGTAGGCCCGGGCCGTGGTGGCGAAACCGTCCGGGACACGAATTCCCGAGCGGTGCAGGTGCTTGATCATCTCGCCGAGGGAGGCGTTTTTCCCGCCTACCAGGGGCACGTCACCGGATGTCAGTGTCTTCAGCCATCGAATGTTGGTGTCCTTACCCTGCTTGGCCATGTGGATCTCCGTTGCTGCCGTTGCGATGCGGAATGGAAAACCGGCGGGGAGGCTTTGCTTATTCCCTCATCCACGCCCGGGTCTGCGGTATGAAATGGGCCAGCCCCTCGAGCACGCCGGCCGAGTAATTGCCGTTCATGCCCAGGAACGCGCCGCGTGCCAGGTACAGTGTATCTTGACCGCCGTGGGCGCCGAGCCCCGCCAGGGCTTGGCGGCGGACCGGCTCGCTTGCGTTGCGCACCAGCACGGCCTGCAGGCCGCTGGTCAGCACGGGCAGGTCGTTGCCGCTGTCGCCGGCGAATACCGTATGGTCGGGCTCGAAGCCCATTTCCTTCATGAGAAAGCGTATGGCGTGCAGTTTCGTGGCCCGCCTGGGGAGTATGTCAAGCAGGCCGGTGTCGGTGGTCTCGTCGACGCTCCAGATCAGGCTCGCCTCGAGACCCGCCTCGTCGAGACGGCCCTGCATGCGCCTGATCAGGGCCTGGTGGTCCATGTCGGCCCGGCCGTAGTAACTGACCTTGAAGGTATTCTGCTTGGCCGCCTCCTGCAGCTTCAGCTCGCTCATGTCCCCGAAGAGGGCCGTCAGGTCATCGTGGGTCCTGCCCCGCCAGTCCGGCGCGATCTCCGCGGCCCAGGCCTCCCAGGGCCGCCACTGGCCGTTATTCACCGTGTATATCGTAGTGCCCACGTCGCAGACGGCATAGCGGGGCACGGGGATCCGGTACTCATCGATGGCCTCTTCCAGCAAGGCCCGGTGGCGGCCGCTGACGTAGGCCAGGGTCAGCTCGGGGTGCGCGGCGAGTCGGCGCAGCCTGGGGCGGGCCTCAGGGGATTCGGGCTGATTGCCGTTGGGCAACAGCGTCCGGTCGAGATCGCTGCACAGCAGAATGCGCAGGGCCGGGTTCATGGGGCTTCCTTCAGCACGTTGTACGCCTCTTGCGCCAGTACCGCGGCCTCGTCCACCGGCGTGACCCAGGCCTCGATGCCGCTGGCCGGTTGACTGATGCGCCCTTCGCGCCCCACCGTCGCCTCATTGGCATGGCTGTCGAGGGCGATACCGCACCACTCCATCCCCGCCAGGGCGCGCGCCCTGATCAGGGGCGCGTGCTCGCCCACGCCGCCGCCGAAGATGATCCCGTCGGCGCCGCCCAGCGCCGCCAGGTAGGCGCCCAGGTACTTGCGGATGCGGTAGCAGTACAGGTCGACGGCCGCGCGGCTCGCGGGCGCGTCGTCTTCCAGCACGACGGCCATGTCGGCGCTGTTGCCCGAGACGCCTTTCAGCCCCGATGCCTCGTTCAACAGGCGGTCCACGTCCTGGTGTGACAGGCCCTTTTCGCGCATCAAGTACGTGACGACCGACGGGTCCAGGTCGCCCGAGCGCGACGCCATGACCAGCCCCTCCACCGGCGAGAAGCCCATGGACGTGTCCAGGGGGGTACCGTCGCGGGTGGCGGTCATGGAGCAGCCGCCCCCCAGCTGCAGTGAGATCAGCCGCCCCCCGTCCGGCAGGTCCGGGCGCAGTCGGCACCATCGCTGCCACATGGCCCGGTGGGCGATGCCGTGAAAGCCGTAGCGCCGGATCTCGTACGCCTGCGCCAGGGCGCCGGGCAGGGCATAGGTCCGTGCCCTTGGGGGCAGGCGGGTATAGAACGCGGTGTCGAACACGGCCACGTGGGGCGGGTCGCGGCGGAACACGCTGCGGCTCGCCTTGATCCAGCTCAGGGCCACGGGGTTGTGCAGGGGGGCGAGTGCCGCCAGGCGCTCGATTTCCCCTTCCACGTCCTCGTCGATGAGGCACGCCCCGGTGAGGCGGCTGCCGCCGTGGACCACCCGGTGACAGACCGCATCGACCTGCATGTCATGGGCGGCGAGGAACTGCTCCAGCAACGCCTGGGGGGAGGCCTCCCCGGCGCCGTAGTGCTCGCTGTGCAGGGGGCGGGACCGGTCACCGGATACTTCATACGCCGTCAGCTTGGTGGAGGCGCTGCCGGTGTTGATGATGAGTATATGCATATGTCGGGTATAGTTTAGGTGCGGACAGCGTATGTCAAGTTGTCGTCATTAATCGATGCGGGCCGGGAGGAAGACCATCCCCTCGGCATCTTTCAGGAACAACGCCGTAATCTTGGCATCCTAGATAGATAGATGCGCGGCTTTAGGGCGTCCAACAAACCCAGAGTACAGCGCCATGGACCGAATCAATTCAAACTGAGGAGGAGGATGTGAGATGGCTGATCTCATCGAGTTGTATCGCCACGGCCAGTCCATGTGGCTGGACAACATCAACCGCGACCTGGTGGTCAACGACGGCCTGAGGCGCCTGACGGAAATCGGCCTGCGGGGCCTGACCAGCAATCCGACGATTTTCCACAAGGCCATCGCCGACAGCCAGGACTACGACGCCACGATACGCGACCTCATACAGGCCGATCACAAGGTCGACGAGCATACCCTTTACGAGTGGCTGACTGTACAGGACGTGCAGATGGCCGCCGATGTCCTGCGCCCCGTCTATGACAGCAGCGAGGGAGATGACGGTTATGTGAGCCTGGAAGTCTCTCCGCACCTGGCCTATGACACCAGGGGGACCATCGAGCGGGTGCACCACCTGTGGAAGCGGGTGGGTCGCCCGAATGTCATGATCAAGGTGCCGGCGACCAAGGAGGGACTGCCCGCCATCGAGCAGTTGATCGGCGAGGGGATCAACATCAATGTCACCTTGCTGTTCTCCGTTCCCCGTTATGAGGAGGTGGCCCACGCGTATATCCGCGGGCTTGCCAAGTGCGCGGACCCCAAGCCAGTGGCCTCCGTCGCCTCGTTCTTCGTGAGCCGTGTGGATACCAAACTCGACCCGGTCCTGGAGAAGATGGGCACGCCGCAGGCCAAGGCGCTGTTGGGCAGGGTGGCCATCGCCAACGCCAAGGTGGCCTACCGGCGTTTCCAGGAAATCTTCTTCGGCTCGGGCGAATTCGAGGCGCAGCGTCAGCGGGGCGCCCGGGTGCAGCGCCTGCTGTGGGGCAGCACCAGCACCAAGAACCCCGCGTACAGGGATGTCATGTATGTGGAGGAACTCATCGGACCGCATACGGTGGATACGGTGCCGTCGGACACCCTGGACGCCTTTCTGGCCCATGGGCAGATTCGTCCCTCGCTGGAGGCGGATGCGCAACAGGCGAGCCGCAGCCTGGAGACGCTTCCTGAACTGGGCATCGACTATGACCGGGTGATGCAGACGCTGGAGCAGGAGGGTGTCCAGAAGTTCACCGACTCCTACGATGCCCTGCTGGAGGCCCTGAAGAAAAAGCGCTACGCCGTGACCAAGCACTATGCCGGGGTGTGACAGCCCGTCCGCCGTCGCGCCTCCTGCAGCCGCCCCGGGGAGGGGGCGGCTTGCTCAATTGACCCTCGAGATGCCGTGTGGGCCGGGGGCGGGAACACAGGTAGAATTAGAAAATGCTAATATAAAGGCAATGTGAACTGGTCGGCTTTAATTTTTTTTCATCAATAAAATCAGACACAAATCACGGCCGCGATTGACAGCGTCGTCAAAAAAGGTATACCAAAGACAGACTTTCACGTCATTTTTTTGCTGTAGGCGTGGAAGGCGAGGGCTTGTCGGGGACACCGTTAAGGATAATGACGAATACAAACGGACTCGGTGGCTCACGAGGCAGTTCAGAGCGGTCTTGCGGCAGGCCTATAAAATAATGATTCCTTGCTCTGAGGAGGAGTAATTCATGAAAAAATCAACTGTTGTGCTGTGCAGCGGCATGGCGGCAGCGGGTGTGCTGGCATCGGCAGTAGCGATGGCGGCTCCGCAAGCCATGAGCGATTCCAAGTTGGATAAGATCACCGGTAAGTCCAATGCCTACACCTTCGGGTCCACTTCCACCACCACGACCACCAACATCACTGAGAGCGGCGACAACAGCGCCAACATTCAGTTCGGTTGGTACCAATGGTCTGACGCCCACACGGCTGACACCAGCCTGCACAAGGGCGCCAATGACCAGTCCGGGTCGTCTTCACTCGTGCAGAACAACATCACCGGCACGGTGAACAGCCTGGTGTGGGGTTCCATCGGTCAGAATACCCTGGTCAACGCCCCCAGTGGGACGGCGACGACCGTGGGTGCTATCGGCGGTGGTCAGACCAACATGGCCTACGGCGTATTCGCCGGCGGTGGATTCTAAGGGCATAGCCAGTTAGAGAGGAGAAATATTAATGAATACGATCTCAAAGATTGGCGTCTCCGGCGCCCTGGCCATGTTCCTGATCGCCCCGGTTTACGCTGCTAAACAGACCATCGGTGACGAGGCCCTTGACGGCATCACGGGTAAGGCGGACAACGTTGCCACGATTTTTGGCAACAGCACCCTGACGGTCGGCATGAACAGTTCCAACGGTAGTGTGCAGGTTGGTTACTACCAATGGAATGACGATCACTCAGCGGACGCGAGTGATCACAAGGGTGCCAACGATCAGTCCGGTGCCAACTCCGGCGTTCAGCAAACCGTCAGCTGCTACCGTCAACACCCTGTTGTGGGGTGCCGGCGCGCAGGTGTCCACGGTGAACACCGCTGCCATCGGTGAGAGCCAGGACGTGGAGTCCTGGGGCACCATGTACCTGGGCGGCTTCTAAGCAGTCCTGTGGTGTAGTACTGCAGCCGGCTTGCGCCGGCGGCAGCTTCCGTGCAGTACCATTGGGCGGAAGGGGTTTCCCCTTCCGCCCAATCTATTTCCAGCCCCCTCTGTCCCCTCTCGTTCCGTCAGCAAAGCCCGGCAGTTTTTTCTTTAAAAGCAGCGCTGTAAGGTTTCCGCCCTGCCGTCCCGGTGTACAAAAGCGCCCTGAGCGTCAGGGGAATATGCAACCTGTATACACCTATAAAAAATAGAGGTACATGAAATACCTGTTTAAAAACAAATAGATACATTGATCTTTTGCTTGACAGCGGTGCCGGGGCACGGTTAGATGACAAGTACTTTCATGCCGATTGAAGGGCGGCGTGAGGGCACATGTCTGGTCCGCTACCGCCAAGGCGACGGACGCGCAGGGAGCAGCAGTGTGCGGAGGGAGAAGCAGTGTGCGGGGCCCCTGCGGCTACGGCACCAGGCCTAATAAATAAGAAGCAGTGTTTCCTTGTTCTGAGGAGGAGCAATCCATGAAGAAGAAATCAACTGTTGTGCTGTGCAGCGGCATGGCGGCAGCGGGTTTGCTGGCATCGGCAGTAGCGATGGCGGCCCCCCAGGCCATGAGCGATTCCAAGTTGGATAAGATCACCGGTAAGTCCAATGCCTACACCTTCGGGTCCACTTCCACCACCACGACCACCAACGTCACTGAGAGCGGCGACAACAGCGCCAACATTCAGTTCGGTTGGTACCAATGGTCTGACGTCCACACGGCTGACACCAGCCTGCACAAGGGCGCCAATGACCAGTCCGGGTCGGCTTCACTCGTGCAGAACAACATCACCGGCACGGTGAACAGCCTGGTGTGGGGTTCCATCGGTCAGAATACCCTGGTGAACGCCCCGACGGGCGGTGGCACGGCCGTGGGTGACATCGGCGGTGGACAGACCGACATGGCCTACGGCGTATTCGCCGGCGGTGGATTCTAAGGGCATAGCCAGTTAGAGAGGAGAAATAACGATGAATACGATCTCAAAGATTGGCGTCTCCGGTGCCCTGGCCATGTTCCTGATCGCCCCGGTTTACGCTGCTAAACAGACCATCGGTGACGAGGCCCTTGACGGCATCACTGGTAAGGCGGACAACGTTGCCAAGATTACGGGCAACGACACCCTGAACGTCGGCATGAGCAGTTCCAACGGTAGTGTGCAGGTTGGTTACTACCAATGGAATGACGATCACTCAGCGGACGCGAGTGATCACAAGGGTGCCAACGATCAGTCCGGTGCCAACTCCGGCGTTCAGCAAAACGTGAACTGCCACCGTCAACACCCTGTTGTGGGGTGCCGGCGCGCAGGTGTCCACGGTGAACACCGCCGCCATCGGTGAAAGCCAGGACGTGGAGTCCTGGGGTACCATGTACCTGGGCGGCTTCTAAGCGGTCCTGTGGTGTAGTACTGCGGCCGGCTCGCGCCGGCGGCAGCTTCCGTGCAGTACCATTGGGCGGAAGGGGGTTTCCCCTTCCGCCCGTTTTCTTTTACGGGCAGGTATCCGCATAAAGATATGCGGCCGGGGGCCGATACCTTCAAAGTGAGAGGCGAGTTGACGAAATTCTGACACAAACGCATCAGGTTTAGCTAATGTGTTGGCCAAAGTGGATTTTTTTTGTTCAATAAAATCAAACAGAAGATGGTACTCCTCTTGACAGGGTGTCAAAAAAGGTATATCAAGGACACACTTTCACGTGATTTTTGACGTTGGCGTGGAAGGATGAGGATCTGTCGGGACACCGTGCAGGAGAATCATACAAAAGGAGTCGGTGGCTATAGAGGCAGTTCAGAGCGGTCTTGCGGCAGATCTAAAAATAATGATTCCTTGCTCTGAGGAGGAGTAATCCATGAAGAAGAAATCAACTGTTGTTCTGTGCAGCGGCATGGCGGCAGCGGGTTTGCTGGCATCTGCAGTAGCGATGGCGGCCCCGCAGGCCATGAGCGATTCCAAGTTGGATAAGATCACCGGTAAGTCCAATGCCTACACCTTCGGGTCCACTTCCACCACCACGACCACCAACATCACTGAGAGCGGCGACAACAGCGCCAACATTCAGTTCGGTTGGTACCAATGGTCTGACGTCCACACGGCTGACACCAGCCTGCACAAGGGCGCCAATGACCAGTCCGGGTCGGCTTCACTCGTGCAGAACAACATCACCGGCACGGTGAACAGCCTGGTGTGGGGTTCCATCGGTCAGAATACCCTGGTGAACGCCCCGACGGGCGGTGGCTCGACCGTGGGTGACATCGGCGGTGGACAGACCAACATGGCCTACGGCGTATTCGCCGGCGGTGGATTCTAAGGGCATAGCCAGTTAGAGAGGAGAAATAATGATGAATACGATCTCAAAGATTGGCGTCTCCGGTGCCCTGGCCATGTTCCTGATCGCCCCGGTTTACGCTGCTAAACAGACCATCGGTGACGAGGCCCTTGACGGCATCACTGGTAAGGCGGACAACGTTGCCACGATTACGGGCAACAGCACCCTGAACGTCGGCATGAGCAGTTCCAACGGTAGTGTGCAGGTTGGTTACTACCAATGGAATGACGATCACTCAGCGGACGCGAGTGATCACAAGGGTGCCAATGATCAGTCCGGTGCTACCTCCGGCGTTCAGCAAAACGTGAACTCCACCGTCAACACCCTGTTGTGGGGTGCCGGCGCGCAGGTGTCCACGGTGAACACCGCTGCCATCGGTGAGAGCCAGGACGTGGAGTCCTGGGGTACCATGTACCTGGGCGGCTTCTAAGCAGTACCGCCACGTAGTTGTAGTGTAGTACTGCGGCGGAACGCATTCCGCTGTAGAATTGCACGGAGTAGTTTCTGGAAGTGGGCGAAAGGGAGTTTCCCTTTCGCCCACCCTCCGGAAGGCAAAGTCGGCAGGATCATGCCGACGCGGCAACACGCCTCATTCACGTTCAGTGTGGATGGAACCTCCCTCGAAATGTCCTCGGATGGACCCCCAGCACGATCAGTTTGACGTTCGCCCACCCAGCGGTCGAAGGAGAAAATTTGATGAGAACGAAACGAGTATTCCTCTTTGCGGGGGCATTGCTATGGTGTCTGACTGCGGGGATCGCAACGAATGGCATGGCCGAGGAGCTTTCCGACAACGCGCTCAACGGCATTAGCGCCAAGGGCAATGTCAGCGCGGGCGGCTCGCTGTCCACTTCCTGTACACCGGCGTCCTCGGGCGTCTGTACCGGGGTATTCAGCTGGACCGACTCCCACGCCAACGATGCTTCCCAGTACAAGGGCGCCATTCATCAAAGCGGCTATGTCCAGCAGAATCTAACCTCGAACATTAATGTCGACGCCACCGAGAGCTCCATTGCCACCGGCAGCAATGTGGTGGGCACCATTGACAGCTCCACGAATGCCACGATCAACCTGTCCAATACCCAGAGTTCCGTTGGGTATATCGGAGGCTTCTAACGATTATGGGCGGCTTGACCCGCGCTGTGGCAAGGTTCCCCGCCTGTCGGCGGTGGGCGGCGCAAAGGCGCCTGTCCGGTACCTTGCTGATGATCCTCTTCATGATCGGATGCCCCGCGGCTTCCTTCGCGGCCGATTCCTCCGTGGTCATCTTGAGCGATGCGGCCCTGGATGCAGTGCATGCGACGGGGCTTTATTTCAGGATGGATATGTCCATCGAGGTCTTTAATCCCGGTGATACGGTCCCCCAGGTGACGGTCAATACCTCAAACCCGATTTCGGTGCCGACCTCCACCATTAACAGCTCCACGTCTCCCACGGGTTCGACGAGCACCACCGGCACGACGGGGAGTTTCGGCTCGCCCGGCGGCTCTGTCGCCTTGAGCGGCAATGCCCAAAGCGCCGTCAGCAGTCTGGTGAACGTGGTCGGCGCGGGCTCGGTGATCAACGTCGGCGTGAACGTGGTTAATATTACCAACTCGTCTTCCGATAGTATTTATACGACCAACACGAACCTTGGACTCATGGGCGGCAATTCCAGCATCCCGGCGTCCTCACTCAATACGAGCACAAGCCCAACAGCGACACCTTAGTGCCTCATGCGATCAGTTTGGAATTCCCATCCGTCTAGCCCGCATCCGTCACCAGAAAACGCCAGCTCGGCGCCCGCAGCAGGCGACCGGTGCCTGGTGCGGGCCGGCGCGGCAGGCCGGCGTTCCCGCGACCGTTCGGTGGTCGGCGGTAACCTCGGGCGTGCGGCGTCGGTCTGCCTGGGGATGCTGATGTTGCTGCTGCCCGGCTGGCTGTATGCCGGGACGTTTCGGATCGATATCGGTCCCATGAACGTCCCCATCATGGTGCAGGGGCAGGTCGACGGCCTGCAGGCGCTCAGGCAAAAGCACGTGGTGCTGCAGCACAAGGACTACAGCTGCGGGGCGGCGTCCATGGCCACCTTGTTCAACTACTACCTGGAATACCCCATATCAGAGGGACAGGTGATCCGGGAATTGATCGCGATCGCCAAGAAGAGCGGGACCTTGATCGACATCATCCGGCGCCGCGGTTTCTCCCTCCTGGACCTGAAGCGTTTTGCCGAGAGCAAGGGCTTCAAGGCCGTTGGTTACCGCCTGGAGTTCAAGGACCTGGTCGACTTGCATATGCCCGCCCTTGTGCCTATTATCCCCAGCGGGTTCAAGCACTTTGTCGTCTTCCGCGGGGCGGATGAGCGGTTTGTGTACCTTGCTGACCCGTCATTCGGGAATCTGACGGAAAATATCGACGCCTTCAAGCGTGATTGGTACGGATTTACCAACGTGGCGCTTGGTTGTTCTGCGGCATGGTGAAAAGCAAAAGGAGGGTCATCCGCCGCCCTTGTCCCTTACCGCGATAGACAAGATTCATGTCAATGAAGAGGGTTTCAATTATTATGTCAACTCTCTTTTGAACAACCCGCCTTGGGGTCCGTTCTACAGGACTGAATTCTGACCATACCCACCGCGACCATGGCTCGCAGCCGAATGCACACCGGCGAAGCCTGCAGTAGACACAAGGCATGATTATTGCAAAAATCCGTTGGGCAACGGTTGCGGGGACCGTGCTGACTGAAATATTGAAGGAATTAAAGCTGTTGTAACGCGATGCCGGCATTTTGGCGGCAATCCGATTTGTGGAATTGGCAAAGGAAGGTGCACAAATTCGTCTCGCTGATTCATTCACCGTCAGGTTTGACGGGGCCGCCATGGTGCCCGTATCGACCCGTCATGAGACATTGATTTTTTGAGCTGGAAGATTTGATGTCCCGCGCTGTTTGGTTTCTCCTCATATCCTTGCTTTTGGTCCCGTCCTTCGCGGCGGCCGACCAGGCATCCGGGCGCCGCCCCTGCCCAGCAGTCAAAAGATGCCAAGATAAGGCCAAGGACACCAAGGATGCCAAGGGCGCCAAGGACGCCAAGGCGTCACAGGACAAAGGCGGATCCAGCGCCGAGAAGGCGCTTCAGGAGAGCAAGGAAGAAAAGGAGAACAAACAGCCGCTTTCGTCCGTCAAGCAGGCGGCTACCGGGCTGCTCAGTGGCAAGTTCGGTATCCAGATCCTCGAGGACTATACCCATAGTCCTCGAGGATCTGGATGCCAAACTTGCCGCTGAGCAGCCCGGTGGCCGCCTGCTTGACGGACGAAAGCGGCTGTTTGTTCTCCTTTTCTTCCTTGCTCTCCTTAAGCGCCTTCTCGGCGCCGGATCCGCCATTGTCCTGTGACGCCTTAGCGTCCTTGGCGCCTTGGCGTCCTTGGCGTCCTTAGCCTTCTTGGCATCCTTTGACTGCTGGGCAGGGGCGGCCGACCCGGATGCCTGGTCGGCCGCCGCGAAGGACGGGACCAGAAGCAAGGAGATGAGGAGAAACCAAACAGCGCGGGACATCAAATCTTCCAGCTCAAAAAATCAATGTCTCATGAGTCGATACGGGCACCATGGCGGCCCCGTCAAACCTGAGGTGAATGAATCAGCGAGACGAATTTGCGCACCTTCCTTTGCCAATTCCACAAATCGGATTGCCGCCAAAATGCCGGCATCGCGTTACAACAGCTTTAATTCCTTCAATATTTCAGTCAGCACGGTCCCCGCAACCGTTGCCCAACGGATTTTTGCAATAATCATGCCTTGTGTCTACTGCAGGCTTCGCCGGTGTGCATTCGGCTGCGAGCCATGGTCGCGGTGGGTATGGTCAGAATTCAGTCCTGTAGAACGGACCCCAAGGCGGGTTGTTCAAAAGAGAGTTGACATAATAATTGAAACCCTCTTCGTTGACATGAATCTTGTCTATCGCGGTAAGGGACAAGGGCGGCGGATGACCCTCCTTTTGCTTTTCACCATGCCGCAGAACAACCAAGGCCACGTTGGTAAATCCGTACCAGTCACGCTTGAAGGCGTCGATATTTTCCGTCAGATTCCCGAATGACGGGTCAGCAAGGTACACAAAGTGCTCATCCGCCCCGCGGAAGACGACAAAGTGCTTGAACCCGCTGGGGATAATAGGCACAAGGGCGGGCATATGCAAGTCGACCAGGTCCTTGAACTCCAGGCGGTAACCAACGGCCTTGAAGCCCTTGCTCTCGGCAAAACGCTTCAGGTCCAGGAGGGAGAATCCACGGCGCCGGATGATGTCGATCAAGGTCCCGCTCTTCTTGGCGATCGCGATCAATTCCCGGATCACCTGTCCCTCTGATATGGGGTATTCCAGGTAGTAGTTGAACAAGGTGGCCATGGACGCCGCCCCGCAGCTGTAGTCCTTGTGCTGCAGCACCACGTGCTTTTGCCTGAGCGCCTGCAGGCCGTCGACCTGCCCCTGCACCATGATGGGGACGTTCATGGGACCGATATCGATCCGGAACGTCCCGGCATACAGCCAGCCGGGCAGCAGCAACATCAGCATCCCCAGGCAGGCCGACGCCGCACGCCCGAGGTTACCGCCGCCGACCGAACGGTCGCGGGAACGCCGGCCTGCCGCGCCGGCCCGCACCAGGCACCGGTCGCCTGCTGCGGCCGCCGAGCTGGCGTTTTCTGGTGACGGATGCGGGCTAGACGGATGGGAAATCCAAACTGATCGCATGAGGCACTAAGGTGTCGCTGTTGGGCTTGTGCTCGTATTGAGTGAGGACGCCGGGATGCTGGAATTGCCGCCCATGAGTCCAAGGTTCGTGTTGGTCGTATAAATACTATCGGAAGACGAGTTGGTAATATTAACCACGTTCACGCCGACGTTGATCACCGAGCCCGCGCCGACCACGTTCACCAGACTGCTGACGGCGCTTTGGGCATTGCCGCTCAAGGCGACAGAGCCGCCGGGCGAGCCGAAACTCCCCGTCGTGCCGGTGGTGCTCGTCGAACCCGTGGGAGACGTGGAGCTGTTAATGGTGGAGGTCGGCACCGAAATCGGGTTTGAGGTATTGACCGTCACCTGGGGGACCGTATCACCGGGATTAAAGACCTCGATGGACATATCCATCCTGAAATAAAGCCCCGTCGCATGCACTGCATCCAGGGCCGCATCGCTCAAGATGACCACGGAGGAATCGGCCGCGAAGGAAGCCGCGGGGCATCCGATCATGAAGAGGATCATCAGCAAGGTACCGGACAGGCGCCTTTGCGCCGCCCACCGCCGACAGGCGGGGAACCTTGCCACAGCGCGGGTCAAGCCGCCCATAATCGTTAGAAGCCTCCGATATACCCAACGGAACTCTGGGTATTGGACAGGTTGATCGTGGCATTCGTGGAGCTGTCAATGGTGCCCACCACATTGCTGCCGGTGGCAATGGAGCTCTCGGTGGCGTCGACATTAATGTTCGAGGTTAGATTCTGCTGGACATAGCCGCTTTGATGAATGGCGCCCTTGTACTGGGAAGCATCGTTGGCGTGGGAGTCGGTCCAGCTGAATACCCCGGTACAGACGCCCGAGGACGCCGGTGTACAGGAGGTGGACAGCGAACCGCCCGCGCTGACATTGCCCTTGGCGCTAATGCCGTTGAGCGCGTTGTCGGAAAGCTCCTCGGCCATGCCATTCGTTGCGATTCCCGCAGTCAGACACCATAGCAATGCCCCCGCAAAGAGGAATACTCGTTTCGTTCTCATCAAATTTTCTCCTTCGACCGCTGGGTGGGCGAACGTCAAACTGATCGTGCTGGGGGTCCATCCGAGGACATTTCGAGGGAGGTTCCATCCACACTGAACGTGAATGAGGCGTGTTGCCGCGTCGGCATGATCCTGCCGACTTTGCCTTCCGGAGGGTGGGCGAAAGGGAAACTCCCTTTCGCCCACTTCCAGAAACTACTCCGTGCAATTCTACAGCGGAATGCGTTCCGCCGCAGTACTACACTACAACTACGTGGCGGTACTGCTTAGAAGCCGCCCAGGTACATGGTACCCCAGGACTCCACGTCCTGGCTTTCACCGATGGCAGCGGTGTTCACCGTGGACACCTGCGCGCCGGCACCCCACAACAGGGTGTTGACGGTGGAGTTCACGTTTTGCTGAACGCCGGAGTTGGCACCGGACTGATCGTTGGCACCCTTGTGATCACTCGCGTCCGCTGAGTGATCGTCATTCCATTGGTAGTAACCAACCTGGACACTACCGTTGGAACTGCTCATGCCAACCGTCAGGGTGCTGTTGCCCTGGATGGTGGCAACGTTGTCCGCCTTACCAGTGATGCCGTCAAGGGCCTCGTCACCGATGGTCTGTTTAGCAGCGTAAACCGGGGCGATCAGGAACATGGCCAGGGCACCGGAGACGCCAATCTTTGAGATCGTATTCATCATTATTTCTCCTCTCTAACTGGCTATGCCCTTAGAATCCGCCGCCGGCGAATACGCCGTAGGCCATGTTGGTCTGTCCACCACCGATGTCACCCACGGCCGTGCCACCGCCCGTCGGGGCGTTCACCAGGGTATTCTGACCGATGGAACCCCACACCAGGCTGTTCACTGTGCCGGTGATGTTGTTCTGCACGAGTGAAGCCGACCCGGACTGGTCATTGGCGCCCTTGTGCAGGCTGGTGTCAGCCGTGTGGACGTCAGACCATTGGTACCAACGGAACTGAATGTTGGCGCTGTTGTCGCCGGTCTCAGTGACGTTGGTGGTCGTGGTGGTGGAAGTGGACCCGAAGGTGTAGGCGTTGGACTTACCGGTGATCTTATCCAACTTGGAACGTCATGGCTGCGGAGCCGCCATCGCTACTGCAGATGCCACAGAACCCGGTCCACATGCAGCTCAGCAGGAAGAACAACAGTTGATTCTTTCTGAACATTACTCCTCCTCAGAGCAAGGAATCATTATTTTTA
>CAWJPQ010000011.1:0-317500 GCA_963844825.1 uncultured Gammaproteobacteria bacterium
TCCTCGGATATCGTCTAGAACCTGCCTGTGTTTTCTCCATTCACCCCCCTTCCCAACCTCCCGGCAAGCCGGGACCCTGCCGGGGCTCACGGCTGAGCATCTTGTAGTCGGTTGTTTTATCGCTCGGCCGTACAGGCTCCTCGGCGGCACCCGACTTTCAGGTAGTCGCCTGGGCTCACTGGCTTCTGCCTTGTGCTCCAAGTGATCGAGGATCTGCCTGATCACTACCGGATCTTCGATACAGGCAATCACCTTCACCGGCCCACCGCAGACAGTGCAAGTCTCGATATCGATGTTGAATACACGTTTGAGGCGCTGTGCCTCAAGTCATCGACGCTCGGCGTTCGGCGAGGGATTGCGGTTCTCGACTACCTGACCTGGTTCCCTTGCCCCGTTTCGCTGGCGTCACCAAGGCCCGGTGCTTACTGTTGGGCGCAAACACACCGTGAAAGCGCGTCAGATTGACTCGGGCTTTGGCACCAGCGCCGCCAGCCGGGCAATGAAATCCAACGGCTCGAAGATCACATGCGTGGTGCCGTCCCGGTACGGCGTCTTGAGCTGGTAGCGAACGTTGCCATTCGGCGTGAGCGACAGTCGCTGCTCGGACACCGCCGGGCGGCTGATGTACCGGCACAGCCGTTCGAGCTTCTTGCGTTCATCGGCCCTGGCCGCCACCCCGGCATGCAGGCTAAACCCGCCCATCTTGCCTGCCCCGTCATCGAACAGCTCGTCACTCGCCGGCAGCGTTTGCAGGGTGAACACCTTGCGCCCTGCCTGCGGGCCGACCGCAATGCGGTAAGTGATCGAATGCCCCAGCAGTGGCGTCATCGTGTCGTCGTCCACTGCATCCGAAGCCAGGTAGCTGTTCTCGGCATCCCGTTCCAGCAGGCCCTGGCGTTCCAGAAAGCGGCCAACCCGGATGGCGATGGTGTGCGTCAGCCGGGTGAGTTCGGCGCTGGTCGGCGACTTCACCCAACGGAACCGGGCTGATCCATCGGGCTGGTCAACATACACCCCATCAAGGAACAACATGTGAAAATGGATATTGAGGTTCAGCGCCGAGCCAAAGCGCTGGATGAGAGTGACTGCACCCGTCCTGGGCCTGTCCTGTGTATAGCCCTGCTTTCCTGACCAGATGCGTGGCGATGACGCGGTAGACGATGCCCAGCACCCGGCCCATGATCTCCGGCCGGCTGGCGAACAGGAAACGCAGCTGGAACGGGAAACTCAATACCCACTGGCGCATGGCTTGTTCGGGCAGTACTTCGTCAACCAGCAAGGCCGCGCTTTCGGCCATGCGCCGTGCACCACAGCTCGGGCAAAACCCTCTTCGTTTGCAGCTGAAAGCGACCAGGTGCTCGGCATGGCAGGACTCGCAGCGCACCCGCAGAAAGCCATGTTCCAGCCGGCCGCATTTGAGAAATTCCTCAAATTCCCTTTGCACATAACTCGGTAGTTCCCTGCCCTGCTCAGCCAAATGGGCAGCGAACGCCGGGTAATACTCGTCGACGATCTGATAGAGCAGGGTTTGCTCGGGCCGGTGACGCTGGTAACGACCAGCATCCCGCTCCCGGCTGGCCATCCTGGCCGCCGCCGCGTGGGGCATGATCCGCGTCCTTGCGATACTGTGTTTCTATACAGTCTATCGCTTGGCTGCGGGCTCTTGAAGCACCATCGGTGATGCCGATTTTCAATAGGTTACCTGCATCTGTTTCGCATCGCATCAATCCGATGCAGCCACAGCTAGACATGACGTGCTGTAAAGACTAGAATTTAGTCAACTTGATTAATTTAATTAATATAGGCGCGCTATGAAAATACTCAACGCCAGTGACGCCAAACGCGAATTCGGTGAGGTTCTTATCAACGCACAACACGGTCCTGTTGGCATCAACCGCAATGGCAAACCCGTTGCCGTGGTGATCTCAGCGTCTGAATATGCGCGGCTTGAAGCGCTGAAAGAGGCACATCTGAAGCAGTCCATCGAAGAAGGTATCGCCGACTTGCAGGCCGGAAAAGTCAGCGATGGCAAATCCGTCATCGACAAAGTACGCAAACGGGTAAATGGCTAAACCGTGGCGAGGCGCAGCCCCCGCTACCAATTCACGAACAAAGCGGAACGTGACCTTGGAGATATCATCGACTATACCGTCCAGGAGTGGGGAGTCTCCCAAGCCAACACCTACCTTGACGGCCTGGAATCGCGCGCACAACTCCTTGCTGAAAATCCAGACCTTGGAATGGCACGCGAGATACTCTCTGAGGGGCTACTCAGCTTCCCTTACGAAAGCCATATTCTGTATTACAAAAAACACGCTCGCGGCATCGTGATAGTACGAATACTCCATCAGCAAATGGACCCGGTGAAGCACCTCTGATTCTGTAGAGCTGCAAAAACCCAAGCCTCTGGTCTGGGGGAAAGGGGGGTAGCCGGTTTCCGGATTGAACGGAACACACGCGGTTCAAGTGCTCTGAGACCATGCCAGCATCAATTTTCCTTTCATGGTATCGATGTTTTCTGACTTAGTACGCACCACACATACTCGGCAGCTGGACGAATTCCACGGTTTATCGCCCGAGCAGATGCATCAGATGCTGAATTTCCCGTTCGCATCACCGGGACTGGTGCGCTTTCCGGAGGTGCTGGATGGCATTCCAGCCGCTCCGATACTGACCCTGTTCAAACTACTGACGGACGCGATCGGCGAGCAGGGCCTCAAACCGACCGCCAAGGGCAACCTGCCACGCAACTTCTGCCGCGAGGCCGCGCTGGCCTATTGGGGTGAGCAGCGGTATCAGAAAAACACCCGTTATCGCGGCATCAATCGGGAGGAGGATTTTGACGATTTGCATGTTACCCGCCTTGTGGCCGAACTGTCGGGGTTGATTCGCAAGTACAAGGGCCGGTTCATCCTCAGCCGAGATTGTCGCCGGCTGCTGGCCGAGAACGGCCTTGCGGCGGTTTATCCCAGACTGTTCAGGGCCTATGTCGAGCAGTTCAACTGGGCATACAGGGACGGCTATCCTGAGTTACGATTCATGCAGAGTACCTTCCTGTTCACACTTTACCTGCTTACCCACTACGGTGAGGCCTGGCGGCCGCAGGTGTTTTATGAAGACGCCTTCCTGGGTGCCTTTCCACGGCTGTTGGATGAAGTGCCGCCGAGCCAGGTAATTTCCCCCGATGAGACAGTGCGCCGCGGTTACACCTGGCGCTCGCTGGTGCACTTCGCGGGCTTCCTGGGACTGGCGACGGTGGAGCCAGTTTCCGACGAACTCCTGTGTCATGAGCACCGGGTAAAGGCCCTGCCGTTACTGGGCCAGATTGTTCAATTTCAGCTCACCAAGTAAAGGTTCATGGCGAGAAAACGCAAACAGGATGATCCGTTGGCTGCGCTGATGAAGACCGCGACAAAAGAAAAGCTGGTGGATCTGCTCGTCCTCGTGGCAAGCTCGCGCCCCGCTGTCCGGCATGAATGCCTCGATTACCTGGCCAGGCACACCGCCCTGTCACACAACCAAAAGATACAGTCCGAGGGCGAAAAACTGCTGACCCTGTGGGCCGAACTCGCTCCGGATCTGGACGAACTGGACGCATACGGCGGCGGCGATTATGACGCCGACTTCCATGTTTCGAGCCTGTTGCAGGAGATCGCACGGACCCTTTCCCGGAAAAAGACCGAAACGGCTTACCGCCAACGACTTCTCGATAAGGTCCTGCCCTATATCGAGAGTGGTAATGCCGGCCTTGACGACGATCTCTACGATGTGGCCTATGCGGCCTGTTACACCGACGACGATTGGCGGGCACTGGCGGAAGCCTTCGAGACCATGGGTGGAGACTGGAAACTCGACCATGCCCGCCGCATTTATCGCCGACTCGGCAACCGGGAAAAATATCTCGAGCTGCGCCAGCGTAAACTGGCCACCGGCACTGACTATTTCGACCTTGCGGACTTCCACTGGAAGGCCGGTGAAAGGCAGAAGGCCATGGAGGTCGCGGAGGAAGGGCTGCTCCGCGCAAAGGGCCGCATGGATGAATTGCGCCAGTTCGTCGCCAAGCGGGCCAAATCCGCCGGCAACCGCGAACGCTACCTGGCGTTACAGTTCGATCAGACGATCGATCATCTGACCTGTGACAAGTACAAGGCCTTTCGAAAACTGTGCACGGCCGCCGAATGGAAGCGTTACGAAGCGAAAATTCTTGCGCAGCTGGAGAATGCCTGGGACACGGAGCAACTCCGCATCCGCATGCACCGCAAAGAGCATGAGGAAGCGGTGACCGTGCTCACCCGAAGCCGCTATCCCCTCTACGCCTGGGACAGCGCCTATGAACTGCAGACCGCCAGGCGCCTCGAAAGCAAATATCCCGAAGCGATTCTCAAATACTATCTATCAGGACTGGGCAATTTCAAGAGCAACGCCCCACGCAAGGAATACACCCGCAAGGCACAGGTAATGAAGAAGGTCTACCACGTGTTGGTTGATGTACTGCACGATGCGCCGCGCTGGCGCGACTTCGCCATCAAAGTCAAACAGGACAACATCAAACGTCCTGCTTTTCAAGAAGAGTTCGCTAAAGCCGTACCTGGTTGGCAGGCCTTGAAATAACACAACGACACGCTTTTCGGAAATGGGGGTAGGCAACGATATCAACCGCACCGACCAGCATAATCACGCCACATGTGTTCGAGAAGAAAAACCTGAACGCCGACATTACCATCCCAGCATCAATTTCTCTCTCATGGTATCGATGTCTTCTGCCTTGCAACACGCAATAAATACCATGAAAAATACCATTGATGATGCAGATTATATTATCGATTTGACCGTTTAATTATTATAATTCCATTAGTTACGAATTCCGGTCACTCCCACTCGATGGTCGCCGGGGGCTTGCTGGAGATGTCATAGGTCACGCGGGAGATCCCCGCGATCTCGTTGATGATGCGGTTGGACACCTTGCCCAGCAGGTCATAAGGCAGTTCCGCCCAGCGCGCCGTCATGAAATCCACGGTCTCCACCGCGCGCAGGGCGATGACATACTCGTAGCGCCGCGCATCGCCCATGACGCCCACCGACTTGACCGGCAGGAAGACGGCAAAGGCCTGATTGACCTGGTCGTAATACCCGAAGTGGCGCAGCTCCTCGATGAATATCGCATCGGCGCGGCGCAGCAAGTCCAGGTATTCCTTTTTCACCTCGCCGAGGATGCGCACCGCCAGGCCGGGACCCGGAAAGGGATGCCGGTAGACCATGTCGTAGGGCAGACCCAGCTCCAGACCGATCTTGCGCACCTCATCCTTGAACAGCTCACGCAGCGGCTCGATCAGCTTGAGGTGCATGCTGCTCCGGCAGCCCGCCCACGTTGTGGTGGGACTTGATCACCGTCGGCCTTGCCGGTCTTGGCGGCGGCCGATTCGATGACGTCGGGATAGATCGTCCCCTGGGCCAGCCAGGTCACGCCCTGGAAGCCGCTGCGCCTGCTCCTCGAACACCTGGATGAAGCTCGTTGCCGATGATCTTGCGCTTCTGCTCCGGGTCGGCACACCCGCGCAGGGCCGTGACGAACCGCTGTTCGAGCGTCGATCCGGATCACCCGCACGCCCATGTGCTCGGCGAACGTGGCCATGACCTGATCCGACCTCGTTGCAGGCGCAGCAGGCCGTTGTCGACGAACAGGCAGGTGAGCTGGTCGCCGATGGCCTTATGCAGCAGTGCCGCCACCACGGAGGAATCCACACCGCCCGACAGGGCCAGCACCACCGATTCGTCGCCCACCTGCTCGCGCACCTTCTCCATGAGCCCGTCGATGATGTGCGCCGGCGTCCACAGGGTCTCGCAGCCGCATATCCCCTGCACGAAGCGCTCGATGATGCGCGTACCCTGGCGGGTGTGGGTAACCTCCGGGTGAAACTGCAGCCCGTAAAAGCCCCGCGCCTCGTCGGCCATGCCGGCCAGGGGGGCGTTGTCGGAGCTGGCGATCCGCTTGAAACCCTCGGGCAGGCGCGAGACGCGGTCGCCGTGGCTCATCCACACGTCGAGCATGCCGTAGCCCTCGGGGGTGGCATGGTCCTCGATGTCGCGCAGCAGTACGGAGTGGCCCCGGGCGCGGACCTGGGCGAAGCCGAACTCGCGGTGGGTGGACAACTCCACCTCCCCGCCGAGCTGGGCCGCCATGACCTGCATGCCGTAACAGATGCCGAGCACGGGCACCCCGAGGGTAAAGACCGCCTGCGGGGCGCGCGCCGTCTCCTGCTGGGTGACCGACGCCGGCCCCCCGGACAGGATGATGCCCTTGGGCGCGAAGGCCTCGATATCCGGGGCCGGCATGTCGAAGGGGTGGATCTCGCAGTACACCCCCGCCTCGCGGACCCGCCGCGCGATCAATTGGGTGTACTGGGAGCCGAAGTCCAGGATCAGGATGCGGTGAGCGTGCAGCTCGGAGAGTTTGTCGTCCATCGATTCTTCAGTCCATCTATCTTGCGCGTCTACCGCGGCACTTGTGGGTGCACAAAAAGACTATATTCTCTCGCCAAGGCGCCAAGGACGCCAAGAAACCAACCCGTGACTCTGCACAGACGCACCAGCAACCGTCTCCCGAGTTCCCCACTTTCCCGACTCTTCCTTGGCGTGCTTGGCGTCTTGGCGAGAATATCAACATCGGGTCGCGCAGGCGCCGGCGTCTGACGGCTTGCTTCCATCGATCCCCTCACCCCAGCCCTCTACCCTAAAGGGCATAAATCCCTGAGGGAGAGGGAGCCTTTACAGCGCATAAATCCCGGAGGAACGGGGTGTATTCAATCGATCTTGTAGTTGGGCGCCTCTTTGGTGATGGTGACGTCGTGGACATGGCTCTCGCGCACGCCGGACAGGGTCACGCGGACGAACTCCGGCTTGGTGCGCATGTCATCGATGGTGGCGCAGCCGGTATAGCCCATGCTGGCGCGTATGCCGCCGACCAGCTGATTGATGATCGCCACCACGCTGCCCTTGTAGGGCACCCGGCCTTCGATGCCCTCGGGCACCAGCTTGTCGATGTCGTCGGTGAACTCCTGGAAGTACCGGTCGCTGGAGCCCTCGCGCGCGGCCATGGCGCCCAGTGAGCCCATGCCCCGATAGGACTTGTACGAGCGTCCCTGATACAACTCCACCTCCCCCGGCGCCTCTTCGGTGCCGGCGAACATGCTCCCGATCATCACGCAGTGGGCGCCGGCGACCAGCGCCTTGGCGATGTCGCCCGAGTGGCGGACCCCGCCGTCGGCGATGAGGGGCACGCCGGTACCCGCCACGGCCCTGGCCACATTGGCGATGGCGGTGATCTGCGGGACGCCCACCCCGGTCACGATGCGCGTGGTGCAGATGGAACCGGGCCCGATCCCCACCTTCACCGCGTCCGCGCCCGCCTCGATGAGCGCGGTGGCGGCGGCGCCGGTGACGATGTTGCCGCCGATCACCTGCACGTCGGGGAAGTGGCGCTTGATCCAGCTGCACCTGGTCCAGCACCCGCTGGGCATGGCCGTGGGCGGTATCCACAACGATGATGTCCACCCCCGCCGCCGCCAGGGCCTCCACCCGTTCGGGCGTGCTGCCCACCGTGCCCACCGCAGCGCCGACCCGCAGGCGCTCCAGGCTGTCCTTGCAGGCATTGGGGTTTTCTTTGGCCTTCTGGATATCCTTGACGGTGATCAGGCCGCGCAGCTGAAAGCGGTCGTTGACCACCAGCACCTTCTCGATACGGTGCTTGTGCAGCAGGGCGATGATCTCTTCGGTATCGGCGCCCTCCTGGACGGTAACCAGCCGGTCCTTGGGGGTCATCACGGTGCTGACCGGCGCCTCGTACTGGGTCTCGAAGCGCAGGTCGCGGCTGGTGACGATCCCCACCAGGGCCTCGCCCTCGACCACGGGCACGCCCGAGATATTATGGGACTTGGTCAGCTTGAGCACGTCGCGGATGCTGGTATCCGGGTTGACGGTGAAAGGATCCTTGATGACACCGCTCTCGAACTTCTTGACGATCCGGACCTGCTCGGCCTGCTCATCGATGGTCATGTTCTTGTGGACGATGCCGATGCCGCCCTCCTGGGCCAGGGCGATGGCCAGGCGGGCTTCGGTAACGGTATCCATGGCCGAGGACAGGAGCGGGATGCTGAGGTTGACCTCCCGGGTCAGTTGGGTTTTTAACTCCACCTCGTGGGGCAAGACCGCCGAGTGCGCCGGCAGCAGCAGCACATCATCGAACGTCAAGGCCTCTTCACTGATACGCATAGGCAGGA
Source organism: uncultured Gammaproteobacteria bacterium (assembly GCA_963844825.1). GTDB lineage: Bacteria > Pseudomonadota > Gammaproteobacteria > CAWJPQ01 > CAWJPQ01 > CAWJPQ01. The sequence goes on from CAWJPQ010000011.1 coordinate 8,277, forward strand.
CCTGACTATAAAGGTTAAACTACGCATTATAGCACTGGTGCCAGACAGGTAAACGTGGCAATACGACTACCGCCAACCATTCGTTCGTCGCTTTCATCAACAGGGCCCGGCCGCCATGCACAACCCCCTGCAATCCACCGCGGGTGACACCGCCCCCCGGCGGGTGGTCTACAGCGTCTCCCAGCTCAATCACCAGGCGCGCCAGCTGCTCGAGGGCGGGCTGCCGCGCCTGTGGGTGGAAGGCGAGCTGTCCAATCTCGCCCGCCCCTCCTCGGGACACCTGTACTTTTCCCTCAAGGACAGCGCCGCCCAGGTCCGGTGTGCCATGTTCCGGACCCGAAACAATCAGTTGGGCTTTACACCCGGGGACGGCCAACAGGTGCTGGTGCGCGCCAGGGTGAGCCTGTACGAGCCGCGGGGGGATTATCAGCTGATCGTCGAGCACATGGAAGAGGCGGGCGACGGGGCCCTGCGCCGGGCCTTCGAGGTGCTCAAGCAGCGCCTGTCCGACGAGGGTCTGTTCGACGAGGCCCACAAGAAACCCCTGCCCGGCTTCCCCCGGCGGCTGGGGGTCATCACCTCGCCCACGGGCGCGGCCGTGCGGGACATCCTTACCGTCCTGCGGCGCCGCTACCCGGCCCTGCCGGTGCTGGTCTATCCGGTCCCCGTCCAGGGCCAGGGGGCGGGACAGAAGATCGCCGCGGCCATCGACCTGGCCGGCCGGCGGGCCGAGTGCGACGTATTGATCCTCGCCCGCGGCGGCGGCTCCCTGGAGGACCTGTGGGCCTTCAATGAAGAGGCGGTGGCCCGGGCGATCCATGCCTGTCCCCTGCCCCTGGTCACCGGCGTCGGCCACGAGATCGACTTCACCATCGCGGACTTTGTCGCCGACCAGCGCGCGCCGACGCCGTCCGCGGCGGCGGCCCTGGTGTGCCCCGACCGCACCGACCTGATGAAAGGCGTCAGCGCCCTGGCACAGCGCCTCGCGGGCACGGTCCGCGGGCGCCTCGACCAGGGGCGCCAACGCCTGCAGTGGCTGGAAAAGCGCCTCGCCCAGCAGCACCCGGGCCAGCGCCTGCGCCAGCAAAGCCAGCGCCTGGACGAGCTGGAGCAGCGCCTGCGCCGGACCGTGGCGGGGCAGGCCCGCCAGCGCCGGTCACGGCTCGCCGAGCTCGAGGCGCGCCTGTACCGTCACTCCCCGGCTCCCCGCCTGCAGCACCTGGAGGCCAGGCACGCGGAGCTGGTGCGACGCCTGATCAGCGCCTGGCGGGTCACCTCCCAGACGCGCCGCCAGCGCCTGACCGCGGCCACCCGCGCCCTGGACAACATCAGTCCCCTGGCCACCCTGGCCCGGGGGTACGCCATCGTCCTGGCCGAGGCGGGCGGTGGCGTGGTCAAAGACAGCGCCGATGTGAACCCGGGCGACCGGATACAGACCCGCCTGGCCAAAGGGCGGCTATTATGCAACGTCATAGAGAGATACGATGACTGATCCCATACCCCATACCATGCACACCCTGCCCGCCATACGCCGCTCCCGCGACCTGATCAGGCGAGGTCTGGCCCTGCTGCTGCTCGCCGCGCCGGCCCTGGCCTGGGCCATGGATGCGCCGCGCAGCGAGGCCGTGCCCGGGGGCATTGCCCACATTACCCTCAAGGCCGCCTCCAAGGCCGCGCCCCCGACGGTCATGTTCCATCACAAGCGCGTGATGGTGGTCAGGCACCAGGGCCGCTGGGAGGCGGTCGTGGGCATCCCGCTGAGCATCAAGGCGGGCAAACACGCCCTGCACGTGCGGGCCGCGGGCAGGCGCTACACCCTGGGCTTTGAGGTGCACGCCAAGCACTATGCCACCGAGCACATCACCCTCAAGGACAAGCGCAAGGTCAATCCCAACGCGATGGACCTGAAGCGCATCAGGAAGGAGCACAAGGAGATCACCCGCGCCCTGTCCCATTGGAGCGGGCAGTCGCCCTCCGAGCTGAACTTCCTGGTGCCGGTGCACGGCATCGTCAGCAGCCCCTTCGGCCTGCGGCGCTTTTTCAACGGCCAGCCCCGCAAGCCCCACAGCGGCATCGATATCGCCGCGCCGGTGGGCAGGCCGATCCGGGCCCCGGCCGCGGGCACCGTCATCGACATGGGTCACTACTTTTTCACGGGCAATACGGTCTTCCTGGACCACGGTGAGGGCCTGGTCACCATGTACTGTCACATGAGCAAGGTCTTCGTGAAGCCGGGTCAGCGGGTCAAGCGCGGCCAGATGATCGGCAAGGTCGGCCGGACAGGCCGGGTCACGGGCCCCCACCTGCACTGGGGCGTCAGCCTCAACGACACCATGGTCAACCCGCGCCTGTTCTTTGCCAGTGACGCCGCCTTTAACAGGAGTTGGCGAGGCAACGGTGAGCCCGGGTTGGGTATCCCTCTCGCCCAGCTTCAAAAAGGGGGGTGCAGACTGGATTGTCGAGCCGCCTGACGGTCTCTGCTGAGTAAGTGAGTCCGACTCATTCCTATCCTTCTGCCCTCAGAGGAGGAGAGGGGGTTCGCTATGAGCGAAGCCCGCTCGAGCGGAAGGCGCCATGACTAATCCGCCTCGCGATCCGGGCTGCAGCAGTGGGGGGATTCGGTGTACTGCTCGCCGCTGTCGAGAATGGCGCCGGTCACGGGGTTGGCGCGGAAGGTGGTGCAGCCCTTGAGCCCCTTGGCGTAGGCCGTCTGATACAGGTCCTTGAATCCCTCGAAGTCGTAGTTCGGCGGGACGTTGATGGTCTTGGAGATCGCGCTGTCCACATAGGGCTGCAGGGCCGCCTGGATCTCCAGATGGGTCTTGGGGTTCACCGTATGGGCGTCGATGAAGGCATCCGGCAGGGGCTTGTTGCCGTGGATCGAGCGCCACAGGTGATACGCGAAGTCGGTCAGCTGATGGTCGGTGAAGGAGCCGTCCAGCTCCAGGACCCGGCGCCTGAACTGATAGGCGAAGACGGGCTCCAGGCCGCTGGAGACATTGTTGGCCAGCAGGCTGATGGTCCCCGTGGGCGCAATGGCGGTCAGGTGGCTGTTGCGGATGCCGTAGTCGGCAATTCCCTGCCGGATGTCCTCGGGCAGGCCCTTGATGAACTCGCCCTGCAGGTACTTGTCCTTGTCGAAGAACGGAAACACGCCCTTCTCCCGGGCCAGCTCGATGGACGTACGGTAGGCCGTGTGGCAGACGGTACGCATCACCGAGGCGGCCAGCGCCTGGGCCGGCGCGCTGTCGTACTTGATGCCCAGCATGATCAGCGTATCGCCGAGCCCCGTCATGCCCGAGCCCGATGCGCCGGCTGCCCTTCGCCTGGACGCGCTGCGCCTCCAGGGGAAAACGGGAGATGTCGATCACGTTGTCCAGCATGCGACGGTCGCCGTGGCGACGGTCTGGCGGATGTCGTCCATGTCCAGATGGGCCCTGTCGGTAAAGGGATGCACCACGTAGCGGGTCAGGTTGATGGACCCCAGGTCACAGGCCCCGTAGGGCGGCAGCGGTATCTCGCCGCAGGGGTTGGTGGCGCTGATGTGCTCCCGGTAGCCCAGGTTATTCATGCGGTTGATCTGGTCGATGAACAGCACGCCGGGTTCGGCGTAATCGTAAGTGGCGCGCATGATCCTGGCCCACAGGTCCCGGGCGCGCACGCGGCGCAGACCCGGCACGGCACCGGGTCGTCGAAACCCGGCCAGCGCCTATTCACCACGTCGCCCTCCTGCGCCGCCCCGGCCCCGTCCAACTGGCGCCGCGGGAAATACCAGCGGCCAGTCCTGAGCCGTCGTTCAGGGCCTGCATGAATTCATCACTGATCAACACGGACAGATTGAAATGCCGCAGCTGGGCGTCCTCGTGCTTGGCGTCGATAAAGTCCTCCACGTCGGGGTGATCGCAGCGCAGGGTGGCCATCATCGCACCGCGCCGCGCGCCGGTGGACAATACCGTGGCGCACATGCTGTCCCAGATACGCATGAAGGAGACCGGTCCCGAGGCCACGCGTGCCCACGCTGTGGGCGATCGACACCGCGCGGGCGCAGGGTGGAAAAATCGTAGCCGACGCCGCCGCCCTGCTGCATGGTGAGCGCGCCCTTCTTTAGGGCCTCAAAGATGGCCTCCATGGAGTCCTCGATGGTGCCCATGACGAAGCAGTTGAACAGGGTCACGTGGCGCCTGGTGCCGGCGCCCGCCTGGATACGTCCGCCGGGCAGAAACGGAACCCCTGGAGCACGTTGTAGAACGACCGCCTGCCCACGACTGCCGGATCACCGGCCTCGGTGGCCGCCAGGGCGCGGGCGACGCGGTACCAGGTGTCCTCTATGGACCAGTCGTAGATATTCCTGCCGCTGCGGTAGCGGTACTTGGTCTCCCAGATATGGCGGGAGATGCCGCTTGTGAAAAATGAGTCATCCATCAGTCACAGCCCAACCATGTTTTGAACAAACCTTTATCGCGCCCCAGCGGTATGGATAGTGTCAACAGGCCCTAACTGGATGCATGGCGTTTGCCCCGCCGGCGCTCTGTGCCGGGGCGGGCCGCCCTTGGGCTTGTAGGGGTTATCGCCCTCCTTGAACTCCAGCTGCAGGGGCGTGCCCTCCAGACGCCAGGGCCTGGATGAAGAAATTGACCAGGTAGCGCCGGTACGGGACGGGGACGCTGGCGGCCTGATTGCCGTGAATCACGATACCGGGCGGGTTCCTTCCCCCTGGTGGGCGTAACGCAGCTTGATGCGCCGCCCCTTGATCAACGGCGGGGGGTGCTTGTCCACCGCCGCCTCCAGGACCTTGGTCAACCGGGGGGTGGAGAAATGGCGCATGGTGGCGTCGTAGGCCCGCTCCACGGCGTCGACCAGGGTGCCCACGCCGCTGCCGTGCAGGGCCGAGATAAAGTGCAGCTTCCGCATGGGTAAAAAACGACAGCTTGCGCTGCGAGGGTGTCCTTGATTGACGAAGCGTTGCTCGGGCGTCCAGGCCGTCCCACTTATTGACCGCGATGACCAGGCCCTTGCCGCTGTCCAGCACCAGGCCGAGCAGCCGTGCGTCCTGGTCGCTGATCTCGTCGCGGGCATCGAGGACAAGGATCACCACGTGGGCTTCGGATACGGCCTTGAGCGTCTTGACGACGCTGAACTTTTCCACCTTCTCCTTGAGCCGCGCGCGGCGCCGGACACCGGCGGTGTCGATCAGGGTGTAGTGGCGGTCGCGACGATCGAAGGGGATGTAGATGCTGTCCCGGGTGGTGCCCGGTTGGTCGAAGGTCATCACCCGCTCCTCACCCAGGATGCGGTTGATCAGCGTCGATTTTCCCACGTTGGGGCGCCCGGCGACGGCGATCCTGATCCGGTCCGGATCCTGTCCCTCGGCCTCGGCCGGGTCCTCGGGGAACAGCCCGAGCACCGCGTCCATCAGCGCCCCGACCCCCTGGCCGTGGGCCGCGGAATGGGCTGGACGGCGCCCATGCCCAGGGCGTAGAAAGTCGGCGCAGGCCAGGTCAGCATCCAGGCCCTCGGTCTTGTTGACGACCACGAACAGCGGCTTTCCGTACCCGCGCAGCCGGTCGGCGATCAGCTCGTCCTCCCCGGTGACAGCCCCTTGCGTCCGTCGACGATGAACAGGATGGCGTCACCTTCCTCAATGGCCTTGGTGACCTGGGTGGCGGCGAGCTGCTGAATATCAGCCGACGCTGCCGCTGACCAGGCCGCCGGTGTCCACCACCACGTACGGCCTGTCCCCCAGACGGCCGGCGCCGTAGATACGATCCCGGGTCAGCCCGGGCTGGTCGGCGACCAGGGCGGTCCGTGCCCGCACCAGGCGGTTGAACAGGGTGGATTTGCCCACATTCGGACGGCCACAGAGTACGATTACGGGGTGCATGAGAGAGTTCCGGGTTCCGGCGTCATACGCTCGCGGGTAAACGACGAGATTAACATGAAAAGGGGCCGCGTATCCCGGGCGCCCGGGGGGCATCGCGGGCGAGGCCGGCGCCGCCGCCTCCCGCCGGCACCCTCATTTCATGCCCGTGCTCGCACCGGCGCCCTGCCCGGTGACCCGCAGGGCCTCCATCAAGCCGTCGTCCCCCAGCACATACACCCGCTGTCCGTCGCTGAACGGCGGCACGGAGATGCCCTCGGAGTTGGCGCGGTAGCGCCCGATGAACCGGCCCGTGTCGAGATCCAGCCAGTGGACGTACCCCTCGTGGTCGCCCACCACCAGCATGCCGCCCACCACCCGGGGTGAGGTGAGGATGCGGTGCGCGAGCTTGTCCTGCTTCCATAGGGTGGCGCCGGTGTCACGGTCCATGGCCCATATGTTGTCGTCTTCATCCACCAGGTACAGGGTGTTGGCCCGGGCGGCGATCCCCAAATAAGAAGAGAAATCCCGGCTCCACAGCTCGCGGCCGGTCTGCACGTCCACGGCCGCGGCGCTGCCTTGATAGGTCACCGTGTAGACCGCGTCACCGATCACCAGGGGATTGGAGTCGATATCGACCATGTGCTCCAGCTCCGAGCGGCCCTTGGGTTCGGCGATACGGGTCTCCCACAACTGCCGCCCGTCGAACAGGCCCACGGCCACCAGCTTCCCGTCGGCCAGGCCGACGATCGCCTTGTCCTGGGTCAGCGCCGGGGCGCTGGTGCCGCGCAAGGTCAGCGTGGGGGTATTCTCCTTGAACACCCAGCGCTGCTCGCCGTCCTGGGCATCGAGGCCGAACACGTGGTCGTCGACGGTGCGCACCACGGCGATCCCGCTCTCGAGGCGCGGCGGCGAGAGCACCTCGCTGGACACCTGGCGCCGCCACAGCAATGACCCGTCCTCGGCGTGCAGGGCGAAGACCTCGCCGGCCGAGGTACCGCCCAGCAGCAGGCCGCTCCCATAGCCCAGACCACCGCTGATGTGCGCCTTGATATCGTGGCGCCAGATCTGTTTGCCCCCCTTCACGGACAGCGCGGTGATCGTGCCTTCGGGGTCGGCGATATAGATCCGGCCGCCGGTCAGGACGGGCGTGACCACCGCAAAGGGGCCGGACAGTGAGAAAGAGATGTCTTTCGTCCAGGCCGGGGAGATGCTTAGTGTGCTCTTGATCGGCCCCAGGGGGGTCGGTTTAACCAGCTCGCTTCCCGAACCGCATCCGGCGATGAGCGCTACCAATAAGGCGAGAATAGCAATCCGCATTATGAATCATCCTTGGCCCCGAGATCATCGAGTTTCATCTTGAGGTATTTGCGGCTCACCCCCTGGGGCATGCCCGCCAGCGCGGTTTCATAGGCGTTGCGCGCCAGCTGGCGCTTGCCCTGGCGGGCGTAGATGTCGCCCTTGAGCTCTTCGAAGGCCGCATTGAACGTCCCCGGATCGCCGCTGTTCAGCAGGGTCAGGGCCTGGTCGCCCTTTCCTCCGGCGAACAGGAGCTTGGCCTGGCGCAACCGGGCGATGTGTTTCAGGTCCGCCTGCTTGGCATGCTCGATCACCCACTGGAGTTGCGCCCTGGCCTCGTCGGGCTTTCCCTGTTCGACCTTGATCTTCGCCATCGCCAAGGCGGCCAGGGCGGCGTAGGGGGTATCGGCGTACTGGCCGGTCAGCCGTTCACCCTGCTGGAGCACCTGCCCCGTATCGTCCTTGTCCAGGGCATCGATCAGGATCTGGTATTGCGCGGAGGCCTCGGCGGCCCGCTGGTGCTGATGACCGAGCCACACCTTGCCGCCCACCACGACGGCGACCCCCAGCAGGACACCGGCGATAATGGACTTGCCGTTGCGCTTCCACCATGCCTTGATGGCCTCTATCTGTTCTTCTTCGGTCTCATAAACGCTCATAAACAGGATCCCGCTGCAAATTTCCAGATATGATTCTCTTCCCGCTCACCCCTGGGAGGTGACAAGCGTGCTCAGGTGATCGCCGATCTCATCCATGGCGACGGTGGCTTGCGGGCGTTCTTGGCGCAGGTATTTTACCGCAACTTCCCGTCTCACCGCCTCCTCCTCGCCGATGACCAGGGCGAGCTCGGCGCCGCTCTTGTCCGCCCGCTTGAACTGGCTCTTGAAACTGCCCCCGCCGCAGTTGAGCCGGATGCTCATCGCCGCGAACCGGTCGCGCAGCCGTTCGGCGAGCACCAGGCCCTCGGTCTCGGCCCGCTCGCCCACGGCAATGATGTAGACCCAGGGCTGATGGTCGACCTTGCGCCCCTCGGCCACGAGCAGGGCGATCAGCCGCTCGAACCCCATGGCAAGCCCCACCGCGGGGGTCGGCGTCCCGCCGAGCTGGGCCACGAGTCGGTCATAACGGCCGCCCGCGCACACGGTCCCCTGGGCCCCGAGCCGGTCGGTCACCCACTCGAATACCGTCTTGCCATAGTAATCCAGTCCGCGGACCAGGTGCGGGTTGACGGTAAACGGCACCCCGGCGGCCCCGAGCAACCGCTGCAGCCCTGTCGAAGTGGGCGCGCGAGTCCTCGTCCAGGTGCTCCAGGATGACCGGGGCGTTGTCGATCAGCGCCCGCATTTCGGGATTCTTGCTGTCCAGGATCCTCAGGGGATTGGTGTCCAGGCGCCGGCGGCTGTCCTCATCCAGTTGATCCATATGCTCGCGCAGGTAGGCGACGAGGACCCGCCGGTAATTCGCCCGCGCCTCAGGGCTGCCGAGGGAGTTGACCTGGAGCTCGAGGCCGTTCAACCCCAGCGCCGCCCAGAGGCGGTTGGCCATCAGGATGATCTCGGCATCGATGTCGGGACCGGCCAGGCCGTAGGCCTCCACGCCGGCCTGGTGAAACTGGCGGTAACGTCCCCGCTGGGGGCGCTCATGCCGGAACATGGGGCCCATGTACCACAGGCGCTGCCCCGGCCCGCGCAACAGGCCGTTTTCCAACGCCGCACGCACGCACCCGGCGGTGCCTTCCGGGCGCAGGGTCAGACTGTCCCCGTTACGGTCGGCGAAGGTGTACATTTCCTTCTCGACGATATCGGTCTGCTCGCCGATACTGCGCGCGAACAGGGCCGTCTGCTCCATCAGCGGAAAGCGGATCTCCTCATAGCCGTAGGCGTAGAAGGTCTTGCGCACCACGGCTTCCAGATACTGCCAGTAGGGCGTCTCGCCCGGCAGTATGTCGTTCATGCCGCGCACGGCTTGGATACTCTTCAATGGTGAACAGACAGTGTAGATGGTTGTTGAACGATGTCGCCGGCCATGCCGGCGGCGCCTCCCGCGCCCCTTAGTTATTTGATCCCATGGTAAATCGCGCCACGTTGTTGTGGCCGGTAAAAGACGACTGATCAAAGGGCTTCCCATTGTATTCGATCGAGACCCCGGGTGAGTAGCCCAGCAGGACCTTAAAAGGCGGCGCGCCATGGATCGTGCGGGTGTCCCCCGCCTTGCCCAGGTCGACGAACACCCGCTGCCCGGTGGCATCGGTAACCTCGACCCAGGAGTCGTGGTTGAACCGAAGCACCACGGTCGCCGCACCGGCCGAGGCGCTCTGCAGCGGCGCGGCGCCGTCATGCGGCGCTGGCGCGGCATCGGGGCTGGCGGGGGCGGTGCCCGCGTTGGCCGCGGAGACCGCGGTCGGGGCGGACGAGTGCGCCGCCGCGGGCGGTGGCGTCCGGGGGGCCGTCTCGACCGAAGGCGCCGGCGGCCGCGCCCCTGCGGCGGCACCGTTGGCGCCCCCCGGCGGGTGGTCACTCAACGCCACGGCGTCACCCTTGGGCGCGGCGGAGCCGTCGGCGGCAGGGGCTGCGGATTGCCCCGCCGGTCCCGTCGGCCCCGGCGGGACCGCGGCCTTGGCCGCGACCGGGGCATCACCGCCGGCGGGCCTGGCCGGCGGGGGCTGGCGGGTGCTCATATGCCAGCTGACCAGGACCAGGCCGATACCCACCAGCCCCACGGCGCCCCATTGGATCAGCATGTGATTCAACGGCGTATGACGCTGGGTATTGCGTGTCAAATCGGACAGGATCGGCGGCGGCGGGATGTCGAGTTGCTGGTACGAGGACACCACGTCCTCTTCGGGAATGTCCAGCAGCCGGGCGTAATTGCGCAGGTACCCGGTGACATAAATGGGCTCGGGCAGGTGCTCGTAGTCATTGTGCTCCAGAGCACCGACCAGTCGCGGGTCCAGGTGCAATAGATTGGCCACTTTGGAGACGGACAGCTTCTGGGCCTCGCGCGCCTCGCGCAACCGCCTGCCCGGTCCCGTCACAGCCGTTTGCGGTGTCCCGGACTCCTCTATCGGTAGTAACGTGGGCTCCGTCATGGGTGTTCAGACTCCGTAAGCGAACGTGTTTCTTGTGACTTCGGAAACTGTTTCTTCAATCGCGCGGTGTACCTGTCCTCGGCCTGCCGATCACCGAGCTTGCGCTCCACCTTGACGCCCAGCATCAGGTCCTCGGGGGAGTAGTAGTTGAGATCATAGAGACGCTGCAGAAAGGCACGGGCCTGAAGGTAATGCCCCGTGTTGTATTCGAGGAGCGCCATTTGATAAAGCGATTCGGTTCGCCGCGGATCGATCTTCAGGGCGTGGCGGAAGAAACGCTCCGCCTTTGCAGGGTCCGGGATGCGCAGCGCGCACAGCCCCGCGTTTTCATAACTCTCGTCCTGCCGGGTATAGCTGCTGTCATCGAAGGCCCGCGCGAAGTGGCGCAGGGCCTCCTGATAGCGACCCTGGCGGCAGAGGAATATCCCATAGTTGTTCTGCAGCGCCGGGTTGGAGCCACTGAGCGAGATGGCGCGCTTGAAGTGCTTGTCCGCCAACTCGACGTTCCCCAGATGCTGGTATGCCTCGGCGAGGAAATGATGGGCCTCGGCCAGATCCGGGTTGATCTCGAGGGCCTTTTTCAGCTTCGTTACCGCCACATCGTACTCACCTCGTTCCATATAAGCGAGACCGAGCTTGGCGTTGGCCTTGGCGGGATCGCCCGACGAATCGTTGAACTCCGGCGGCGGCCCGCCGGCGCACGCCGTCACGGCGAGCACCGTCAGCGCATAGCCCAGGGTCCGCCGCCAGCTCACAGGCCGGTCTCCGCCAGCCGCTGCATGTGACGGGCGCGCCGCTTGGTCTTGTCGACGATTTGCCCGGCGAGCTGGCCGCATGCGGCGTTGATATCGTCGCCGCGCGTCCTGCGGGTGATCGTCACCACGCCGGAATGGATCACGATATCGCGGAACCGGTCGATGGCCTCGGCGCTGGAGCGGCTATAGGCCGCATGGGGGAACGGATTGAAGGGAATCAGGTTCACTTTGGAGGGCACGTCCTTGAGCAGGGCCACCAGGGCGCGCGCGTGGGCGGGCGAGTCGTTGACCCCGTCCAGCAGCACGTACTCGAACGTAATCCTGGATCCCTGTTTGCCGCTCACATAGCGCCGGCACGCCGCCAGCAGCTCTTCAATCGGGTACTTCTTGTTCAACGGCACCAGCTCGTCGCGCAGGGGGTCGAACGGCGCGTGCAGGGAGATGGCGAGGCTCACACCACTCCTCACACGCAGGCGGTCGATCCCGGGCACCACGCCCGCGGAGCTGACCGTCACCCGCCGCCTGGACAGGCCGTAGGCCATGTCGTCCAGCAGGATGTCAATGGCTCGGGTGACATTGTCGAAATTGAACAGGGGCTCGCCCATCCCCATGAATACCACATTGGTGATGTGACGGTGCTCCTTGGCGCAATCGCCCAGGGCCCGGTAGGCGAGCCAGATCTGAGCGATGATCTCGCCGGTGGTGAGATTGCGGTTGTAGCCCTGATAGCCGGTGGCGCAGAACCTGCAGTTGAGGGTGCAGCCCACCTGGGAGGATACGCACAAGGTGCCGCGGCTCTCCTCGGGGATGAAGACCGTCTCGATGCAGTTGCCGTCGGACAGGCGCAGCAGCCACTTGCGGGTCCCGTCTTCCGAGCGCTGGTCCATGACGACCTCGGGCAGCTCGACGGCGGCAACGTCCTTGAGGCGCCGGCGCAGGTCCTTGCTGAGGTTGGTCATGGCGTCGAACTCGTCGATGCCCTGCTGATGGATCCACGCCATCACTTGCGAGGCGCGAAAGGGCTTCTCGCCCAGCGACGCGAAGTAGTCCGCCAGATCCGTGCGATTCAGGGACAGCAGATTCACCCGCTGATCATGGCGCTCCCGGTCGTCCATCGGCATCAACCCCGGAGCCTCAACAAGAGTCCCGCGGGACCGTCCCTGTCGCCCCGCAGACCGTGTCTTGTGTCACCCAGCGCGTGAACAGATCTCCTCCGGGCTGAAGAAAAACTCAATTTCCGTCCTTGCAGTCTCTTGACTGTCTGACCCGTGTACAGCATTTTCTTGAACGCTCTCTGCAAAATCGGCCCGGATGGTCCCCGGCGCCGCATCTTTGGGATTCGTCGCCCCCATGATCTCGCGGTTGAGGCGCACCGCGTTTTCACCTTCCAACACCTGCACCAGCACAGGGCCCGAGCACATGAACGTGACGAGCTCGTCAAAGAAGGGGCGCTCCTTGTGGACGTCATAGAAGGCCGCCGCCTGAGCCTTGTCCATTTGCAACATTCTTGCCGCTGCGATCTTCAGCCCTCTGGATTCAAAGCGCTGCAAGATCTCACCAATAACGTTCTTGGCCACCGCATCCGGTTTGACGATAGAAAGGGTACGTTCAATTGCCATTCAAAACTCCACAGCCTTGTTTATGTAAGTTCATGATTATACACGCGTTCATTCAGATAGGATAGCGGCAGGCCGGAAACGGTCGACGGCGATTTCGAAGGCAAATCCGACACGGCGGCCCGCTTGGCCACCAACCGCTGAACATTGTACACCTTCGCTCCCGGGAGTGGCGGCATTTTGGCGTACCCGGTGTGACCTTGGCGTCAGGCGGCAGGGGCCGGCGGAGGGGCGTTTGGGGGGCACGAGGTGCACCCCCGGCGGCGGCCTGCGCCGGCGGGCGGTTTGGATAGTGTTAACAGGCCCTAGGAGACTCCTAGACGTTGAAGCTCTCGCCGCAGCCGCATTGGTCCTTCACGTTGGGGTTGTTGAACTCGAACACCTCGTTCAGCCCCTGGCGGACGAAATCCACCTCCATCCCGTCGAGGAACACCAGGCTCTTGGGATCGATCACCAGCTTGACCCCGTGGGCCTCGTAGACCTTGTCATCGGGCCCGATCGCGTCGGCGAAATCCACCTTGTAGGCGTATCCCGAACACCCGGAGGTCTTGACACCGACACGCAGCCCCACGCAATCGCCGCGCTTGGCCAGCACCTCCTGGACGTGTTTTGCCGCTCTTTCGGTCAGACGTACTGCCATAGGTCACACCTCTTACCATTGATTCGGCCGCACACAGGGCCGGGAATAAACAGGGCCGCCGGCCTGGCCCGGGGACAATTCACCGGTTAGCCGGCTGTTCGCCCGCATCCGTCGAGTATATCAAACCTGCCCGGCCGTCAACCCCATGCCAGCAAGGAACCGCTGTCCAGCTCGGCGAGGTGCCTCTTCAGGGTTTCGACCAGTATATCGAGATCCTGTTGCGTATTGTGGTGACTGAGACTGATACGCACCGCCCCCTGGGCGACCCGGTCTTCGACGCCCATGGCCCGCAGGACGTGGCTGGGCTCGGCACTGGCGCTGGTACACGCCGAGCCGCTGGAGATCGCGATGCCGTCCCGGTCCAGGTGCATCTTCAGCGCCTCGCCGTCGATGCCGGCCAGGGCGATGAAGACGGTGTTGGGCAGCCGCCGGGCGTGCTCGCAGAAGATGACCACCCCGGGCAGTTGGCGCAGCCGGTCCTCCAGATACTCGCGCAGGCGGCCGATGAGCGCCGCGTGATCCCGCCACTCCCGGTCCGTCAATTCCGCCGCGGCGCCGAAGCCGATGATGCCGGCCACGTTTTCGGTGCCGCTGCGCAGGTCCATTTCGTGACCGCTGCCCAGCATCTGGGCCTCCAAATCAATGGAACGATCGTATACCAGCGCCCCCACGCCCTTGGGGCCATAGAGCTTGTGGGCGGAAAGGCTCATCAGATGCGCCCCGCTATCGGCGTAGTCCACCGCCATTTTGCCCAGCGCCTGGACCGCATCCACGTGAAACAGCGCCCCCGCCTCGCGCGCCACAGCCCCGATACCGGCGCTGTCCTGGATGACGCCGGTCTCATTATTGGCCTGCATCACCGAGATCAGGCGCGCCCCGTCCCCGCACGCCCGCCGCACGGCATCGGGGGTGACGTATCCGTGCTCGTCCACCGCCGCCAGGCCCAACGCCCAGCCGGCGCGGGTCAGCGCCTGGGCGGGCTTGAGCACCGAGGTATGCTCGATGGCGCTCACCACCAGGCGCCCGGGGGCGAACGGGGCGGCGCCCCCCTTGATGGCGAGATTATTGGCCTCCGTCCCCCCGCTGGTGAATATGACCTGGGAGGGATGGGCGTTGACGGCGGCGGCGACCTGCTCGCGCGCCCGGTCGATGGCCGCGCGCACCACCCGGCCCTGGCGGTGAAGGCTGGAGGGATTTCCATAGTGCGTACGCAGGTACGGCAGCATCGCCTCCAGCACGCGCTCGTCAAGGGGTGTCGTGGCGTTATAGTCGAGATACACGGCCATCCGTCGCTACCAGGCGCCTGTTAGCGTCATCTGCATGTGGCGAGAGGGGTGGGAATTGGGGAACCGGCGGGCGATCTTTTGAGGCGCATCGTGGAAACCATACGACGAAAAAGATCGCCGGGATTGACCGCGGGGACGCCGCCGCAGTAATGACACGGCAGCTCGGACAGGCGCCTCGATTCCCAACGGTGTGCCGTACGGCGCTCAGCGCCCGACGGATTTGGTCTCGGGCAGGCCGACCACTTGGCGATGCAAGATGGTGGTGTCCTGGCGCGCGGCAACCTCTTTGACGCCGCGACGCTCCACCAAGTGCCCCAGGCTGATACCGCTCAGGAACTCGTAGATTTGCTGGCTGAGATCCGACCACAATTCATGGGTCAGACACTGCTGGTCGTCCTGACAGTTCGCCAGACCGCCACACCGTGTCGCATCGACCTTCTCGTCAATCGCCGTAATCACGTCCGCGACCGCGATCTCGCCGGGCGCACGGCTCAGTCGATATCCCCCTCCCGGGCCGCGGGCGCTGTCGACCAGACCCTGCTTGCGCAAGCGTGCAAACAGCTGCTCCAGGTAAGATAAAGAGATACCCTGCCGCTGGGAGACATCCGCCAGAGGAACAGGCCCCTTCGTCGAGTGGAGCGCCAAATCAAGCATCGCCGTAACGGCGTAACGGCCTTTGGTTGTCAGTCTCATAGAATGTGCCTTCCGCAATAAACACTGAGTCGGTAAGCTTATTGTACATAGTTGATTAAATTAGTCAACTATTTTGGGTCAACCCATAACTGCATGAAATTTTAGCTATTTTTATTGTTTTCGGGGGGCGCCTTTGGTTCGGCGCCCAGGGGCTTGAGCTCCGGCAAGGGGGTGCTGTCCAGGTCGACACCGAGACGGCGCACCGCCTTGCAAATCTCCTCCATCCGGGTGTCCATGGCGTGAATATGGTCGAGGAGCCGGTCGATGGCGTTGGCCACCGGATCGGGCATGTCCTGGGTCGTGCCATAGGCATCGAAGCCGATCTTCTCGGCGATGGCCTGGCGCCGCCGCTCCTCCTCGGTAAGGCGGCGCTTGACCACATGGCCCGGCACGCCCACCACGGTGGAGCCGGGCGGCACATCCTTGACCACCACGGCATTGGAGCCGATACGGCTGCCGGCGCCGATGGTGATCGGCCCCAGCACCTTGGCGCCGGCCCCCACCACCACGTCATTGTCCAGGGTCGGGTGGCGCTTGCCCTTTTCCCAGCTGGTGCCCCCCAGGGTGACGCTGTGATACAGGGTGCAGTTGTCACCCACTTCGGCGGTCTCGCCGATGACCACCCCCATGCCGTGGTCGATGAAAAAGCGCCTGCCGATCTTGGCCGCGGGGTGGATTTCAATGCCGGTAAAAAACCGCGCCACGGTGGAGATAAAGCGGGCCAGCCACTTCAGGTTGACGGTTCCACAGCACGTGGCTGAAGCGGTGGACCATCACCGCATGCAGCCCCGGGTAGGTGGTCAAGACCTCAAAGGCGGTGCGCGCCGCCGGGTCTCGCTCAAATGTGCAGCGGATATCGTCGCGAAGGCGGTCAAACATACATATTCTCGGCTGTCGCTGGAATCATCGTCATGTGTCTATGCCATAAAAACCCTGCAAACACCAGCCGCTGCGCCTTCACGGCTTTGACAGGGAAGCCCGCGCCTGCTGCACGGCGCTCAAGATCCCCCGCAGGATATTGAGCTCCTGGCGATCCGGCCGGGCGCGATTGAAGACGCCGCCGCAGACGCCGCATGAGCTTCTTGGGATGGCCCGGATCGAGGAACGCGACGTCCACCAGGACCTGCTCCAAGTGCCGGTAAAATCCCTCCATTTCGGCGCTATTCGCGGCATTTTCCTCATTATCGACAACCACTGCCGCGCCGCTCCCGGCGGCCATCAGCAGCTCATAGGCGACGATCTGCACGGCAGCCGCCAGATTGAGGGAGGGGTACTGTGCATTGCAGGGGATGTGCAGCAGGTAATGGCAGCGGTCGAGCTCGGCGTTGGTCAGGCCCGCGTGCTCGCGCCCGAACAGGATGGCCACCCGTCGCCGAGCCCCTTCCCCGCTGATCATGTCGGCACACTCCCTGGCCCCGAGGCTCGGCCAGGCGATGGAGCGCGGGCGGGCACTGGCCCCGATCACCAGGTCACAGCTCTCCAGGGCCTCCTCCAGGCAATCGTGCACCCGTGCCGCGGCGAGGATGTCATCGGCGCCGGAGGCCCGGGCGGTGGCCTCGGCGCTCGGGTACAGCTTCGGCTTCACCAGCGCCAAGTGCCGCAGCCCCATGTTCTTCATGGCGCGGGCCGCCGCCCCGATGTTGCCGGGGTGCGTCGGGATTGACCAAGACAAAGTGAATATTATCCCACATGGACCGGTTGCATATCATCGCTGGCGGGTTGCAAGATGCAAGAGCATAGCAGATCGACCAGCCTGCGGGAAAATACGCCAAGACAATCCGCCACGGTATTAGTATCATCGGCGGCTATCCTTAACGACGGCAATAAAGACGCACCATGCACCCCATTATCAATATTGCGATACGGGCGGCCCGCAAGGCGGGGGACGTAATCGTACGGGGCCTGAACCGCCTGGACCGCCTCGACGTGACGGCCAAAGGTCATAATGACTTTGTCACCGACGATCGACTACCAGGCCGAGTCCGAAATCATCAAGATCATCCGCCGGGCCTATCCCGCCCACGCGGTGCTCGCCGAAGAGAGCGGAACCCACGGGCAGAACGAATACCTGTGGATCATCGACCCCCTGGACGGGACCACCAACTTCCTCCACGGCTTCCCCCAGTTTGCGGTCTCCATCGGTGTGCAGTACCGGGGCCGGCTCGAGCACGCCGTGGTGTACGACCCCATGCGCCAGGAACTGTTCACCGCCTCCCGCGGGGCGGGCGCCCAGCTCAACGAGCGGCGCATTCGCGTCAGCGGGACCAAGACACTGGAGGCCTCGCTGATCGGCACCGGTTTCCCCTTCCGGGAGCACCGCCACCTCAAGGACTACCTGGTGATCTTCGAGGAGCTTTTGCGCGGCACGGCGGGCCTCAGGCGGCCGGGGTCCGCGGCCCTGGACCTGGCCTATGTCGCCGCCGGGCGCCTTGACGGCTTCTGGGAGTTTGATTTGAATAAGTGGGACATCGCCGGCGGCGCCCTGTTGATCCAGGAGGCCGGCGGCATCGTCTCGGACATGTCCGGCGGCTATGATTTTATGGCGTCGGGCAACGTGGTGGCGGGAAACCCACGCATCCATCAGGCGTTGATCAAAACCATCAGTACCCACCTGCCGGGCGGGGTACAATGAGGCCCTGACAGGGGCGGGACGTCGTGGGAATTGGCGCCCCCTCCCCGGCGGGCATACCGCGATGCGGGGGGAGAGACAAATTGCCGCAGCCATGCTGCTGCCCCCCTCACCCCGCCCCTCCCCCTGAGGGAGAGGGGTTAAAGACAGTTGCTCTCCACGAAGCAGACGGAGTAACCAAGGCCCCTCGCCGACGGACGGGATTCAGCGACAGTTAATTGCGTCTACATGCACGGACAGCGCACTCAACCCAGCGGACGATGGAAACAGGAGTGACAGACATGAACGACCTCAAGCTACCTCTCATCGTTGAACCCAATGACCTGCACGCATCCCTGGACAATCCTCAGCTACTGATCATCGATGTGAGCAAGGCGGGGATCTATCAACAGCAGCACCTGCCCGGCGCCGTCCACGTGGACTTTCCGCGCCTGACCGCCAGCCGCCCGCCGGTGATGGGCCTGTTGCCCAGCGAGCAGCACTTGCGCGAGGTATTCTCCTCGGCCGGACTGACCCCGGACCGGCACGTGGTGGCCTACGATGACGAGGGCGGGGGCAAGGCCTGCCGCCTGTTGTGGACCCTCGATGTTATCGGGCACGAACGGTTCTCACTGCTCAACGGCGGGCTGCCGGCGTGGCTGAAGGAGGGGCACCCCGTCACCCAGGAACCGCCGACGGTCACCCCCGGTGACTATCCGGTATCGATCCACCGGGAGCGGTGCGCCGATCGCGGCTACATCATCTCCCACCTCGGCAACCCCGCGGTGCGCCTGGTGGACGCCCGCTCCCCCGCCGAGTATGCGGGCTCCGACGTGCGCGCCCGGCGCGGCGGCCACATCCCCGGGGCGGTGAACGTGGAATGGACACGGGCCATCGACCAGCAGAACAACCTGCGCCTGAGGCCCGAGGCCGAGCTGCGCGCCCTGTTCCAGGATGCCGGGGTCGGCCCCGACAACGAGGTCATCACCTACTGCCACACCCATCACCGCTCGGCGCACACCTATATCGTCCTGAAGTCCCTGGGTTACCCGCGCCTCAAGGGCTACCCGGGCTCATGGTCGGAATGGGGCAACGATCCCGACACGCCCGTCGAGACCTGACCCAATGGCGCGAGATGCGGCCCAACAGACCACGTCCCACACCCCGGTCATGCAGCAGTACCTGCAGATCAAGTCGGAGTATCCCGACATGCTGCTCTTTTACCGCATGGGTGATTTTTACGAATTGTTCTATGACGATGCGCGCAAGGCGGCGCAGCTACTGGATATCACCCTGACCGCCCGCGGCCAGTCGGCCAACCAGCCCATCCCCATGGCGGGCGTGCCCTATCACGCCGCGGACAGTTATCTCGCCAAGCTGGTCAAGCGGGGGAGTCGGTGGCCATCTGTGAGCAGACCGGCGATCCGGCCACCAGCCGCGGCCCGGTGGAGCGCAAGGTCATGCGCATCGTCACCCCCGGCACCATTACCGACGATGCCCTGCTCAACGAGTGCCAGGACAACCTGATCACCGCCCTCAATCCCCAGGGCGACGTCCCTGGGCATCGCCACCCTGGACCTGACCAGCGGGCGTCTGATCATCCTCGAGGTGAATACCCCGGAGGCGGTGGGTGACGAGTTGGCGCGGATTCAGCCCGCCGAGCTGCTGGTCAGCGAGGACTTCCCCTATCCCTCGCTGACGGCCCAGCGCCGCGGCGTGCGTAGCCAGGCGCCGTGGCAGTTCGATATCAGCCACGGCGGCGCGCGTACTCAGCGAGCAGTTCAATACCCGTGACCTGTCGGGCTTCGGCTGCGACGACGTGCCCGCCGCGGTGGCCGCCGCCGGGTGCCTGATACAGTATGCCCGTTATACCCAGCGCAACGCCCTGCCCCACATCACCGGTATGCGCGTGGAACGCCGCGAGGACTTTATGCTGCTGGACGCCGCCACCCAGCGCAACCTGGAGCTGACCACCAACCTGTCCGGCGGCGCCGAATTTACCCTCGCCGCGTGCTGGACCGCACCGCCACCGCCATGGGCGCCCGCCTGCTGCGGCGCTGGCTGCAGCGCCCCAACCGGGATCACGAGTGCTGCGCGAACGCCAGGCCGGCATCGGTGAGCTGCTGGAGACACGCAGCTTTGCGCACCTGCATGAAACCCTGCGCGGCATCGGCGACATGGAGCGCATCCTCGCCCGCGTAGCGTTGAAGATCCGCGCGCCCGCGGGACCTGGCCCAGCTGCGCGACGCCCTGGGGCGGCTGCCGGAGTTGAACAGCGCCCTGGGGGAGTCCACCGGCGCGGCATTGCTGCGGCGACTGCGCGGTGAAATCGGCACCTACCCGGCCCTGCATGAGCTGCTGTTGCGCGCCGTCATCGAGGCCCCGCCGGTGGTGCTGCGAGACGGCGGGGTCATCGCCGCCGGTTACGACTGAGACCCTGGACGAACTGCGCGGCCTCAGCGAGAACGCCGGGCAGTACCTCATGGACCTGGAGCAGCGCGAGCGCGAACGCACCGGCATCGCCACCTTGAGGGTCAGTTACAACCGTGTCCACGGATACTACATCGAGGTCAGCCGGGCCCAGTCCGAACCGTGCCCCAGGATTACACCCGCCGCCAGACCCTCAAGGGCGCGGAACGGTATATCACGCCGGAACTCAAGCGCTTCGAGGACCAGGTCCTGAGCGCCCGGGAGCGGGCGCTGGCCAAGGAAAAGGCCCTGTACGAGGCACTGCTCGAGACCCTCCAGCCCCACCTGCCCGCACTCCAGGGCAGCGCCGCCGCCGTCGCCGAACTCGACGTGCTCGCCAACCTGGCCGAACGGGCCGCAGCGCTGAGCCTGACCCCGCCCGAGTTGACGTCGTCACCGTGCCTTCGGATTGACGCCGGGCGCCACCTGGTGGTCGAACAGACCCTCGACACGCCCTTTGTGCCCAACGATATCGAACTCGACGACGCCGGGCGCATGCTGATCATCACCGGCCCCAACATGGGCGGCAAGTCCACCTACATGCGCCAGGTCGCCCTGATCGTCATCCTGGCGCACATCGGCTCGTTCGTGCCGGCGCGAGCGGGCGGTGATCGGTCCCATCGACCGGGTCTTCACCCGCATCGGCTCGTCCGACGACCTGGCCGGGCGGGCGCTCCACCTTCATGGTGGAGATGACCGAAACGGCCAACATCCTGCACAACGCCACCGACCGAAGCCTGGTCCTCATGGACGAGATCGGGCGCGGCACCAGCACCTTCGACGGCCTGTCCCTGGCGTGGGCCTGCGCGGAACATCTGGCCCTTCAGAACCCGGGCGTTTCACCCTGTTCGCCACTCACTATTTCGAACTGACCGCCTTGCCCGACAGCATCGACACGGCGGTCAATGTCCATCTGGATGCCGTGGAGCACCACGATGAGATCGTGTTCCTCTATGCGGTCAAGGCCGGCCCCGCCAGCCAGAGTTACGGCCTGCAGGTGGCGGCCCTGGCGGGCGTGCCCCCGCCCGTGATCCAAAGGGCGAAGCAGCACCTGATCCACCTCGAGCAGCAGGCCGCCACCGAGGTGGCGGCGAGACCCGGCAGCTGCCCCTGTTCGACGGCACGGTCACCCACCCGGTGCTGGAGACCCTCGCCGAGATCAAGCCGGATGAGGTGACGCCGCGCCAGGCCCTGGAGGTGTTGTACCGCCTGAAGCAGCTCGACGAGCGAAGAATCCCCATGAGGCGCGGGGATAATCATTTGAGATAAAATGTGGACCATCGAAGCTAAATATGACTCGAAACAGCTGTTGAGACCCATTAATATGTATGGCGATTGGCTTTACCTAGGAACCGAGGTGACGGAGAGACTTATGACATTTGTCGTGACTGAGAGTTGTATCAAGTGCAAGTACACCGACTGTGTGGAGGTGTGCCCCGTGGATTGCTTCCACGAGGGGCCGAATTTCCTGGTCATTGACCCGGACGAGTGCATCGACTGCACCCTGTGCGAACCCGAGTGCCCGGTCGAGGCGATCTTTGCCGAGGACGACGTCCCCGAAGATCAGAAACACTACACGCAACTCAACGCCGACCTGGCCAAAGAGTGGCCGGTGCATCGCCGAGAAGATCGATGCGCCGGCGGACGCCGATGACTGGAAAGACGTCAAGGAAAAATCCCAATACCTGGAACGCTGAACAATCTGTGCACGAGTCCAAACGGGCAGCAGTACGCACCTCCCCATGACGCCCGGGAACCCGTAACACGGCTGTTGTCCCCTGCCGAACCCGGGACGGCGGGCCGCCGGGAGGCGGGTCGCGGCCCCCACCCCGCCGATCACGACCCGCCGCTTCACCCCATGGATGGTGCCCTGTATCAGGCCCGCTGCCGTTACCCATGCCTGACCGCGGGCGCCGGCGGGCCCGCGCCGTGACAGCCGACGGGCCTGTCCGGTTCGTCCCCTACGATCAGGATCCGCTCGAGAGCGCGGCGGCGCTGATCATCCGCCGCTTCGCCCCCCAGCTGCCGGACCTGACCCGTGTCGTCGTGCTGTTGCCCGCCGGTGCCGGGGGCCGGCAGCTGCGCCGCCACCTGCTGGCCCAGGCGCGGCCGTTGGGCTGCAACGCCCTGCTCGGCCCCCAGATCGACCCGCTGCGCCGCTGGGTGGAACACGCTCAGCCCCTGGACGAGGCGGTCCCGAACGCCTATACCGGCGAGCTCATGCTCGTCGAAGCCATGCTCGAGCATCCCCGGCTGTTCGGCGGCGGCAACCCCTGGGCCATGGCCGCCAGCCTGATCGGCCTCTTCGACGAGCTGACCCTTCACCAGGTCGCCCTTCCCGCCAGCCTGGACGACTTCACCCGCCGCCTGTGCTCGGCCTACGGCCTGCAGCCGCCGGCCGCCAGACCGCTGACCCAGGAGGCGGAGCTGGTCTATACCCTGTGGCAGGCATGGCACGCCCAGATCCGCGCCGAGGGGATGATGGACCGGCAGCAGGCCTACCTCCACCAATTGTCGTCCGCCCTGGAGCGCGCGCCGGGCGACGCCCACTTCTTTTTGGTCGGCCATCACCGCCTGCTCCCCGCCGAGGGTGAATTCATCAGCGGGCTCATGGCGAGGGGCCAGGCCACGCTCATCGTCCATGGCAGCCCCGCCACCCATCCCCTGGCGGCCGGGGTGCAGGCACTGGCGGACGGACTCCCCGGCGAGGCGCCGCGCGCAAGGCCGGCGCCCGATGCCCCCGCCTACAGCGAGTTCCTGGACCAGGCCTTGCGCCACGCCGCAAGCCCTGACTCCGACCCGGCGTCCGCCGGCCAGGCCCGGCCCGCCATGGACACCGCCAAGCGCGCGCAGGCCTTCCGGGCCCGCCACCTCCAAAGCCCGGTCCAATCAAGACTGTCCGTGTTCGAGGCCCACAGCCCCGAGCAGGAGGCCCAGGCGGTGGACCTTCAGATCCGCCGCTGGCTCCTGGAGGGGTGCCGGCGCATCGCGGTCGTCACCGAGGACCGGCGCCTGGCCAGGCGCATCCGCGCCCTGCTGGAGCGGGCCGGCGTCCCCCTGCGCGACACGGCCGGCTGGGCGCTGTCGACCACCAGCGCCGCCGCGGCCCTGGAGCGCTGGCTGGAGGCCCTGGAGGAAGACTTTCACCACCAGCCGTTGCTCGATCTGCTCCGCTCCCCCTTCGTGCTGCCGCACTGGGAGCGCCCCCGGCTGCAGGCCACCGTCTACCGCCTCGAGCAGGATGTGATCCTGCACGAGAACATCGCCCGGGGGCTGACCCGCTACCGCAGCGCCCTGGTCTCCCGCCGCCACCGGCTGGCCGCGGCCGAGGCCACGCCCGTGCACGGCCTGCTCGATTCGCTCGAAGAGGCGGCGGCGCCCCTGAAACCACTCATCAAGAACGAGCGCCAGTCGCCGGCACGGCTGCTCGCGGCGTTGATCAGGAGCATGGACGGTCTCGGCCTGCGCCAGGCCTTCGCCGCGGACGCCGCGGGCTTGCAGGTCCTGCAGATCATCGACCAGCTGCGCCACAGCGTCGCCAAGCGCGGCATCGCCATGACCTGGATGGAGTTTCGCAGCTGGCTGGGCCGGGCGCTGGAAGGCGCGCACTTCAGCCCCGCGCCGGCGCCGTCCGATGTCGAGCTGCTGCCCCTGGAACGAGGGGCGCTGGGCCGCTTTGACGCCGTGGTGGCGGCCGGGCTCGATCACACCCATCTGCCCGGCGACGAGCATGCCGCCCCCTTTTTCAACAATGCGGTACGCCGCGAGCTGGGACTGCCCGCCACCGGGCAGCGGCGCCGCGAGAAACTGCACCTGTTCCGGGCGCTGCTCGAGGCGGCCCCCCGGACGGTGCTGACGGTCTGTATCGAGAAGGACGGCGAACGGGTTACGCCCTCCCCATGGCTGGAACTGCTGCAGTCGTTCCATCAGCTGGCCTACGGCCGGCGGATGGAGGATCCCAGCCTGAGCGAACTCGTCCGGCTGCCCGCCACCCAGGTCACCCGGGGCGACGCGCAGCCGCCGCCCCGGCCTCGGCCTTACCCGGCCCCGGCAGCGGATCAGCGCCTGCTCCCCCGTACCGTGACCGCCACCACCCATCAACAACTGATCGATTGCCCCTATCAGTTCTTCGCCGCCCGCTGCCTGGGCCTTGCACCGCCGGAGCCCGTCACCGAACTGCTCAGCAAGTCGGACTACGGCGAGCGCATTCACCGCATCCTCCAGGCCTTTCACGCCCCGGTGCGCGGGCTGCCGGGCCCCTTCGGCCAGCCCCTGACCGAGCAAAACCGAGAACAGGCCGTGGCGATGCTGCAGGAGATTTCCACGGCGGTGTTCGCCAGGGACCTGGAGGACAACTTCCTGCACCGCGGCTGGCTGCGGCGCTGGGAGGCCTTGATCGGCGAATACGTGGACTGGCAGATCGGGCGCGCCGGGGACTGGCGGGTGCAGGCCGTGGAGGTCAACGCCGTGGAGGAGCACTTCACGGAGTTGTTCGAAATCAAGGGGCGCCTGGATCGCATCGACGCCGGACGCGACGGCAGCGCCATCATCGACTACAAGACCGGCGAGGTCCCGGGCAAGGAAGACATTCAGTCGGGCGAGGCCGTCCAACTCCCATTTTATGCCCTGTTGCTGGATACCCCCGTGGCCCGTGTCGAATACCTGTGCCTGGACAAGAACCGCTTTGGCACACGCGCCCACCTGGAGGGCGAAAACCTGCTGGAACTGAGGGATCAAACCGCCCGGCGTCTGAAGGCCATGATGAAGCAGCTGCACCAAGGGACGCATTTACCCGCCTGGGGCGACGAGCAGACCTGCAGTCGCTGCAAGATGGAGGGATTGTGCCGCAAGCAGGCCTGGCAGTCGCTGCCGCAATGAGGGCTTTCATAAAAGAGGGGGGCGGCCGAAGCCGCCCCCGGTTCCCTCTGGGCGAGTCCTACGCCGCATCCCATCCATGAGGATGCTCCTAGTGGACGCCTCCCTTATGGTCTTCCCTGTACGGCGACCCTAATGCGCGTACTCGAGTGCAATGAAATCTGTTAAGAGGAGCAAGCCGGTAGACGGCACGGCGCGTAATATTCGTTTATAGTTTTATTTTGTCATACGTGCAGCTACATGATTATCAGACATGGCGAACGATTTCAATAGCTCACAGCGCCTCTGCGGTAAGTCATTCGGATTCATTAATATTAACGTCGCCAGGCAGGGGCCTGTGCGGGGGATGCGTTGTCCCGCCCCCCGCCCGTTGACCCATGCAAACCCCTATGAGCGCCTCCACGCCCCATATCAATGCCGCGGTGCGGGCCTCGGCCGGCACCGGCAAGACATGGTTGTTGATCACCCGCCTGCTCCGCCTCCTGCTGGCGGACGTCCCGCCCCAGGCCATACTGGCCATCACCTTCACGCGCAAGGCGGCGGCGGAGATGCAGGAGCGGATACTGACGCGCCTTTTCGAACTGACCGCCTGCAGCGACGCCGAACTGGATCAGGCCCTGGATATCATGGGGGTGGCGCCCGACGAGGCGCTGCGCGCCAAGGCGCGCTCCCTCTACGAGGGACTGCTCACCAGCGAGGCGCAGATCAACATCACCACCTTCCATGCCTTTTGCCAACACATCCTGCACCGCTTCCCCCTGGAGGCCGACGTCCCCCCCGGGTTCGAGGTCGCGGAAAATACCGGCCTGCTGGAACAGGCCGCCTGGGACGCCCTGTTCGAGGAATCGACACTCGCCCCCGACGGGCCGCTGGGCCGGGCCCTGGAAGCGCTGTTCGAGTATTGCGGTGGCCTGTACGGCGCCCAGTCGGTGCTCGGCGACTTCCTCCAACGGCGCAGCGACTGGCTGGCCTATACCCACGGCGTCGCCGACGGCGTTGCAGTTCGCCACCGACCGGCTGTCACAACAACTGGACGTGGACCCGGACCGGAGCCCGGCGGGCAGCCTGTTCACCGGCAACACCGAGGGCCTGCTGAAAGAGTTCCACGCCTTGCTGTCGCGCCACCCCACCGAGACCAACCGCCGTCACGGCGAACTGATTGAACAGGCGCTGGATGGCGCGCGAATGGACG
Organism: uncultured Gammaproteobacteria bacterium; assembly: GCA_963844825.1. GTDB lineage: Bacteria > Pseudomonadota > Gammaproteobacteria > CAWJPQ01 > CAWJPQ01 > CAWJPQ01. The sequence continues at coordinate 34,655 of CAWJPQ010000011.1, forward strand.
AACAGCGCCTGGCATCCCTGCGGGGGGCCTTTCTCCGACGCGACGGGCAGCCCCTCGGCCGCAAGGCGTCCGCCACGCTTGGGCAAGAAGCTCGGCGACGCGGGACAGGCGCGTTTTTTGGAGCTGCACCGACTGGTCTGCGAGGCACTCGAGCGGACACAGGCACTGCAGAACCGGCTGTCGACCTTCCGCCTGTCCAAGGCCTGGTATGAGGCGGGCACGCGGCTGCTGGACCATTACCAGGCCATCAAGAACGAGCGGCGCCTGCTCGATTTCGCGGACCTGGAGTGGAAGGCCTACCAGCTCCTCAACCAGCCGGACCACATGCTGTGGGTGCAATACAAGCTCGACCAGTCCATCGAGCATATCCTCATCGACGAATTCCAGGATACCAATCCAACCCAATGGCACCTGATTCACCCGCTGCTCGAACAACTCAGTGACGGGCATGCGGAGCGGCCCCGCAGCGTCTTTCTGGTCGGCGACGACAAGCAGTCCATTTACCGCTTCCGCCGCGCCGAGCCGCGCCTTTTCGACACCGCGACCGAGTGGCTGACCGGCCGTCCCGAGGGCACCGTCTTCAAGCTCGATACCTCCTATCGCTCGGCACCGGCGATCATGGAATTCGTGAACCGCGTGTTCGGCGGCGGCCCCCTGGCCGAGCAGTTGAGCACCTTCACCCCCCATCAAACCCACCGCCGGGACCAGTGGGGCCGGGTTGAACTCCTCCCGGTGGTCGAACAGGACGACAATGGGGAGGAGGCGGACACCGACGAGCCCTCACCCGGGATGCGCAACTCCCTGGAGCGCCCCCGGGCGGAGGCGCGGGTCAACCGCCACTACGCCGAGGGTCAGCAGCTGGCGCGGCGCATTCAGCGCCTGTTCGACGAACAAACCCTCATCGATGAGCAAGACCTGGTACGCCCCGTAAGGCCCAGCGACATCGTGGTCCTGGTCCGCGACCGCACCCATGCCGCGGACTACGAGCTCGCCCTGCGCGATGCGGGTGTCCCTTACCTGGGCATCAGCCGCGGGAGCCTGCTGAGCAGCCTCGAGGTCATGGACATGATGGCCCTGCTGAACACCCTGGTGGCCCCCTACGACAACCTCGCCCTGGCCACCGTCCTGCGCTCTCCCCTGTTCGATTGCAGCGACGGCGACCTGATGCGCCTGGCCGCCTACCCCCTGGAACAGGGGCGGCAGGCGGCCCGCGCCTGGTTCGACCGGCTCATGGCGCTGGCGCCGCAGCTCGAACGGGGCTCGCCGCTGCAGCGGGCCTGCCAGTGGCTGCCGGCCTGGCGCGATGCGGCCGACCGGGTCCCCGTGCACGACCTGCTGGACCGCGTCTACTGCGAGGCCAATGTCATGGCCCGTTATGAGGCCGCCTTCCCCCCGCACCTGCGGGGCCGCGTCCGCGCCAACCTGACGCGGTTCATCGAACTGGCCCTGGAGGTGGACAGCGGGCGTTACCCCAGTCTCAGCCACTTCCTCGCCGTGCTGCGCAATCTGCAGGAACAGGGACGCGACGGCCCCGATGAGGGACCGCCCCCCAGCCTGAATGCCGTGCGGCTGATGACCGTGCACGCCGCCAAGGGGCTCGAGGCACCCGTGGTCTGCCTGGCCGACGCCGCCTGGACCAAACAGACCCCCCGGGCCTATCACACCATGGTGGCCTGGCCGGCCGAGGCGGACCGGCCCCGGCACTTCTACCTGACGGGCAAGCGCTCGCAAATGGACGAGCTCAGCCACCGCCTGGACGCGGCCGATCGCCAGGCCGCTCAGCGGGAAGAGGCCAACCTGCTGTACGTGGCACTGACCCGCGCCCGCCAACTGCTCATCATCTCCGGCTGCCGGCCGTCCCGGGAGCAGGGCGACAGCTGGTATGACCTGATCGCCCAACAGGTCGCCCCTGAGGGCCTGGACGGAACCCCGTGGGTCCATGAGAGCGGACAACGCCCGTCCCGCGCCACCCGGCCGCCCCCGTCACCGCCCCCGGCGGTGCAGGTGGATCCGCGTCTGGGCGGGCCGATCGCCTCGCCCGGGCGTGCGGCGGAGGTGGCCCCCAGCGAGGTGGCCACCAGCGAGGGAACCCCCAGCGAGACGAGCCGCCAATCGCCTGCGCCGTCGGTCGCTCCCGGCGACGACGACGCCCGATTGCGGGGCATCGCGATCCACCGCATGCTGGAAATGCTTGCCGGCGGCGAGGTGCCGGCGGCGCCATTGCCACCCCAGTGCATCGCCAATGAGCTGGCCCTGGATCGGGACGATCCCGACTATCAGGCCTGGTGGCGGGAGGCTTGCGCCGTCTATCAGTCGCCTGCGCTGGCGCGATTGTTCAATCCCCGGGCCTGCATCAACGCTTACAACGAAGTGCCCCTTCAATACATGGCCGGGGATCAGCGCATTCACGGCATCATCGATCGCTTAGTGGTGTACGAAGACGAGGTGGCCCTGATCGACTACAAGACCCACGCCCATGCCCGGCCCGACAACCTGGCGGCGATCGCCGCCGCTTATCGGGATACCATGCGCCTGTATCGGACGGGAGTCGCGCAGTTGTGGCCCGACAAACAGGTGCGCACCCAGTTGCTGTTCACCGCCTGCGCCGCCCTGTACGACGTGGGCCATGAATCCTGAGCACGGGCTGTTATAATAGGAGGCCGCACGACAATCCCACTCGTTCCGTCTCGGGCAACGACATACGCATGCAACAGCAATGAACCCGTCACCCTTCGTTCACGACGTCACCGCCGACGACTTCTCGTCGCGAGTCATCGATAAATCCCGGGAGCACCCGGTCCTGGTGGACTTCTGGGCCGCCTGGTGCGCCCCGTGCAAGATGCTGGCCCCTGTCCTGGAGGCCCTGGCCGCGCAGTACCAGGGCCAAATCGAGGTGGCGAAGGTGGATACCGATGCCCAGCCCCAGCTCGCCATGGACCACGGCATCCGCAGCCTGCCCACCGTCAGGATCTTCAAGGACGGCGTCGCGGTCGACGAGTTCCACGGCGCTCTGCCCGAGGCCGAGGTGCGCGCCTACATAGAACGCCACCTGGTGCATGAGTCCGACCGGCTCCACAGCGCCGCCGAGCAGGCCTACCGGGATGGGAAGCTGGACGAGGCCGTGGCCCTGTGGGAGCAGGCCGTTTCCCGGCCGCCCGTCAAACCGGAATTCCTCCTGGGTCTGGCCCGTGCTTATATCGACAGGAAGGACTACGAGGCGGCCGAGCAATGCCTGAAGGCGCTGCCCATCGAGATGCAGGTCGAGGCCCGGCCCGGCGCCCTGCACACCCTGATCGCCCTGGGGCGCGGCGCCGATCAAGCGCCCGACGACGCCGCCCTGCTCAAGGCCATCGAGGCGGACCCCGGTGATTGCGAGGCCCGTTATCAATACAGCGCGCGCAGGGTCTTACAGGGCGACTATGAGCCGGCCCTGGCGCAGTTGCTGGAGATCCTGCGACGCAAGCCCGATTTCAGGGAACACGCCGCACGGGAGGCCATGGTGGCGGTATTCACCCTGTTGGGCGATCAGGGGGATCTGGTCAACCGCTACCGCCGCCGGATGTTCGCGGCGCTCCATTAACAGGCCCTAGTCTGCGACTTTTTTATCACCGTCCTTGCCATCGAGCAGGCGATGCAACTCCTTGGGGGAGACATAACCCGACAGCATGGTGCCGTCCTCCAGCACCAGGGTAGGGGTGCCGGTGACACCGATTTGGTGAGCGATGGCCAGGTGGTGATCGACGGGGTTGTCACAGTGACGCATGGGCATGGCCTTGCCCTGCTCGGCCTCGGTAATGGCGCTGTTGCTGTCGGCGGCGCACCACACCGAAACGGCCCGATAGTAAGACGGCGTATCCACTCCCGTCCTGGGAAAGGCCAGGTAACGGATCTCGATGCCGTATCGCTCGTACTCGCTGAGGTGCTTGTGCAGCTTGCGGCAATAGGGGCAATCCACGTCGGTGAAGACGGTCACCACATGCTTGACCTGCTTGGGCGCAAACACAATCATCGTGGCCGGATCGATGGAATTGATCAGTTTGGCCCGGGCGACGGTACGCCGCTGCTCGGTGAGGTTTTTTCTCTCCTTCAAGTCAACCATGTCGCCGTCCAGGAGGTAATGACCGTCCTTGGAGATATAAAAGACCTGTGGACCGAAGTCCACCTCGTACAGGCCGGGGACAGGTGAAGGCACGATCCTGTCCGGCGTCTTGCCCGGCAGCAGGCGCGCGAGGGTCTTTTCGATGTCGGCCGTATCGCCCGCCCGTGCCCAGGGGGCGAACACGAGCACGCCGATCATCAGGGCGATGGCGGCCTTCATGGATTTAACCGCGGGGGTGATGCTTGGCATGGAGCTCCTTGAGCCGCTCCCGTGCGACGTGGGTGTAGATCTGGGTCGTGGAAAGATCATTATGCCCCAATAACATCTGCAAGGCACGCAGGTCGGCGCCATGGTTCAACAGGTGGGTGGCGAACGAGTGGCGCAGGGTATGGGGCGAGATCGATTTGGCGATCTCGCCCCGCCGCGCATAGCGCTTGATCAGGTGCCAGAAGGCCTGGCGGGTCATGGCGCCGCCGCGCTGGGTGACGAACACCCCATCACACAGGCGCCCCTTGAGCAGGCGCGGGCGCACGGTGCCCAGGTACTCGCTCACCCAGCCCAGGGCCTCCTCGCCGACGGGCACCAGGCGCTCCTTGCCGCCCTTGCCGGTGACCCGCACGGTCTCTTGCTGCAGGTTCAGCTGTGTCATGGTCAAAGCGACGAGTTCGGACACGCGCAGGCCCGTGGCATAGAGCAGCTCCAGCATGGCGCGGTCCCGGAAGCCCACGTCGCCGCTGACATCGGGCGCCCCCAGCAGGGCCTCGACCTCCGCCTCGGACAAGGCAGCGGGCAGGGAGCGGTGCAGTTTCGGCGCCTCGATCTGTACCGTGGGGTCATCGCCCCGCCGCCCTTCCCGGCACAGGTATTGATAGAGCCGGCGCATGCTCGCCAGCAAGCGGGCCGTGGTGCGCACGTGCACCCCTTGCTGAACCCGCTGTGACAGATAGGCGAGCAGGTCCTCACGCCGGGCCGAGACAAGATCACGCCCGCGCGGGTCCAGCCACGCCGCCAGCCCCTGCAGATCGGCGCGATAGGCGCTCAGGGTATTGTCCCGCAGCCCCTGCTCCATCCACAGGGCATCGAGGAACCGTTCCAGGACGCTGTTGTTGTCACCCGGCCTCATGCCGCCGCCCGACCTTCGTGCTCAAGCAGCCAGCGCTTGATCTCAAGCTGACGCCCATGAACCTGCCCTGCATAGCCGCCGAGGCCGGCGGCCGCGACCACGCGGTGACAGGGGATCACCAGGGGCACGGGGTTGGCGCGGCAGGCGTTACCCACCGCCCGGGCGGCGGTGCCCAGGCGCCGGGCCAGTTCCCCGTAAGAAAGGGTCCGCCCGGGAGGCAGTTGGGTCAGGGCCTGCCACACGCCCTGCTGGAAAGGGGTGCCCTTCACGTTCAGGGGCAGCGAAAAGGGATGCCGGGGGTCTTCGAAATAGCGCCGGAGGGCATCGACCGCCCGACCGGCCAAGGGCGTTTGGGGCGCCACGGCGCCGGCGCAGGCCGGGAGAAAATCGATGGCGCAGATCGCCCCCTCGGCCTGACGAATCCCCAGTTTAACGTCAGCGAGCGGGGTTGAGACAATGGCCGCGTAATCGAGCATGACACGCTGCATCCAACATTCGGGGGCACGGGCTGGGATGGCCCGGCACTGTGTGCACGAATCATTATAGTACGGTTTGCGTGCCCGGACACTCAATAGGTAGAAAGTGGGGCAACACGGCCAGGGGGAGGAATCGAACAGGGTGGATTGCAGGCCCCCTCACCCCGGCCCTCCCCGGAGGGGAGAGGGGGCAAGACGCGGCGCCCTCTCAGTGCGGGAGGATGTCTCAGCCCCTTCTCCCCTGCAAGGGGAGAAGGTCGGGATGAGGGGTGATCGACAGACAAATGCCCCATCAATACGTCCCTCACCCCCGCCCTCCCCGGAGAGGAGAGGGCCGAGGAAGAGGGATTAACAGCACGCCCCCCGCGGGGCGATGCTTAGATCTTTTCCTTAATGCGCGCCGCCTTGCCGCTGACACCGCGCAGGTAATACAGCTTGGCCCGCGCCACATCGCCGCGGCGCTTGACCCGGATCTTTTGGATCTGCGGGCTGTGGGTCTGGAACACGCGCTCCACGCCCTCGCCGTGAGATACCTTGCGCAGGGTAAACGAGGAGTTCAGGCCGCGGTCACGCCGGGCGATCACCACGCCCTCGAAGGCCTGGAGGCGTTCGCGGGTGCCCTCGGTCACCTTGACCTGCACCTCTACGGTATCGCCGGGCCGGAAGTCGGGGACCTCTTTCTTCAATTGTTCCGCTTCGATCTGTTCAATCACATTACTCATGACTCGCTCCCGTTATGCTCAATTCAATATTTGTCTGGTCACTGCATTCTTGGATAAATTCATCCAGGAGCCGTCTTTGCTCCTCATCCAGCGTCAAGGTCCTCAGCAAGTCCGGCCGGCGCCGCCACGTCCGCCCCAGAGACTGCTTCAGGCGCCAGCGCCTGACGGCCTGATGGTCTCCGCTCAATAAGACCGGCGGGACCCGTTGCCCCGCAAGCACCTCCGGCCGGGTATAGTGCGGACAGTCCAGCAGCCCCGATGCAAAAGAGTCCATTTGAGCGGAATCCTCATGCCCGAGGACGCCGGGTATGAGCCGCATCACCCCGTCCATCAATACCATGGCCGGGAGTTCCCCGCCGCTCAGGACGTAATCTCCGATGGAGCACTCCTCATCCACATCCCGCTCGATGAAGCGCTCATCGATCCCCTCGTACCGGCCCGCCACCAGGATCAGCCGGGGGTGCGCGGCAAGCCGCTGTAAGTCCGCTTGTTCCAGCCGCCTGCCCTGGGGCGTGAGGCAGACCACGTGGGCCTCGGCCTGGTCGGCCCCGCGCGCCGCCTCGACCGCCTCGCGCAGGGGTTCCACGCGCATGATCATTCCGGGCCCGCCGCCGAAGGGGCGGTCATCCACGGTGCGGTGCACGTCGTGGGTATAGTCACGGGGGTTCCACAGCCCCACCCGCACCGTGCCCCGTTTGATCGCCCGCCCCGTCACGCCGTGCCGGGTCACCGCATCGAACATCTCCGGGAACAAGGTGACAATGTCGATGCGCATTACGTACCCACTCTCCTGGCCCAGGGCTCAACCCGGCGCGCCGGACCTCAAAAATCCGCGTCCCAGTCGGCGGTCAATATCCCGCGATCCAGGTCGACCTCCTTGATGACCTGGTCCTTGATAAAGGGGATCAGGCGTTCACGCTCGCCCCTGACCACCAGCACGTCGTTGGCCCCCGTGGCCATCAGGTGATCCACCTTGCCCAGGGACCGGCCGCCGAGGTCCAGCACCTCCAACCCCACCAGGTCCGTCCAATAATAACGGTCCGGCTCAACCGCCGGCAGCTGCCGGCGGTACACGGCGATGTCGGCACCAATCAGCCCGCGCGCGGCATCCCGATCCTCGCTGCCCGCCACTTGCGCCACGATCCCCTTGCCGTGGACCCTGCCCGCCTGGATCCGGACCTCCCGCCACTGGCCGTGGGTCCCGAGCATCCAGGGCTGATAGTTCAGGATATTCTCAGGCGGCTGGGTATGCGATCGTATCTTGACCCACCCCTGAATGCCGTAAAGGCCGACAATGCGGCCCACGATGACCAAGGTGTCAGCCTGCGGCGCCGGCATGTCGCGCATCCGCCCCGGCCCCGGCGCTTGCCCGCGCCCGGCCCGTTGCTAAGAACTCCCCGCCCAGACCGATGGATGTCCCAACGGACCGATACCGCCCCTCAGGCGGGCACGGCCTTCTTGCGATGCATCTTGTACAGCTGGGCTACGCGCTCCGACATTTGGGCCCCCTTGGACAGCCAGTGCTCGAAGCGCTCGTCATTGATGTGGAGCGAGTCATCCCGCGCCTCATCGGCGAGGGGGTTGTAATACCCCAGCCTTTCTTTGAAGCGGCCGTCCCGCGCGTTGCGGCTGTCGGTCACGACCACGTGATAGAAGGGCCGCTTCTTGGCGCCCGTGCGGGACAATCGAATAGTCACCATAAATTCAAAACCTCAAGTCTGTAACGCTCTGCCAGTCGGTGCATGATCATCCCCAGGTTGCAACCGCCCCTCCCAACCTCGCGGTCGCGGCGGGACAATAACCCCCTGGAGTCAAAAGCGGATATTTTACGCTAAGTTAGGAAAGAAATGAAAATCTTCCTCGCGCCGGCGCACAGCCCCCACCCCGGCGCCCCCCGCCCGCGCCAGGCGCGCCACCCGCCCGCCGGGCGTGGCGCGCCATAACATACTGTTTTTACAGATCAATGCTCGAGGCCGGCAGGCGGCCGGGAGGGTCGTCAGAACGGCCCGCCGGGGAAGGACTGCCCTTTCATCCCCCGCAGCATCTTGGCCATGCCCCCTTTGGTCATCTTTTTCATCATCTTCTGGGTCTGGGTGAACTGCTTGAGCAGGCGGTTGAGATCCTGGACCTGGGTGCCGGAGCCGGCGGCGATGCGCCGCTTGCGCGATCCCTTGATGATGTCCGGGCGGCGCCTCTCCTGGGGCGTCATGGAATTGATCAACGCCTCCATGCGCACGAACTCCTTCTCATCCACCTGGCTCTTGGCCGCCTGCGGCAGCCCCGACAGCCCCGGGATCTTTTCCATCAGGCTGGCGATGCCGCCCATATTGCGCATCTGCTGCAGTTGGTCGCGAAAGTCCTCAAGATCGAACCCCTTGCCCTTTTTGAACTTATCCGCAAGCTTCCGGGCCTTTTCCTGATCGACGGTGCGCTCCGCCTCTTCCACCAGGCTCAGGACATCGCCCATGCCCAGGATACGGGACACCACCCGGTCGGGATAAAACGGCTCCAGGGCGGCGCTCTTCTCCCCCACGCCCAGGAACTTGACCGGCTTGTCGGTCACGTAACGGATGGACAGGGCCGCCCCGCCGCGGGCGTCGCCGTCGGTCTTGGTCAGGATGACGCCGGTCAACGGCAGGGTCTCATTGAAGGTCTTGGCGGTGTTGACCGCGTCCTGGCCGGTCATGCTGTCGACGACGAACAGGGTCTCCACCGGGTCAACGGCCTCGTGGATACGGCGCACCTCATCCATCATGCGCTCATCGATGTGCAGGCGCCCGGCGGTGTCGATGATCAGCACATCGATCAGCTGACGCCTGGCGTCCTCGACGGCGCGCTTGGCGATCGCCACCGGGTCTTCGGTGGACGCGCTGGGATAGAACGTGACACCCACCTCGCCCGCCAGGGTCCGGAGCTGGTCGATGGCGGCGGGCCGGTAGACATCGCAGCTGGTCACGGCCACGGACTTCTTGTCCTGCTCCTTGAGCCGGCGTGCGAGTTTGCCGGTGGTCGTGGTCTTGCCCGAGCCCTGCAGGCCGGCCATCAGGACCACCGCCGGCGGGGCCGTCTGCAGGTTCAGCGCCTCGTTGGTCTCGCCCATGATGGCGACGAGTTCGTCGCGCACCACCTTGATCAGGGCCTGGCCGGGGGTGAGGCTCTGCAGGACCTCCTGGCCCACGGCCCGCTCCTTCACCCGGTCGATGAACGCGCGCACCACCGGCAGGGCCACGTCCGCCTCGAGCAGGGCCATGCGCACCTCGCGCAGGGCCCCTTTGATGTTGTCCTCGGTCAGACGCCCGCGCCCGCTCAGGTTGCGCATGGTCTGTTTCAGGCGTTCACTCAGCGAATCGAACATAGTCTCACATCTGCCTTATCAATTATTTCCACGCGCGCGGGCGCGGGCCTGTGCCCGCCACACGCCGTGCCGGGTGATCCAGCGTGGATTATAACTCGAATATGTGATTGCTGAGCAGGGGTTCGATATTGCGTCCGGGCATGGCCTCCCGGCACTCTTTGATGATGACTTCCTCATCCCCCGGCTTGTTGTGGGAGATGTACACGGCGGGGCGGTGCTGCAGCTTCTCCATGTCGCCCGCCAGCAGCTGCGGGCAGTAATGGCGCGACAGGCGGCAAATCTCCACATCCTTATTGGAGAAGGCGGTCTCCACAATGAGAATATCCAGGCGCGGGCGGGCATTGAGCGCCTCCCAGAAGTGGTCGTTGCTGGTGGTATCGCCGCTGAAGGCCACCACGCCGCCGGGGCACTCGAGCCGGTACCCCACCGCCGGGACCGCGTGCCTGACGGGGACCATCTCGAGGGTCCGGTCTCCCAGGGTGAGGGGCTGGCCGGGCTGCATTTCCCGATACACCACCACCGGGTGCTCCGGACTGGGCAGGCAGGAAAAATCGGGCCAGATAACCCAGTTGAAGATGTGCTCCCGCAGGGCCTGCAGGGTCTCCGGCAGCCCGTGGACGACGATGGGCTCGCGGATACGATCGAAGATGCTGTCCAGCAGGAAGGGGATGAACCCGATGTGATCCAGATGGGAATGGGTCAAAAAGATATGCCTGATCCGAGCCATCTCATCGAGGCTCAGGTCCCCGACGCCGCTCCCCGAGTCAATCAGGATATCATTGTCGACCAATAGGGAGGTGGTGCGCAGTTGCATGCCGATCCCCCCGCTACATCCCAAGATGCGCAGTCTCATCCACGTCTCCGCTGGGCTTGTGTTTTACTATATCTGACAATATTATGATTTCTTAAGGATTTATGTGCCACTCATGATTGAAGCCCGATCGGCGTCCAAACCCAGAACAGGCTATCGAAGTATAATTCGACAGCACGACCATTTACTTGAATGTTGTAGAATTGAACCCGGCCGGACACATCCCGCCGGCAAACCCGCGTTTGTCCAGTGCGCGCCGTCCCCGCAAGTGTCGGGAACGATACCTATATTTGTAACAAGCCGGTCATGACGACAACCGCCCTTAGCCCCATCACCAGTTTGATTTATCTCTCGGTAGGGACCCTCTTGGGGGTGCGCCTCGTGAAGGGGATACAATCGCCCACCGGCAAGCATGTGATGATTGCCTTCGGCTCCGTGGCGATCACCCTGCACGCCATTATCCTCTATGACCATATCTTCACGCCCGTGGGTGTGAATCTCGGCTTCTTCAACGCCCTGTCGCTGTTCTCCTGGCTCATCGTCGTGCTGCTGGTGATCACCGTCATCAGCAAACCCGTTGAAAACCTCGGCATCGCCATTCTGCCCCTGGCCGGCATCGCCGTGGTCCTGGAGTTGATCTTCCCCTCCGACGATATCCTGCGCGAGGCCGAGGCGGTCAAGCTCGAGACCCACATCGTGATATCCATCCTGGCCTACGCCGTACTCAGCATCGCCGCCGTGCAGGCGATACTGCTGGCCATACAGAACAAGCAGCTGCACGACCGGCGTCACCTGGGCTTCGTGCGCGCCCTGCCGCCGCTGGAGGCCATGGAAACCCTGCTGTTCCAGATGATCGGCGTGGGATTCTTCCTCGAGAGCCTGTCCCTGATCACGGGCATGCTGTTCCTCAAGAACATGTTCGCCCAGCACGTGGCCCACAAGACGGTCCTGGCGATCACGGCCTGGTTCGTCTATGCCATCCTGCTGTGGGGCCGCTGGCGTTACGGGTGGCGCGGCAAAACGGCCATTCGCTGGACACTGAGCGGCTTCGCCTCGCTCCTGCTGGCCTATTTCGGCAGCAAGATGGTACTGGAACTCATTCTGGGACGATAGCGCCATGCCCAGTCACGCCGCTACAGCGTCGGGCGATACGGGCTCTTGGGGCCGCCGCCCCTTGCGTCCGCGCGAAGCGATCAACGCCAAGGACGACTCGACGACAAAGTGATACAAGAGCTCTCTCTTCGTACACTCATCGGCCTGCTCGTCTTTCTCATCGTGCTGTCGGCGTGTTTTTCCGCCTCCGAGACGGCGATGATGAGCCTCAACCGCTATCGCCTGCGCCATCTCGCCAAGGCCCAGCACCCCGGGGCGATGCGCGCCCTCGCCCTGCTGGAGCGCCCGGACCGGCTCATCGGCCTGATCCTGCTGGGCAACAATTTCGTCAATATCCTCGCCTCCTCGGTCACCACCATCCTGGCGCTGCGCGTGATGGGCGAGGCCTGGATCGCCGCCGCGGCCGGCCTGCTGACCCTGGTCATCCTGATCTTCTCCGAAGTCGCCCCCAAGACCCTGGCCATCCTGAACCCGGAGCGCATCGCCTTCCCGGCGGCTTATATCCTCAAGCCCCTCATGATGGTGCTTTACCCCGCCGTTTGGACCATCAACTTCATCGCCAACCAGATCCTGCGCCTGTTCGGGGTCTCCCCGGACGAGGGCCCCATGCAGCACCTGAGCAGCGAGGAGCTGCGCACCGTGGTCAACGAGGCGGGCAGCATGATCCCGAGACGCCACCAGCGCATGCTGCTCAGCATCCTCGACATGGAAAAGGTCTCGGTGGATGACGTGATGGTGCCGCGCAACGAGATCATCGGCATCGACCTGGATGACGAATGGGACACGGTTGTGGCGATACTCACCAACAGCCCCCACACCCGGCTGCCCGTCTTCCACGAGGACATCAACAACGTCACCGGCATCCTGGACCTGCGTCGCGCCCTCCGGGAATTGGCCTCCGGCGGCTTCACCCAGGACCGGATCATTACCCTGCTCAAAGAACCCTACTACATCCCCGAGGGCACGCCCCTCAATACCCAGTTGCTCAACTTCCAGCGCCAGAAGCAGCGTGTCGGCCTGGTGGTCAACGAATACGGGGATATCCTGGGGCTGGTCACCGTCGAGGACATCCTGGAAGAGATCGTCGGGGAATTCACCACCAGCCTGTCCACCGCCACCAAAGACATCCACCCCCAGGACGACGGCACCTATCTCATCGACGGCAGCGCAAATGTCCGTGAGTTGAACAGGTTCCTCCATTGGCAGCTGCCCACCGACGGCCCCAAGACCCTGAACGGCCTGGTCATCGAGTACCTGGAGGCGATCCCCGAGCCGGGTACCAGCCTGCGCATCTCCGGCTACACCATCGAGATCGTCCAATCCAGCGAAAACGCCGTCAAAGTGGTCAAGGTCAGACCCGCCGAGATCAAGGCGCCCGAGACGGGCTGAGACACCTTCTCGACCCTCGCCCGCCCGGGGCGCGGGCGCCCTTCAGCTGTGGTCTTCCGCCCCGGCAGGGGCCTCGGCACACTGAAATCCGTTGCGCCCCTGGTCCTTGACCCTGTACAGGGCCTCATCGGCAAGGGTGATCAGTTGAGAGGGCTCATCGCCGACCGCCGGCGACCAGGAGGCCACCCCGATGCTGATGGTGACGTGGTCGGTGGCCTGGGACTGCGTATGGGTAATATTCAAGGCGTTGACCGCGTCGCAGAGGGTGCGGGCAATGTTTGCCGCGCCGTCGGCATCCGTGGACGGAAGGATGACGGCGAACTCCTCGCCGCCGTACCGGGCGACCATGTCGCCGCCGCGCTTCAGCCCCCCGTCGAGCGCCTTGGCGACCCGCTCCAGGCAGTCGTCACCGCCCTGATGACCGTAGGTGTCATTGAAGAGCTTGAAGTAATCGATATCGATCAACAGCAACGAGATGCACGCGTGCTCACGGACGGCCCGTTTCCACTCCTTGTCCAGCACCTCATCGAATATCCTGCGGTTGGGAATACCCGTCAGCCCGTCCAGGGAGGAAAGCCGTTCCAGCTCCTTGTTCTTTTCCTCCAGTTGAGTCTTCAGCGTCCGCAGTTCCCTGTAGGCCTCGTCCCTTTGGACCTGGGCGAGGTAACTGCGCGAATGGGCTCGAATCCGCGCAATCAGCTCTATCCTGTCGGGGAGCTTGACCAGATAATCGCTGGCACCGTGACTGAAGGCCTCGCTCTTGTCCACAGCGGCCTCCTTGCTCGACAAGACGATGATCGGCACATTGGCGGTCGCCGGGTGTTTGCGAAAGAACCTGACCAGCATCATGCCGCTGACATCGGGCATGACCAGGTCCTGCAATATGACGGTAGGACCGACCTGTGACGCCATCTCCACGGCCCGCTTGGGGTCGCTGCAGTAGTGGAACTCTATGTCGGCCTCGGGCTCCAGCATGCGCCGAATCCCCTCGGCGACCATTTGCTGATCATCCACCAAAAACACCACATACCGGTCCTGGTGCCCGGCGGCCGATCCACTTTCAGGCTCGTCATCTGTTTTCATGATCTTGATAACTCTTGACTGTATGCATGGTCATTCGCAAATTCCGTGATCGCCCCGGCAATTTCCCCAATGGGCGAAACCTGCACGGCGGCATTGATGTCCGCGGCCGCCTTGGGCATGCCGTATACCGCGCTGGTGGCCTTGTCCTGCGCCATGGTGTGATACCCCACCTGCCTCAATTTCAGCAGCCCCGCGGCCCCGTCGCGGCCCATCCCGGTCAGCAGGATGCCGAGCACCGGGCCGTCCCAGTGCTCGGCCACGCTCTCGAAGAACACATCGACCGAGGGGCGGTAGACATAGTCACGCGGATGGGGGGTATACATGAACGCACCCCTGCCGGACAACACCAGGTGGTCGTCGGTCGCCGCCACGTAGGCCGTGCGCGGCTGCGGGACGTCGCCTTCTCTGGCCAGCCGGAACGTCAAGGGGCTCTGTTCGTTCAGCCACAACATCAGCTGCTTCGCGAACAGATGGTCCACGTGCTGGACGATCACGACGGAGGCGGCAAGATCCTCCGGCAGCGCGGACACCACCGCCGCCAGCGCGCCCGGCCCGCCCGATGAGGACCCGATCGCCACCAGCGGACCGCAGCTCCCCGCATCCCTGTCGGGCACGCACGGGGCATGCGGCTCGACCACCTTTTTGACGGCGTTTCTGCTCAGCTTCCCGATCGTGTTGATCTTGGAAAACAGCCCGTCACCGCCTTCACCGCCGGCGGCGGCGCTTCGCTCCATGATGGGCGTCTTGATCGCGTCCAGGGCGCCCGCGCCCATGGCGTTGAATACCAGGGCCGCGTTGTTGTGCACGGAATTGGTCACGATCAGTATCGGGCAAGGGCTTTGCTCCATGATCCGGCGGGTGGCCTCTACACCGTTCATCACCGGCATGATCAGGTCCATGAGGATGAGGTCCGGCGTATCCTCCCGGCAGCACCTGACGGCCTCCTCGCCGTTCCACGCCACCCATGCCACCTCGTATCCCGGGCGCGAACGTATGCACCTGCGCAAGGCCTCTACGGCCATTTGCATATCATTGACGATTGCTATTCTCATTCTTACTCGCTTCCGATTAAATCAATCACGGCCTCGCGCAGGCTCTCGTCGTGAAAGCTGCTCTTGGTAAGGTAATAATCGGCACCCGCCTCGAGCCCGCGGCGCCTGTCTTCGTCACGGTCCTTGTAGGAAACGATCATCACCGGCGTCTGCTTCAGGGCGTGATCCTGCTTGATGAGCCGCACCAGCTCGATCCCGTCCATCCTCGGCATGTCCACGTCCGTGATCACCAGCGCATAGGCGTCGCTTCGCACCGCGTTCCAGCCGTCCATGCCGTCCACGGCCACATCGACCTCATAGCCGCTGGCCTGGAGCAGTTTTCGCTCGACCTCGCGCACCGTGACCGAGTCGTCCACCACGAGGATCTTGCGGCCCGCCTCACGGTCGCCGCCGCCGGCATAGTTCACCTTGTGCAGGCGGTTGCCGGTGATCAGCTTGTCGATCGAGCGGACCATGTCATCGACGTCAATGATGAGCACCGGCGTCCCGTCGTCCATAAAGGCGGCGGCGCTGATATCCTTGACCTTGCCCAGGCGCGAATCCAGGACCCGCACCGCGAGCTCGCGCTCTCCCACGAAACGGTCGACGACGACACCATAACGCGAGTGCCTGTCGCTCAAGACCACGATGTGCAGCTCCTCTTCGGAGGAAGCGCTCTGCTCCTCCGCCAACACCTGGGAAGCGGACACCAGACCGATATGCTGGTTCTCAAAGGTAATGAACTGGCGGTCCTCCATGAGCTCGACCTGGCTTCGGGAAACCCGCAACAGCCGGTCGACCCGCGCCAGCGGAACGGCATAATACTCGTCGCTGATCTCCACCAGCAGGGTTCGGATCACCGACAGGGTCAACGGCAACTGCATGTGGATCTTCGTCCCCTTCCCCGCCTTGGTCGATGCGCCGAGTACGCCGCGCACCTCCTTGACCACATCCTGCACCACATCCATACCCACGCCCCTGCCCGAGACCTCGGTGATGGTGTCGCGGGTACTGAACCCGGGGAGGAACATGAACTCCAACAGCTCAGCCTCGCTCATCCGGCGCGCCATCGCCTCAGTGGCAAGTCCCTTGCCGACAACCTTGTCGCGCAGCACGTCCAGGTCGATACCCCGCCCGTCATCCTCGACGCAGATGGACAGCATCCCGGAGCGGTGATAGGCCTCTATGGAGATCAGGCCGTGGGGCGGCTTGCCGAGCCGGGTGCGCTCGCCGGGGTCCTCCAGACCGTGGTCGATGGCATTGCGCAGCAAGTGGTTGAGGGGCGTCTTGATCTTCTCCAGGACCTCCCTGTCCACCAGGGTATGCGGCCCTTTGATCTCGAGACGGGCCTCCTTGCCCAGGGAGCGGGCCAGATCGCGCACCATGCGCTGCAGCCCCTCGACGCCGTCGGAGAACGGCCGCATGCGGCTGCTGATGACCTCGTTGTGAAGGCGCTCGGCCAGGTCGCTGTTGCGATAATCGTAATCGGCCAGCTCCACCATGCGATCGGTCAGTATCTGGCGGCACTCGGAGATGCCCTGGCGCGCCTGGCTCAACAAGGACGCGGCGCGGGCGTCCAGCGCCTGGAGATCCAGCAATTCGCGCAGGCCGTCCAGACACAGGGTGACCTGATTGGCGTGCTGCTTGAGACGCGTCATCGAATCCAGGTAGGGGCGGACCCAGCGGGACTCGACCATGGCCTCCCCGGCCAGCCCCAGGATCTTGTCCATGCGCGCCGAGCTGACGCGGATCACCCGGTCCTTGAGCGTTGCCTCGCCCACCTCGCCCGGCCCGGCGCCGCCGTCGTCGTCGCCTTCGGGGGGCAGCTCCGGCGGACTATCATCCGGGGCCGCCCCAGTGTCACCGGCCGTCTCCGGCCGGGAAGCGGACGGGCCCGACTCGTCGGCGGGGGACGCGGCGGTCGGCGCCTCGTCCCGGGTTCCCCGGCGCAGAATCTCCGACAGGGATTCCACCCATGCGGCGACCCGTCCCTCGGCCTCTTGCTCCCCGTTGCCTTCGCCGTCATCTTTGACCTTGGCGAGGCGCGCAATCAGGTCAATCGCCTGGAACAGGACATCGACGTCGCCGCTGTTCAATATGACCTGGTGGTTCTGGGCGGCGACAAAGCAGTCCTCCATGACATGGGCCACCCGGATGACGGGTTCGACCCCGACCATGCGGGCCGCCCCCTTGATGGAGTGGGCCCCCCGCATCAAGGCCTCGAGGTGGTCCTCCGCCATGGGCGAGTCCTCGAGGGCCAACAGTGATTCCGTCATGGTATTGATCTGCCCCTCCACCTCCATGCGGAACAGGTCCATAAGGGACAGATCACCGAAGCCGCCGTCCGATGCGCTCATTTCAGGCACCTCGCCAGGGACTCGAACAGCTCCTCTTCATTCAGGCAGCCGACATGCCAGTGGCCTAATGTCAATATGCCCCTCATGTACGACGCACCCGAATGGTCGATCGTCGCCGGCACGTCCCGAAGATCGCCCTGACGGTAGCGGTGAATGCCGTATATTTCACTGACCGGAAAGGCGAAATCGGCGCCCCTTTGCTCGATCACGATGAGACGCTCCGCATAGCTCTGTTCCACATGGCCGGAGGTATACCGTTCCGCCTTGCGGATACCGAACAAGCTCCCCAGGGAAATGGCTATCAGGAGCTCTCCACGGACATTGACCAGGCCTCCCAGTACCTGATCATTGCGATGGGGAATCCGGTGCATGGGACGGATTTTCGAGATTTCACGAACGACCCTTGTCGTCAGTCCCAGCCATTCGTCGCCCACTCTGAACACCAGCATGGCGAGGGCGGCCTCCGTCGCGGCCTGCCCCTGTCTCGAGAGGACCTCGCTCCATTCATCCATATATCCCGCCGGGGCTTCACGCTCCAGCAGGTGTCGGCCCGCCGACGAATAAACGCTGCAGTTTCGACAGTGGATAACATCATCGAGAACGGGACAGCGGGGTTGCTGAGAGCCCCACACGCCGATGCGGTTCCAGCAATCATCCACCCTGTCGTCCAGTGGCGCCATACTCGCTTTGACAGTCATAAATTCAGTGCGCCTTCTCCACCGAGGCGCGCTCCGCGATGCGCCTCATGCGACGCCGGAATGCCTCCGCCGCACGGGTGTCGCCCTTGCGCTCCGCCAGCAGTGATAAATGCGCCAGGGCCTCTTCATGATCGGGTTCCAGGTAAACGGCCTTGCGCAGCATCTGTTCGGCGCGCTGCTCGTCGCCCGAGGACTCACTCAGCACCCCGAGCAGATAGTAGGCCCGCGAACTCTCCCGGTCCTCGCACAGGTAAGATTCGCAGATCGAAACGGCCTCCTCGATCCGCCCCCGATCGGCCAGCTCGGTGACCCGTCTCAAGGGGTCCGCCCGGGGTTTTTCACCGCCCCGTGCCGGCGGCGGCGAGGGGACGTTCTCCCGCGACGGCCGGTGCTGAGTCTTACCCGATGACGGGGGGGTGGGCGGCCGGTGCTTTGCCAGCGGCCTCTTGGACGCCGGGGGCAGGGAGGCGTTGCGGGCCTCGGGGCTGAGCTTGCGGTAGGCAAACGAGCCCCTGCGCGGCAGAGGGGTGAGATTGCCATCGAAGAATTGGCCCGTCTCGGCGTGCCCCAGGAATAACAGCCCGTCCGCCGCCAACAGGCTATTGAGTATCTTGGCCGCGCGCTGTTGCGTCGCCTTATCGAAATAGATGAGGAGATTGCGGCAGAAGATCACGTCATAGGGCCCGTGGCACGCCAGGGTGTAAGGCTCGAGCAGGTTGCCGTAGTGAAAGTGCACCATCTCCCTGACGGGCTCTATCAGGGTGTTGAGTCCGTCCTGAGCCTGAAAATAGTATTCACGCAGGCCATAGCGCTTTTCGCGAAACGAATAGGGTCCATAGATCGCCCGCTTCGCGGCCTCAATGGACCGGTGACTGATATCCACCGCATCGACGTGGGCATCTCCCTTCTTCAGGCCGGCCTCATAGAGCACAATGCCGATGGAGTAGGCCTCTTCGCCGGTGGAGCACGGAATGCTCAGCAGGCGCATGGGCTCGCGCCGCTTCGAAGGTATCCACTCCGTCCGGACGAACTCCGACAGGGCCGCGAAGGGCTCCCCGTCACGGAAGAACCAGGTCTCCGGGATGACGACCTCGTCAATCAGTCCCATCATCTCGACACTGGATGTCTCCAGTAAATCCGCGTAGGACTTGATGTTGGAGATATCACAAGCGCTCATGCGCTTTTTGACGGCGCGCTCGATGGTGGACTGACCTACCGTGGAGATGTCGAGCCCGGTGCGTTCGTGGAGCAGCTTTTCAATAGCGCTGATCATCGTGTGATCTCATTCCAGTCAATGCGCAGACCAGCCCGCCTCGTCAGTCCGCGCGTCAGGCCAAAGTGGCATCCACTGCTTCGCGCTCCCCGAACAACAGCTCCTTCACAGCCTCCGGGAGCAAGGGTGCGACCTCGATCTCCTGAATCATTCCCTCGCTGTCGCTGATCAGCCGGCCCAGATAAGGCCCCTCACTCAGATGGATCCCGCTATCGCGGAACTGGCTCTCATCGCGCCTGACCACCTCGGTGGCCTGCTCCGCGATCAGGCCCAAGACGCGGGCGGCGCCGTTGCCGTCGGGATAGCTCACCAGGACGATCCGGCTGCTGAGGGCGGGCCTGGCCGGGTAGCCCTGGGCCAGTTGACACAGATCGATGACCGGCGTCGGCCGGCCGCGATAGCTGAGCATCCCCGCCACCCAGTCCGGGGCGCGCGGGATCTTCTTCAGCTTGACCACCGGGATGACCTCCAATACCTGGCGCACATCCAGGGCGTAGCGGTCGGCGCCCAGGCGCAACAGCAGTAACAGCACGGCCACCCCTACGAAACGACCTTGAACTTGGAGACACCGCCCTGCAGATCATGAGCGGCGTCATTCAATCGCTCTATGGCGGTGTTGGACTGGCGCAGGGACTCGACGGTCTGCTGCGCCGATTCGTTCAACTGCACCATCGCCTGCTTGATCTGCTCGGCGCCGTCCGACTGAAAATGCATACCCTGATGCACGCTCTCGAAACGGGGCGACAGGGTTTGGACCTGCTGGATGATCTGTGCCAGCTGGGCGCTGATGGTGCGCACGTCCTCAACGCTCTGGCCGACCTCCCGGGAGAACTTGTCGACGCTCATCACGCCGGCGGAGACCGCCGACTGCATCTCCTTGACCATCTGCTCGATATCCAGGGTAGCGACGGCCGTCTGGTCGGCCAGGCGGCGTATCTCGGTGGCCACGACGGAAAAGCCCACGCCGTACTCACCGGCCTTTTCGGCCTCGATCGCCGCGTTGAGGGACAGCAAGTTGGTCTGGTCGGCCACCTTGGTAATCGTCGTCACCACCGAATTGATGTTCCCCGCCTTCTCATTGAGCACCTCCAGCTTGGAGGCGATGGTCGAGGACGCATCGACCACCTGGCGCATGGTCTCCTCCATGTTCTCCAGGGCGGCATGCCCCTCGGAGGCGGAAGAGGCCGTGCTCTCGGCGACCTCGGCGACCTCGTCCATGGTGCTGACCAGTTCCTTGGTGGTGCTGGAGATCTCGGTGGCGGTGGTCACGATCTGATTGACGGTCGCCGCCTGCTCGGAGACGGTGGCATCCTGCTGTTTGGCGGTAGCGGCGATCTCCGTCGCGGAGGAGGTGACCTGAATACCGGAGCGCTGGACCTGCGAGACCAGGGCGTTGAGGCTGTCGATCATGGCCTGGACGCCCGCCGCGAGCTGGCCGATGGCATCCTCGCCGCTGACATCGATCCGGCCGGTCAGGTCGCCGTTGGCGGCCCCCTGTACCGTCTGCAATATAACGCCGACCTTGTCATTCAAGTCCTCTACCGAGTGCTGTTTCTCCTCGATCATCCGGCGCAGGTTGTCCACCATCTGCTGCAGGCCGCGGCCCAATTCACCGATGGCATCGTCACCGGAGAATGTCACCCGCCCGGTCAGGTCGCCGCGGGAGGCCTTGTTCACTACGTCCAACAGGACGTCGATCTTGCCCCTCAACTCATCCGCCGCCTCGCGCTCGCGCACGGTCTGCAGGCGCTCGCGCTCGGAGCTGGCCTGGATATTGTCGGCCATGGTGTTGAATGCCTGGCCCAGCTTGCCGAGCTCATCCTTGCCGGTGACTTCGGCACGGGCCGTGGTATCGCCTTCCGACAGGCGGGTCACCGCCCCCATCAGGTTCGACAAGGGGTTGGAGATCCACGAGCGCAACAGGAAATTGGCGAGCAGTACCCCGAGAAACAGCAGGATCAGGTTGGCCATCACACTGTGCTTCATGTCGGACTCGGCGGCGGCATCCATGCTCGCCATGGAATAGCTGACGCGTATCGCCCCGTTGACCGCCCCCGACGGGACATTGTGGCAGACCAGGCAGTTGACGCCGTTGGTGTCCTTGGTGGCATGGAACGGCGTCAGCGCCGTGATGACGCGCCCGCTCTTGCCGTGCTCCACCTGAACCACCTCGTTGCCTTTCAGTGCCTTGAAATCCAAGGCATCCTGGGGCTGCTCATCCTTGAAGCCGGGTCCGAACTGCTTTTTCACCGGCTCCCCGCGCACCACCCGGGCGTTGACGATGTTGGGCCGGCGCAGCACCTTCTTGCGCAGCATGGTGCGCTGATCCATGGTGCCCGTCTCCATCATCATGTTCAGGCTGTCGAAGTAAAACGTGGTGATGTTCTTGGTGATCTGTTCACCGATATCCAGGATGCGATCCTTCTCGCGCTTGGCGGTATAGGCCGTCACTGTCCCGATCACCAGGACGAAGATGACCACCATGGTCAGGCTGACCTTGTTGTGCACCGACAAGCGATCCAACAGCGGGATCCGATTAAATAAGGACATGTCCCCTCTCCAGTTCCTCTTGAAGACCGTGTTACGCAGTCACCAACACCATTTGTCCAGCCGCGCTTTATTTTTGTTTTTCAACAAGTTGAGCGTCGGCCCGCAGTTACCCACAGCCACAACAGGAGCGATGCATGGCGGCCGCGGCGGCTGGACATCCATTGGCTTAAACGGCGGGGGATATCAAAACTTTAGATGCCCAACGGGCCCTGATAAGCCCTGGAATTTCAGTCAACCCAGGGACGGAGCGACAGTCAAAGGCCACGCCCAGTTAAGCCCCTGATGGCAGCGGCGCGCGCTCCCGAAATTGCCTCTCGACGCACCGGCCCGTGGGCGCAAGCGCCGTGCGGGCGTCGCCGCGGCGCGGAAAACGGTGACGGAGGCGGGCTTGCAAGGCCGGCGCTGAGGGCGCCCGGCGATTGGTCATGCGGTTGCAACAATCACCCTATATAATGAAAGGCATTGCCTCAAGACCTCCAGTAAGATCTTCAAATTTGCTTGCAACTTCTTTAATGCGTGGGTAATCTGCCAATCAGGTAAAAAGTCAGGGAGGAGCACAAGCTGATGGCTTCGTCTTCGCGTTCTCATACATTGAACATCAATAAGCACCCCCACGAGACGCGGACGACCTCTGCCGTTCCTGTCGAGGTCGGCGACCTGATTGTGCATTACCTGGAGCAGCTCGGTGTCGAATGCGTATTCGGCATCCCGGGGGGACCCATCGAACCGCTATACAACGCCCTGGCCCGCAGTGCCCGCCGGGGCGGGCCGCGCGCTGTGGTTGCGCGCCATGAATCCGGTGCGGCCTTCATGGCCGACGGTTATGCGCGGGAAACGGGGAAATTGGGTGTGTGCTGCACCACCTCGGGGCCGGGCGCGACGAACATGATTACCGGCGTGGCATCCGCTCACCAGGACAATATCCCGCTGTTGGTCATTACCGCCCAGAGCCCGCTGACCACATTTGGCAGAGGTGCCGTTCAGGAGTCATCGTGCACAGGCATCAATACCGTGGAGATAATGAGGTATTGCACCAAGTACAGCACCCTCGTTTCGCACATCGAGCAGTTGGAATGGAAGCTCGCCAGCGCCCTGATCGCCGCCTGTCAGCCGCCCATGGGCCCCGCACACCTGAGCATCCCCTTGGATTTGCTCCGCGCACCGGCCCATGGCACAAGACTCCGATATAACCTTTCAGAGCTGACCAAGCCTGTATCCACCTTTGACATCGACTCCAGCGAAAGGCTGTGCCGCTTCATTGCGCAGTCGAAAAAAACGGTATTTTTGGTGGGTGAGCGCTGCTCGGAGAGTATCAGCACCATTTTGGACCTGGCCGTACTCGTCAACGCCGAGGTGGTTACCACACCCCAAGGAAAAGGCCTCGTCAGCCCCTATCACCCCCAGTTTCGCGGCGTGTTCGGCGTTGCCGGCCACAATAGCGCGACACATACAGTTGCCAACCCGGACGTCGAACTCATTATCGCCATTGGAACCAGCCTGGATGAGGCGGCCACCAATGGTTGGGACGACGGCAGCCTAATGAGCAACAAGCTAGTACATGTGGATTCGACACCCCAATTCTTTTCCCGCTCGCCCATGGCGCAATACCACGCCTGCGGCAATCTGGCGCAGACCTTTGAGTTTGTGTATGACCACTTTTCGGCCCTCATCGCCACAACTTCGCCGAAGGCGATTCTTCAAAACAGGCAGATCGGCGAAAGCAGCAACGTCGTAAGGTTCGAGCGACGCATCAAGGACAGGAGAGGATCGCAAACCCCTGACACAGGCTCTCAAGATACCCAGTCGCTCGATCGACGCTCACGTGACCGCCGGAGCGCAACGACGCCTGATCATCAGGTATTGCGTTATTTCAGATTCAATGAAGAGCACAAGTGCTACGACGAGGCTTCCCCGGTCAAACCCCAGCGCCTCATGTTTGACCTCTCGCGGCTGTTTCCTCCGCAGACACGGTTCATCGCCGAGATCGGGAACAGTTTCCTCTGGGCCATCCACTACCTTCAACCGTATAACAGGCGTCTCAGCGGCAGACGAAAGGGCACGCCCAACCTGTTTCACACCGGCATGGGGTTTTCGTCCATGGGCTGGGCCATTGCCGGGGCAGTCGGCGTGGCCGCCGGGCGCCCCGACGCACCCGTTGTCTGTATCACCGGCGACGGCAGCTTCCTCATGAGTGGCCAGGAGATCACCGTGGCTGTCCAGGAGAAGCTGTGCGTCATTTACGTGCTTTTGAACGATGCCGCGTTGGGCACCGTCAAGCACGGCCAACGCATGGCGGATGCGGAGCCCATCGGCCACGAACTGCCGGACATTGATTACGCACAGATGGCGCGGGCGATGGGAGCGGCCGCCTATACAATCAACTCACCCGATGACATGGCCGCCTTGAACATAGGTGCCATTTGCAGGCATCCGGGCCCTACCCTTCTGGATGTCCGCATCGACCGAAATGAAGCGCCGCCTCTGGGTGAGCGACTGGAGATGCTCGCCTCCGGCAAATAATCACCCCTTTATTCCACAGCGGCTCTTGGTTCAAAAACATGTACCGCCGGGGTTACTTCAGAATCCCGGGGCCGGGCCGATAGGAAGCAAAAAACTCACCAGAGGGAATAGAGTTGAAACCAGCACTGATACGCATAATTATTATTACAATAGTATTTTCAACAAGTTATAGCATTACGGCGCGGGCATCCCAGGGCCAGGGAGAAGACCTCGAGCAGCTCTATGGCAGCAAGGATGTAGTCAGCATCGCCACCGGGGCCAAGCAACCCATTTCCCGCGCGCCGTCCGTGGCGAGCGTCATCACCTATGACCAGATGAAGGCCATGGGGGCGAGAGATTTGAACGACGTGCTTGAGACGGTGCCGGGCCTGCACGTCTCTCCTTCCTCCTATGGATTCAGCTCCGATCTACTCAATACGCGGAATATATACCGACTTCAATCCACAGATATTAATGCTGGTAAACGGGGTACCCATTACTCAGGTCTACCTTGAAAACAGGGGATTTCGATCCACCCTACCCATAGAAAATATTTCTCGTGTAGAGGTGATTCGTGGGCCTGGATCGGCAATATATGGTGCCAATGCCTTTGCCGGGGTAATCAACGTAATCACAAAAAATGCCAACGAAATCAATGGTACTCAAGATGGGGGTGCGTGCCGGATCCTTCGATACCCAGCGTGCCTGGTTGCTCCAAGGAAGCCACTGGGCAGGGATGAATGTTGCATTTACAATGGAGTGGCTGCACTCAGACGGCGACAACGGACGCATTATTCAATCAGACGCCCAGACCGATTTTCGACCAGATCTACGGCTACAAGTGCTTCACTCGCCCCTGGCCCGCCAACACCCGACAAAAACGCCTGGACTTGCACCTTGAACTATCAAAAGGGAACTGGCGATTTCACGTATGGAATTGGCGGCAATACGACCTCGGCCTCGGCCCCGGCATCGGCTTGGCGTTGGACCCTACCGGAAGCAGCGAGCACTAACAACTATTACACTGATCTTGTATACCATAACCCAACGCTCGACAAAAACTGGGATTTCACGACCAGGCTAGTCTATGAGGACTTCAAGCAATCGACATATGTACATCTATTCCCTCCCGGAGCCAGCTACCTTCCGATCGGGCAGAACGGGAAACGTCGTCAGCCCTCTACAAGGGCACCCCATCAATTTCACGGATGGTTTAATAGGAACGCCCGGAGGACACGAGCGCAATGCACGATTCCGAGTAAGCTCATTTTACAACGGATTTGATAAACACAGATCAGAATCGGGACGGGGTTCAATTACACTGATTTCTCTCCAAAGGAATCAAAAAATTATGGGCCCGGTGTATTAACCGGGAATGGGTCCTACCGTCGTAACCGGAACCTTACCGGACGTAACGGGCACCGCCAATATCTTTATGAAGAAAGCAAATCGCAAAAACTACTATGTATTTGTCCAGGACGAGTGGTCATTTGCGCGCGACTGGAACCTCACGGCCGGCTTGCGTGATGACTACTATACGGATTTCGGCAATACCCTCAATCCTCGTGTCGCCTTGGTTTGGCAGACTCGCTATGATCTGACAACAAAATTACTCTATGGCCGTGCCTTTCGCGCGCCTTCTTTCGCGGAACTCTACGCAATCAACAACCCGATTCGTCTCGGAAATCCCTATCTAAAGCCTGAGACAATAGATACCACGGAAATCGCCTTCAATTATCAGCCGACATTCAATGTAACCACATCCCTCAATATATTTCGTTACTGGGTTCGCGATCTCATCCAACTGGTACCCAACCAGAGCGGGGCGGGATTCATCAGCACAAACTCCGGCTCTCAAAATGGTCAAGGGTTCGAATGGCAAATCGACTGGAAGATGAGGAACAACTTGAAACTCGGTAGGCAATTTTTCCCTTCAGAAGTCAATCAATAAAAACACTCACTCCAATGCGGGTAATGCGCCGCAACACCAGCTTATACGTCGCCTGAATTGGCGGTTTCTACCGCAGTGGTCAATTATACCCCAAATCAATTGGGTCATGGACCGAAAACGAGTAGCTGGGGACCCGAGACCTCCCCTCAACAATTATGCTATAGTCGATTTGACATTACGGCGCACTGAAATTGCGGACCACTGGGAAGCGGCCTTGCTGGTTCACAATCTTTTCGATGCGGCTGCGCGCGAGCCCAGCCCATATAGCGCCCCGGCACCCGCGATACCAAACGACTTCCCGATGCAGGGGCGAAGCATTTACGGAGAATTGCGCTTCAATTTCTAACATCTAAGAAAAATCGTGACACACCATGAAACGTGACCCGAAGGAGACTTTACAAAACACGTTTACGAAATGAACAATTTGCGCCCCGCATCTAGACCAAATTGTGGTCAGAAACCCCGTCCTCTTCCAATCCGTATATCGCCGAGCAGGCTCATTGCCACGGGTATGAGATCTTTGAACTGATCAGAAAACGCAGCTTCTGTCGACGTCCTATTCTTGCTTGTTCCGTGGCGAATTGCCGAGTTAGAACAGGCCCGAATACTGGAGGCCCTGATGATCGGCCTGATCAATCCGGGCCCTCGACACCCCGCACACGGGCAGCCATGAACACAGGCATCGGCAAAACTGACACGGCACATATCTTGCCCATTGCCCAGCTTACCCTAGGCGGCTCGTATCTCGGCGGCAATGAGGTTGCTGATTCTATGCGTTTCTGAACAAGCACTCCAGGAAGACCGCGGAAACAGTGGGAAAGAGCTTCTTCCCACATCGCGGAAGCCGCCCGAAGGAGACTGGCATATCGTGCCAGGATTCGGCACCCGATATGGAGGAATAGACATCCTTCCTCAGAAAACTCGCGCAGAGCTATTTCCGAGCAGCCCGGAAGCGGAAGACATATTAGATGGGGCTATGGAATTCGAAAGATATTGGAACAGGAACGCGGCTGCGGCTGGCTTGACTACCGGCGTGGCCGCCGCTGTATTTTCTGACCTTGGCTTTCACCCCAGATCCGGCGCGGGCCTGTTTCAGTTAATAAGCGCGCCCGGACTCCTGGCCCATGGCCTGGAAATGGCCAATAAACCCATTACTGCCATGCCATTTATTGATGATGAACACTATGTCATCGAAGAATAAGCAGCCGTTCGATTTCTGGGAAAGGAGACATGGGACGATTTACGCCCGCAAGGGTGGTGCCAAATTTGCCGGTGGCGTGGTATTCAGCCACGGTTTCTCCATCCTGGAAGAGCTTGTTGGCAGCATCTCCTATGCCCAGATGTTAGTTCTCAATGCTACGGGGAGGCTCC
This sequence comes from uncultured Gammaproteobacteria bacterium, assembly GCA_963844825.1. Classification (GTDB taxonomy): domain Bacteria; phylum Pseudomonadota; class Gammaproteobacteria; order CAWJPQ01; family CAWJPQ01; genus CAWJPQ01. The sequence continues at coordinate 62,556 of CAWJPQ010000011.1, forward strand.
CCGAGCGGCGCGTCGCAGACTGGATTGAGGCGGCGTTTATATGCCTGAGTTGGCCGGACGCCCGCATATGGTGCAACCAAATTGGCGCATTGAATGGCACCATGAGAAGCTCGGCGGTAGCGGGAACGGCTGCCGGCATGCTCGCAGCGGATTCCACTATGTACGGCACTTTTCCCCTAATAGAAGGGGTGGCTTTTATTCAACAATCTCTCAAGGATGCGGAAGCCGGCATGACAGCACAGGAAATCATTGACCGGAAGTGCGCGCAATACCATGGAAAGCCACATATTGTGGGCTACGCTAGACCTATATCTCGCGGCGATGAGCGTGTCATTGCGCTGGAACGGGTATCTAAGCAGCTCGGCTTTAAAATAGGCAGACATTTAGCCCTCGCCTACGAGATACAGGATATACTGGTGGAAAAATTTGACGAAACGATGAACATTAATGGCTATGCTTCGGCTTTCCTTTCCGATCAAGGATATTCCCCGGACGAGGTTTATCGGTTTTCCGCTATGTGCGTAAACAGTGGCGTTACTGCCTGTTACGTGGACACCATGATGCAGCCGCCGGAATCTTTCCTACCATTAAAATGCGAAGATATCGAGTATCAGGGAAAAGCGCCTCGCCCCGTGCCAGAAAGAGACTCTTGATAAATCGCCTGCCTTCTCAAGACCGCAAGCACATTTGTAATATGAGAGATTGTCAACTCTAATGGTCAATCACCAGCCGCCCGCTGAGAAGGACACTTTTGAAGTATCTACTGGCCCACTCCCAATTCGCGCAATCAATTGCGCAGGCAAGGCTTTCGAAAAGTTGGGGATGCGCGTTCCGCTTTCCAGCGCAGCACTTCTATCACGAGCACAGTCCAAGGCCAGGTTATCAGATTTTGGTGACAATACCTTTGAAAACCCGCTGTCACTCTTGATCGGCTCGTTAGAACAGGAAGCGTCTCTTAACTTCCTGGGACGCTTTATGGCGCAGCAGATGGCAACTGCTGCCCTGGTCAACAGGCTAAAGATCCAGTCACAACTGGAGCAGCGCCCCGACTGGCGTGCCGTCCCTATTGACCGACCATTGTTTATTATCGGGTACCCACGCACGGGCACCACCTTGCTACAGAACTTGCTGTCCCTCGACACACACAGCAGAACACTCAAAATGTACGAGGCCTTATGCCCCGTACCACCAGAATCGCCGGGCGATCCGCGAAGGGACCCTCGGATCAATCTGGCGAAGAAATTCATCAAAATGACCCACTACATTTCCCCTCAGGTTCCCATAATTCACTCCCTGAACCCCAAAGGGCCTGATGAGTGCCTGAAACTGCTAGAGAATACCTTTACCAGCCCACACTTCTTACTCTACTTTCACGCGCCGAGCTACTGGCAATGGCTGACCCACGAAGCCCCCGAATCTTTTGCTAACGTCTACGCATATCACCGCAGGCAACTCCAGTTGTTGTCCGAGGGAAAGGTGGGCGTTCGGTGGGTATTAAAAGCCCCTGTGCATCTGTTTTTTCTTGATGCCTTACTGAAGGCGTACCCGGATGCCAGTATTGTGTTTATGCACCGGAATCCTCAAACCGCTATCGCCTCATTTTGCAGCTTACTTGCCGTTAGCCGGGCAATAGCAAGCGACCGGATCAATTTGAGAGAAATAGGAGAATTCGCCACAAACTTATATGAGATTTCATATGAACGTGCAACACGCGCACGAGAGGCCGCGGGCAATCCGGGGCAATTCTATGACATTGACTATCAGGACCTGGTCAACGATCCCCTTGGCACGGTAAGAGGTATATACGAACACTTCGGCTATACCCACGACCCGGGACTAGAGCAATCCATCAAGGATTGGCTCAAGCATAATCCTCAGCACAAACACGGGGTACATCGCTACTCAATGGAGAAGTTTGGGCTAGATGCCCAACGGCTTACCAAGATAGCACGCCCACCGGCTCAAGCCCCGCACATCCCCGCTAGATCGCTCTAAGCTGTGCCGTTCAATCCCCGGACCTTGCTTAGATAGGATATAACGGTCTCAGCAATTGCATTTGGTTTCTCCACTAACAGCAAGTGACCCGCCTCCTCGAGCTCCACAAGCTCGACGCGGTCACCGTGCTCGTCGGCGAGCTGGCGGCCGTTACCCGGCAACGCCAGCCGATCGTCCAGTCCTTGTATAACCAACATGGGCGCTCGCCCAGCGTCCCACCACTCCTTAACCGGCGTCGTCAAATAAATCTGCGCGTGCTGTAAGACCACCGGCCAGGGCTCTTTAGGCAAACCGAGTTTTTCAATATCGGATGCCGGAGAGTAGAGCGCCACACGCGCGCAGTCAAGCCTCTGCTCTTGGCTCAGGCCGGGCTGCAGCATCCTGCGAAGTGCCCCAGCCGCCTCAGGGTCCGGCTCCAGCAGACCACCGGCACCCAGCAAGACCACTGACTTAATGAGGTCCGGAAAATCCGCCGCCACACACCTTGCGAGCCTATTACCCGTAGCTGCACCGAGGATATGGGCGGGGGCAATGTTTAGGATACGAATCACGCCCGCCACATCAGAGGCAAAATCATGCAGGGTCAGCCCTTCCAGTGGGCCGGCGCTCCCTCCTACACCCCTGGCATTAATAGCGATCGTTTGAAAACCAGCTTTATTCAGCTTGGACACCAAGTCATCGAACATGGAAACGTCGACGCCCATTCCAGGTATCAGCACGACAGGGGTGCCAACGCCCTGTACATTCACCTCGATTCTCGACTCCCCAACAGAAATAATTTCAATACCCATGGGCCAACACCCCTTTTTTCATCAGCAACAGTGTCACGACTGTGCCATTGAGCCTTCCATGCTAAAAGCACTTTTTCTATTCATTAGATTACGCACCACCGCCAGCAACTCCGCTCGATCAACAGGCTTGACGAGAAATTCCTCCGCCCCCATGTCCATGGCCCTGGCCCTTTCGTCCAACACTGAGATGACCAGCACGGCAATATCACTCAAGTCGTCATCGCCTTTCAACTGTGCAAGCAGTGTCCAGCCGTCGTTGGGCAGGTTCAAGAAGACTTCCAAAATCAGGATATCCGGCCGCTTCTCACGGATCTCATCGAGCAAGTCCTGCTTGCCGTCCGCGGTAACCACCCGGTACCCCGACTTCTGCAGGGCCGGTGTTTGATCGCCTATGAACTGCTGGTCATCGTCTACGATCATGATCGACGGCAGGCCCTCGGCGACCGGCAAGTCGGCGGCTTGCGGCGGAGTCTCCTCACGCTTTGCCGGTTCCAGATACGGCTGCTCATCAGCGGTTTCGCACTCTTTGATGGGCAAGGGGATCGTCACCGTAAAGGTCGCACCCTCGCCTTCCCGGCTCTGCACGGTGATTTGCCCGCCCATCAGCTGGCAGTAGCTCTGGCTGATCCCGAGGCCGAGGCCGGTCCCGCCGTAATTGCGGGTAGTGCTCATGTCACCCTGATGAAAGGCCTGGAAGATGCGGTCCAGCTGATCCGCGGGGATGCCGATACCCGTATCTTTGACCTCGACGGTCAACACATGGGCGTCGCGCCTGATGGACATGCGTATCAAGCCTTCAGCGGTGAATTTGGCCGCGTTGCTCAGCAGGTTCAGCAGTATCTGGCGCAGCTTGCCGGAGTCGATATACAGCGTATCGTCCGTGAGGTCCGTCGCCACTTCGAAGCGATTGTTGTTCTTGGTGATCAACGGCTCTACCGAGTCCCGGACCTGGTGAATCACGTCATCGATGCTGACCGCTTCGATCCAAAGCTCCATCCGGCCCGCCTCGATCTTGGACAGGTCCAGGACGCTGTTGATGAGGGCCAGCAAATGCCGCGAGGCATTCTGCACCCGCTTGAGGTCGGCTACGGCCTCCACCTGGCCCTGACCTTCGAGATCCTCGATGACCATCTCGGTATAGCCGATGATGGCATTCATGGGCGTGCGCAGCTCGTGGCTCATGTTGGCCAGGAACTCCGATTTGTGCCGGCTGGCCCGCAGGGCCTCGTCACGCGCCTGGACGAGCTCCTGGGTGCGCAGGGCCACCTCGGTCTCCAGCATGTCCCGGTGGCGGCGCAGGCGCATGTCCCGTTCCTCCAGGGTCTCCATCATCTTGTTGAAGGTCTGCGCCATTTGGGCGATCTCCGCCGGCCCGCGCACCGGCGCACGCAGTTGGGCGTCCTCCTGCTGATCGGCCAGGGTCATGACCGCAGAAAGGTTCTGCAGGGGCGTGGTCATCCGCCTGATCAGCAGCCGCAGAAAGACCAGCAGGACGAACGCGAACCCCAGGGAGAGGGAGATATTGTTGAAGAATATGCTGCCCTGTTCCTTGAGCAGCGACTCCTTGGAAAACTCCACATGAACCGTCCCGATCAGCTCCGGCGAGGGGCGTTGGGACTGAAACGGCGAGCCAATCTCCCCCTTGGGGTCTTCATGGGTGTAGACGGGGGCGTAAAAGTCCAGGGACGTAGCCGTTTCCCTGCCAAGTACCGCGCCTTTGTGCTCGGGTTTCAACGGCGGCGCCCAGGTAATGCCCTTGTCCCCCTCCTCCAGCAACTTCTTCCCCTTAAGGTCGAGGATACCCACATAGGACACATCGGGAAAGGTTAGGGTCGCCGCCGCCGAGTCCGAGGCATTATCGGCGGAGCCGAACAACAGGGCCAGCACGCTCTGGCGGGCGAAATTCTCCGTTACCTGCTTGGCCTGCAGCATCAGGTGCTGCCTGGCATTGCGGCTCGCCAGCCACGACGTTGTCACCGACGCGGTCAGGGCAAGCAGCACGAGCCCCACGGCCATGGTCAGGAATACCTGGCGCTGGAAGCTTGCCGCCGGCGATATGATCTTATCGACGATACCCATGCCTGAAACCGGTCATTGTGAGGGAAACACGTACTTGAACTTGCGCCGCCACTGCGCCGAAATACTCAGACCCAGGTGATCGGCGGTACGCTCATTGATGGCGAATGACAGCTTGTCCAGGGGGGATATCGCCGGCGTGCTGTCACCGGTGACCACTTTCTGCGCGAGCGCCGCCAGGCGGGACCCCAGGGCCTTGTTATCGGGAAACACGGAGAACAGCACTCCCTTGCTGGCATGGGCGGGATTGCTGGAAAAGACCACCAAACCGCGGTCCCAGGACTGGCGCAGGATCAAGGGCAGCACCACCTGGTCGTTCATGGTCGTGCTGTCGACCGGCAGCCACAGGGCATCGCTCCGCGGGTCCGCGTCGAACAGGATTTTCTTATAGTCGTAGACCGCTTCACGCAGACTGCCGGCCTGATAAGTGACCAACTCGAGATTCAAAGACGCAGCCTCCTTTTCGGCCAGGCCCATGATCCAGGCATTTTGCCTGGGGTCGTAAACCGCTTGTATCCGCTTGATGTCCGGGTCCAGGGCAAGCAGCCGGGAAAACAGCAGTTTTGGGTCCGCCGCGAGGCTGATCCCCACCACGTTCGCCTTCTCGTCTTGCGGTGTCAGTAGCAATGCGCCACTGACAATCGGTATCTTATCGGTTGCCGCGGTGGCCGCATTCAGCCCCCGCCGCCCGAGAGCGATAATGACGCTGACTTTCTGCTTGCTTAACCAAGCCTCAATATCTTTGACATCGAAGTCGTTGTCCAGCACATAGTCATGCACGCCGGCGGACAGGCGTTGATTAATCCCTGAAACAATCTCCATGAAGATCCCCTGATAGGGCTCGGGGACGTCGGGATAGAGAATGGCGACGGAAACCGGCGCGGAAAAGGTAACGCCTTGTACACACAGGAAAAGGAACAGGCCCGCGAACACCTGGGCAAGCCTGCGTGCAGGCCTGGTGAAGGCCAGGGAAGCGAGGGCATGTGGACGAAGCGACGACCAGCGGGCAGGGGCACCTATATTATGATTCTGTTTAATTGGCATCCAACACTAATACCTGCACCGGCTGCGGCTTACAGGCCCGCTGCGACCTTCACGTAATCATTGTGCATCATCGTATTGTTCTACGGATTCAAATACATCCGGGTGCAGTCACATCCTTGATCCGACTCAGCTTCGAGCTATATCCCTTCCTCCCCTGGGGGTACCTGTAAAAGAGGATAAAAGATTATTATAAGTAACTAGTTGTTATATCGAATGGGGAGGATGCTGACTTTAACCCAATCGGGCCGATAATGAGTCCAAATTAAAGCGCCATCGCGAATACAGGCGCCTCTGGCGTGATTCCTCTGGGATATGTAATACAAAACATAAGGTTATATTGTATAGCAAAAACCGCCAACAAACCGGGCTGCATATAGTTTTTCAGCATAAACCGATCATCAAGTCCATCACATTGGTGCCGGTAGCCCCAGTATAGATGAGCGCCCCCACCTGCTCCAGATACGCGCCGGCATCAGCACGCCTCAGGTAGTCATTCGCCTCCAGGCCCAGGCCCCTCCCTGCGGCCGTGGTCGCCCCATCGACGATGGCGCCGGCATCCCGGCTATCGCCGTCATTGCCGTCACTGCCCACCGACACGAAGGCGACGCGGGGACAATTCTCAATCCGGGCGGCCACCGCCAGGGCCAGGCTCTGATTGCGCCCGCCGCGCCCCGGCGCCGTAGGCAGCCGGACCGTGCTCTCGCCTCCCCACACGTGCACGCCGGCAGGGCCCTGCCTCAGCCGGGCGGCGATCGTCGCGGCCACGTCCTGAAAATCGCCCGTGAGCGCCTCATCATGGTCCTGGGCGCTGCAGCCCTTGGCGCGGGCATATGCCACGGCGGCCTGCCGCGCGTCCCGTGACGAGGCAACGATGTGGGTGCGCACCGATGCAAAACACGGATCGCCGGCCCCGGGCAGGGCGGGCGCCGCACCGATGAGCGGCTGTAGCCAGGGGGGCAGGCGCTCCGCGGAGGGCATGTCGCCGCGGGCGCCGGGCACCAGCGGACCCGACCCGATGGTGGCGGGATCGTCCCCCGGCACATCCGACATAAGCAGGTTGTAAGTCCGCCGGCCGGCCACCCGCCGGGCCAGGCGCCCGCCCTTGATACAGGAGAGGCGTTTGCGCAGCCCGTTCATGGCGGCGATGTCCCAGCCCGAGCCCAGCAGCCAGTCATTGAGCCGATGCAGGTCCGCCAGGGTAACCCCCTCCGGCAGCACCTCCACCAGGGAAGAGGCTCCGCCGGAGATCAGGCACAACAGGGTGGTCCCGGGGGACAGGCCGGCGATCAACTCCAGCATCCTGCGTCCCGCCCGCAGGCTCTGCTCATCGGGCCGGGGGTGGCCGGCCTCGATGTGCTCGAGGGCGACGCCGCCCGCGACGGGGTGGTCTTCAAGGCCGTGTTTCGAGACCACCAGCCCCGAGACGATCCGCGCGCCCAATACGTCCACGGCCCCTTGGGCCATGGATGCGGCGGCCTTGCCGACGGCGACCAGGCATACCGGCGTGTCGATGGGGTGTTGCCGAAGGAATTCGCCGACCCGCCGGCGGCCGTTCACCGCGGTCAGGGCCGCATCGACGGCGCCCAGCAGAAGCTCCCTGGGGTCGGCCATGCCGGCCCTAGCGCAGCCCCTGCAGGACGTCCCGCTTGAGGTCCTCCAGGTCCTCCAGGCCCACGGAGATGCGCACCAGCCCGTCGGCCACGCCTGCCTGAGCCCTTTCCTCGGCGGTGAGCCTGCCGTGGGTCGTCGTGGCGGGGTGGGTAATGGTGCTCTTGGTATCCCCCAGGTTGGCGGTGATGGAAATCAGTTCCACACTGTCGATGAGGCGCCACGCGGCCTCGCGTCCGCCGTTCAATTCAAATGAGACGATGCCCCCGTAGGCCCGTTGCTGGCGGGTAGCCAGCTCGTATTGGGGATGGGTCGGCAGGCCGGGATAGTACACGTGGTGCACCTGGGGCAGCCCGTCCAGCCACTGGGCCAGGCCCAGGGCGTTGCGGCAATGGGCGTCCATGCGCAGGCGCAGGGTCTCCAGCCCCTTGAGGAATACCCAGGCATTGAAGGGGCTCATGGACGGCCCGCCCGTCTTCAGGAAACTGAAGATCTCGCCGCCGACCAGTTCCTCGTGCCGATCACCGCCCCGCCGATGCACCGCCCCTGCCCGTCGATGTACTTGGTGGCGGAGTGGATGACGATGTCGGCGCCGAGCTTCAGGGGTTGCTGCAGGGCCGGCGTGCAAAAGCAGTTGTCGACCACCAGGAGGCAGCCGTGACGATGGGCCACCTCGGCCAGCTGGGCGATATCGGCCAGCTCCGTCAGCGGGTTCGAGGGCGTCTCGACGAACAGCAGACGGGTCTCGGGCCGGATCGCCTGCTCCCACTGGGTATAGTCGGCCACCGGGACGAAGGTCGTATCCACCCCGAAACGGGGCAGGATGTTGTGCAGCAGCAACGTGGTGGGGCCGAAGATACTGCGCGACGAGACGATATGGTCGCCGGCCTTCAACAGCCCCATGCACGTGGACAGGATCGCCGCCATGCCCGAGGCCGTGGCGACGCACCGCTCCCCGCCCTCCAGGGCGGCGAGGCGCTTCTCGAACGCCCGTACCGTGGGGTTGGAGAAGCGCGAATAGATGTTGCCCGGGATCTCACCGGCGAAGCGGGCCGCCGCCTCGGCGGCGCTCTTGAAGGTGAAACTGGACGAAGTGAAGATGGGCTCGGCCTGCTCCCCCTCGTTGGTGGCGACGTGCCCCTCGTGTACCGCGTCGGTGTCGAACCCCCGCGTGTCGTCTTGTGATTCGGACATCATGCTCCCCTTTGTCTGAAAGCTCGGTCTTCAAAGCTTAAATCGCGGGCATAAAAAAACCCGCTGTTGCTAAAGCGGGTCCTCCTCGCTTTAGCCGTACTTGTTACGCGCCCGCAAGCTGAACTCAAATCGGCGCACCCAAACTATATGAAAATAAGATTATGAAACGATGAGCAATTTGTCAATTTCTCCCGGGGCTCGACGCTGCCTGCGGCGGCAGTTGGCGGCCCCGACGGGCCCGCGGCCTATGAGACCTGATAAAGATCGGAGGAGGCGTCCCGGCCCTGGCGCTGCTGCTTGGCCTTGTCGTTGCGGTTCTTTTCCAGCTGCTCCAGGTACTCCATGCTCACATCGCCGGTGACATAGCGCCCGTCGAAGACCGAGGCGTCGAACTGCTCGACCCTGGGGTTGCCCTTGCGCACCGCCCGGACCAGGGCCTCGAGGTCCTGGTAAATGAGCTTGTCCGCGCCGATCTCGGCGGCCACTTGATCGTCATCCCTGTTGTGGGCGATGAGCTCACTGGCGGCGGGCATATCGATCCCGTAGACATTCGGGAAACGGATTGCCGGGGCGGCGGAGGCGAAATAGACCTTTTTGGCGCCGGCGTCACGGGCCAGCTGAATGATCTGCTCGGAGGTGGTACCGCGCACCACCGAATCGTCCACCAGCAGGACGTTCTTGCGCTTGAACTCCAGGTCGATGACGTTCAGCTTCTGGTGCACGGATTTTTTGCGCTGCTGCTGGCCGGGCATGATAAAGGTCCGGCCGATATAGCGGTTCTTGATAAACCCCTCCCGGTACTTGACCCCCAGGTGATAGGCCAGCTGCAGCGCGGCCGTGCGGCTCGTATCGGGGATCGGGATCACCACATCGATGTCCCGGTCGGCCCATTCCCGTTGGATCTTGTTGGCCAGCTCCACACCCATGCGCAGGCGGGCCTTGTACACGGAAATGTCGTCGATGATCGAATCGGGGCGCGCCAGATAGACATACTCGAATATGCACGGCGCATTGACCGCATTCGGGGCACAGCGCTTGGTATGAAGCTCGCCGTCCAGGGTGATCACTACCGCCTCGCCCGGCCCGACATCTCGGATCAGGTCAAAGCCCAGCACATCCAGGGCGACGCTCTCCGAGGCGATGAGGTACTCGGCCCCCTGATCGGTCTCGCGCTTGCCGAAAACGATGGGGCGGATACCGTAGGGGTCGCGAAAGCCCACGATGCCGTAGCCGGTGATCATCGCCACAGCGGCATAGCCGCCGCGACAGCGCCTGTGGACCCCCGCCACAGCCTCGAAGACGTCGTTCTCGTCGATACGCAGCTTGCCCGAGCGCTGCATCTCGTGGGCGAAGACATTCAGCAGGATCTCCGAGTCCGACTCGGTATTGATGTGGCGCAGATCCTCGATATAGAGGTCGCGCTTCAGGTCTTCAGCGTTGGTCAGGTTGCCGTTGTGGGCCAGCGCGATCCCGTAGGGTGAATTGACGTAGAAGGGCTGGGCCTCCACCGCCGAGCTCAGACCCGCCGTCGGGTAACGGACGTGTCCGATACCCAGGTTGCCCCGCAGGTCGATCATGTTGCGGTTGTTGAACACATCCCGGACAAAGCCGTTGTCCTTGCGCATATAGACCTTGCCGTCCGTGCAGGTCATGATGCCCGCCGCATCCTGCCCGCGATGCTGCAAGACCGTCAGGCCGTCGTAGAGCGACTGGTTGACATCGCTCTTACCCACCATACCGATAATGCCGCACATTTGATCTACCCCTCGGGAATATGAATCTGTTTGTCGGGCCCTTCAACCATCGCCCAGGCGCCCGATCGCATCCTTAATGTCGGCCTTGGGCGCATGATCCATGAGCCATTGCGTCGCACCGCGAAACCAGGGCAGCAGCGCGGACCCCTTCCACCAGGCCTCGTCGGTCACCGGCATGACGGACATCATGACGGTCAGCATGCCCACGACCACCAGGCCGCGGGCGAACCCGAACGCCATGCCCAGCAGGCGGTCAGTCAGTCCCAGCCCGGAGGTCTTCACCACCACGCCGATTAAGCGGCCGAGCAGCGAGGCAAGCAGCAAGGTGGCGACCAGTATCAACAGGAAACCCGCCACGTACCGCAGCCAATCCACATGAATGAAGCCGGCGAACATCGCCGCCAACCGGTTGGCGTAATACACCGCCACACCGAAGGCCACGGCCCATGACGCCAGTGACAGCACTTCCTTGACGATCCCGCGCATCAGACTGATCAGGGTCGACAGGAGCACCAGGGCGATGATGGCAAAATCAATCCAGGTCACACGATACGCCCGGCTGAAACGCCCCTGGCCATGGGGCACTCACTGTCCGCCTTGATCCCGGCCCGGCAGGTCACCACGTTCATCAATGGCTGACCACGATGCCGTGCAGCTTTTCCCGTAGTTCCAGCTTTTTCTGCAGCTTTTCCGCATCGGCATGCAGCACCTCCGGGCCGACGCGCACGCGATAGCGGTCATGCCCTGAATCGAGCACCACCTTCTCGACGTACGCGGTATAGTGCTGCGACCTCAGCTTGTCGCGTAATGCCTGGGCATTTTCCTGGCTCGAAAAGCTCCCGACCTGCACATCCCAGGCCTGGGGGCTGGCGCCCTTCCCGGCATCGTCCGGCAGGGACGGCGCCGAGACCGATGCAGTCGTATCGGACGGCGGCGGCGCCTCCACGTGAGGCTGGGTCGCCCGGCCGCCATTGTCCCCCGGAGGGGACGCCTGGTCGCCGGCCGGGGCCTGGCGGGCGGGCGACTTGTCGGGATGCTCCAGCGGCAGGACCTGAACGGAAAAATCCTTGGGCTTGGGCGGGATCCCGATAGGCTTCTCCCGCACCGAATCGTCTTTATGGAAATCCATCACGATGGGCACGATAATCGCGGCCAATGAAATAAGCACCAATGCTCCAACGATACGCTGCTTCACTGCACGGCTCCAGCTCACCAGTGGCCGGTATTATCTCATACCTGGCGCGTCGTTGTATTGGTCATCGGCGCGCCGTTTTCAAGGCTCAGGACGGCGCCGACGGTATGAAAAGAGCCGAACACGACGATCCGGTCATGAGGCCCGCACAGGGCGCAGGCCCGCCTGTAGGCGCTCTGCGGGTCGGCATGTCGATGGACCGCGCCGGGATGGCCGGCCCGGTCCAGACACGCCGCCAGTATCGCGGCCGTGGCGCCGCGCGCCACATGCAGATCGGCGACATGCCATTCGTTCACCGATCCCGCCATGGCCTGAATCACACCCGTGATGTCCTTGTCCTCGAGCATGGCGAAAACGGCATGGGTGCGCCCCCGGCAGGGCATGCGCTCCAACGCCCGCGCCAGGACCCGCGCGGCGTGGGGGTTGTGGGCCACATCCAGGATGCACGGGGGCGGCCCCGCCAGGACCTGCAGCCGCCCCGGCAGGCGGACCGCCCTCAGCCCCTGCCGCAGGCCGGCCGGCGAGACGGGCAGATCCTCCGCCAGGATCTCCAGGACCGCCAGTACGCCCGCCGCGTTCTGCAGCTGCACCGCCCCGCCCAGGGCGGGCATGGGCAGCGCCGCGTAGCGCCGCTGCGGTCCCCACCACGTCCACTGCTCGGCACCCGGCTCAAACCCGAAGTCGCGCCCCAGACAGGCCAGCGGGGCCTGGATGCCGGCGGCATGATCGATCACGCTGCGGGGCGGCTGGGGATCACTGCACACCGCGGGCCGGCCCGGGCGCAGGATACCCGCCTTTTCCCGACCGATGCGCTCCCGGTCCCCGCCCAGCCACTGGCTGTGGTCGATATCGATGGCGGTCAGCAGCGCCACGTCGCTGTCCAGCACATTGACCGCATCCAGCCGCCCCCCCAGCCCGACCTCCAGCAGGACAATGTCCGGCACGGCCTCGTAAAAGAGCTGCAGGGCGGCCAGGGTGCCGAACTCGAAATAGGTCAACGGCGTCTCGCCGCGCGCCGCCTCGACCCGCGCGAAGGCCCGGCACAAGGCCTCGTCGCCGGCCTCCTGGCCCCCGAGGCGGATGCGCTCGTTGTAGCGCACCAGGTGCGGTGAGTAATAGGCCCCCGTGCGATACCCGGCGGCGTTCATGACGGACTCGAGCATCGCCACGCTGGAGCCTTTGCCGTTGGTCCCCGCGACGGTCACCACCTTGAACGGCGCCGGGCCCGGGGCCAGGGCATCGAACACCTGCCGGACACGCTCGAGCCCCAGCACCATGTCGGCCGGGTGAAGACGCTCCTGCCAGGCGAGCCATTCGTTAAGGGATGAAGGAGGCATAGGTCAACAACTCATTTGACGAGCGGGGACGCCCGTCATGCAGGGGGACGCTGCCTGCGATACGTTCGAACGCGCCCCCGGCGACCGCTCAGGACAACGGCGCCTGGGTCAACAAAGACAGCAGCCTTGCGATACGGTCGCGCAGATCGCGCCGGTCCACGATCATGTCCACGGTACCGTGGTTGAGCAGGAACTCGCTGCGCTGAAACCCCTCGGGCAGCTTCTCGCGCACGGTCTGCTCGATCACGCGGGGCCCGGCGAAACCGATCAGGGCATTGGGCTCGGCGATATTGATGTCCCCGAGCATGGCCAGGCTGGCCGAGACCCCGCCCATGGTGGGATCGGTCAACACCGATATGAAAGGGATGCCCTGCTGGCGCATCCTGCCCAGGGCGGCGCTGGTCTTGGCCATTTGCATGAGGGAAAACAGCGCCTCCTGCATCCGCGCGCCGCCGCTGGCGGAGAAGCACACCAGGGGCATGCGGTGCTCAATGCTGTGATTGACGCCCCGTACGAAGCGCTCTCCCACCACTGCGCCCATGGACCCGCCCATGAACCTGAACTCGAAGGCCGCCGCCACCACCGGCAGCTGCTTCAACGCGCCCTTGATGACCACCAGGGCGTCCTTCTCCCCCGTGGTCTTCTGCGCCTGGACCAGCCGGTCCTTGTACTTTTTGCTGTCCCTGAACTTGAGAAAGTCCACCGGCTCCAGCTGCTCGCCGATTTCCTCCTGGGGGTCCTCGTCGAGGAACAGGCTCAGGCGCCGCCGGGCGCCGATGCGCTTGTGGTGCCCGCACTTGGGGCAAACCTCCAGATTGCGCTCCAGGTCCGCCTTGTACAGGATGGCGTTGCACTCGTCGCACTTGGTCCACAGCCCCTCGGGGATGGATTTCTTGCGTGCACTGTCAGTGCGAATCTTGGAGGGAATGATCTTATCAAACCAATTCATCGCCGGTCCTTTCCACGCCCCGGCCGGGGCGTAGCGCTAAGTCGCTGTATCGAATGCATGATGGGACGAGGCCTGGCCGTCGTCCCGTTGGTTCAATTCCGCACATTTACATCGCCCGCCTCGCCGCCTTGATCGAGCGCGCGGCGTATCTCGGACAGGAACGCCGCCACCTCGCCGGGGATACGCGCCGGCGTTTTCGCCAGGGCGGCGATCCTGGTCACGATGGCGCTGCCGATCACCACGGCATCGGCGATCTCGGCGACGCGGGCCGCCGATGCGGCATCCTTGATGCCGAATCCCACACCCACGGGCAGTTGAGTCGCCGCCCGTATCTGGGACAGCTTGGCCGCCACGCTGTCGATGTCCAGGGTGGCGGCGCCCGTCACGCCCTTGAGGGAGACATAATAGACGAAACCGCTGGCGGCCTCGCAGATGCGCCCGATCCTGTCGGCGGTGGTGGTGGGCGCAATCAAAAATATGGGATCGATATCATGGGCGCGCAGCACCGGCACCACATCGCCGGCCTCCTCCGGAGGCAGGTCCACCGTCAGGAGGCCGTCCAGGCCGGCCGCCCGGGCGGCCTCGGCGAACGCCTCGTACCCCATGATCTCAATGGGGTTGAGATAGCCCATGAGGACCACCGGCGTATGCGGGTCCCGGCCGCGGAATTCGCGCACCATGGCCAACACGTCGTGCAGGGACACATGGTGCATCAGGGCCCGCTCGCAGGCCGCCTGGATCACCGGCCCGTCGGCCATGGGGTCGGAAAACGGCACGCCGAGCTCGATGATGTCGGCACCGGCCTCGACCATGGCATGCATCAGGGGCACGGTCACCGAGGGCTCCGGGTCGCCGGCGGTGACATAGGGAATGAGCGCCCGCCGATTGCTTTGACGCAGGGCCCGGAAGACCGTCTCGAGGCGGCTCATAGGCTGATCCCCTCGCGGGCGGCCACGGTGTGGATGTCCTTGTCGCCGCGGCCGGACAGATTGACGATCATGATCTTGTCGCCGCCCAGGCGGGGGGCGAGCTTCGGCGGCATAGGCCAGGGCGTGGCTGGATTCCAGGGCCGGGATGATGCCCTCGCGCCGGGTCAGGTCGTGAAAGGCGGCCAGCGCCTCGTCGTCGGTGACCGTCGTCGTACACTGCGCGCCCGGAGTCCTTCAACCAGGCGTGCTCGGGGCCCACCCCCGGGTAATCCAGGCCCGCGGCCACCGAATGGGTCTCGATGATCTGGCCGTCGTCGTCCTCCATGATGTAGGTCCGGTTGCCGTGCAGCACGCCGCTGCGCCCCGCCGACAGGGGGGCCGCGTGACGGCCGGTCGCGACCCCTTCCCCACCGGCCTCGACACCATAGATGGCCACGTCCGGGTCATCGAGGAAGGGGTAGAACAGCCCCATGGCGTTGGAACCGCCGCCCACGCAGGCCACCAGGGCGTCCGGCAAACGCCCGGCCTGGGTCACGATCTGCTGGCGGGCCTCCCGGCCGATGACCGCCTGGAAGTCGCGCACCATCATGGGATACGGATGCGGCCCGGCCACCGTGCCGATGATGTAGAAGGTATTGTCCACATTGGCCACCCAGTCGCGCATGGCCTCGTTGAGGGCATCCTTCAATGTCTTGGACCCGGAGGTCACCGGCACCACCTGGGCGCCGAGCAGGCGCATGCGGTACACGTTGCTGGTCTGGCGCTCGATATCCGTCGGCCCCCATGTAGACAACGCACTCCAGGCCCAGCCGCGCCGCCACGGTGGCCGTGGCCACGCCGTGCTGGCCGGCGCCGGTCTCGGCAATGATGCGGGTCTTGCCCATGCGCTTGGCCAGCAGCGCCTGGCCGATGGTGTTGTTGATCTTGTGGGCGCCGGTGTGGTTGAGGTCCTCGCGCTTCAGATAGATCTGCGCCCCGCCCAGGTGCTCGCTCCAGCGCGCCGCGTAATACAGGGGCGAGGGCCGGCCCGACGTAGTGGGCGAAGTCCCGGTCCAGCTCGCCGAGGAAGTCGGGGTCGTTGCGATAGCGCTCATAGGCCTTGGACAACTCCTCCAACGGCTCCATCAGGGTCTCGGACACGAAGCAGCCCCCGTAAGGCCCGAAGTGGCCGTGAGGTCCGGGAGTTTGCGCAACGCGGCGCTGGCCGCGTCAACCGGTTTGGACATTGTTCACACTCCGAATAAAAGCCGCCATTTTACCGTGATCCTTGACACCCTTTTCCACCTCCACCCCGCTGCTCACGTCCACCCCGTAGGGGCGCACCGCCGCGATGGCCGCGCCCACATTTTCCGGGGTAAGTCCGCCGGCGAGGACCACGGGGGCGGCCACGTCCGCAGGGACCTGCGCCCAGTCGAACGCCGTGCCCGTGCCGCCGGCCACCCCCTCCTGGTAATGGTCCAGGAGCAGGCCCTGGGCCTGCCCGTAGCGGCGCGCGCAGGCATGCACGTCCACCCCGGCCGGACCCTCACCGCCTTGATATAAGGGCGCTCGAACCCGCTGCAATAGTCCGCCGGTTCGTCGCCATGGAACTGCAGGACGTCCACCGGCACCTCGGCGAGCACCGCCCGCACCTGATCGGCCGGCGCATCGAAGAACAGGCCCACCACCGTCACAAACGGGGGCAGAGCCCGGATAACGCTTCGCGCCCGGGCGATGGTGACACAGCGGGGGCTCGGCTCGTAGAACACCAGCCCGATGGCGTCGGCCCCCAGGGTCGCGGCCTCGCGGGCATCCTCGGGGCGGGTGACGCCGCAGATCTTGACCCGGATACGTCCAGTGCTCGCGGAAGGCGGCATATGAAGTGGCCCACTATCGTCTCAAACCGCTCAACCCGCCTGTTGCGGGACGGCCCCAAAGACACCGAGGTGATCGGACGAGCAACGGCGAGAGGAGATACGAATCGCTCGGGAAAACCGCGCCGGGATCGGGGTTGAGCAAGAATCAATAAGTTATATTTATAGCAAGATAAGGCTAAAAAAAACAGTCAAGTGCGCGAATTCCGCCATTATACTCCCTAACCGCCGCCCTAGGCGAGGGGCGCGCCAACGCCCTCGCCCTGCCCCATGGGGCCGCGTTAGAATGCGGGCGGCGACGGCAGGGGGAATTGATACGGGGCCTCGTAGGTCACCGCCACCAGATATAACCCCTGCGGGGCGGCGGTCACACCGCCCAGGGTGCGGTCCCGGTACCGCAGGACCTCATCGGCCCATGCCGGCGGACGCTCGCCCCCGCCGACCGTCATCAGTACCCCGGCGATGTTGCGCACCATGTGGTGCAAGAAGGCGTTGGCCTCGATATCCACGTACAGGTAGTCGCCCCGGCGGGCCACGTCGAGGCGGTACACGGTGCGCACGGGGCTCTTCGCCTGGCACGCCAGGGCGCGGTAGGACGAGAAATCGTGCTGCCCGACCAGATACCGGGCGGCCTCCGCCATGCGCGCCGCATCCAGGGGCCGGTGGTGCCAGCAGACCCGCCGGCGGTGGAGGGCGCCCCGGGCCGCGTGATTGAAGATCACGTAGCGGTAATAGCGCCGCCGGGCGCTGAAGCGGGCGTGAAACTCGTCATCCACCGGCTGCACCCAGCGAATCGCGGCATCCGCGGGCAGGAAGCGATTGGTGCCCAGCAGCCAGGAGCGGACACTGCGCGGGGCGTCGCTGTCGAAGTGAATGACCTGCCCCAGGGCATGCACCCCGCTGTCGGTGCGCCCGGCGCAGCGCGTCCTTACCGGGTGATCGGCCACCCGGGAGATCGCCGCCTCGATGCACCCCTGTGCGGTCCGCTCCCCGCTCTGGGCCTGCCAACCGGCAAAGCCGTTCCCGTCATATTCCACTCCCATGGCGATGCGCATGCGCCGATCATACCTGCGCCCGCCCCCAAGCCCAAGCGGCTCACGCTCAGGGACAGCGGGTAACGAACAATGACCCGACGGCAGGGCACCGGCTTGCCCCCTCCCCGGTCCCCCGCAGGGGACCGGAGGAGCCGAGCCGACTGCCGTGCCGTCCCGTACGCGCACAGCGGCACTGCCACAGCATGCCCAGCGGGATCAGCAACAGGCATAGGGTATCGGGCGCCGCCACGGGGACGGGCGCGGGATCCGGTGATGCAGGGGCGGCGAAATTCGCCGCCCCCGGCGTGCCCAGGTCCCCGGCCCCGAAGGCCGCGGTGCTCACGGTCCAACTGGCGCCGGCATTGTTGTCCAGGCCGGGGGCGAGCAGCGCCATGGAGGCCCCGGTTGGATCGGGGAAGTCGGGTCCGCCGTCCCACTCCACCCGGTCCCTCTCGGTGCCGGCAGCGTCGAACAGCAGCAACTCATCGGCCCCGTTTCCGAGGGAGATGTCGCTGCCGTAGACATAGCCCGGGGTCACACCGCCGTTGCCCGTGGCATGCCGTCCGAGCACCAGATAACCGCGGGCCGGGACAGCGACGTGGTCGCTGATGACGTGCGAGTTTGACCCCAGGTCGGCGATGCTCCAGTGAAACAGGTCCACGCCGGTGGCCGAGGTATTGAACACCTCGAACCACTCGCCGTGGCTGTCCGAGACGGCCGACGGGTTCTGCATGATCTCGTCGATGATGACGCCGGCCCGCGCCGGGACGCTGTGGGCGGGCACCGCAAAGAAGATAAACAGAAAAACAATGAATAGAGGATTGCGCCCGGCAATCCCTGCCAGTAGACGGTCCATGTCCTTAACCTCCCTGTTAAGTTCAATGTGGTCCGTCTACGTTTTTACCGCAGGCATGGCCGGGAATCAACCCGTCTAGGTCCCCCGCTGGGTCTTGAAAAAGTTGATCAACCCGTTCGTCGACGGGTCGTGGCTGCTAACCGGTTGATCGCCGTCGAGTTCCGGCAGAATGGCCTTGGCCAGCTGCTTGCCGAGCTCCACGCCCCACTGATCGAAGGAGTTGATCTGCCAGATCATGCCCTGGACGAAGATCTTGTGCTCGTACAGGGCGATCAGCGACCCCAGGGTGAACGGGGTGAGCTTGTGGAACAGCAGGCTGTTGGTGGGGCGGTTGCCCTCGAAACACTTGTGGGGCAGGAGCCGCTCCAGGTCCTCGCCGCCCATGCCGGCCGCCTCGAGCTCGGCACGCGCCTCCGCTTCGGTCTTGCCCCGCATCAGCGCCTCGGTCTGGGCAAAGAAGTTGGACAACAGGATGGCGTGGTGACGGCCCACCGGGTTGTGGCTCTCCACCGGCGCCAGAAAATCCGCCGGGATGAGCTTGGTGCCCTGATGGATCAGTTGATAAAAGGCGTGCTGGCCGTTGGTGCCCGGCTCGCCCCAGATGATCGGCCCGGTGGAATAGTCCACGTCCTCGCCTTCGCGGCTGACGTGCTTGCCGTTGCTCTCCATGTCCCCCTGCTGAAAATACGCGGGAAAGCGGTGCAGGTATTGGTCATAGGGCAGGATGGCATGGGTCTGGGCGCCGAAGAAGTTGTTGTACCACACCCCGAGAAGGCCCATGATCACGGGCATGTTCCGTTCGAAAGGCGTTTCGCGAAAGTGCTTGTCCATGGCGTGGCCGCCGGCCAGCAGGCGCTCGAAGTTGTCCATGCCGATGAACAGGGCAATGGACAGCCCGATGGCGCTCCACAGGGAATAGCGCCCGCCGACCCAGTCCCAGAACTCGAACATGTTGCGGGTGTCGATGCCGAACCGTGACACCTCCTCGGCGTTGGTGGAGACCGCCACGAAGTGCTTGGCGATGGCCGAGGCGCTGCCGGCGCGACTGCATCAGCCAGTCCTTGGCCGTATGGGCGTTGGTCAGGGTCTCCTGGGTGGTGAATGTCTTGGACGCGACGACGAACAGCGTGGTCTCCGGGTTCAGCGGCTTGAGGGTCTCCACGATATGCGTCCCGTCGATGTTGGAGACGAAATGGGCGTTGAGGCCGGATTTGCCGTAAGGGCGCAGGGCCTCGGTGACCATCACGGGGCCCAGGTCCGAGCCGCCGATGCCGATGTTGACCACGTCGGTGATGGGTTTGCCGCTGTAGCCCTTCCAGTCGCCGCTGCGAACGGCGTCGGTGAAGGTGCGCATCCGCCCCAGGACCTCGTTGACCTGGGGCATCACGTCCTCGCCGTCCACTTCGATGGGGGTATTGTCACGGTTGCGCAGGGCCACATGCAGCACCGCCCGGTGCTCGGTGAAGTTGATCTTTTCGCCCGTGAACATGCGCTCGATCCAATCGCCGAGGCGCACCTCCCGCGCCAGGTCCAGCAGCAGGGCGAAGGTCTCATCGGTGAAACGGTTCTTGGAATAATCGAGCAGCAGATCATCGAAGCGGACCGAATACTTGTCGAAGCGCTGCGGATCGTTGTCGAACAGCTCGCGCATATGGACATCGGACACCTTCGGATAATGCGCCTTCAGCGCCTGCCAGGCCTTCAACTGATTCAGCCGGGTCATGATCAATACGCCTCCGTGCCCACGTCACTGCCCTCCAGCTCCAGGGAGTGGCGCCAGAACTGGTCTTCCCTGTCGAACAGGCGATAGGTGCCGCGGGGCCCCCACGAGCCGGCGGGGTAGGTATTGATGAAGTCGCGCTCCATGGACCACACCTTGACGATGGGGTCCACCACCTGCCAGGCCCACTCGATCTCGTCGTAGCGCAGGAACAGGGTGTGATCCCCCTCCATAACCTCGATGAGCAGCTCCTCGTAGGCCTCGCCCTCCTTCTCATTGCCCCTGTGATAGCTGGCGTCGAGGCTGATCATACGGGTGTGCATCTCCGGCCCGGGCTCCTTGGTGTTGATCTCCATTTTCAGGCAATCCACCGGTTGTATGCCGAGCAGCAGCCAGTTGGGGTGCATGCGCTCCAGGCGGGTCTCGCGAAAAACATGATGGGGCGGTTCCTTGAACCGGATACTGATGGCCGAGGCGTTCTTGGCCATGCGCTTGCCCGTGCGCAGGTAAAAGGGCACGCCGCGCCAGCGCCAGTTGTCGATATACAGCTTCAGGGCGGCATAGGTCTCGGTGGTGCTTTCCCCCTGCACGCCCGGCTCCTCCACATAACCGGGCACCGCCCGGCCGTCGCACATGCCGCGGGTATATTGGCCCCGGTAGGCATGGGCATGAACGGCATTCTGGGGAATGGGACGGATCGACTTGAGCACCTTGACCTTTTCGTCGCGCAGGGACTCGGCGTCCATGAGCGGCGGGGGCTCCATGGCGACCAGCGTCAGCAGCTGCATCAAGTGGCTCTGGATCATGTCCCGCAGGGCCCCGGCCCCGTCGAAGTACTCGGCCCGGCCCTCGATGCCCTTGGTCTCGGAATGGGTGATCTGCACATGATCGATGTAGTTGCGGTTCCACAGGGGCTCGATCAGCAGATTGGCGAAGCGGAACACCAGCACGTTCTGCACGGTGCCCTTGCCCAGATAATGGTCGATACGGTAGATCTGGTCCTCGCGCAGGTGCTTGTGCAGGCTCTGCTGCAGCTCTTGGGCGCTGATCAGGTCATAGCCAAAGGGCTTTTCGATCACCACCCGGCGCCAGCCTCCTTCCTCGTGGAGCAGGTTGACCGCCGCCAGCTTCTCGATGACCCCGCTGAAGTCCGCGGGTCGAATCGACATGTAGAAGACCACGTTCGGCACAAAGGCCGGATCGTCGTCCAGCGCCTGCCGCAGCCCCTGATAGAGGTCCGGGTCGTTCAGGTCGCCTTGATAGTAGTGCAGGCGCTCCCGGAAACGGCCGAAGACTTCTTCGTCCAGCCCTTCGGGATGCTTGTCGCGCACCATGTCGGCGACCTCTTCGATCCACTTCTCGCGCTCCCAGGGGCGGCGGGAAAGGGCCAGGATGGTCATGTTCTCCGGCAGGCGCCCGTCGATCTCCAACTGGTAAAGCCCCGGCATCAGCTTGGCGCGGGACAGATTGCCCGTGGCACCGAAGATGACCAGGGTGCAGGGGTCGACCATCACTTGTCTCCGGCCTTTTTCATGTTGTGCCCGCCGAAGGCGTTGCGCATCATCGAGAGCATGCGAAACGGGTAACCCTGCTCATCCTGACTGACGAAGCGCATGTACAGGGACGGTGGTCATCACCGGCGCGGCCACGCCTTGATCGATGGCCTCGATGGCCGTCCAGCGCCCTTCTCCGGAATCGGCGACATAGGGGGCGATATCGTCCAGGGCTTGGTCCTTTTTCAAGCGCCTCGGCGGTCAGGTCCAAGAGCCAACTGCGGACCACGGAGCCGTAGCGCCAGACTTCCGCGATCTGCGCCAGGTCAAGGGAGAACTCCGACTTGCCGCGCAACAGGGCGAATCCTTCTGCCATCGCCTGCATCATTCCGTACTCAATGCCGTTATGCACCATCTTGGTGAAGTGACCGGCCCCCACGGGGCCCACATGGGCCCAGCCATGATCCGGTGACGGGGCCAAGGCCTTCAAGGCGGGCGTCAAGGTCTCGATCACCTGCGGCGCCCCGCCGACCATGAGGCAGTAACCCTCGGCCAGCCCCCAGATGCCCCCGGAGGTGCCCGCATCGGCAAACCCAATGCCGTGCTCGGCCAGCACGCGCCGTGGCGCATGCTGTCGTGATAATTCGAGTTGCCGCCGTCGACGACGATATCGCCTTTGTCGAGCATGCCGGTCATCTTTTTCACTGCCTCGTCCGTACGTCGATCCGCTGGGCAGCATGAGCCATACCACCCGAGGAGGTGTCAAGTTTTTCCACCACCTCCTCGAGAGAAGCGGCCGGCACGACCCCTTCTTGAGAGGCGAGTTCCTGGACAATCTGCTGGGAACGGTTGTACCCGACGACCTCGATCCCGGCGCGGGCCAGCCGCCGTGCCATATTGGCCCCCATCTTTCCTAAGCCTACCATTGCGAGTCTCATAAGCGCTTTCCTTCCTGAATTTGCTGTCGTGAGATTGGGTGGTGTGTTTTAATATCGGCGGTGCTGGGCAGTCCTTTTGCTTGGGGCGATGCTCCTTATCTGCAGAGATATATAGAGAGGTGCTCGAATGGTAGGGACAAATCCACCAGGGGATGGTTCCCAGCGTGCACCTATCGTAACGCCAAAATATGTTTTAGAACAAACATCAACGACGATCTTGCCCTAATGGCGACGCAACCTCACAGGATCCTATTCGCCACCAGCGAGGCCCACCCGCTGATCAAGACCGGAGGCCTCGGCGATGTCTCCGGCAGCCTGCCGGGCGCCATCAAGTCCCTGCGCCGCGATATCCGCATCATACTGCCCAATTACAGGCAGGTACTGGAGCGTACCGAGAACCTGCGCATCGTGGCGAAACTGCAATTGCCCGGCGTCCCCGAGACGGTACGTCTGCTGGAGACCAGGTTCCCGGGCAGCCAGATCAAGCTCTGGCTGGTGGACTCCCCCCACCACTTCGACCGCGACGGCGGACCCTATACCACCACCGAAGGCACCGACTGGCCCGACAACGCCCAGCGCTTCGCCGCCTTCGCCCAGACGGTGGTGCAGGTGGCCCTCGACCAGCTCGGCCTGGAGTGGCGGCCGCAGGTCGTCCACTGCAACGACTGGCAGTGCGGCCTCATTCCGGCCCTGCTGGCCCGGGAAAAGCCCAGGCCGGCGAGCGTGTTCACCATCCACAACCTCGCCTACCAGGGGATCTTCTCGTGGAGCACCTATCATTCCCTGTCCCTGCCCACGGACCTGTGGTCACCCGACACCATGGAATTCTACGGCTCCTTCTCCTTCATCAAGGGCGGACTGGTCTTTGCTGACATGCTGAATACCGTCAGCCCCACCTACGCCCGGGAGATTCGCACGCCCGAGTTCGGCTATAACCTCCAGGGCCTCCTGAATCACCGCGCCAGCCGGCTGTCGGGGATCCTCAACGGCGCGGACTATGGTCACTGGGACCCGAGCCGCGATCCGCTGATCGCAAAGCCCTATACGGCGGAGACCTTCCGCGCCAAGGCCGAGAACAAACTCGCCCTGCAAAAGGAGCTCGGGCTGCCGGAATCGGCCGACACCCCGGTGGCCGGGTTCATCGGACGCATGGTGGAACAAAAGGGGTTCGACCTGTTCCTCAAGGCCATTCACGACATCATGCGCCTCGACATCCAGTGCGTCATCCTCGGGAGCGGGGACAGGCAGCTCGAACATGCGGTACGCCAGGCGGTCGCTCACTACCCCAACCAGCTCGCCGCCCACATCGGCTTCAGCGAGGAACTGGCCCATCACATCGAAAGCGGCGCCGATATGTTCCTGATGCCGTCGCGCTTCGAGCCGTGCGGCCTCAATCAGATCTACAGCCTGCGTTACGGCACGGTGCCCATCGTGCGCCGCACCGGGGGACTCAGCGACACCGTCGTCGACGCCAACGAGAAGAACCTGGGCGACGGAACGGCCACCGGCTTCTGTTTCGACGAGGCCACGCCCAAGGCCCTGCACCAGGCCCTGCAGCGCGCCGTCAACATGTACCACCAGCAACCCGGGGGGTGGCGCGAGCTTGCCATCCGGGGCATGGGCCAGGACTTCAGCTGGGAGCGCAGCGCCAAAGAGTACCTGACCCTCTATCAACAGGCCATGTCCTATGTTAAAACCTAACCGCCAATAAAAAAGTTATAATATTCTGGGAGGCCGCGATCGACCCCATCGCGTCACCCGGCATGGATAGGGCCCAGGATAATCAGAAACATAGGCGACCGGCCGCGGGCTGAGGAATGAATCGGGCCTCACGACGGATGCCCCCACTTTGCAAGCATGATTCACACCGGTGATGGATTCAGAAAAGCTTCAGCCTACTACGAGTGACAAGGTCCTGCGGGCCCGCGTCAAGCTGCTCGGCAACCTGCTGGGCAATGTCCTGCGGGCCCAGGCGGGCGGGCGGGTGTTTATCGCCGTGGAGAGCCTGCGCAAGGGCTATATCAGGCTGCACCAGGAGGACAATCCCCAAAAACGCCAGCAGCTCCAGCGCCTGATCAGCAAGCTCGACCCCCCGACCCTGACCCACGTGGTGCGCGCCTTCAGCACCTACTTCAGCCTGGTCAACAGCGCCGAGGAGGCGTATCAGCACCACCAGCGCCGGCGCCTGATCCGTAGCGGCAAACCCTTGTGGACAGGCTCGTTCGAGGCCACCCTGAATGAATTCCGCCAGCAGGGCGTCACCCCTAAGGCGCTGCAGGTTTTACTCGATCGCCTCGCCTACATGCCGGTGCTCACCGCCCACCCCACAGAGGCCAAGCGGCGCACCATCATGGAAGCGCTGAGACGGGTGTTCGTCACCAGCCGCCAGCTGGACAACACCCAATTGGGCCGTGACGAACGCGAGGTCGCCATCCGCGAGCTCGAGACCCAGATCCAGCTCCTGTGGAAGACCGATGAGGTCAGGATCCATCGCCCGTCGGTCCCCGACGAGATCAAAAACGGCGTGTACTACTTCCAGGAAAGCCTGTTCAAGGCCATTCCCGCCATCTACCGCGACTTCGAAAAGACCCTGGAAAAGGTCTACGGCGATTTGATGAAGACGGACCGGGACATCAAGGTCCCCAGCTTTCTTCACTTCGGCTCGTGGATCGGCGGCGACCGCGACGGCAACCCCAACGTCTCCCCGGAGACCACCGCCCACGCGGTGCGCCTGCACACCCGGGCGGTCCTGCTAGAATACATCACGCGCGTGACCCGCCTCAGCCGGGTGCATACCCACTCGATCCTCCTGTGCCAACCGTCCGAGGCGTTCATGGCCAGCCTGGAAGAGGATGCGCCTTATGCCAAAAACGCCTTCCAGGACACCCCCGATCGCTTTCGCAACGAGCCCTATCGGCGCAAACTGTACCTCATGCGCTATCGCCTGGAGCGCAACCTGGTGGACATCCGCCGCCGCCTCGAGGGCAAGGTCATTGAAAAGAGCGAAGACAGTTACCCCTCCGAACGGGAGTTCCTCCAGGACCTCTACCTGATCCGCGACTCGCTGATCAGTCACGGGGATCAAAACGTCGCCGACGGCGACCTCAAGGACCTGATCAGGCTCGCCGAGAGCGTCGGGTTTTACCTGATGCGCCTGGACCTGCGCCAGGAGTCCTCGCGCCACACCAGCGCCATCGCCGAGCTGCTCGGCCAGCAGGCGCCGTCCGTCGACTACCAGGGGCTTGCGCAAGACCGGCGCATGCAGGTCCTGGCGAGCATACTGACCGGAGAGACCCGCCTCTCCGTCGACCGTGACCAGCTGAGCCCGGAGACCGCCGAGACCCTGCGGGTCTTTGAGGTCATGGTTGAGATGAAAAGCGAGGTCAGCCCCGACGCCTTCGGCCAGTACGTCATCTCGATGACCCACCAGGCCAGTCATGTCATGGAAGTCCTGACCCTGGCGCACTTCGCCGGACTCACCGGCTATCGGGACGGGAACCCTTATTGCCATATCCAGATCTCGCCCCTGTTCGAGACCATCGAGGACCTGAAACACATCGAGCCGGTCATGTCCTCCCTGTTCGATAACCCGGTCTATCAGGCCATGCTCAAGGCCTCGGGCAACCAGCAGGAGGTGATGCTCGGCTACTCCGACTCGTGCAAGGACGGGGGCATCCTCGCCTCCTCCTGGCTGCTGTACGAAGCGCAGAAAAAGATCACGACGCTGGCGAGCGAGCGCGGCGTGGACTGCCGCCTGTTCCACGGCCGCGGGGGCACCGTCGGGCGCGGCGGCGGCCCCACCCACGAATCCATCATGGCCCAGCCGCCGGGGACGGTCTTCGGCCAGATCAAGTTCACCGAGCAGGGCGAGGTCCTGTCCTACAAGTACAGCAACAGCGAGACCGCGGTCTACGAGCTGACCATGGGGGTCACCGGCCTTCTCAAGGCCAGCCGCTGCCTGATCGACAAGACCCCGCCCGAGGAGCGGGCCGAGTTTCACGCGGTCATGGATGAGCTGGCCGCCCTCGGCGAACAGGCCTACCGTGACCTGGCCGACCGCACCCCCGGGTTCATCGACTACTTCTACGAGGCGACGCCCGTGGACGAGATCGGGTTGCTGAATATCGGCTCGCGCCCCAGTCATCGCAACAAGCGCAACCGGTCAAAGGACTCCATCCGGGCCATCCCCTGGGTGTTCGGCTGGGCCCAGTCCCGCCATACCCTGCCGGCCTGGTACGGGCTGGGAACCGCCCTGACCCAGTGGCAGGGACAGTCGCCGGACAAGCTCGAGAAGCTCCAGGAAATGTATCGGGAATGGCCGTTCTTTCGCGCCCTGCTCAGCAACACGCAGATGTCCCTGTTCAAGGCCAACATGGCGATCGCCGCCAACTACAGCGAGCTGTGCCCCGACGCGGATCTGGGTCAGAAGATCTTTCAGCAGGTCAACGGGGAATACGAGCGCACCGTCCAGAACGTTCTCACCGTGGCCAAGATGAACACGCTCATCGAGGAAAACCCGGCCCTCGCCCTGTCCCTCAGCCGCCGCAACCCCTATCTCGATCCCTTGAACCACATCCAGATCACCCTGCTGCAGCGCTACCGGGACACCCAGTTGGAGGACGACCAACGCTCCCAATGGCTGGACCCCTTGCTGCGCTCCATCAACGCCATCGCCAGCGGAATGCGCAATACGGGGTAGGCCCCGGCGGGCGCGAAAGGAAATGTCCCTCTGTTCTCTCTCTCCGGCAGAGGGCCGGGGTGAGGGAAGATAAACACTGACGGCAGCCGGCTCCCTGACCCCCTCATCCTTGCTTCTACCCTGAAGGGCATAAATCCCCCAAGGGGGAGAAGGGACAAGGAAATTGCTTTTATAGGGCTACCTGCTTGGGAATGGAGTGCCCGCGGCGGATGATGTGGTTGTGCTCGTTGAGATAGATCAGGGTGGGCTGATAGCCGGCCAGTTCGGCCTCATCCAGGACGGCATAGGCGCAGATCACCACCCGGTGCCCGGGCCGGGCCTTATGGGCCGCGGCGCCGTTGAGCGAGATGGTCCCGCTGCCCTCGTCGGCACGAATGGCATAGGTGGTGAGGCGCTCGCCGTTATCAATATCGTAGATCTGGATCTGCTCGTACTCGCGGATACCCGCCGCATCCAGCAGGTCGCCGTCGATGGCGCACGAACCCTCGTACTCCCTGTTGACCAGGGTGACGCAGGCGCGATGAAGTTTCGCTTTGAGCAGCGTCAACTGCATATCTTCAATCCCTTAAAACCTCCAGAAATACTGAAACGGCTTGCGCGATGTCAAGTGAGGGGACAGGCGGCAATTCCCATTATTATGGGGTCTCAGCCGCGCTCCTTCAACGACAGGGCGAGGTTGTCGATGAGCCGCGCCCGCCCCAATACGGCAGCGGCCAGGATCACCAGCTCCGTGTCGGCGCCCGCCGGCTCGTGCAGATCCGCCGCGCGGCGCACGGTGACATAGTCCACCGCGAATCCGGCGGCCTCGAGCCACTGCCGCGCCCTGGCCTCGACGGCCTCATAGTCGCGATCCCCGTCGTTGATCATATCACGGGCCCGGCGCAGGCTGTCATACAAGGCCGGGGCCGCGGCACGCTCCGCGGGCGACAGGTAGCGGTTCCTCGAGCTCATGGCCAGGCCGTCCGGCTCCCGCACCGTGGGCGCGCCGAGGACCGTCACGGGCATGTGCAGATCCGCCGCCAGACGCCGAATGATCAGCAGCTGCTGGTAATCCTTTTCGCCGAAAACCGCCGTGTCGGGCTGTACCAGGTGAAACAGGATGCTGACCACCGTGGCGACGCCTGTGAAATGCCCGGGCCGCGAGGCCCCGCAGAGGATATCCGACAGCTCGGGCACCACCACCCGGGCGGCCTGCGTCATGGGACGGGGGTAAATGTCGCCAAGCTCGGGGACAAAAACAAGATCAACGCTAAAATCTGATAACTTACCTGTATCTTCCTCAATCGTGCGGGGATATGTCGAAAAATCTTCATTTTGACCGAACTGCATGGGGTTCACGAAGATGCTCACCACCACCCGCTCGGCGGCCTGCTGCGCCGCGCCCACGAGGGACAGATGCCCCTGGTGCAGATTCCCCATGGTCGGCACCAGCGCGATGCGCTCGCCCCCGCGCCGCCATTGATCCACGCGGCGGCGCAGCGCCTCGATCGAACAGAGGATCTCCATTACTCGAATGTGTGCTCTGGACCGGGAAATGTCTTGTCCTTGACGGCGCGGACATAGGCGCCGACCGCCGCCTCGATGCCGGCGCTGCCGGACAGAAAATCCCGGGCAAAGCGCGGGCGCTTGCCCGGCGTCAGGCCCAGGATATCGTACAACACCAGCACCTGGCCGTCGCACGCGCCGCCGGCGCCGATGCCGATCACCGGGATCTGCAGCCCGCTCACGATGGACTCGGCGACCCGGGAGGGCACACACTCCAACAGCAGCAGGTCGGCCCCGGCGGCCTCCAGCTGCCGGGCCTGCTCCACCAGGGACCGCGCGCCCTGCTCGTCGCGCCCCTGGACGCGATAGCCCCCGAACTTGTGCACCAACTGGGGCTGCAGACCCAGGTGGGCGCAGACCGGGATGCCGTGGTTGCTCAGGGCGCGGATGATATCCACCTGCGCCGCCCCGCCTTCGAGCTTGACGATCTGGGCCCCGCCCTCCTGCATGAGCCGGCCGGCGTTACCCACCGCCTGCAGGGGCGTGTTGTAGGACATGAAGGGCATGTCGGCCATGAGCAGGGCACGACGGCGGCCGCGGGCAACGCAGCGGGTATGGTAGATCATGTCGTTCAGGGTGACGGGCAGGGTCGTGTCGTGGCCTTGAATCACCATGCCCAAAGAATCACCCACCAGGATGACGTCCACGCCCGCGTCCTCGAGAACCGCGGCGAAACTGGCATCGTAGGCGGTCAGGCAGGCGAACCTCCTGCCTGTCTCGCAGTACTTGCGTAGCGTGCTCAAGGTCACCGGAGAAGTCACGCGTCACCTCCCTGCGGGCGGTTTATCGGCGAGCCCGCCTTGTGCATGATGGACCATTGGGGCGTCCGTCCAAGCGTCTTCACAAGGACATGGACAGGGGGTTGAAGTACTGACGCCCCCCGCGCATGGCGTGCATCTGCTCGAGCAGGGCATTGTAATCGCTGTCGTTGTTGACGAGGTCAATGGTGGCGGTATTGATGATCAACAACGGCGCCGTGTCGTAAAAGTGAAAGAACTGCATGTAGGCCTGGGTCACCTGCTCCAGGTAGGCGCGCTCGATCGTCCGTTCATACTGGTTTCCGCGCTGGCGGATGCGCTCGAGCAACACCTCCACCGGCGCCTGCAGGTAAATGACAAGGTCGGGCACGGGCGCCTCGAACGCCAGGTGCTGATGCACCTGTTCGTAGAGCCGGAACTCGTCATGATCCAGGGTCACCTGGGCGAACAGCCGGTCCTTTTCGATCAGAAAGTCCGAGACCCGCATGGCATGGAACAGGTCGCTCTGGCGCAGCTCCTGGAGCTGTTGGGCCCGCTGAAAGAGGAAGAACAGCTGGGCGGGCAGCGCCGCCTGGCGGGGGTTCTTGTAAAAGCGCTCCAGGAAGGGGTTATGCTCCGGCCCCTCCAGCAGCAGATCGCCGCCGAACGAATCGGCAAGGCGCTTTGCCAGGCTGGTCTTGCCCACGCCGATGGGGCCCTCTACCGCGATGAACTTACGCATGGGGTGCGTCACGCAGCTTGGCCACCGTGCTCGCACCGCCGCGGCAGCCTGCGATATAGGCCTCGATGGGACCGCGGCCGGGCACCTCCAGGTCGGGGGCGATCTCGTAGAGCGGGCACAGGACGAAATCGCGTTCGAGCAGCCCCGGATGGGGCACCGTCAGTGTCTCGCCGGCGAGGATCGCGTCGCCGTACACCAACAGGTCCAGATCCAGGGTACGGGGGCCCCAGCGCGGCCCGGAGCGGGCACGGCCGTGACGGTTCTCGATGCCGCTGCAGCTCCTCCAACAGGCGCTCGGCCGGCAGGGCGGCGTCCAGGGCGGCCACGGCATTGACGAAATCCGGCTGATCCTGGGGCCCCAGGGGCTTGCTGTGATACAGCGAGGACTGTTTGACGCAGCAGCAGTCGGGGATCTCGTCGAGTTCAGCGAGGGCCCGCATGACCTGAGACTCGGGATCGGCGAGGTTGCTCCCGATCCCGATATAGGTGCGCACCATCGGAGTGACCGACAACCTGGTTTGTATGCTCATCGCGGTGTACTACTCAATGCTTGGACTGTCCGCCGCGCGGTTCACTCGGTCGGCGGTTGCTTGCGCTTGCGCCTGCTGCGCGAGCGCTTCTTTTTCGGCCCCGATACCTCGCCCATCAGGGCGTTCTTGCGCTCGTCATCGGCTTGCTGAAACTCCGTCCACCAGTCGCACAGGGCCCCCACATCTTCGCCCGCCTCCCGGCGCAGCAGGAGAAAGTCATAGGCCGCGCGAAAGCGCGGGTGTTGAATGAGGCGAAACGGCTGCTTGCCGGTGCGCCTGAACAGCCGCGGCTGCAGCTGCCAGATCTCACGGCTGATGCGGCTGAAGCGCCGCGGCAGGGACACCCGCCGGGTCTGCCGGAGGATGACCTCGCTGCCCGCGTTCTGAATGGACTGGATCTCGCTCATGTCGCCGGCGCGCAGCTCCTCGGCCATTTGACGCATGGGCTCCCACAGCAGGGCGGCAAACAAAAAGGCCGGCGTTACCGGCTTGCCTTCCATGAGGCGCTGATCGGTATTGCGCAGGGCGTGATGCATCAGCATCAGGGGAAAGCCCTGCTCTTCGCGCGACAGCGCGACCTCGGTCTGGGGGAACAGGTAACCGAACAGGCGGTAGTGGCGCAGCATCTCGAACGTCGCCAGGGCGGCGCCGCCCATGAACAACTTCAGGGTCTCCTCGAACAGGCGCGCCGGCGGCATGCCTTCCAGCAGGGCGCCCATCTCGTACAGCAGGGATTCGGTCTCGCCGTTCAGCCGCAACCCCAGCTTGGAGGCAAAGCGCACCGCCCGCAGCATCCTGACCGGGTCCTCCCGGTAACGGGTCCGCGGGTCGCCGATCAGGCGCAGCACGCCGGCGTCCAGGTCCTCCAGACCGCCCACATAGTCGACGACCGACGAGTGCTGGACGTCAAAATACAGGGCGTTGACGGTAAAATCCCGGCGCCAGGCGTCCTCCTCCTGGGTCCCGTAGGTATTGTCCCGCACCCGGCGCTCTTCCTCGGTGCCCTCGCCTTCCCCGGTATCGCTGTGCCGGGCCCGGAAGGTGGCCACCTCGATGATCTCCCGACCGAACCACACGTGGGCCAGACGGAAGCGCCGACCGATCAAACGGCAGTTGCGAAACACGCCCTTGACCTGTTCCGGGTAGGCGTCGGTGACCACGTCAAAGTCCTTGGGCTCCCGGCCCAGCAGCATGTCCCGCACACAGCCGCCCACCAGATAGGCCTCGAAACCGGCCTCCGTGAGCCGATTAATCACCGTCAGGGCATTTTTATTAATCGGCACGCGCGCTATAATGCGCTCGACCTTGGGTGTTACAACATTTGTATCAATCGCTAAATCCGCCTCAAAGTTGGATAAACGGGTGCTATAATACTATATTGAGCTCAAGTTCTTGTTGATCAAGCACGATCATACCTGATTTTCAAGCAAGCTCCCTTCGTCTAGCGGTCCAGGACGCCGCCCTCTCACGGCGGAAACAGGGGTTCGAGTCCCCTAGGGAGCGCCATTTTGCCCCTCAATCACGCCTCACCGCCCGCGATACGCCGGGCGCATGCCGTCAGCGGGCCCTGTATATCAGATATAGGGCGGCGGCCAAAAAGCTCAAGGTCGGGAGCGTGGTGCACACCACCAGATTGAGGTGATAAAACAGCGCCGACTGCCCCACCGCCTTGTTTATCAAATGAAACCCGGTCCCCAGCAGGATTCCCACCAGGACCCGCTGCCCCATACTGGTCAGGCGCAGGGGCCCCATCACAAACGGTATGGATATCAAAAGCATAACACCCGTGGCAAGGGGTGACATCAACTTTTGCCAGAAGGCCAGCGCATAGCGCCGGGCGTCGAGGCCATTGTCGCGCAGGTAATGGATGTACTGATACAGCCCGGTGATGGACAGGTCCTTGGGCGCCACCGAGACCACCTCGAACAGCTCCGGGTTCAGCAGGGATTTCCACACCACCTTGTCCTGATGGGTAGTGGAGACCCCGTCGAGGCCGATGCGACTGCGGGACACATTGTTGAGGGTCCACTGGTGGTCCTGATACACGGCCGAGCGGGCATGGATCATCGCCTTCAGGGCGTAGTCGCCGTCGATCTGATAGATCGTCACATTGCCCACGTGACCGTCGAGCAGCACGGCGCGGATATTGATGATGTTGTGTTCGTCGCGCAGCCACAGGCCGGTTTTCGTGTTGAGCGTCACCTTGTCGGTCATGGCGCCCATGCGCAGGCCCTGGGCCACCTTATCGCTGGCGGGCGCCAGATACTCACCCACCAGGGCGGCGGCGATCATCAGCAGCAGCCCCATCTTCAGCACGGACCAGGCGATTCGCAGCACGGAGACACCCGCCGCGCGAATCACCACCAACTCCTTGTGCCCGGCGAGCATGCCCAGGCCCAACAGGCTGCCCAGCAGGGCGCTGAAGGGAAACAGCTCATAGGCCGTGCGCGGTGCGCCCAACACCACATACTCGGCCGCCTGGGTCAACGTATACTGACCCCGCCCCACCTCGCTCAGCTGATTGACGAGACTGCCGAAGGTCAGCAATGCCAGCAGCACGGCCATCACCCCGGCGGTACTCTTCGCCACGGTAAGCCCGATATACCGGTCGATCAACCTCATGACACGGGCACCCGGGCCGAGATGAGCCTGGCGAACGGGCCGATGCCGTAGTGGCGCGCAAACAATATGAGCACGCCCAGGATGAACAGCCCGTGGACCCACCATAACCCGACCCAGGCGGGGGTCGCCCCCTCCTTCAACCAGGTCTGGGCGACGGCCAGCAGGTTGCTGTAGATGATATACACCAAGATGGCATAGAACAGTTTGCCGAAGCGCCCCTGCCGCGGGCCGGTGCGGCTCAGCACCAGGCCCAGCATCGACAACACCAGGGCCGACAAGGGCATGGACAGGCGCCACTGGAGCTCGGCGGTGTCGACGCTGCCCCCCGAGGTCCACAGCTGCGCGGTGGGCAGCGCCCAGCTCTCCCGCACGGACGCCACCACGGGCCTCGGCTTGACCAGTATGGTGTGCTGGCGGAACTGCACCATCCTGAAGTCGGGCGCCCCGGGCTCGCCCTCATAGCGATGGCCGTCGACCAGGACCATGTAGCGGTCGCCCGTGGCGGCGTTGACTTTCTGATAGGCCCGCTTGGCGGTCAGCACCACCGGCCGCCCCTTTTGCCGATAGCGGACAAATACATTGCTCATGTGCTTGCGGTCGGCCGTCACCCGCTCCACGTAGAAGACGCCGTCGCCGTGGGCCGACTCGGTAAACCGCCCGGAGGCAATGCCCCTGATCTCGGCGCTCGCCTCCAGCTTGTCCAGGATCTTGTAGCTCTGCTCCTCCGCCCAGGGTTTGATGTACAGGGAGACAAACGCCACCACAGCGGCAAAGGCCAGGGCGAACAACAGGATCGTCCTGACAATCCGCCCCATGCTGACGCCGCAGGCGGTGAGCGCGGTCATCTCGCTGTCCCGGTACAGGCGGCCAAAGACGAATAACACCGCCAGGTACAGGGCCATGGGCAGCACGACCACCATGGCGCCGGCGGTCTTCAACAACAGCAAGGTGAAGATGACATGGGCCTTGACCCCGGCCACGGCGGCACTGGTCAGGAACAGGACAAAGCGGTTCCCCACGTAGATGACGGTCAACACCAGGGTGATCGCCAACAGGGCCAAGACGATGTCTTTGAGTAAGTACCGCTCGATGATCAATGAACCGGACCGGACTGGGCTTAATTCCTGGAAAATGGCATCATATAAGATAACGTGGGCATGTGCTTGGATTTCCTTGCCTGGCGCGCCGCCCTGCGGGGCAATGCGTGCACAGTGCAGAAAACAATCAAAACGGCGTTAACCAATCGTAGCGCGGGATGGACGGATCGTCGACGCCGGCGGCGGGACAAAGCGTGGCGGCGAATGCGGCCTAACAACACAGACAAGGGGAAGACATGGATTTCTCGATCGACAGTGTAGCACCTGAAAAGCAAAAGACACCCTGCGCCGTCGTGCCGGTGTTCGAGTCGCGCCGCCTGCCCCCCGAGGCCGAGCAACTGGACCGCAGTACCCGCGGATACATCACCCAGATACTCAAAACCGGCGACATCGAGGGCAAATCGGGCCAGACGCTGCTGCTGCACCACGTCCCCCATACCCGCTGCGAGCGGGTACTGCTGGTGGGCTGCGGCCGCGAGCGCGAGTTCAACGACGCCGCCTACCGCTCCGCCAACGCCCGGGCCGCGGCGGTCCTGAACGAGCACGGCATCAAGGAGGCCGTCAACTTCCTTACCGCACTGAGCCTCAAGGGGCGCGACCTGCCCTGGAAGGTCCGCCAGGCGGTCCTGATCTTCAGGGATGCCGTGTACCAGTTCGATGACCTGAAGACCGGCAAGGGCAAGAGCAAGCCGTCCCTGAAGAAGCTGGCCCTGTTCGCCCCCCCGGAAGACGACGCCGCGGAAGCCGAGCGGGCCGTCCGCCAGGGCACCGCCATCGCCAACGGCGTCGAGCTTGCCAAGACCCTGGGGGACCTGCCCGGGAACGTGTGCACGCCCGCCTACCTCGCCGAGCAGGCCCAGGGTCTCGGCAAGCGCTACCGCACCCTGCAGGTCGAGGTGCTCGACGGCAAGCAAATGGAAAAGCTGGGCATGGGCGCCCTGCTGTCGGTGGCCAAGGGCAGCCGCCAGCCGCCCAAGTTCATCACCCTGACCTATAACGGCGACAAGAAGCGCGACAGCAAGCCCATCGTCCTGGTGGGCAAGGGCGTCACCTTCGATGCCGGGGGGATTTCCATCAAGCCCGCCCAGGCCATGGACGAGATGAAGTACGACATGTGCGGCGCCGCCAGCGTTCTCGGCACCCTTTCAGCGGTGGCCCAGATGCGCCTGCCCGTGAACGTCATCGGCGTGATCCCCAGCTGCGAGAACCTGCCCGACGGGGCCGCCAACAAGCCCGGCGACATCGTCACCAGCATGTCGGGCCAGACCATCGAGATCCTGAACACCGACGCCGAGGGCCGCCTGATCCTGTGCGACGCCCTGACCTATGCCGAGCGCTACAAGCCGGACGTGGTGATCGACATCGCCACCCTGACCGGCGCCTGCGTCGTGGCGCTGGGCAAACATGTCCAGCGGCCTGCTGAGCAACGACAGCGACGCCTGGCCCGAGGCACTGCTGGCCAGCGGCGAGAGCAGCGGCGACCGGGTCTGGGAACTGCCCCTGTGGGACGAGTACCAGGATCAGCTCAAGACCAACTTCGCCGACATGGCCAACATCGGCGGACGTGACGCCGGCACCATCACCGCCGCATGCTTCCTGTCGCGCTTTACCAAGAAATTCCGCTGGGCGCACCTGGACATCGCCGGCACCGCCTGGGTCAAGCGGCGAGAAAAAGGGCGCCACGGGGCGTCCGGTGCCGCTGCTGGTGCAGTACCTGCTTGACCGCGCGGCGGGCACATGACCACGGGCAAACCGATCCCATCAGCCGCGCATCGACTTTTACGTACTCCCGGACGCCAGCCCCAAGGGCCGGCACGCTGCTCGCCTGCCGCCTTACCGAAAAGGCCGTCGCCCAGGGATACAAGGTCTATATCCACACCGAGTCGCGGGAGCAAGCAAGATCCTGGACGAGCTGCTGTGGACATACAAGGACATCGGCTTCATCCCCCACGCCGTCGATGAGGCGCGCGCCGACGAGCCGGTCCTGGTGAGCCACAGCATGGATAACATCCCCGAGGGCACCACGATCCTGATCAACCTCGGCAACGCCGTATCCGAGCGCCTTCGAACGCTTCGAGCGGGTCACCGAACTGGTCGACCAGAGCGACGACATCAAGCTGGAGGCGAGGACACGTTTTCGCGATTACCGGGATCGGGGCTTTTCGCCCCAGACCCACAACCTTTGAACAGGCCCTGCAGAATCCATGTCCGAAGGCCCCTCCAAAGACACGCGCGGCGATAACGCGTCGCCCGAACGTCCCGAATCCGGGAAGGTATCCCCACCTTGCGCGAGGTGGTGGTGCCGGGGGATCGCCTGGGTGAAGACCCTCCCGGAATTCGCCTACCGCAGCCGCCGGCCCCGGACATAGGCGCCGGCCCGGCCTGCCGCCGAGGCGGGCGCATCGACGCGGATGCAGAACAGCGACAAGACCGAAGACATCGCGGCGCTCATCAAAGAGGCGGTGCGCGAGGAGCTGCGGGGCAACCTCGGCGCCGCGGTGGCGCATATTAACGATCGTCTGCGTCAGTTAGAATCTATAATACCGGCTACCGCCCAACCGGCGGACACACAGCCGACGGCTTCCGATACCGAAACAGATACAACAACACAGAGCATGCCAGCCAAGGACACATCGAGCACCAGCCGCCCCTGGACAAGACCTACAACCCCCACGCCATCGAGGACACCTGGTACCCATGGTGGGAGGAAAACGGCTGCTTCGCCCCCGGCGGCGACGGGCAAGCCCTATTGCATCATGATCCCCCCGCCCAATGTCACCGGTACCCTGCACATGGGGCACGCCTTCCAGGACACCCTGATGGACATCCTGGTCCGCTATCACCGCATGCAGGGCGACAACACCCTGTGGCAGGTGGGCACCGACCACGCCGGCATCGCCACCCAGATGGTGGTCGAGCGCCAGCTGGCACCAGGCAGGGACAGTCCCGGCGCGACCTTGGGCGCGAGGCCTTCATCGAGAAGGTATGGGAATGGAAGGAGACCTCCGGCGGCGGACCATCACCCGCCAGCTGCGCCGCCTGGGGGCCTCCGTGGACTGGTCCCGGGAGCGCTTCACCCTGGACGAAGGCCTGTCCAAGGCCGTTACCGAAGTATTCGTGCGCCTGCACGACAGGGCCTGATCTACCGGGGCAAGCGCCTGGTCAACTGGGACCCGCAGCTGCAGACGGCGGTCTCCGACCTGGAAGTGGTCTCCGAGGAGGAAGACGGCCACCTGTGGCACATCCGTTACGACCTGGTCGAGCCAGGACGGTTATCTGACCGTCGCCACCACCCGCCCCGAGACCATGCTCGGCGACGTGGCGGTGGCCGTCCACCCGGACGACCCGCGTTATCAGCGACCTGATCGGCAAGCAGCCTGCGCCTGCCGCTGACCGGGCGCACCATCCCCATCATCGCCGACGAGCACGTGGACCCGGAGTTCGGCACCGGGTGCGTGAAGATCACCCCCGCCCACGACTTCAACGACTATGCCATCGGCGAGCGCCACGACCTGCCCATGATCAACATCTTCACCCCCGACGCCCATATCAACGACCAGGCCCCGGAGCGCTACCGCGGGTCTGGAGCGCTACGCGGCGCGCAACCGCGTCATCGAGGACCTGGACGCCTACGGCCTGCTGCAGAAGGTGGACAACCACAAGCTCATGGTTCCCCGCGGCGACCGCACCCACGCCGTGATCGAGCCGTATCTGACCGATCAGTGGTTCGTCAACGTCGACCCCCTCGCCGGCGCCAGCCATCAAGGCGGTGGAGGACGGCCACATTCAGTTCGTGCCGGACAACTGGTCGCGGGTATACTTCGAGTGGATGCGCAATATCCAGGACTGGTGCATCAGCCGCCAGATCTGGTGGGGGCACCGCATCCCCGCCTGGTATGACGAACAGGGCAATGTCTTCGTGGCGCGGGACGAGGACCAGGCCCGCGCCAAGGCCCGCGAACACCACGGCCACGACGTCCCCCTGACCCAGGACGACGGACGTGCTGGACACCTGGTTCTCCTCGGCCCTGTGGCCGTTCTCGACCCTGGGCTGGCCCGAGCAGACCCCGGAGCTGGGCACCTTCTACCCCACCAGCGTCCTGGTCACCGGATTCGACATCATCTTCTTCTGGGTCGCGCGCATGATCATGATGGGCCTCAAGTTCACCGGCGAGGTCCCCTTCCACCAGGTCTACATCCACGGCCTGGTCAGGCGACGCCGACGGCCACAAGATGTCCAAGTCCAAGGGCAATGTCCTCGACCCCCTGGACCTCATCGACGGCATCAGACATCGAGTCCCTGGTGGCCAAGAACACCGGCGGGCTGATGCAGCCGGACATGGCCCAGCAGGTCGAACAGAACACCCGCACGCCAGTTCCCCGACGGCATCGCCGCCTACGGCACGGACGCCCTGCGCTTTACTTTCGCCGCTCTGGCTTCCACCGGCCGCGATATCCGCTTCGACCTGGGCCGCATCGAGGGCTACCGCAATTACTGCAACAAGCTGTGGAACGCGGCCCGCTACGTGCTGCTGAACACCGAGGGGCACGACACCGGCACTCGACAATCAAGACGTGGTCCTGAGCCTGCCGGACCGCTGGATCCTGTCGCGCCTGCAGATCGTCACCCAGCAGGTCATCGAGGCCGTACAGCACTATCGCTTCGACCTGGCCGCCCAGGCCATCTACGAGTTCACCTGGGACGAGTACTGCGACTGGTACCTGGAGCTTTCCAAGCCGATCCTGCTCGCCGAGGACAGCAGCGAGGCGGCCCTGCGGGGCACGCGGCGCACGCTGGTCCAGGTGCTGGATACCCTGCTGCGCCTGGCCCACCCGTTCATCCCCTTCATCACCGAAGAGATCTGGCAGCGGGTGGCCCCCCTGGCGGGCCGGACGGGCGCCACCATCATGCACCAGCCTTATCCCGCCCCGGACGCCGGCCTGATCAACGAGGAGGCGATGCAGGAGATGGAGTGGGTCATGGCGTTCGTGCTGGGCATCCGCAAGATCCGCAGCACCATGGACATCGCCCCCGGGCGCAAGCTGTCCCTGCTCCTCCAGGGCAGCACGGAACAGGACCGCGCCTGGCTGGCCGGCAACCGGGTCTTCCTGATGACCCTGGCCCGGCTGGACGACATCACCGAACTCGACGACGACGCCGAGGCCCCCGAGGCAGCCACGGCCCTGGTGGGCGAGATGAAACTGCTGATCCCCCTGGCCGATGTGATCGACAAGGACGCCGAGATCAAGCGCCTGCAAAAGGAGATCGACAAGCGCCAGGCGGACCTGGAGCGCAGCGAAAAGAAACTCGCCAACCCCTCCTTCGTCGAGCGCGCGCCCGCCGAGGTGGTGGACAAGGAGCGCGAGCGCGTGGCGGAGCTGCGCACATCCCTGGAGACCCTGAACGGGCAGCTGCCCGGATACGCGCGCTTTAGGCCGCCGGCGGCCGGGGCCGGCCCCATCGAAAATAACAGTTTTTCACCGAACCGTGAATCAGTAAACTGTTTGCAGGGGAGAACAGGTTGATGATTGCGGGACCGCGGCACCGACATTTTCCGTAGAAAGGAGCCTCTCATGCGCTATCGCCATATTCTGATCTCACTGGTAACGGGGACCATCCTCCCCCTGACCGCCGCAAATGCTGCGGATACCGGCACCATGCCGACCGCGTCCCCCGCCGGCCCTGAAGCGGCGACGCCGCAAAAAGCGTCCCCAGCGACACAGGGCAGCGTGGCACGCGCGGTGTTCACCTCCGGCGTCAAGGACAGAGAGCCGGTCGACACCCTGACGACCGTGTCCAATGACACCCACAAGGTTTACTTTTTCACCGACCTTCGCAATCTCTCCGGCCACATGATACGCCACCGGTGGGAGTATAACGGCAAGACCATGGCCACGGTGGAGTTCGGCGCCGGCGGCCCGCGCTGGCGGGTGTGGTCGGCCAAGACCCTGCTGCCCGAATGGACCGGCAAGTGGACGGTTTCCGTGATCGACGAGAAGGGCAACGTGCTGGATCAGGCGAGCTTCGAGTATACTCAGGCGAAGCCGTAGCGACCAAGGCGCAATGCCTTCCCCGCTCCGAGGGAATACTTCGCCGCTCCCTCCGAGGTGAGGCCGGGATGAAAAGGGTATCGAACTTGCCGCCCGGCGGGTGATAAGTTATCGCTTCCGCGCCCATGAGTCTATCGTACAAGGAATGGCACAACCCCCTGGCTCGTGACCATGTCACGCTGCAGGAGGCCTACGACGGCATGTCACGCGTCGGCGCGGACAAGCAGGAAATCCCGCTGATGATCCAGCTCGTGGAAAACCCAAAATACCGGATTCCCGGATTCACGTTGTTCCACGGCGCCGTCGACCTGCGACAG
Source organism: uncultured Gammaproteobacteria bacterium (assembly GCA_963844825.1). Taxonomy (GTDB): domain Bacteria; phylum Pseudomonadota; class Gammaproteobacteria; order CAWJPQ01; family CAWJPQ01; genus CAWJPQ01. The sequence continues at coordinate 103,659 of CAWJPQ010000011.1, forward strand.
CACGATTGTATCCACATCATCCTGGGGCGCGGCCTTCTCGAGATGGATGAAGCCTTCACGATCGGGTTCACCATGGGCAGCACCAAGAAGGTGACCACAACCGAAGAGCACCTCTTTTCCCTGATTGCGCGGCATCTGTATCCGAAGGTTTACCAGTTCGGCGAACAGGAGATAGCGGTGTTCAGGGATGCCGTTCGCCTGGGCTACATCTCGGGGTGCGCCGCCCTGGATGAAATCGAGTTCGAGGACTATTTCGGTCAGCCGCTACACAGGGTCCGAGAGGAAATAGGCCTGGAAGTAAATTTGCTGCGCGCCTACTACGAGATCGAAAAGAAGCGCTATCCGGATTCACCGGCGAGCCAGCGCTTGCTGGATTCATGACGTTCTCGCGATCGCCTTCAGTGCCCGTACCGGTTCCGGATCCCCGACGGGCCGGACCGGCCAGGACCGTCAGGCACTCCCGCTTTGCTGAGGGGATCCGAACAAGAATCGCTGAAAATGCCTTTACTCCCCTCTCCCCTGCCCTGAAGGGCATAAATCCCTGAGGGAGGGAGAGGAAGGAAAGACAAGATCGGCGGGAGGATACTCGCGCGGCGTCAGTGCTCGCGGGTGGCGTGGAACTGGACGTTGGGCCAGCGTTCCATGGTCAGCTGCAGGTTGACGCGGGTGGGGGCGATGTAGGCCAGGTCGCCGGCGCCGTCGATGGACAGGTTGGCGTGGGCCTTGTTCTGAAAGTCTTCCATCATCTTCGGGTCATCGCAGCTCACCCAGCGGGCGGTGTTGACCTGCACGTTCTCGAAGATGCAGTCCACCCCGTACTCGTTCTTCAGGCGCTGGGCCACCACATCGAACTGCAGGGGGCCCACCGCGCCCGAGGATGAGGTCGTTGTTGGACAGGGGGCGGAACAGCTGGGTGGCGCCCTCCTCGCACAACTGCTGCAGACCCTTTTGCAGGGCCTTCAGGCGCAGCGGGTCGCGCAGGCGCGCGCGCCGGAACAGCTCCGGGGCGAAGTGGGGGATCCCGGTGTACTTCAGGTCCTCGCCCTGGGTGAAGGTATCGCCGATTGGTATCGTGCCGTGGTTGTAGATACCGATGATATCCCCCGGGTAGGCCTCCTCGACCTTGTCCCGGTCCTGGGCCATGAAGGTGGTGGCGCTGTTCATCGCCATGTCGCGGCCGAGGCGTACATGGCGGACCTTCATCCCCTTGAAGTAACGGCCCGAGCAGATGCGCAAAAAGGCGATGCGGTCGTGATGGGCCGGGTCCATGTTCGCCTGGATCTTGAACACGAACCCGCTGAATTTATCTTCCTCGGGCGAGACCACCCGGGTGGTGGTGGAACAGGGCTGCGGCGCCGGGGCATACTCCACCAGCGCATCGAGCAGATCCTCCACGCCGAAATTGTTCACCGCCGAGCCGAAGAACACCGGGGTCAGGTGGCCGGCGAGAAAGGCGTCGAGATCGAAGTCATGACTCGCCCCGCGCACCAGCTCGATCTCGTCGCGAGCTCCTGGGCCTGGTAGCCGAACAGCTCGTCCAGACGGGGATTGTCCAACCCCTTGATCGTCTCGCCCTGGCGCACCTTATCGCCGCCGCCGCCGGTAAACAGGTGCACGCTGTCGCTGTCCAGGTGGTAGACCCCCTTGAACTGGCGCCCCATGCCGATGGGCCAGGTCATGGGCGCGCAGCGGATCTTGAGCACGGACTCGACCTCGTCCAGCAGCTCGATGGGCTCGCGCCCGTCCCGGTCCAGCTTATTGATGAAGGTCAGGATCGGCGTGTCCCGCAGACGGCACACGTCCATGAGCTTGATGGTGCGTTCCTCGACGCCCTTGGCGCTGTCGATGACCATCAGGGCCGAATCCACCGCCGTCAAGGTCCGGTAGGTGTCTTCGGAAAAATCCGCGTGACCCGGGGTATCCAGCAGATTCACGATGTGGTCCTTGTAGGGAAACTGCATGACCGCAGTGGTCACCGATATCCCGCGCTGCTTCTCCATCTCCATCCAGTCGGAGGTGGCATGGCGGGACGACTTGCGCCCCTTGACCGCGCCGGCGAGCTGGATCGCCCCGCCATAGAGCAGCAACTTCTCGGTGAGGGTGGTCTTACCTGCATCGGGGTGGGAAATGATGGCGAAGGTGCGACGCCTGGAAACTTCTGTATTCAGATCACTCATACGGCAATTACCGGCAAAAACGGTACATTTTACTGTACTCGGGGTTATAGGAACAATTTCGCAGACGGACCGGCGCGGCCCGTCACCCGGATCGCCGGGCGCACTAAAGGATCACGCGCCCCGGCCGCTACACTTACTGTAGTACTTCACTCAACGCAAACGGATTTGCTTAAAAATCAGATGTTTAATACACCAACATCAAAGAAAGGCTACTCATGAACGTCAACGGACCATTACAAACCGGATTGACGGGCATTGAACGGGGTTTGCAGGACGCCAAGACCAACGCCGCCCAGATCGCCAGCGCCAAACAGATGGAGAACCACTCGCCCAAGGATTTGGCCAAGTCGCTGGTGGTGCTTGCCGCAGACAAGACCCAGGTGGCCGCATCGGCAAAGACAGTGAAAAGCGCCGATCACAATCTTGGTACGTTACTGGACGTAACCGCCTGACAACGCCCGCTCGCGCCCGGCGAGCAGCCCTCACAGGGACGTGGGTGGTTGACACTCGACCGCCCTCGCCCGCCCGCGGCGAAGGCGTCTCACCCCTGCGCTCGCGACCGAAGCGCGGGCCCGCCTGCCCGTGTGCCTGTTCTGGGTCTATAGAAAAGATGGGGGCTAAGTCCGCGGAGACAACAGATACACGGACTCCGCCAGGCTTGTCAGTCCCTTTTCCTTGAACCGGGCGTTGTCCTCCAGCACATCGACGCTTTCCAGCAATTCGACCCGGTACTTCTGCCCATAGCGCTGATTGACCTCCTCTTCGGTCACCGAGAAGGGCGGCCCGGTCATCTCGCCCTCGGGGTAGGACAGGGTGACCAGCAGCACCTTGGCGAGGGGCCAGGTCAGCTCCATCAGGTGCTCGGCGTAGCGCCCGCGCAGCTGCTCGGGCAGGGCAATCATGGAGGCGCGGTCATAGACGGCGGCGGTGCCCTCCAGGTGGCGGGGCCGCAGTTCGAAGAAGTCCCCGCACAGCAGGCGCAGCCCGTCCGCCTCCCAGCCGCTGAACGGCGCCGCCTCCACGGGCGCCGGCTGCATGCCGTTGTCGGCAAAAAAGTCCTTGATCGCCACCGGACTGGCCTCGATCCCCAGCACCGGGTGCCCCTGGTCATGAAGCCAGACCATATCGAGGCTCTTGCCGCACAGGGGCACAAAGACCGGTGCGCCGGAGGCCAACTTCAGCCTCGGCCAGTAGCGCATCAGATAGGGATTGACACGTTCCTGATGGAACCCGATCTCGTTTTGCAGCCAGCGTTCACGCCAATGCTCTAGCAACATAGTCAATACGCGAAGATGGTGGACTAAAGCCCCCAGCATACCACTGCGGGGGCGGCCGAGACAGATGTCGTTTGTCATTTGGCGGGCACCGTTCAATAATGGGGCGTTTGCCAGCGCCGGATCGAGCCGCCCCAGCCATGCCCCAAGCCCCCAGCACCGACGACCGACCGATGGACGCCTATCTGCAGAAGATCGCCACCGGCCCGGAAATGAGTCAGGACCTCAGCGAGGCCGAGGCGCGCGCCGCCATGGCAATGATACTCGAGGGGCGGGTGCACCCCGTCCAGACGGCCGTGTTCCTCATCGCCCTGCGCATGAAGCGCGAGACCGACGAGGAGAACGCCGGTGTGCTCGCCGCCATCCGCGACGCCGCCGCCACGGCCACCGCCGAGGTGCCGGACCTGGTGGATCTCTCGGAGCCCTATGACGGGTTCCTGCGCCACCTGCCCGCCTCGCCGTTCCTGCCGGCGGTGCTGGCCGCCTGCGGGGCCCCCGCGGTCTGCCACGGGCTCGAGCGGGTGGGCCCGAAATTCGGCGTCACCCACCGCCTGGTCCTCCAGGCGGCGGGCCGCCCCGTGGATCTCACCCCCCAGGAGGCGGCGGCGCGCATCGCCGACCCGACCGCCGGGTGGGCGTACGTGGACCAGCGCTACGCCTGCGCGCCTCTGCACGCCCTGGTGGACCTGCGTACCCTGATCGTCAAGCGGCCCTGCATCACCACCGTGGAGGGCCTGGTAGGCGCCGTGCGCGCCGCCGGGCGGACCCACCTGGTGCGCGGCTACGTCCATGACGGTTACAAGCGGATCTATCAGGACCTGGCCCGCCGGGCGGGGTTCGCCAGCGCCCTGGTGATCAGGGGGATAGAGGGCGGCGTCATGCCCCTGCTGAACAAGGCGGTCAACGCCTGCGGCTATGACAGTGCCGCACGCCCCTTCGAATACCCGTGCGAGCCGGCCGGGGCCGGCATCCATTCAACCCTGCGCGCCGCCCCCCTGCCCGAGGACGCCCCCGGGTCACGGTGAAGGCCGGCGCCCCCGACGACTTCGAGGCACGCAAGGCGGACCTCGCCCGGGCGGCGGCCGAGGCGGGCCTGCGCGCCCTGGACGGTGAGGCCGGCCCCACCCGGGACGCCCTGATCCTTGCCGGCGCCGTGTGCCTGCATCACCTGGGGCGCGCCGAGACCCTGCAGCAGGCGGCCGACGTCGTCCGCCTTGCATTGGACGCCGGCCGGGCCCTGGCCCACTTCGAAGCCTGAGGCGCCCCCTTTCCCCTCCGGGAGGCATAATGGCTAAAAGAACAGCCAATTCTCCGCCGCTATAATCCCCACAGAGGTCAATGATCGCGACGCCCCGACGCGATCAGGATATAGCGGTGAATTCATACGGTTGCCCCCACATCAACGGGCCCGGTCCGGCGCCTTGCGCACCCCGCGGCCTGCGCCGCGCGCCACTGGCGTTACTGCAACCTGCCCCGATGGGCAGGCAGGCCAGTCATTGACCATGGCGGAATTCGACGACAAGCGCACCAAGCTGACCATCAAGCTCGTCTACTACGGACCCGCCGAGCGGCAAGGCCACCAACCTGATGCGCCTGCACGATGTGCTCAACCCCCAACTGCGGGGGGAAATGATGGTGCTGGAGACCAACAATGACCGCACCCTGTTCTTCGATCCAGGGCCTGATCTTCCCCATGGTGCTGCGCTCCATCCTGCGCCGGACCCGGACGTGATCCTGCTCGACGGGATCCTGCGGGTGTTGGGGTCTTAGATTCGGAATTGAGGTGCTTGCGCCCCACGCGCCTGCGCCATCCCAAACATCGACCTGTAAACCGACTGGCGTTCCTGCGCCGCCACGCCAAGCCTCAGGTATTCGCCATGGGGAACCACCACCTTGTCGGCCGCGCCATAGCCATTAAAGTGGTGACTCGTCCACCGATAGTCGCCCGGAATCCGCACCATACCAGCCCGCATGGGATTACATTCAATCTCCAAGTACCGCGCCAGCACATGCCGCTCTTCCTCCACGGCCCCAGGTCTGGTAACGCCCTTTCCAAAGCGCACCGGTTCGGTTATGCTTGCCATTTAAATACCGCAGGTAGCACCGACCCAGCGCCTGCATCATGCATGAGACGCCGTGCCCGATCATAGGTGTAACAAGCAAATGAACGCGATCGCGCATCAAGACGTAGGCATGCACTTGGCACTCGAACGTCCGTGATATTTCGGCGAGGAACGCCAAGTAGACCTTGTAATCTCTCTCAGTAACAAAACACAAAGACGAACGGGGCGCATTGAACAATATGCTGAGGTATCCCAATGAGATCGAGGCACGGCTTCCCTGCCATGACCTTTTTCCCTTGCAGCCGGGCTGGCGCCTCGCCGCCCGTGGCGTGCATTAAACTCTGGTTATCCTTCTGCCCTTAGCAGCCTGTTAAAAAGCACCCTATTGCCGCTCCCGCCGAGAATTTGACCCTATCATGCCCTGCTCCCACCGACCCCTTAGGGAGTAGAAGACTGGGGGTAAAAAGGAATACATAAACCCCTCTGATTCGCTCACTCCTCATCAACGCCCCGGCGTCAATGCAAGCTGGAACACATGCCCAAAATCGCCCGTGATCGTGCTCGACCAGTCATTCGCGTCACCGTCAAGGACAAATACCCTAAAAAGAGACGCTGAATATAAACGACTGCCATCCCTATTGACGGCGATATCGACGCCGCGGCTACGGGTATTGGACATCGTCATCAAGACGGTATTGGTCGCCGTATCGATCACGTGCGTCCCCAGCCGCTGATCGGCCACGTAAAGCCTGCTCCCATCCGGCGAAACCGCGCTCCGGCGCGGCAATGCGTTATCCGGCAAGGCAATGGATCCCGCGCTTTTCTCCTGTATCGCCGTCAAAGACTTCCACGGTACTCCCGTCACTGTCAGTCCGCGCCAGATACACCCGGCTCCCGTCGGCGGAGACCGTAATCCCGTTGATAAACGTCAGATTGGATCTGTCGCGCGCAAATGTCGCTGTCTGGGTGACGGCACCGCTCGCGGTATCCGCGATATAAAAGCGGTCAGCCGTTCCAGGTCTCACCGGGGCGGCAAGCCACATACAGTTTAGACCCGTCCGGCTTAACGCCGAGGCCCAGTGGGCCATAGCAGCCCTTAAACGCGGCGTCATCGATTACCGTCTTCACGGCTGGATCCAGCGGGGGCCGTTGTATCAAAGGCCTTAATCTCTAGCGTGGAATAGGGCATCTTGCGATAGGCCAAGTACAGCGTCGCGGCCCTCGGGTGGAAATTGCCAAGTCTTCCAGCAGCCCGACGGCCTCATAAGTCCCTGTCACGGCCGTCAAGTGGTTAACCTCGGTATTGCTCTGGACGTCGATTACAGAAAGGTCGGTCCCAACGGCGGCGTAGACCGTACTGCCATCGGGATGGGCGACCAGCCCTTGAGGATCACTGGTCATGGCGATGGAGCCCAACTCAGCGTTTGTCACCGGATCGATCGCAATGATACGGGGGGCTATCCCCAGCACCACCCCCATGGTCGGACAAATCCAACCGACCGGGAGTCGACAACGACTTCACGGGGTCCGCGCCGTTTCGGTATTCCTGCAAATTATTAACCCCGTTCCCGTTGGCATCGGCAACGGCATCCGCTGCCTCGAAAGGGTTAAAACCATACCTGACTTCCCAGCTGTCCGGCATACCGTCGCGGTCCTGATCGTCACTGGTATTACCAGGATCACTAATCAGGCCGGTTCCGACCACATCGGGAACCACATTCCCGGCCGTGGCATTGCTCATCACCACCCGGCTCACAGTCAGCAAACGACTAGCCGCAGCGGCGTCGCTGCGGAGACTAAATGGCAGGCGCGCCACCTCGCCGGAGGCCAGCGGTTTATTATCCTCTGATGGGCTTATAACTACGCGGCGTCTCCTGCCACAATGAGAGACGATGAAAGGCCGTGCGCACCCAACGCGTCACCGGCGACGGGATTCCCAGAACTTAGTTGCGCCGGATCGTAGTAGATATCGAAGTGTATCGCCGCTACCGAGCCGCTGTTGAAAAAAACAACCGGAACCTCCACCTTGGCCGTCGGCGCGCCACCTGCAACCCCGAGCGACAGGCTGGGCGCTGCAATAATATTGTGGCACGCACAACTCAACAGGGCTGCCGCCATACCAGAAAAAAGGATCTTCCTTGACCTTTTTGACATTGCTATGTCCTCAATACGCAAAAAACATAATTCCATGACGCTTAGCTTTTCATCTCCGCCCTTACTTCTCCATCTAGCGTACTGAGTCATTCTCCAAAGAACTTATATGAGGGGGACATACTCCAAGTAATAGGATGACAAACTTGGAGAGAAAAATGCGAAGTGCACGGGAAATTACCTTGACGCCGGAGGAACGTAAAGTACTGGTGAAGTTGACGCGGTCGGGGCGAACCAGCGTTCGGTTGGCGCAGCGTGCCCAGATTGTGTTGTTGGCAAGCACGGGAATGCGCAACAAGGATATCGCGATTAATCTGGGTGTGGGGCGCGTGCAAGTGGGGCGTTGGCGCGATCGCTATGCCGAATCGCGCCTGGCAGAATGAGCAGGATTTGCCGCGTGGAGCCCTTCACGCACAGTGGACGCGGCGCGTTTGGTGGAGTTGACCACGCAAACGACACCGACCCGGGCGACTCAGTGGAGCACGCGGAGCATGGCGCGTGAGCTGGGTGTGAGTCAGTCGAGCGTTTCGCGCCATTGGCGGGCACAGGGACTGAAGCCGCATTTGATCGAAACCTTCAAGGTCTCGCGCGACCCGAACTTCGTCGAGAAGCTCGAAGACATCGTCGGCTTGTACATGTCGCCGCCGGAGCATGCCCTGGTGCTGTGTTGCGACGAGAAGAGTCAGGTGCAGGCACTGGATCGCACTCAGCCTGGGTTGCCGCTGAAGAAAGGACGTGCGCAAACGATGACGCATGACTACAAGCGTCACGGCACCACGACCTTGTTCGCGGCGATGAGCACGTTGGATGGTTCGATCATTTCCCGCTGCGCACAGCGCCATCGCCACATCGAATGGCTCGACTTCCTTCGCCAGATCGATCGGGAGACGCCCAAGAATATGGAACTGCATCTGGTCTGCGACAACTACGCGACACACAAGCATCCCAAGGTCAAGGCATGGCTGCAAAGACATTCCCGCTTCCATGTCCACTTCACGCCGACCTCTGCTTCTTGGCTCAACATGATCGAGCGTTTCTTCCGCGATATTACTACCAAGCGGCTGCGTCGCGGTGTATTTCGCAGCGTCCCCGAGCTCATCAAGGCCATTAAGGAGTACATCGCCGTGCATAACAAAAATCCCAAGCCTTTCGTTTGGACCGCTAAGGCCAATGACATCCTGCAAAAAGTCATTCGCGCCAATCGCCGATTAAGATCGCAACAGAATGACTCACTACACTAGCGTAGTCTATTTATGCGGCACCTATTAAGGAACCGGCAGAACAGATGTTCCAGCATTTCCTGTCGACCCCCAATAGACCCCATCCTTAAGAAGCGGATAACCACTATGAGAGACGCAACAAACGCCATAGTATCTGGCACTATGCTGGCGTTTTGTTACACAGAATTATATGTCCCAAGTCGATATATATAATTATCCGCCTCACAAGCACTGCCATAATCGTGGAAATCAATGCGCGGCCCCAATTCAACGATGACCAACAAGATCATCCAGAACACTCCGAATCAAAAATACGGCAGTCACTAGCAGGCCTACCATACATCTATTAAGCAGACCACCTCTCTTCACTAACCTTTCAAAATATACACCAAAATCGCCACCCCTATTTTCCGAGCATTGTCTCTACAGCATCATCCAGGCATAGCGGAACCCCCCGATATTTTGCTACACCCAACAGTTTCCGAAGTTCGCGCTTATCGAAAGGCTTGATATTGACCCGTAATTGACTGCATCTTCCTCCCTTACAAACATCAAGGCTCAGAGCGACTCCTGGACCCCTAGGGAAGCCATTTTGAATATAGTCACGCCCCACGAACTCCCCCCCGCATCAATTTGATATCAGTAATTGGCACTTGAAATGCGCGGAAAATCCCGCGATAGGAGATTGCCTCTTCTGTAATCATTAGGCGCAACCGCCACAGGCATAACGTCCCAATAAATCCAATAACAACCAATACTCCGACTACCACCGATGCACCTTTTACTTGCTTCACGGCCAAGGTCAGGTATAACGCTGACAATACTCCCGTGGGCGCCAAAAGCATTAGGTAGCCGCTCCATGAGGAGCGAGCTACCGCCATCCTATTGGGCTGCATTATCTAATGGTTTCCTTGGCAACCACAGTCATGAATACGGCTGGAAACAGGAATTGCTGCCACACCGGCAGCCCCGGATCCCGGCAATCCTTCCGCAATTTTTGAAATAATGAACTTTGCAGCTGTCGTCATACTAACACTTCCTATTTTCCCGTTACGAAGCTTTGTAGTTATTTGCTTCGTTACAGCGCTGTAGCTTCCACGCCCAGCAGTTACACCTGGCAACAACTTTCCAGGACCAGGGACAAGCCCTGTGACTGTACCAATGGCGGCATCCGCTAACGCACTATTCAAACTCAAACAATGCCGCTTTCCAGAGGCTGCCTCTATACCCTGGGCTACTAGATTCGAAGTTAAGCCGCCGACACCGCCTGCAATCAGTGGATTGCCAGTGTACAACAACGATTCGCCTCCCACGGCACCACCCACGGCGGCGGCAGTGTACTTCTGCCATTGGCTCGGTTTACCAGAAATCAAGTCTCCTATCGTCTGTCCGACCAGGCCGACAAGCGCTCCTCCTCCAGCAAATAACAAGTCGTCTACGCCAGTCCACAGCCCGTAAGGATCGACGTTCTGCAGTGGGTTACTAGAGACATACACATATCCTGTTAACCCGCCAATGAGCCCAACCGGATCACTCTCCCAATACCTCCCGGTCCCCGGGTCGTACTCCCTGAAATAGTTGTAATTTAACCCTGCCTCCTTATCATAATATTGCCCAGGAAATCGCAATGCATATATAAACTTCTTCTTGTCCCCATCCGGGTCCTCGTCGGCTGTAGTTTCTCCAAAGGGCATTCTGTCCCAGCGCCACAGGGTCACGTTCGCAGTGTCGGTAGCTGCGAGTGGGGCCCCCAGATGGTCATCGTGAGCGTAGTACACTCTATGGCTCTGAATCGCAGCAACGGGCATATCCTCTAGGTATACAGTCTCCTCCAAGGTCTCTCCGTTGTTGTCATACTCACCAATTAGTCTACCTCCTTCACCATACACAAAAGTAGTCTCCAGAGTTGTCGCCAACAAACCACTGGACCGTGCAATGTTTATGCACACTAGATCCTGAACATTGACTTGGTTATCCCGGTTACAGTCAACATCCCCAGTAGCCATGGACTTCTGGAGGATTACGCTCTCAGCCAGAATGAAGTCGGCGCTATCGATGATGTCGTCCCCATTGCCATCGCCTGGGGGCTCGCTGGTCATGGCACTCTTTCTCACCCTCTGACCCAGTGCGTTGACGTCGTAGGAGGCAGCGCCATTGTCTACGGCTACCAGGCGGTTTCGAGCATCATAGGCATAGGCATGGGTGCCGTCACCGGTGATGCTGCCGTTCGCATCGTAGGTATAGACCTTATCCACCGCACCGCTTTGGCCAATGAGACGGTTGGAACCGGCGGCGTAGGTGTAGGTAGTGACAGCCGACCCTTGTGTCAACTTCGTGCGGTTGCCGTTGGGGTCGTACTGGAAGGCCTGGTCCGCTGGGCCGCCGGTGACTTGAGTGAGGCGATTGGTGCTATCGTAAGCAAAACTCATCATCTTTCGGGTGTCAGACAGTCCGGTGATACGGCTCGCCCTATCGTAGCTCAAGGCGCGAACCCCGGCGGGTAGGCTGAGACTCGTCAGCCTACCATCGAGATCGTACCGACGGGCGTACGGCGTGCCATTACCCCAGGTCCAGGCGGTGACCGGCCCGAAGGGCCGGTAGCGAATGACCTTTGATCAGGGGCCGGCCGTCGATGGTAAGAGCGTTCAATAGGCCATTGGCATAGCTGTAGCCAACGATATTCCCCGAGGGGTAGATCATTTCAGCGAGGCGGCCGTATGAGTCGTATCGGTATTGTGTGGCGAGCGTCACGGACCCAACGCTCTGCAGCTTCTCCACCACCCGCCCATGCAAATCGTACTTCCACTGGGTGAGCCCCGTTGAATCATCGACAGCGGCCAGTCGGCCGATGCCGTTTGGAGCGGTGTCATAGGTGTAAGAAGCGGTACTGCCGTCGGCGTAGATCACCCCTGTTAGGCGATTCAAGGCGTCATAAGTGTAGTGGGTGATATTACCCTTCGCATCGGTCTTGGTAATGACATTGCCTGCCCCGTCGTAGCCATAATCGGTCACGCCGCTGTCAGGGCTCTCTACCTGTAGTCGATTACCTAAGTCATCATAGACATAGGAAGTGGCGTGGGCATCCGCATCCACCAGCTCGGGTGAGGTGATCCTGGCTGTCATACGCGTAATCGACGGTCCCTCCCAGAGCGTTGGTAGACTTCACCAGGCGGTTCAGAGCGTCGAAGGCACGGATGGTGGCGTGATCCAGGGGATCCGTCTCGGCGCGGGGGTTGCCGTGAGTGTCATAATCGTAAGCGGTGATCTGCCCCTGGGCGCCGATGGCCTGAACGAGCTGATTCAGGTCGTTGTAGACCCGGGAGCGGGTCCGGGTGAGGGTGTGGTCGGTGTCGTAGCGGTCTTCCTCAATGCGGTTTCCGCGAGTGTCCAGGGTGTAGGTGATGCGGTTGCCGAGCTGATCGGTAACCCCAATCAGGCGCCGGGCATTATCGTAGCTGTAGGCAAGATACGAACCGTCAGGCTGGGCGATCCGGATCAGGTCGCCGGCCGCATCGTAGCTGAATACCGTCCTTTCCCCGCCCGCGTCGCGCAACACCAGGCGCCCCAATGTGTCATAGGCCAGATGGATTACAAGGCCGTTGGGATCGGTAATGGTTAACGGTCGGCCCAATGCATCGTGGTCGTTGATCTCGGTAACGTAACCCAGGGCATCAGTTACCTGGATGATATTGCCCTGGTTATCGTAGGTATAGCGAGTCACATCATTGACATCGGTCCGCGGGCCATCCACCCGGCTGAGCTGATGAAACGGGCCGTCGTATGCATAGGTAATAGTACGCGTTACCGGTGTACCGCCCGGGGTATAACCGGAAATCATCTTACGGGTGACGTTGCCATAGTCATCGTACTGGTACTGGGTAATCTTGTTCCGGCCGGCGGCCACTGAGGCAGTGGTCTTTGAGGTTGCCTTGGAAAGGAACCGGGGATCAAACGTGTAGTCCGTGCGCCGCGCCCGAGCAGTCCCGTAGGCTTCGATACGGTAACCGGGGTTTCCCTTGCCATCATAGCCGCCGTATCTGGTGGTGACTCCGTCTTGGGTCTCGGACACCAGCGCATTGGTGGATCCGCTGAACAAAGCGCTATAGTGGCCGCTGCCGCAGTGCGGACAGGCAGGCCCATCCACTTGGGTAACCAGCGGCACACCGTTTTGCGTGTTCACAGTGTACGTACTGGTCACCCCCTCGCCGTTGGTGACGGTGCGGGTCCCGTTGACATCGTCATAGACGATATCAACCCTCCCCGCGTTGTCTGCCAGAGTGCTGAGAACACCCCGGCTATGCTGGTCATAAGCATAGTGGATGTAGTCTATACCCCGCTCGTCCGTAATGTCTGTCAAGGCATGGGGAAAGCGGGTATCGCCGTAGTGATAGTAACGGCTTGTACCGTCGGGCTGATGGACCTCGGCGAGGTTATTGTTGTAATCATAGGAATAAGACCACACCCGCCCAGCGTTATCGGTCAGGGTGCTGATCCGATCCTGATCGTCGTAACCGAAACTCAACGAATATCCGGCATCGCCTCGGACCTTAATGAGACGCCCTACCCCGTCATAGGTCAGCGTCTTGGTGAGACCATTAATGGCTTGAATGGACAATAGACGACCGTTGGCATCGTAGGTTTCCACAGTCTTCTCATCGGTTGTATAGCGCCAGGCCGTGCGGGTGCCGTTGGCATCTGTAATTTCCTCCAAACGATCCGAGGTTCCTTTATCATTGACCCAACGGCCGTTGATCCGGCGCAGGCTGAAACGGGTGCCATCCGGGCGCACGAGCCTGACCTCGGGAATTGGTGAACTGCCCGCGTAATAGGCCTGGGTGGTAAGCGGCGATGAGAGAGGAACGACGTCATATACCCGGCCGCCGTTGTTGTAAAAGATCACGCACCGACCGCTTTCCTGACTGATGTGTGCATAGGAGCCGGCGGCCCACGATTGATCGAGACTCGCCCTGATATCGTGCCAGCCTTCGCTGCAGCCCAGCCTAGGCGTATCATAGACGCCGCTGACTTCAAATGATGACGGTGACGGATTCACCGGTCGGGACGACGGATTCACCTGAATGGACTGACTGAAACTCATTCGACGGTTGGCGCCGAATGGCCCGCTGTCGGTGGACTGGCTGTTGTAGTAGCGACGAAAATGCACTGCCCGACCCCCACCGCCTACCGTTAGCGTTTCGGCATGATAGACATTCCCCGTCGTAATATTGATCGGCTCACCGACAAAGGTGTTATTGCGCTCGGGACTGTTTTTCCTGGCCGGTTCATGGCCGAGACCGGGCGGGTGACGCGGAATAACGAGATAATACCGGCCCCGATGACCGAAGAAATAGGTTTCAGCACCGTCCAGTGAAGCGGGTGAGCCGTTATAACTCTTGTACATATGTACTTTGCACTCACCGGGCGGGCTGAGCACGCCCGGAATCGGTGCCACGTAGGACATACTGACCCCGACGACGACTGACGTCAGCCCTCCTCCGTAGTAGGTCGTCCAGCCCACCCAATGCGGCTTCGGCCTCGGGTTTGAAGGCGTCGCATGCCTCGGCCGGCGTGGGCGCCCAGGCGTCTTGGGATTCAAACACCTTGAATTCCTGGAAGACGGAAGGCTGCCAACCCCCGGTTGCAGCGGCATCTCCAGCCAGGATATACACCGCCAGTGAGCGAGAAAAACCAAAACCACAACAAAAATGGATAGTCCCTTACCCATTGCTGAATTCCTTTGCGCATCATTGTAGAATCGCTACCCCAAACAACCGTCCAGCGATGATCGCCGCACGATTGCCTCTCTGGCCTGTTCGACCGGCTCAGGTTGGATATGGGCAGGGGGGCGTCTTGCCAGTATGCGGCCACCTTGGCGCAATGGTGAGAATGGTAATGCCCGCTTGGGGCACAGAATACGGGAAGCGATGATGAGCAGACATCCTTGTCTCCTTATGTTGGCATGTAGGGGCGGCTTCCTGCCGCGTGCCAGCTCTGTCATTGCCTTCTGTCGCTCTGCGAAACAGGAACGGCAGTGACAAGCCTTAAGTATCTGACCACCCGGACGGATGTGTCAAGCGCTTTTTTCACTCTTTCAGAAGTAAGATTGGGCCCGGAGAAAGGGGGGCGGCGCCCTCGGACAGAAAAGGGTACTGATCCCCTTTTTGGGATTACAGAAAAGGTGCAAGCGG
Organism: uncultured Gammaproteobacteria bacterium; assembly: GCA_963844825.1. Taxonomy (GTDB): domain Bacteria; phylum Pseudomonadota; class Gammaproteobacteria; order CAWJPQ01; family CAWJPQ01; genus CAWJPQ01. The sequence goes on from CAWJPQ010000011.1 coordinate 118,732, forward strand.
CGATGGTAAAAAAGCAACGGATTTATCGGCCCGACAGGCGCTTGTTTAAAGCTTGCGCTGGTCGTGCCGCTAACGCATACGGTGAAAATCACACCACGGGATACGCAAACCCTGGGGAGGGATTCGTTATGACCAAGCAACACATGCAACAGGCATGGGGCCTTTTAACCATGCGGGATCGCACGCTGCCATGACAGACCGACGCCGCCACCTTCGCACGGAGGCCAGCCTGAGGCTGAAGCTCAGCCACCCCGAGATCGGGTCGATCGTCTGCACGACCCAGGACATCTCCGACAGCGGGGCCTACCTGCTGAGCGACCACTCCGAGGCGCTGCCGATCGGTACCGTCGTGACGGTACAGGTCCAGGACTCGCCGCAAGACGTGCCGGTGCTGTACATGCGGGTGGTGCGCCACGGCAGCGACGGGATCGGCCTGGAGTTCATCGACCCGGCGAACCCGCAGTCCGAGTAGATCACTACGCTACCCCAGCCACTTTCGGGCATTGCGGAACATCCGCAGCCACGGCCCCGCTTCGGCCACGGGAAAGTCCTGTCCCTCCAGACCCCGCCATGCGCGCGGGTGCCAGCTGTGCTGGACGGCGCGAAAGACCCGCTCCGGGTGGGGCATCATGATGGTGAACCGCCCGTCCGGCGTGGTCAGGCCCGTGACGCCCCCCGCGGATCCGTTGGGGTTGGCGGGATAGACCTCCGTGGCCCGGCCGCGGTTGTCCACATAGCGCAGGGCGATCAGCCCCGACCGTTGCAATTGCTCCGGCCGGCTGTCGTCCGCCGTCTCCAGGCGCCCCTCCCCATGGGCCACGGCGATGGGCAGGCGCGAGCCCGCCATGCCGTCCAGGAACAGGGAGGGCGAGGCCGTAACCTCCACCAGGGACAGGCGCGCCTCGAACTGCTCGGACAGGTTGCGCCCGAAGCGCGGCCACAGCTCGGCCCCGGGGATGAGTCCGTGCAGGTGCGACATCATCTGACAGCCGTTGCATACCCCCAGGGCGAAGGTATCGCGGCGATGAAAAAACTCCGCGAACTCGTCGTGGGCGCGGGGGTTCAGGAGGATGGAGTTCGCCCAGCCCCGGCCGGCCCCCAGGACATCGCCGTAGGAGAATCCCCCCGGGGCGGCCACGCCCTGAAAGTCCCGTAGCGAACACCGCCCTTCCAGGAGATCGGTCATGTGGGTGTCGATGCAGTCGAACCCCGCGCCCTCGAAGGCGGCGGCCAGCTCCACATGGCCGTTGACGCCCTGCTCGCGCAGGATGGCCACCCGGGGCCGCGCCCCGCGGGCGATGAACGGGGCGGCGATGTCCTCGTTGGGATCGAAGCTGACCCGGGGGCTCAGGCCCGGGTCAGCGTCGTCGAGCAGGCCGTCGTATTCCTCTTGGGCGCAGGCCGGATTGTCCCGCAGGGCCTGCAGGCGCCAGCTGGTCTCCGACCACAGCCGCTGCAGTGCGCTGCGCCGCTCGGCGAGCACCTCCCGGCGGTCGTAGGTGAAGGCGATCCGGTCCTCGTCGTTCAGCAGCCCGATGACATGGCTGTGGCGCCCGAGGCCGGCGTTGCGCAGCCGGGCCAGGACCGCCTCGGTGTCCCGGTGGCGGACCTGAAGCACGGCGCCCAGCTCCTCGCTGAACAGGGCCGCGGTCACGTCCTCGCCCAGGTCATCCAGGGCCACGGTGACCCCCACATGGCCGGCGAAGGCCATCTCGCACAGGGTGGCGAACAGGCCGCCGTCGGCGCGGTCGTGATAGGCCAGGATCAGCCCCTCCTGGTTGAGGTCCTGGACCGCCTCGAAAAAGCCCTTCACGGCGCCGGGGTCGTCCAGGTCGGGGGCGTGCCGGCCCACCTGCTCGTAGACCTGGGCCAGGGCCGAGCCGCCCAGGCGGTGGCGGCCCTTGCCCAGGTCGATGAGGATCAGGTCCGTGTCCCCCGCGTCGGTGCGCAGCTGGGGCGTGAGGGTCCTGCGGCAGTCGGTGACCGGGGCGAAGGCGCTGATGAGCAGTGACAGGGGCGCCGTGAGTTCGCGCGCCTGGCCGTCCTGGCGCCACACGGCCTTCATGGACAGGGAGTCCTTGCCCACGGGGATGGCGATCCCCAGGGCGGGGCACAGCTCCATGGCGACCGCCCTGCACCGCCTCGTACAGGCCGGCATCCTCCCCCGGGTGACCCACGGCGGCCATCCAGTTGGCCGAGCAGCTTGATGTCCCCGAGTATCCTGATGGGCGCGGCGGCGATATTGGTCAGCGCCTCGCCCACCGCCATGCGCGCCGAGGCCTTATGGTCGATGAGGGCCAGCGGCGTGCGCTCGCCCATGGCCATGGCCTCGCCCGAATAGGTACGGTAGCCGCGGGTGGTCACAGCCACGTCGGCGACGGGCACCTGCCAGGGGCCCACCATCTGGTCCCGGGCCACGCGGCCGGTGACGGTGCGGTCGCCGATGGTGATCAAAAAGCCCTTGCCGGCGACGGCGGGCAGGCGCAGGACCCGTGCGGCGGCCTCGCTCAGATCGACGCCGAGCTGCAGGTCCGGTTTGTGAAAGCTTTGATGGGAGGCATTGCGCAGCATCTTGGGCGGCTTGCCGAACAGCAGCGACATGGGGATATCCACCGGCAGGTTGTCGAAGTAGCCGTCACCGAGGATCAGCTGCTGGTCCGCCGTAGCCTCGCCGATATTGGCCCATGGGCAGCGCTCGCGCTCGCAGATGGCCTGAAAGGCCGCGCTGTCCTCGGGGCGCACCGCCAGGACGTAGCGCTCCTGGGCCTCGTTGCACCAGATCTGCATGGGTGACATGGCGGGGTCGTCATTGGGGATGGCGCGCAGCTCCAGGCGGGCGCCGCGCTTGCTGTCGTCCATCAGCTCGGGGACGGCGTTGGACAGCCCCCCCGCGCCGACGTCGTGGATGGACAGGATCGGGTTGTCGCCGCCGCGGGCCTGGCAGGCGTTGATCACCTCCTGGCAGCGCCGCTGCATCTCCGGATTGCTGCGCTGCACGGAGGCGAAGTCAAGGGCCTCGGCGCTCGCCCCGCCGGCCAGGGACGAGGCCGCACCGCCGCCCAGCCCGATCAGCATGGCCGGCCCGCCGATGACATACACCTGCGCGCCGGCCGGCAGATCGCCCTTTTTGATCTGGTCCTCGCGGATCTCACCCAGCCCGCCCGCCACCATGATGGGCTTGTGATAGCCGCGCAGCTCGCCGCCCTCGGGACCGGGCACCAGGGCCTCGTAGGTTCGGAAATACCCGCACAGGCCGGGGCGGCCGAACTCGTTGTTGAACGATGCCGACGCCGATGGGCCCCTCCAGCATGATGTCCAGGGCCGAGGCCATGTGGGCGGGACGGCCGTAGTCATGCTCCCAGGGCTGCACCGCCCCCGGGATGCGCAGGTTGGACACGGAAAAGCCGGTCAGCCCGGCCTTGGGGCGCCCGCCCCGGCCCGTGGCCCCTTCGTCGCGGATCTCGCCGCCGGCGCCGGTGGCCGCCCCGGGAAACGGGGCGATGGCCGTGGGGTGGTTATGGGTCTCGACCTTGATCACGATGTGCAGGTCCCGCTCTTCATAGCGGTAGCGGTGGGTGTCCGTCTGGGGCCCGTAGTCCGGGACCGCCCCGCCCGCGATGACCGCGCCGTTGTCCCGGTAGGCCGAGAGGATGCCGCCCGGGTGGCGGTCGGCGGTGTGGCGGATCATGGCGAACAGGCTGCGCTCGCGCGGGCGGGCGTCGACGACCCAGTCGGCGTTGAACACCTTGTGGCGGCAGTGCTCCGAGTTCGCCTGGGCGAACATCATCAGCTCCACGTCGGTGGGGTTGCGGTTGATGGAGGAGAAGCTCTCCACCAGGTACTCGATCTCATCGTCGCTCAGGGCCAGCCCGAGATCCCGGTTGGCCTTGTCCAGGGCGGACGCCCCCTGGCCCAGCACGTCCACCGTCACCAGGGGCGCGGGGGCCATCTGCAAGAACAGGCCCTCCGCCTCTTCGGCACCGGAGAACACCGTCTCGGTCATCCGATCGTGGAGTCCGCCGGCGACCGCATCCGCCTGGTCGGCGCTCAGCCCCGCCCCGTCCGCCCGGGTGACATGATAGGCAATGCCCCGCTCCACGCGCCGCACCTCCTCGATGCCGCACACCTTGATGATGTCGGTGGCCTTGCTCGACCAGGGGGAGATGGTGCCGAGGCGCGGCAGCACCAGGAACAGGCGGCCGGGGCGGGGCGGCTCGTCGGCCGGGTCCCGGCGGGCATCCAGGATCTGCACGAGCCTGTCAGCGCCCGGCGCCTCGAGCGGCGCCTCGAGATCGACGAAGTACACGAATTCGGCATGAACCCCCACCGAGGCGCCTGTCAGCGCCTCGAGGGAGCTACGCAGTTTGTTGAGGCGAAACCCCGTCAGGGCGGGTTTGCCGCGCAATCGCAACATGGCGGTCGTCACCTTTACCGAATGCACTGAAACGTGTCGTCGTCCCCCGCCCGGCGGCGAGGGTCCTAGCCACTATGTGGCGATGCCAAGGCGCTGAGCCACCTCCCGATAGGACTCGACCACGTCCCCCAGGTCCTGGCGGAACCGGTCCTTGTCGAGCTTCTTGCGGGTCTTGGCATCCCACAGGCGGCACCCGTCGGGCGTGAACTCGTCGCCCAGCATGACGCTGCCGTGATACCGGCCGAATTCCAGCTTGTAGTCCACCAGCAGGATACCCGCCTTCTCGAAGATGTCCTTGAGCACGGCGTTGGCCTTGAACGTCAGCGACTTCATCTGCTCCACCTCCTCATCGGTCGCCCAATGGAAGGAGCGGATATGATATTCGTTGATCATGGGATCATGCAGGGCGTCGTTCTTGAGGAAGAACTCGAACGTCGGGGGGTCCAGGTCCAGGTCCTCCTCCACGCCGAGGCGCCTGCAGATGCTCCCCGTGGTGATATTGCGCACCACGCACTCCACGGGAATCATGGACAGCGCCTTGACCAGCGACTCATCGTCGCCGAGCAGCCGCTCGAAGTGGGTGGGGATGCCCGCCTCTTCCAGCTTGGCCATGATGAACGCGTTGAATTTATTGTTGACGGCGCCCTTGTGCTCGATCTGCACAACCTTCTCGCCGTCAAAGGCGCTGGTATCGTTTCTGAAGTGCATGATCATGCGGTCCGGGTCGTCGGTGGTAAAGATCGACTTGGCCTTTCCCGAGTAGAGCTCGTTTCTTTTTTCCATTGTCGGTTACTCCAAAGAGGCTTCAGATTCGGTTGGAGCGCCCCTTTCCGCCGAGGGAGAAAGGGTATCTGGCGGGGCCGCCCCTGTTCGCGCCCGCCTCGCGCCGTATCACGTTAATCCAGGGACTCGTAGAGGTCTTTGAGAATTTTACGGTCTTTCTGCGTCTTGGCACCAGTGGACGGGTCGTCGCCGGTCGTCAGGCGGCTGGCCGACTTGCCCGTCGGGGCCAGCGACAGGGTGATATCCGGCGCCACCGCCGGGGTGTCCGAATGGCTGAAGAACAGCCACGAAAACCAGCCCTTGCTCTCCTTCTTTTCAGGTTTCGCCTGGGGCAGGTCCGTGCTGATCAGGTACTTGTGGCCGTACTGGTCATAGCCCTTGCTGTCCTGATCCGCCGCGTCCCGGTGCCTGGGCGGCTGGAGCGTGCTCTTGCCTTTGCCCCTTGCCCCGGCCCCGGTCTTAGCCTTGGCCTTGTCGCCCCCCGTCGGGCTGGCGCCGGCCGTCCCTTCGAGGTCGTATTTCTTTTCCCGGGCGTGGCCGATCACCATATGGCCCAGCCGGTCGACCGCCTCGGCCACATGGCGCCACGCCATCTCCGGGGGCAGTTCCAGGGTCAGGAACAGGCCCTGCCCCTTGTCATCGACGAGGGAGGCGATCTTGCGCGGGGCGGGCTGGGTCAGCAGCTTCGCCGTATTGACGCTGGGGCCGCCGAGATACCCCACCAGGCGTTTCAGCATCCGGTCTTCGAGGACGGTGTCGGCAGTACGAACCGGTTGGGCGCCGGCGGCACCGTCCGGCGCCTGCTTGCGCTCGTAGGCGGTGAGGTAAAGCTCCGTGCCGTCCTCATCGGGGAACTGCACCAACCGTACCCGGAACCTGACCCGGGCGCCGCTGTCCTTGGTCCCCGCATCGGCGGGCCGACCCCGGGCCGCACCGGGCGCCACCCAGCCGGTCTCCATGACATAGAAGTCGCTGTTGTCGTAGGCGAGCGCGATATCGTTCTTCACCCAGAAGCCCTTGACCCGCTGCCACAGGTCGTCTTCGGAGGACTGGACCAGGAGCCAGCGCAGGGCGCCGTCGCGCATCACATTGATGTCGTTGCTCTCCAGCGCCACCTGGGGCGGGACGTCGAGTCCGGTCGCCGGCGCGCCGCCGCCGTCGCCCTTGGGCAGAGGGGGAATCTGCGTCTCGGGGTTGGGCCGGGGCGCCGACAGGTCCGGCGGAATCTTCAGCGGGGCGGTGGCCTTGGCGCCCAGATACTCCCGATCCTGCTTGGTGAAGATGGAACAGGCGCTGACGGCGGCCGCGAGCAATAGGCAGGGGATCGCCCTGGCGAGGCGGATTGACGGCAAGGACCTCATTGGGAAATTATAGAATACCGGCGTGTTTCATGGCGTCCCGAACGCCCTCGTGATACTGCTGCGACAGCGTTGTCAGCGGCAGGCGAATGCCGGACGGGATCAGCCCCATCTCGTGCAATGCCCACTTCACGGGAATGGGATTCGATTCGACGAACAACTGGCGGTGCAGCGGCATGATGCCCTCGTCAAGGGACCGGGCCGCCGCGGCGTTGCCGGTCAGCACCGCGGTACATATGTCATGCATGATGCGCGGCACCACGTTCGCCGTTACCGAGATCACGCCTTTGGCCCCCGCCAGCATCGCCTCCAAGCCGTTGGCGTCCTCGCCGCTGTACACATCCATGGCGGCGCCGCAGCGGGCCAGGATCTGGCGCATCCGCTCCACGTCGCCGGTCGCCTCCTTGATGCCGATGATATTGGAAATATGGGACAGGCGCTCCACCGTTTCGGGCAGCATGTCGCAGGCCGTACGGCCGGGCACGTTGTAGAGAATCTGCGGAATCGGCACCGCCTTGGCCACCGCCTCGTGGTGCAGGAACAGACCTTCCTGGGTGGGCTTGTTGTAATACGGTGTGACCAGCAGGCAGGCATCGGCGCCGGCCTGCATGGCGCAGCGGGTCAGCTCGATGGCCTCGGTAGTGGAATTCGCGCCGGTGCCGGCGATCACCGGCACCCGTCCCTTGACAAGCTCCACCGCCCGGCGGATTATGTGGCAATGCTCGTTGAAGTCCAGTGTCGGCGCCTCGCCCGTAGTGCCGGCGGCGACGATCGCGTCAGTGTTGTTTTCCAGGTGGAACTCGATCAACCGGTGCAGGGCATCTTCATCCAAAGCGCCATCCGGTTGCATCGGCGTTACTAAAGCCACCATACTTCCATGAAACATCACGGCCACCCGTCATAAAACGTATAGTATATCCTGGTGTGCCACGCCCCGCGTGCACACCCGCGTTGACTCTTGCGGAGCCCTCGACGAGGTCGCGGCCGGCTGCTAGTGCAACGCCCGGCCATGCGGTATCCTCATAGACATGACAGTCGACCACCTCGCGTCATATGATAATAACATATTATATTGAGTGAATTGATCGCATGGACAATTACTTAGTCATCTCCGCCCTGGGCAGGGACCGGCCCGGAATCGTCAATGAGTTATCCAAGGCCATCCTGGACTACGGGTGCAACATTGTCGACAGCCGCATGACGGTGCTGGGGGGTGAATTCGCCATCATCCTCATGGTCTCCGGGCACTGGAACCAGATCGCCAAGATGGAAGCGGCCCTGCCCAAATTCGAGGCCAACCTGGGCCTGGTGGTCACCTCCCGGCGCACGGTGGCACGCAAGGTCCAGCCCGACCTGATCCCCTACGACATCGAGGTCGTCGCCATCGATCACCCCGGCATCGTTCATCAGCTGACCAATTTCTTCTCCACCCGGCACATCAACATCGAGGACCTGTCCACGGGCAGCTACTACGCCGCCGCATACCGGCGCGAAGATGTTTACATTGAATATGATCGTGGGAATCCCGGTCACCATGTCCATCGCCGAGATCAGAGAGCACTTTTTGACCTTCTGCGATGACCTGAACCTGGACGCCACGATGCAACCACACAAGGCATAATGTTTTGGGTAATGAGGGAATCAGCATGAGCAAGGTAAAAATCGGCGACAAGGTGCCCGACTTCGAGATCCCGGCCACGGGCAACAAGAACATCCGGCTGTCCGAGCTGGCGGGCAAGAACGTGGTTCTGTATTTTTACCCCAAGGACAACACCCCGGGATGCACTACCGAGGGGCTGGAGTTCAGGAACAAGCACAGCAACTTCAAACGCGCCAATGCCGTTGTCCTGGGGGTTTCCCGCGACAGCGTGAAGTCCCACGAGGGGTTCAAGGAAAAGCAGGAGTTTCCCTTTGACCTGCTGTCCGACAAGGACGAGACCCTGTGCACCCTGTTCGATGTCATCAAGGACAAGAAGATGTACGGCAAGGATGTGCGGGGAATATCCAGGAGCACCTTCCTGATCGACGCCGAGGGCAAGCTGGCCCGGGAGTGGCGCGAGGTGAAGGTCCCCGGCCACGTGGACGAGGTCATGCAGGCCGCCAAGGAACTCAACACCCAGTCCGGGTAAGCCGCCGCCCGCCAAGGCCGGTGCCGACCCGATGATGTGACCGCCATGTCAGGACAGAGCACCCCAACGCCGCAACTGGTCATCGTCGACACCAACGTGTTGATGCATGACCCCTCGTGCCTGTTCCGCTTCCAGGAGCACGACATCTTCCTGCCCATGACGTCCTCGAGGAGCTGGACAACCACAAGCGGGGGCATTCCGAGATCGCCCGCAACGCCCGGCAGGCCAGCCGCTTCATCGAACAGCTGATGGGCGGCGCCACCCAGAAGGAAATCGAGCACGGCATCGACCTCGCCGCCACGACCAACGGCGTCCGGCCCGCCGGTAAGCTGTTTTTTCAGACCCGCTCCATGACCCATGACCTGCCCTCGAGCCTGCCGGGCGCCCGGCCGGACAACACCATCCTGGCCACTATCCTGGCCCTGCAGCTGGAGCACCCCGGCAAGAAGATCACCCTGGTGTCCAAGGACATCAACATGCGCATCAAGGCGGCGGTGCTGGGCATCCATGCCGAGGACTATCACGTGGACCAGGTGCTGGATGACCTGAGCCTGCTCTACAAGGGCTACGAGGAACTGACGCCCGGCTTTTGGGACAGCCACAGCAAGGAGCTGTCCTCCTGGAAGGAACAGGACAAGACGTTCTATAGTGTGGCCGGGCCGCGGGTCCGCGAGTGGCGGCCCAACCAGTTCGTCTACGACCCGGAGGACAACGGCTTCGAGGCCCTCGTGCGCAGCCGCGAAGAGTCCCGCGCCGTGCTCGAGCTGTGCGCCAACTACCGCAGCCACCAGCACGCCGTATGGGGCATCACGGCGCGCAACCGGGAGCAGAACTTCGCCTTGAACCTGCTCCTGGATCCGACCATCGATTTTGTGACCATCGTGGGCAACGCCGGCACGGGCAAGACCCTGATCACCCTGGCGGCGGGGCTGACCCAGGTCCTGGACCTGCGCCGCTACCACGAGATCATCGTCACCCGCGCCACCGTCCCCATGGGCGAGGACATCGGCTTCCTGCCGGGGACCGAAGAGGAGAAGATGGTGCCGTGGATGGGGGCCCTCACCGATAACCTGGAGGTCCTGTCGGCCACCGATACGGGGGAATGGGGCCAGGCCGCCGCCAATGACATGCTGCGCAGCCGCATCAAAATTCACTCACTGAACTTCATGCGCGGGCGCACCTTCCTCAACAAGTTCGTGATCGTGGACGAGGCGCAAAACCTCACCCCAAGCAGATGAAATCCCTGATCACCCGCGCCGGCCCCGGCACCAAGTTCGTGTGCCTGGGCAATATCGCCCAGATCGATACCCCCTACCTGACCGAGACCACCTCCGGCCTCACCTACGTGGTGGATCACTTCAAGGACTGGGAGTACAGCGGCCACGTCACCCTGGCCAGCGGCGAGCGCTCGCGGCTCACCGACTTCGCCTCAACGGTTCTTTAGACCGCGCTCAGAAAAACGATACCGGCGTCTCGTCCTTGGCAGTGGTATTCGTCACCCGGGCCAGCGACCCCGCCTTGCCCCCCTGGACAAAGAAGATATCCGTCTGACTGGACGTCGACGAGCTGCCGGTATTGGTCGATGCCGCGACGCCCAGTCGCGCGGACGTCAGACCGGCGAACAGCTGCAGGCTGGCAACGTCCGACGGAACGGTACCCAGATCGGTAGGCGTACCGGGATTATCCCCGTCGACGCTTTCCAGCTTCGTATAGAAGAACCGCCCGCCCGTTCGACCGAAGATGCCCTGATTGAAAGCGGCCTGGGCCAGCGCAAGGGTCCCTGTATCGAGGTCGGTTGCGCTGCCGGTCGCCGACACCGTCTTGTCGACGGTGCGGATGGCGGTGACATAACTGGCCCCGCTGGTGCGCGGATAAGACCACACCACGTAATTCGGCGTAACCGTCAGACGCAGCGGTAGAGGGCGTCTGTGCGGATCAGGTCTGGTTTGGGGCGTCGTCGGCGGCGCGCGGCCAGGCGTGGACCACGGCCTTGACCAGGGTCGCCAGGGGGATGGCGAAGAACACGCCCCAGAAGCCCCAGATGCCGCCGAACACCAGCACCGAGGCGATGATGGCCACCGGGTGCAGATTCACCGCCTCGGAGAACAGCAGCGGCACCAGGACGTTTCCGTCCAGGGTCTGGATCACCGTGTAGGCGATGATCAGGTACGCGAAGTCGCTGCCCCACCCCCATTGGAAGTAGGCGATCAGCACGACCGGGATGGCGACGGTGATCGCGCCGATGTAAGGGATGATCACTGACAGGCCCACCAGGGCCGACAGCAGCATGGCGAAGTTCATGCCCATCAGGGCGAACACGATGAAGGTGGCGACCCACACGATCAGGATCTCGATAAACTTGCCGCGCACGTAGTTACCGATCTGCTGGGTCATCTCCTCCCACACCTGGGTAGCCACCTCCCGCTCCTTGGGCAGGAAGGAAGTCATCCAGTTGATCAGCTGGTCCCTGTCCTTGAGAAAGAAAAACACCAGCACAGGGACGAGCACCACGTACACGCCCAGGACGATGATGCCCGTGATCGAGGCCAGGGACCAGGACACGGCGTTCTGACCCAAGGCGCCGAGGGCCGAACGAATGCCTTTCATGATGTCCGAGACCTGCTCGGGGGAAATGAAGTTTGGATACTTCTCGGGCAGGCGCATCAGGGCCTGCTGGCCGCGGGTAACCATGTTGGGCATCTCCTGGACCAGCTGCGAGACCTGTTTGGACAGCATGGGCAGCAGGCCCAGAATGAGGAACAACACGAAGGTAATGAACAGGATGAACACCACGGTCACCGCGTAGGGGCGCGGCACCTTGAGCTTGGTCAGCAACCCCACCAGCCCCTCCAGCAGGTAGGCCACCACCACGCTGATCAGCAGGGGCGCCAGCATCTGCCCCATGAAGATCACGACGGTGAAGCCGAGCAGCAGCAGCACCGCCAGGATGACCGCCTGGGGGTCGGAGAAGTACTTCCTGAACCAGCGCTTTATGACTTGCAACATGGGCCCGTCCGGATGGCGTTATTCATATCTCGATGCCGTCGCCGACGGCGATGCCGAGGACCTCGTCGGCGCGCCCCTGGTTGACGGAGATCTCCACCAACCCGTTGGCATTCTCGTACCAGAAGGCGCCGTGGCGCGGCACGTCGGAAAAGGTGCGCGCGCCCGCCACGGCCCGGCCTCTGACGGCCAGGTCCCGGCCGGGGGCCACGGCGCCGGCGCGCAGCCCCGTCATGGCGTTGCCGAAGTGATCGATATAGACCACTTCCGGGAGGTCGTCGGGCCACTCGGGCGGACCGGACGGCGGCGGGGCCATGGACACCCCCGGGGGCGTCTCCCCGCAGGCGAGCATGGCCCCGACCGGAGCGAACAGGTCGCGGCCATGGAAGCTCGAGGACAGGTGCTCGGGGACCCAGGTGACGCGCCGGCATTCCACCTCCCGGGCACGGCGGATGAGCAGATTGAACAGGCCGTTGTCGGGGCCTACGAAAAAGCGCCCGTCCGCCTTGACCACCAGGGGGAGCCGGTCACTGCCGACCCCCGGATCCACGACGCAGACGAACACGGTGCCCGGAGGGAACCCGTCGACATAGGCCGGGAGCAGATAGGCGGCCGCCTTGGGTTGAAAGGGCGGCAGATCGGAAAACAGGTCCAGCACGCGGACCTGGGGGGCCCGCTGGTAGAGCACCGCCTTCATTTGACCGATATAGGGGCCTTCGATACCGAAATCGGTACACAGCGCGACGATCGGGCCGTTGCCTGTTTCCATCAATCCCTATGAGCCCCTTTGGAACAAAAGGGTCTCCCGCAGTATCGTGGGTGTAGAAGAGTACCTATTATTCTCACGCCAAGGCGCCAAGTGCGCCAAGAAATCAACCCTCAACTGCGCACATGCACAGCTGTGTCACGGAAAGCCTTTCCGATTTCTTGCTGCCGCTGCCGCGTCTTTACCTTGGCGCCTTGGCGAGAGCATCTTGTACGAAGGAGCCGAACAAAAAACCGGGCGGTGCCCGGTTTTGCTGCGCTTGGCCCCCGGCTACTCGGCGCCGGTGTCCGACTCCGCGTCCGGCCGGTCCACCAGTTCCACGATCGCCATGGGAGCGTTATCACCCTGACGGAAGCCGCACTTGAGGATGCGCAGATACCCCCCGGGACGCTCCGTGTAGCGCGGCCCCAGCTCGCCGAACAGCTTGGTTACGGCCTCGCGGTCGCGCAGGCGCGAGAAGGCCTGACGCCGATTGGCCAGGGAATCCTTCTTGCCCAAGGTGATGAGCGGCTCGACCACCCGACGTAGCTCCTTGGCCTTGGGCAGCGGTCGTCTTGATCAATTCCTGTTGCATCAGTGACACGGCCATGTTGCGGAACATGGCCTTTCGGTGACTGCTGGTCCGGCTTAATTGGCGCCCTGCATGACGGTGCCGCATCGATCACACTCCGAAAGATAATTAATTGATGTTATCAGACCGACCCCGGCTGCCTCGAAGGCACGCCTCAGGCCGAGACCTTTTCCTGATCCTTGTCCCGCTGCAAATTCGGCGGCGGCCAATTCTCCAGGCGCATGCCCAGGGACAGGCCGTGGGATGCCAGCACGTCCTTGATCTCCGTCAGGGACTTCTTGCCAAGGTTCGGGGTCTTGAGCAGCTCCACCTCGGTGCGCTGGATCAAGTCGCCGATGTAATAGATATTCTCCGCCTTGAGGCAGTTGGCCGAACGCACGGTCAGCTCCAGGTCGTCCACCGGGCGCAGCAGGATCGGATCGATCTCCGACTTCCTGGGCCACCGGCTCAACCTTTTCGTCGCCCTTGAGATCGACGAACACGGACAACTGGTCGCGCAGGATGGAGGCACTGCGGCGGATGGCCTCCTCGGCGTCGATACTGCCGTCGGTCTCCAGGTCGATGATCAGCTTGTCCAGGTCGGTGCGCTGCTCCACACGGGCGCGCTCCACGGTGTAGGCGACGCGCCGCACGGGGCTGAAAGAGGCATCCAGCTGCAGCTGGCCGATGGAGTGGCCCTCGCTGCCCAGCTGACGGTTCGTGGCCGGCTGGTAACCGCGGCCCTTGGCGACCTTCAGGGTCATTCTCAGGTCACCCGCCTCGGTCAGGTTCGCGATGATCTGATCGGGGTTGATGATCTCCACATCATGGCTCAGCTCAATGTCCGAGGCGTAGACCACGCCGGGGCCCTTCTTTTTCAGGGTCAGGGTGGCCTCGTCACGCTCGTGCATGCGCACGGAGATGAGCTTCAGGTTGAGAAGGATGTCCACCACGTCTTCCTGCACGCCCTCGATGGTGGTGTACTCGTGGAGCACGTTCTCGATTTCCACCTCGGTGATAGCACAACCGGGCATGGACGACAAAAGGATCCGCCGCAGGGAATTGCCGAGGGTGTGACCGAACCCCCGCTCCAGGGGCTCGATAGTGATCTTGGCGTGAACGTCGTTGGTCCGCTGGACGTCGACCAACCGCGGCTTTAAGAAATCATATGTAGCACTTTGCATGAGATACCCTCTTTGCAATTAACCAGGGATCTGTTCCAAGCGAAAACCTGTATCGATCATTTGGAATAGAGCTCTACAACGAGCTGTTCGTTGATCTCTGCCGGCAGGTCGCTGCGCTCGGGTCGTGCCTTGAAGACGCCCTGCTTCTTGGCGACATCCACATCCAACCATTCGGGGAATCCGCGCTGCTGCGCCAGCTCCAGGGCGGCCTGCACGCGCAGTTGCCCGCTCTTTTCCTCGCGGATCGCGACGACGTCACTGGGTGACACCTGGTAACTCGGAATGTTGACCTTCTTGCCGTTGACGCTCACAACGTTGTGACGCACCAGCTGGCGGGCCTCGCTGCGCGAGGCGCCGAAGCCCATGCGGAAGACCACGTTGTCGAGCCGGCATTCCAGCCGCTGCAGGAGGTTCCCGCCCGTGGAGCCCTTGCGCTGATCGGCCACCGCGTAATAGTTGCGGAACTGATCCTCGAGCAGGCCGTAGATCCTGCGCAGCTTCTGCTTCTCGCGCAGCTGCGTGGCGTAATCCGAGAAGCGGGGACGCTTCTGGCCGTGTTGGCCCGGGGGGAAGTTGCGCTTCTCCACAGGACACTTGGACGTATAGCACTTCTCGCCCTTGAGGAAGAGCTTCTCTCCCTCACGGCGACACAGGCGACATTTTGGACCGATATATTTTGCCATTTCGCAATAAACTCAAACGCGTCGTTTCTTCGGGGGACGGCAGCCGTTGTGGGGGATCGGCGTCACGTCACTGATATTCGAGATCTTGAACCCTGCGGAATTCAATGCCCGCACGGCCGACTCGCGACCGGGGCCGGGGCCCTTGACCAGCACATCCATATTCTTCATGCCAAATTCCTTGACCACGTTGGCCGCCTTTTCCGCGGCGACCTGGGCGGCGAAGGGCGTGCTCTTGCGCGAGCCCTTGAAGCCGCAGCCGCCCGCCGAGGCCCAGGCAAGCGCCTTGCCCTGGCGGTCAGTGATCGTGATAATGGTATTGTTGAAAGAGGCAAAAATGTGCGCAATCCCGTCGGAGACGCTCTTTTTTACGCGTTTGCGCTGCCTTGTACTCGCCTTCGCCATAGCCGTATATTAAATCCTCTGTACCGTCAGCCGTTTCGTGCCTCAGAACCGCCTGGAATCCGATCGCCTCAGCGTCGAATCGCCCGGCGCGGCCCCTTGCGTGTTCGCGCGTTGGTCCGGGTCCGTTGCCCGCGCACCGGCAGCCCGCGCCGGTGGCGCAGCCCGCGGTACGCGCCCAGATCCATCAACCGCTTGATATTCATTGAAATTTCTCGCCGCAGATCACCCTCGACCTTGATCTTGCCGACCTCGGCGCGGATCGCCTCGACCTCGCCCTCGGACAAGTCCTTGATCTTGGTGTCCGGACGGATACCGGCGTTCGCGCAAATTTCATGAGCGCGCGTCCGACCCACACCATATATCGACGTCAAGGCGATAACGGTATGTTTATGAACAGGAATGTTGATCCCCGCGATACGAGCCATAATTAGTCCACCAAAAAACTAAATATTTTAACGAGTTATAACGAAAAGATCAATCGTTAGCCCTGGCGCTGCTTGTGACGGGCGTCGGAGCATATGACGCGCACGGCACCGCGGCGGCGGATGATCTTACAATGTCGACACAACTTCTTTACGGATGCACTGACTTTCATAGCGAACTCTCTTTCAACAGATTCAACGCAACAAGCCGGCCCGGCCATGTCCCTTCAGATTGGCCTTTTTCATGAGGCTGTCGTACTGATGGGACATCAGGTGCGCCTGCACCTGGGCCATGAAGTCCATGACCACTACCACCACGATCAGCAGGGACGTGCCGCCGAAATAAAAGGGCACGTTCCACTTCACGATGAGAAACTGCGGCAGGATACACACGGCCGTGATGTACATCGCCCCCACTACGGTGAGGCGCGTCATGACGTTATCGATATAGCGGGCCGTCTGCTCGCCGGGGCGCACACCGGGGATGAACGCGCCGGATTTTTTCAGGTTGTCCGCCGTTTCCCTGAGGATTGAACACCAGGGCGGTATAGAAGAAACAGAAAAAGATGATAGCCGAGGCATAGGTGATCACATAGATCGGCTGGCCCGGCGACAGGACGGTCATCAGGCTGCGCAGCCAACCCATCCCCTCGTTGTTGGAGAACCAGCTGCCGATGGTGGTCGGGAACAGGATGATGCTCGAGGCAAAGATGGGAGGGATGACGCCCGCCATGTTGATCTTGAGCGGCAGGTGGCTGGTCTGCCCCGCGTACATGCGCCGGCCCTGCTGGCGCTTGGCGTAGTTGACTGTGATACGCCGCTGACCCCGCTCCATGAAGACCACGAAGTAGGTGACGGCCACCGCCATCACGAACAGGAACAGCACGGTGAACACATGCAGCTCCCCGGTGCGGGCCAGCTCAAGGGTCCCGCCGATGGCCGACGGCAGCCGGGCGATAATCCCGGAAAATATAATCAGCGAGATGCCGTTGCCGACGCCGCGCTCGGTGACCTGCTCACCCAGCCACATGAGGAACAGGGTCCCGGTCACCAGGGTGATCACGGCGGTCAGGCGAAACGCCCAGCCCGGATCGATGACGACCGAGCCGGCATTGACCTTCTGGCTCTCCAGGGCGATGGCGATGCCCAGGGCCTGAAAGGCGGCCAGGCCGGCGGTGGCGTAGCGGGTGTACTGGGTGATCTTGGCGCGTCCGGACTCACCTTCTTTTTTCATCTGCTCCAGCTTGGGGATGATCGTCGACAGCAGCTGGAAGATGATCGACGCCGAGATGTACGGCATCACCCCCAGGGCGAAGACGGTCAGGCGCTTCAGCGCCCCGCCGGAGAACATGTTGAACATGTCGATGATGGTGCCCTTCTGCCGGTCGAACAGGGCGGCCAGGGCCACCGGATCGATCCCGGGGATGGGGATATGGGCACCGATACGAAAGACGATCAGCGCGCCCAGGACGAACAGCAGCCGATGGCGCAGCTCGGTCATTTTGCCGAGCCCCCCGAGGCCGCCGCTTGCCGCCGGATTCGCCACTTACTCCTCGATCCTGCCGCCGGCGGACTCGATGGCCGCGCGCGCGCCCTTGGTCACGGCCAGGCCGCGCAGGGTCACGGGCGCGGCCAGAGTGCCGGCGAGAATGACCTTGACCCGCTGGGCGTGCTGGGGCACCAGGTTGACGGCCTTGAGGGCGTCCATGTCGATGACCTCGCCCTGGCACTTGGACAGGGCGTCGAGCCGTACCTCGGCGCGGGTGCGACCGATCCTGGAGCGAAAGCCGATCTTGGGCAGGCGCCGCTGGATGGGCATCTGCCCGCCCTCGAAGCCGACCTTGTGAAAGCCGCCCGAGCGCGAGTGCTGACCCTTGTGCCCGCGCCCGCCGGTCTTGCCGAGCCCGGAGCCGATGCCGCGGCCCACGCGCTTGGCCGGCTGCTTGGCGCCGCGGCCGGGCTTCAGGGTATTGAGACGCATGGTCATGCCTCCTCCACCTTGATCATATAGGCGATCTTGTTGATCATCCCCCGGTTGCAGGGGGTGTCTTCCACGGTCACGCTGTGATGCATGCGCCGCAGGCCGAGCCCGCGCGCGCAGGCCTTGTGGCCGGCGATGCGTCCATTGGTGCTGCGCACCAACGTGATTTTTAGCTGTTTGCTGTTTGCCATGTCGCTAACCGGTGATCTCGCTCACTTTTTTGCCGCGCTTTGCGGCGATCGCCTCGGGGTCCTCCATCTCCGTGAGCCCCTTCAAGGTGGCACGCACCACATTGATGGGGTTGGTGGAGCCGAAGCACTTGCCGATGACGTTGCGCACCCCCAGAACCTCGAAGACGGCGCGCATCGCGCCGCCGGCGATGATCCCGGTCCCTTCCGAGGCCGGCTGCATGAAGACCTTCGTCGACCCGTGGGTGGCGATGACGGGATACTGCAGCGTTTCGCCGTTGAGCTTGACCCGGCGCATATTGCGGCGGGCGGCCTCCAGGGCCTTTTGGATCGCGGCGGGGACCTCGCGGGCCTTGCCCGAACCCAAACCGACCTTGCCCTCGCCGTCACCGACTACGGTGAGGGCCGAGAAGCCGAACTGGCGCCCGCCTTTGACCACCTTGGCCACACGCCGTACATTAACGAGCTTTTCATTCAGCCCGTCGCCACTACTGGAAGCATCGAAATTCGCCATCTGACTACCTCAAAATTCCAAACCGTTTTCACGGGCGGCATCGGCCAGCGCCTTGACGCGGCCGTGATATCTAAAGCCCGAGCGGTCGAACGCCACCCGCTTGATGCCGGCCTGCTTCGCGCGCTCGGCAATGGCCCGCCCCACTTCGACGGCGGCCGCGACATTGCCGGTGCCGCCGGCGGCCAGCTTGGCCTTGAGCTCCTTGTCCAGGGTCGAGGCGCTGGCCATGACGGTCGCACCGCCGGCGGTGGTGACCTGCGCATAGATATGGCGCGGGGTGCGGTGGACACACAGGCGATGCACGTCCAGCTGCTTGATCTTGCTTCTGGTGCGGCGCGCGCGCCTGATCCGAGCGATCTTCTTTTGTGCCGAATCAACCATGACTATTTCTTCTTCGCCTCTTTGAGAGTGATCTGCTCATTGGCATAGCGAACCCCTTTGCCCTTATAGGCGTCGGGCGGCCGGAACCCGCGTATGACGGCGGCGACCTGGCCGACGGCCTGCTTGTCGATCCCGCTGATGAGGATCTCCGTCTGGGTCGGGGTCTGCACCGTAATGCCCTCGGGGATGGGAAAATCGATGGGGTGCGAATAACCCACCACGAGGTTCAACGACTTGCCCTGGACCTGGGCCCGGTACCCGATGCCCACCAGCTCGAGCTTCTTTTCGAAGCCCTGGGTGACGCCGGTGACCATATTGTTCAGCAGCGCACGGGTGGTGCCGGCTTGGGCATTGGCGCGGGGATCCTTCGAGCGCGCACGCACGTTCAGGGCGCCGTCGTCGTGACTCACTTCCACGAAGGTGTGAGCCGTGTAGCTCAGCTCGCCCTTGGGCCCCTTGACGTCAACATCCTGATGTTTGATGGTGACCGCAACACCATCGGGGACATTGACTGGATATTTCGCGATCCTGGATACAGACATAGCCCTACAACTTACGACACATAACAGACAATTTCGCCGCCGACGCCCGTCAGGCGCGCCTTGCGGTCGCTCATAACCCCTTGGGAGGTCGAGACTATCGCCATGCCCAGGCCGTTCATGACCCTCGGCAGCTCATCCTTTCCGCGATACATGCGCAACCCGGGCTTGCTTGCCCGGCGCAGTTCGGTGATCACCCCTCGGCCCTCATGGTATCTCAAAACGATAGTGAGCACAGGCTTTTTCTCGTCCCCCTCCACCGAGAAGTCATTGATGTAGCCTTCGTCCTTCAAGCACCTCGGCAATCGCCACTTTTTGCTGGGACGAGGGCATGCCGACCGCTTCCTTTTCCGCCAACTGGGCGTTGCGGATGCGGCACAACATATCGCTGATCGGATCTGTCATTGTCATCGATGTGAATCCTTAAGTTAGTGCATCACCAGCTGGACTTGACCAGGCCGGGGATATCACCGCGCATGGCCGCCTCGCGCAGCTTGTTGCGGGCCAGGCCGAACTTGCGGTAGTAGCCGTGGGCTCGCCCTGTCAGGCGGCACCGATTGCGCTGGCGGCTGGGACTGGCGTCGCGCGGCAGACACTGCAACTGACGCCGGGCCTCTTCACGGTCGTCCTCATCGGTCTTGGGGTCGCGGAGCTTTTCCTTCAGTTCCGCGCGCTTGGCGGAGTACTTGTTTACCGTACGCCGGCGTTTCAATTCACGATTGATCAGAGAAAGCCTTGCCATAATTTTTACCTAAGTACGAAAGGGAAAGTTAAAGCCACCCAACAGGGCCCGGGCCTCTTCATCGGTCTTGGCCGTGGTGGTGATAGTGACATCCAGCCCGCGAATCGCGTCGACCTTGTCATAGTCGACCTCAGGGAACACGATCTGCTCCCGGATCCCCATGCTGTAGTTGCCCCGGCCGTCGAAGGACTTCGGGCTCACGCCGCGGAAATCGCGGATACGCGGAATGGCGATATTGATCAGGCGGTCGAGGAACTCGTACATGCGGTCACGGCGCAGCACGACCTTGCAGCCGATGGGCCAGTTCTCCCGGATCTTGAAGGCGGCCACCGATTTGCGCGCACGGGTGACCAAGGGCTTCTGCCCGGCGATCTGGGTCATGTCCGAGACCGCGTGCTCGATGATCTTGCGGTCCGCCACGGCCTCGCCGACGCCCATGTTCAGCGTGATCTTGTCGAGACGCGGGACCGCCATGACGCTGCTGTAACCGAACTGGTCCAGGAGCTGCTTGATGACCGCTTCTTTGTAGTGTTCTCGTAATCTTGCCATTTCGCCAATACTCGAAAATTTCAGGTATCAATAACTTCGTTGGTGGACTTGTAGTACCTGACCTTGCGACCGTCCTCCAGCGTCTTGAACCCCACCCGGTCCGGCTTCTTGGTCACCGGATTGAAGATGGCCACATTGGAAATATGCAAGGGAGCCTCCTTCTCGATGATCCCGCCCTGGACGTTCTTGTTGGGATTACCCTTGGTATGCCGTTTCACGACATTCACGTTCTCTACCAGGACTTTGTCATCCTCCGGTATAACGCGCGTGACATTGCCGCGCTTGCCCTTGTCCTTGCCGGTAATGACGATGACATCGTCGTCTTTCCTGATCTTATGCATTGTCGAACGCCTACCTATGACTAAAGCACTTCGGGAGCCAATGAAATAATGCGCATGAACTTCTCAACCCTGAGTTCGCGGGTCACCGGGCCGAAGATGCGCGTGCCGATCGGCTGCAGCTGATTGTTCAGGAGCACCGCCGCGTTGCTGTCGAAGCGTATCAGCGAGCCGTCGGAGCGGCGCACGCCCTTGCGGGTGCGCACGACAACGGCGTTGTACACCTCGCCCTTTTTGACCTTGCCCCGGGGGATGGCCTCCTTGACGCTGACCTTGATGATGTCGCCGATCCCGGCGTAGCGGCGCTTCGAGCCACCCAGCACCTTCAGGCACATCACACGGCGCGCGCCGCTGTTGTCAGCGACGTCTAATTCGGACTCCATCTGTATCATGCTCGTTCCACCTGCCCTTTATATCGCGCCGTATAAGCCTTAAGTGACACTGTGCTCCAGCACCTTCACCAAGCGCCACGCCTTGGTCTTGGACAGGGGACGGCATTGCTCGATCGCCACCGTATCCCCTTCCCGGCACTGGTTGTCCTCGTCATGAGCATGCACCTTGGTGCTGCGCGTAATATATTTCTTGTACAGCGGGTGCTTCACCCGCCGCGGAATAATGACGGTGACCGTCTTATCCATCTTGTTGCTGATCACCCGCCCGACCAGGGTGCGCGATTCCGTTGTCTGCTCAGTCATGAGGAAATACGAGCCTTTTCAGTGATAATCGTTTTGACCCTGGCGATATTGCGCCTCACGTCCTTCATCTGGTGCGGCTTGGCCAACTGCCCGGACCCTTTCTGTATGCGCAGATTGAACTGCTCGCGCAGCATCTCCTGCAGCTCCTTCTGCAGCGCCGGTAAATCTTTTTCTCTCAGTTCACTGGCCTTCATCACATCACCGTCCGGACCACGAATGTGGTCTTAATGGGCAATTTTGCCGCCGCCAGGCGAAACGCCTCCCGTGCCACGTCTTCGGGGACGCCCTCCATTTCATAGAGCATATGCCCGGGTTTGATTTGGGACACCCAATATTCCACGTTGCCCTTGCCGCTTCCCATGCGCACCTCCAAGGGCTTCTTGGATATCGGCTTGTCCGGGAAGATGCGGATCCAGATCTTGCCGCCGCGCTTGACGTGACGGGTCATGGCGCGCCGCGCCGCCTCGATCTGCCGCGCGGTCACACGGCCCCTGGCCGCGGCCTGCAAACCGTATTCGCCGAAGCTGACCTTGTTGCCACGGGTGGCGTTGCCGCGGATCCGGCCCTTGTGTTGTTTACGAAATTTTGTCTGTTTCGGTTGCAGCATGGCTCAAGCTCTTCTAACTGGATGCGGCTTTCTCTGTGCTTTCTTCCTGTTCCACCTTGTCAAAGACCTCGCCCTTGAAGATCCAGACCTTGACCCCGATGACGCCGGAGGTGGTATTGGCCTCAGCAAACCCGTAATCGATGTCGGCACGAAAGGTATGCAGCGGCACACGCCCCTCGCGATACCACTCGCTGCGGGCGATCTCGGCGCCGTTCAGGCGGCCGGCCACGTTGACCTTGATGCCCTGGGCGCCCAGACGCATGGCGTTGTTGACCGCCCGGCGCATGGCGCGGCGATAGCGGATGCGGCGCTCGATCTGCTGCGTAATGCTCTCGGCCACCAACTGGGCGTCGAGCTCCGGCTTGCGGATCTCCTCGATCGTGATATGAACGGGCACGCCCATCATCTTGGAGACCTCTTTGCGCAGGGCCTCCACGTCCTCGCCCTTCTTGCCGATCACGATACCCGGCCGGGCCGTGTGAATGGTGATGCGGGCATTGCGGGCCGGGCGCTCGATCTGGATGCGGCTGACCGACGCCTGCGACAACTTCTTCCTCAGATACTCGCGAACCTTGAGGTCGGTGATACAGGTAATCCGGATAACGCCTTGGTGTCCGCGTACCACGTGGACGTCCAGTTCTTTACGATTCCCAGCCGGATGCCTGTTGGATGTACTTTCTGCCCCATACTGACCCCTTATGTATCCGAGACCATGATAGTGATATGGCTCATTCGCTTGACGATCACATCGGCGCGTCCCCGGGCCCGCGGACGCATCCTCTTGAGACGCGGCCCTTCGTCAACGAATATCTTCGAGACCTTGAGCTCGTCGATGTCCGCCCCTTGATTGTGCTCTGCGTTGGAGATCGCCGACTCCAGCAGCTTCCTGATCGTGTGCGCCACCTTCTTGCGGACTGAAGGTCAATTGCTGGAGGGCGCGCTCCACGGGCAGACCCCGCACCTGATCGGCGACCAGGCGCGCCTTCTGCGGCGATACACGGGCGAAACGTAATCTTGCAGCCACTTCCATCATCGTGGTTCCTTATTTCGACTTTCTGTCGCCGGAGTGACCCTTGAACGTCCGGGTCGGCGCGAACTCGCCCAGCTTGTGGCCCACCATCTGCTCGGTGACCAGGATGGGCACATGCTGCCTGCCGTTGTGCACGGCCAGCGTCAGACCGATCATCTTCGGTACACCATGGAACGCCTCGACCAGGTCTTGATGGGCCGCTTGGTGCTCGGACGCAACAGCCTGATCCACCTTCTTTATCCAGATGCAGGTCCACGAATGGACCTTTTTTCAATGAACGTGGCATCGTTTATCCCTGACTCGCTATTGTAGCAAAATGTTATATCGAAACAAGCCCGACGGCGTTACTCTCTCAGCCACTTGCCCTTGCGGCGCTTCTGCATGATCATGCCCTGCGTGCGCTTGTTGTGCCGGGTCTTATACCCCTTGGTGGGCATGCCCCACGGGGATACCGGGTGACGGCCGCCCTTGGTACGGCCTTCGCCGCCGCCATGGGGGTGGTCCACCGGGTTCATGGCGACGCCGCGCACGGTCGGGACGGCGGCCGCGCCAGCGCGCGGCGCCGGCCTTGCCCAGCTTGCGCAGCCCGTGGCCGGAGTTACCCACCTCACCGACGGTGGCCCTGCACTCGACCAGGATCCTGCGCATCTCGCCGGAGCGCATGCGCAGGATCGGCATAGGCGCCTTCCTTGGCCAGCAGCTGCGCCGCTGTCCCGGCGCTCCTGGCCATCTGCGCCCCCTTGCCCGGCCGCATCTCGATACAGTGAATCACCGTACCCACGGGTATGCTGCGCAGGGGCAGGCAGTTGCCCGGCTTGATGGGGGCGTCGATACCGGCCACCACCTCCATGCCCTGGGTCGACGCCCTTGGGCGCGATGATGTAACGGCGCTCGCCGTCGGCGTACAGCAGCAGGGCGATATGCGCACTGCGGTTGGGGTCGTACTCGAGGCGCTCGACCCGGGCGGCGATGCCGACCTTGTCGCGCTTGAAATCGATCAGGCGGTAACGCTGCTTGTGCCCGCCGCCGCGATGGCGCGTGGTGATCCGCCCAAGGTTGTTCCGCCCGCCCGGTCCGGCTGAGCTCGCGCACCAGCGGCATATGCGGCTCGCCCTTGTGCAGGTCGGTTGCCTTGTCCCTGACCACGAAGCGACGCCCCGGTGAGGTCGGTTTTGCCTTGATTATTGCCATGCCCTATATCCCGATCAACTACTTGTTTACTGCGCGCCCAGAAGATCGATGTCGTAACCGGGCATCAGATTCACGTAAGCCTTCTTCCAACTGGCGCGCCGCCCGTTGATGTTGCTGAAGCGCTTTGACTTGCCCTTGACGTTGATGACCTGCACCGAGGCCACCTTCACGTCGAACATCAGCTCCACGGCGCGCTTGATCTCGCACCTTATTCGCGTCGCGCGCCACCTTGAACACGAACTGCTTGTCGCGCTCGGCCGCCAGGGAACTCTTTTCAGAGATGTGCGGCGACACCAATAGCTTCATCAGCCGTTCTTGTTGCATGCCAGCCGCTCCTCGAGTCGTCGGACCGCGTCGGCGGTCATCAATACCTTTTCAAACCGGACCAGGTCCACCGGGTTGACCTGGGAGGCCGTGCACACATCCACCGCCGCCAGATTGCGCGCAGCGAGCAGCAGGTTGAGGTCGTCCTCATGGGTGACAATCAGCACGTTGTCCAGATCCATGGCGCGCAGCTGCTCGACCAGCGCCTTGGTCTTGGGGGCCTCCAGGCCAAACGTCTCCAGCACCACCAGCCGCTGCTGGCGCACCAGCTCCGAGACGATGGAGCACATGGCGCCGCGGTACATCTTCTTGTTCACCTTCTGCGAATAGTCCGCCGGGACCGCGGCGAACGTCTTGCCGCCGCTGCGCCACAGGGGGCTGCGTCGACGGTACCGGCGCGGGCGCGCCCGGTGCCCTTCTGCCGCCACGGCTTCTTGCCGCCGCCGCGCACCATGGCGCGGGTCTTCTGGGCATGGGTGCCCGCCCGCGCGCCGGCCAGATAGGCCGTCACCACCTGATGGATCAGGGCCTCGTTAAACGCCTGCCCGAAGGCGGCATCCGAAACCTGAATGTTCTTTTTGGAGGCCGCGCCCTTGGGCGTGCTCAATCCCAGCTCCATTATCCCGCCCTCACTTTAACAGCCGGTCGTATGATCACATCGCCGCCGCGCGAGCCGGGCACGGCGCCCTTGACCAGTATCAGGTTGCGCTCGGCATCGACGCGCACGATCTCCAGATTCTGCACCGAGCACCGGACGCCGCCCATGTGTCCGGACATCTTCTTGCCCTTGAACACGCGGCCCGGCGTCTGGTTCTGGCCGATGGAGCCCGGGACGCGGTGGGACAGCGAGTTACCGTGGGTGGCCTTGCCGCCGGAGAAATTGTGGCGCTTCATGGTGCCCTGAAAGCCCTTGCCGATGGTCGTGCCGGTGACGTCCACCTTCTGGCCTGCCTTGAAGTAATCCGCCTTCAACTCGCCGCCGGCCTCCAGGTCCGCGCCCTCGCCGTCGCCCAGGCGGAACTCCCACAGCCCGCGGCCGGGGGCCACATTGGCCTTGGCGAAGTGGCCGGCCTGGGCCTTGTTGACCCGCGAGGCCCGCCGCGTGCCCGTGGTGACCTGGACGGCACTATAGCCGTCCGCCTTCTCGCCCTTGACCTGGCTGACCCGATTGGGGGTGACCTCGATCACCGTCACGGGGATCGACTCCCCCTGCTCGGTAAATATCCGGCTCATCCCGCACTTGCGTCCGACTAATCCTATCGCCATCTCAGCTGTACCTTCCGGTTTGCCCTGTACCAACCTGTAACTTTGCGCTTGTAGTCTGCACTTAATTGAGCTTGATCTGTACATCCACGCCGGCGGCCAGATCCAGCTTCATCAGGGCATCCACCGTCTTTTCCGTGGGGTCCATGATGTCCATCAGACGCTTGTGGGTGCGGATCTCGTATTGATCCCGCGCGTCCTTGTTGACGTGCGGCGAGATAAGCACGGTAAAGCGCTCTTTCTTGGTGGGCAGCGGGATGGGACCGCGCACATGCGCACCCGTGCGCTTGGCCGTCTCGGTAATCTCGCGCGCGGACTGGTCGATCAGCCGGTGATCAAACGCCTTTAAACGAATACGTATCCGTTGACTCGTAGCCATTAAACTTCACACTCCTCAACCACCTGACTGTTCAACCCCTGGCGCGTCATATTACTCGATGCACCTTGGCGACCACGCCGGCCCCCACGGTACGGCCGCCCTCGCGAATCGCAAAGCGCAGCCCCTCTTCCATCGCGATCGGGCCGATCAGCGTCACCGTCATGCCCACGTTGTCTCCGGGCATCACCATCTCAACGCCCTCGGCCAGCTCCACCTGGCCCGTCACGTCCGTCGTGCGGAAATAAAACTGCGGACGGTAGCCCTGGAAGAACGGCGTGTGGCGGCCGCCCTCTTCCTTCGACAGAATATACACCTCCGCCTCAAAGTGCGTGTGCGGCGTGATCGTCCCGGGCTTGGCCAGCACCTGACCGCGCTCCACGTCCTCGCGCTTGGTCCCGCGCAGCAGCACGCCCACGTTGTCTCCCGCCTGACCCTCGTCAAGCAGCTTGCGGAACATCTCCACGCCCGTGCACGTGGTCTTCTGCGTGTCGCGAAGACCCACAATCTCCACTTCCTCGCCCACCTTGACCTTGCCGCGCTCCACGCGCCCCGTCACCACCGTGCCGCGGCCCGAAATCGAGAACACGTCCTCGATCGGCATCAAAAACGGCAGGTCCACCGGGCGCTCCGGCAGCGGAATGTATTCGTCCATCGCCTCAATCAGCTTGAAGATCGACGGAATCCCGATGTCGCTCGTGTCACCCTCCAGCGCCTTCAGCGCCGAACCCACGATCACCGGCGTGTCGTCACCGGGAAACTGGTACTTGTCCAGCAGCTCGCGGACCTCCATCTCCACCAGCTCCAAAAGCTCCGCGTCGTCCACCATGTCCGCCTTGTTCAGGTACACCACGATGCTCGGAACACCCACCTGGCGCGCCAGCAATATGTGCTCGCGCGTCTGCGGCATCGGGCCGTCCGCCGCCGATCACCACCAGAACCGCACCGTCCATCTGCGCCGCACCCGTGATCATGTTCTTCACGTAGTCCGCGTGACCCGGGCAGTCCACATGCGCGTAGTGACGCTTGTCCGACTCGTACTCCACGTGCGCCGTCGCAATCGTGATGCCGCGCGCGCGCTCCTCCGGCGCATTGTCAATCTGGTCGTACGCCCGGAACTCGCCTCCGTGCTTCTCCGCCAGCACCTTCGTCAG
This sequence comes from uncultured Gammaproteobacteria bacterium, assembly GCA_963844825.1. Classification (GTDB taxonomy): domain Bacteria; phylum Pseudomonadota; class Gammaproteobacteria; order CAWJPQ01; family CAWJPQ01; genus CAWJPQ01. The sequence goes on from CAWJPQ010000011.1 coordinate 146,298, forward strand.
CGCCGCCGTCAACGTCGTCTTGCCGTGGTCCACGTGACCGATCGTCCCAACATTGATATGCGGCTTGTTTCGCTCAAATTTTCCCTTGGACACAGCTGTACCCTCATCAATCGTTGAATTAATTTTCAGGACGCCTTCTTGATGACGGCCTCGGCGATATTCGCCGGCGCTTCGTTGTATTTGCTGAATTCCATGGTGTAGGTGGCGCGGCCCTGGGTCGCCGAGCGCAGGTCCGTGGCGTAGCCGAACATCTCCGCCAGCGGAACCTCGGCGCGGATGATCTTGCCCGGCGGGCGCGTCTTCCATGCCCTGGACCAGGCCGCGGCGGCGGTTCAGAGTCGCCCATCACATCGCCCATGTAGTCCTCGGGCGTCACGACCTCCACCTTCATGATCGGCTCGAGCAGCACGGGAGTGGCCTTGCTGCGCCCTCCTTGAAGGCCATGGAACCGGCGATCTTGAACGCCATTTCACTGGAGTCCACATCGTGGAACGACCCGTCGTAGAGGGTGACCTTCACGTCCACCACGGGGTAGCCCGCGATGACGCCGTTTTGCATCTGCTCCTGAATCCCCTTGTCCACCGCGGGGATGTACTCCCGGGGAATCACGCCGCCGACGATCTTGTTCACGAACTCATAGCCGGTGCCCGGCTCCTTGGGCTCGAGGCGGATGAACACGTGCCCGTACTGGCCGCGGCCGCCCGACTGGCGAATGAACTTGCCTTCCTGCTCGATGGGCTTGCGGATGGTCTCGCGGTAGGCCACCTGGGGCTTGCCCACATTGGCCTCCACCTTGAACTCACGCAGCATGCGGTCGACGATGATCTCCAGGTGCAGTTCGCCCATGCCGGAGATGATGGTCTGACCCGACTCCTCGTCGGTGTGCACGCGAAATGACGGGTCCTCGGCCGACAGCTTGCCCAGGGCGACGCCCATCTTTTCCTGATCGGCCTTGGTCTTGGGCTCCACCGCCTGGGAGATCACCGGCTCGGGGAACTCCATGCGCTCGAGGATGATGACGTTGTCGCCGTTGCATAACGTATCGCCCGTGGTCACGTCCTTGAGGCCCACCGCCGCGGCGATGTCGCCGGCGTAGATCTCCTTGATCTCCTCGCGGCTGTTGGCGTGCATCTGCACCAGGCGGCCGATACGCTCCTTGCGGTGCTTGATGGGGTTGTACACGGCGTCGCCCGAGCGCAGCACCCCGGAGTAGCAGCGAAAGAAGGTCAGCGTGCCCACGTAGGGGTCGGTGGCGATCTTGAAGGCCAGCGCGGAGAACGGCTCGTCGTCGGCGGCGATGGCGCTCGGCCGGGGTCTCGTCGGCGTCGTCCAGGTGTCCCTTGATGGAGGGGACATCCAGCGGGCTCGGCATGTATTCGATGACGGCGTCCAGCAGGGCCTGGACACCCTTGTTCTTGAAGGCGGAGCCGCACAGGGCGGGCACGATCTCGTTGCGCAGGGTGCGCAGGCGCAGGCCCTTCTTGAGCTCCTCGACGGACAGCTCCTCGCCCTCCAGGTAGCGCTCCATGAGGGCCTCGTCGGCCTCCACGGCGGCCTCCACCAGGTGCTCGCGCCACTCCTTGCACACGTCGAGCATGTCGTCGGGGATGTCGCGGGAGGTATAGGTCATCCCCTGGGTACTCGTCGTCCCAGTAAATGCCCTTCATGGTCAGCAGGTCGATGACGCCCTCGAAGCTCTCCTCCGCCCCGATGGGCAGCTGCAGGGGCACCGGGTGGGCGCCCAGGCGGGTCTTGAGCTGATCCACCACCCGCAGGAAATTGGCCCCGGCGCGGTCCATCTTGTTGACGAAGGCCATGCGCGGCACGTGATACTTGTTGGCCTGACGCCAGACCGTCTCCGACTGGGGCTCGACGCCGCCCACCGCGCAGAACACGGCCACGGCGCCGTCGAGCACGCGCAGGGAACGCTCCACCTCGATGGTGAAGTCCACGTGCCCCGGGGTGTCGATGATGTTGACGCGGTGCTGGGGAAACTGCTTGTCCATGCCCTGCCAGAAGCAGGTGGTCGCCGCCGAGGTAATGGTGATGCCGCGCTCTTGCTCCTGGGCCATCCAATCCATGGTCGCCGCGCCGTTGTGAACCTCGCCCATCTTGTGGGAGACGCCGGTGTAATACAGTATGCGCTCGGTCGTCGTCGTCTTGCCGGCGTCGATATGGGCGGTGATACCGATATTCCGGTAGCGTTCGATTGGCGTTTTACGTGACATGGATTACAGTCCTCACACTGCGCTGCTAAATATTATTCAGGTCTACCAGCGATAATGGGCAAAGGCCTTGTTGGCCTCCGCCATGCGATGGGTGTCTTCGCGCTTCTTGACCGCCTCGCCGCGGCGCTCGGCGGCCTCCAGGATCTCATTGGCCAGGCGCAGACCCATACCCTTTTCCCGGCGGTTGCGCGAGGCCGAAACGAGCCAGCGCATGGCCAGCGCGAGCGCCGCGGTTGGGGCGCACCTCCACGGGGACCTGATAGGTGGCGCCGCCGACGCGGCGCGACTTGACCTGGACCATGGGGCTGACGTGGCTCAACGCCTTGTCCAACACCTCCAGGACATCCGAGGACTTTTCTTTTTGAACGATCTGATCGAAGGCACCGTAGACGATCCTCTCGGCTACGCCCTTCTTCCCGTCGCGCATCACGACATTGATAAGCCTGGCCACCGTCAGACTGCTGTACTTAGGGTCCGGGGTGATCTCACGCTTGGCAACAAAACGTCTTCTCGGCATCGTTGGTTTCCGTTACTGCGATTCTCAGGTCTTGGGGCGCTTGGCGCCGTACTTGGAGCGGCCCTGACGGCGTGCGGACACGCCGGAGGCATCCAGGCTGCCGCGCACCGTGTGGTAACGCACACCGGGCAGGTCCTTGACACGGCCGCCGCGGATCAACACCACCGAGTGCTCCTGCAGGTTGTGGCCTTCGCCCCCGATGTAGGTGGTCACCTCCATCCCGTTGGTCAGGCGCACGCGGGCGACCTTACGCAGGGCGGAGTTCGGCTTCTTGGGGGTGGTGGTATACACGCGCATACACACCCCCCGCTTCTGGGGGCAGCTGTTCAGTGCCGGCACGGCGCTCTTGGCCTTGCGGCGCTCGCGCGGCTTGCGTACTAGTTGATTGGCGGTTGCCATAACTCTTTAAATACTCCACCAAAAATGCAAGCGCCCAGCCGTCAGAGAGTGTTGCAACAAACGGACAACAGACTCAAACAGTTGAACGCTTCCAGTGATTTGACAGCAGATGATCTCGGCCTGCTAAAGACCGGGAATTTTAATGGCTAAATCAAATAGCTGTCAAGGAGAACCGGCGACATAGCACCCCGCCGGGGCGCCGACACCGCCACTAAGCCGGCAATCCGGCGGGACGCGGCCCCTCCCAAGAGCCGCGCCTCACCCGGCCGGGCCGATCAGGCCTCGTTGAAGGCCTGCTTGAGCGCCTCCTCGACCTCCGAGGCGCCCGCCGTCGGCTTGCCCTGCGCCTCCAACTCCTTCTCCAGGCGGCGTTTGCGGCGCTCATCGTGGTAGACCAGCCCGGTCCCCGCCGGGATCAAGCGCCCGACAATGACGTTCTCCTTCAGGCCGCGCAGGTCGTCCACCTTGCCGCTGACGGCGGCCTCGGTGAGCACCCGGGTGGTCTCCTGGAAGGAGGCCGCGGAGATGAACGACTCGGTCGCCAGGGAGGCCTTGGTAATGCCCAGCAGCACCGGCTGGTAGACGGGCAGCACCTTGCTCTCCGCCGTCAGGCGCTCGTTCTCCTCCAGGATCCGTGCCTTGTCGATCTGCTCGCCGGACAGGAAGCGGCTGTCGCCCGGGTTGGCGATCTCCACCTTGCGCAGCATCTGGCGCACGATCACCTCGATGTGCTTGTCGTTGATCTTCACGCCCTGGAGGCGGTACACATCCTGGACCTCGTTGACGATATAGCTCGCCAGGGCCCCGACGCCGCGCAGGCGCAGGATGTCGTGGGGATTCGGGGAGCCGTCGGCGATGACCTCGCCCTGCTCCACGTGCTCGCCCTCGAACACCGTGATGTGGCGCCACTTGGGGATCAGCTCCTCGTAGCGCTCGCCCTCGTTGCCGCCGGTGATGATCAGGCGCTGCTTGCCCTTGGTGTCCTTGCCGAAGCTGACGTTGCCGGTAATCTCCGCCAGGATCGCGGTGTCCTTGGGCTTGCGCGCCTCGAACAGGTCGGCGACCCGGGGCAGACCGCCCGTGATGTCACGGGTCTTGGAGGATTCCTGCGGGATACGGGCGATGACGTCCCCGATGCCCACCGTGGCGGCATCCTCGCACGTTGACGATGGCCCCGGCCGGCAGGTAGTAGGCCGCCGGCAGGTCCGTGCCCGGGATGGTGATGTCATGGCCGTGCTCGTCCACCAGCTTGATCATGGGGCGCATATCCCGGCCGGCCGAGCGGGCGCTGCTTGGGGTCGGTCACCACCATGCTGATAAGGCCGGTGATCTCGTCCAGCTGGCGCTGTACCGTCGAGCCCTCGACGAAGTCGTGGAAACGCAGGGTGCCCGCCACCTCGGTGATGATGGGGTGGGTATGGGGGTCCCAGTTGGCCACGATCTGGCCGCCCTCGACCTCGTCGCCGTCGCTGACCGTGATGACCGCCCCGTAGGGGATCTTGTAGCGTTCCCGGTCGCGCCCCACCTCGTCAACCACCGTCAGCTCGCCGGAGCGGGAGACGGCCACGTTGTTGCCGCTGCTGTGGCGCACCAGCTTGATGTTGTGCAGCCGCACCATGCCCTTGGTCTTGATCTCGACGCTGTTGATGGCCACCGCGCGGGAGGCCGCGCCGCCGATATGGAACGTGCGCATGGTCAGCTGGGTGCCCGGCTCGCCGATGGACTGGGCGGCAATGACGCCCACGGACTCGCCGATGTTCACCAGATGCCCGCGGCCCAGGTCACGGCCGTAGCAGGTGGCGCAGATGCCGTAGCGGGTCTCGCAGGTGATCGGCGAGCGCACCAGCACCTGGTCGATGCCCAGGGCCTCCAGGCGGTCCACCCAGCGCTCGTCCAGCAGGGTGCCGCGCTCGACCGCGACCTCGTTCTCGCGGCCCGGCATGGGGATGTCCTCGGCCACCACGCGCCCGAGCACCCGCTCGCGCAGGGGCTCGACCACGTCGCCGCCCTCGATCAGGGGCAGCATCTTCAGGCCGTAGTCGGTGCCGCAGTCGGGCTCGGTGACCACCAGGTCCTGGGCCACGTCCACCAGGCGGCGGGTCAGGTAACCGGAGTTGGCGGTCTTGAGCGCCGTATCGGCCAGGCCCTTACGGGCGCCGTGGGTGGAGATGAAGTACTGCAGCACGTCGAGGCCTTCACGGAAGTTGGCGGTGATGGGGGTCTCGATGATGGAACCGTCCGGCTTGGCCATCAGGCCGCGCATGCCCGCCAGCTGGCGGATCTGGGCGGCGCTGCCTCGGGCCCCGGAGTCGGCCATCATGAAGATGGAGTTGAACGACTGCTGCTTGGTCTCCTTGCCCTCGGCGTCGGTGACCAGATCCGTGCCCAGGCGCTCCATCATGGCCTTGGCCACCTGGTCGTTGGTGTGGGACCAGATGTCCACGACCTTGTTGTAGCGCTCGCCGTTGGTCACCAGACCCGAGATGTACTGCTGCTCGATGTCCTTGACCTCCTTTTCCGCCGCGCCGATGATGCGCGCCTTCTCGTCGGGGATGACCATGTCGTCGACACCGATGGACACCCCGGCGCGGGTGGCGTGATAAAAGCCCATGTACATGAGCTGGTCGGCAAAGATCACCGTCTCCTTCAGGCCCACGTTGCGGTAGCTCATGTTGATGAGCCGCGAGATGCCCCGCTTGTCCAGCTTCTGGTTGATCCAGTCGAACGACAGGCCCGGGGGCAGGATCTCGAACAGCAGGGCCCGCCCCACCGTGGTATCCACCCGGCGCCGCTTCTCGTAGGGCTGGCCGTTCTCGTCCACCAGACGCTCGACGATCCTGACCGTGATATGGGCGTGCAGATCCACCAGGCGGCTCTCGAAGGCGCGGTGCACCTCGGCCACGTCGCTGAACATCCAGCCTTCGCCCTTGGCCCCGACGCTCTCACGGGTCATGTAATAGATGCCCAGCACCACGTCCTGGGAGGGGACGATGATGGGTTCGCCGTTGGCCGGCGACAGGATGTTGTTGGTGGACATCATCAGGCTGCGCGCCTCGAGCTGGGCCTCCAGGGACAGGGGCACGTGCACGGCCATCTGGTCGCCGTCGAAGTCGGCGTTGAAGGCGGCGCACACCAGCGGGTGCAGCTGAATGGCCTTGCCCTCGATGAGCACCGGCTCGAAGGCCTGGATGCCCAGTCGGTGCAGGGTCGGGGCGCGGTTGAGCAGTACCGGGTGCTCGCGGATCACCTCATCGAGGATGTCCCACACCTCGGGGCCCTCGCGCTCGACCATCTTCTTGGCCGCCTTGATGGTGGTGGCCAGGCCGCGGCGCTCGAGCTTGCTGAACACGAACGGCTTGAACAGCTCCAGGGCCATCTTCTTGGGCAGGCCGCACTGATGGAGCTTGAGGCTCGGGCCCACCACGATGACCGAACGGCCCGAGTAGTCCACGCGCTTGCCCAGCAGGTTCTGGCGGAAGCGCCCCTGCTTGCCCTTGATCATGTCCGCCAGGGACTTGAGGGCGCGCTTGTTGGTGCCGGTGATGGCCTTGCCGCGCCGGCCGTTGTCCAGCAGGGCGTCGACGGACTCCTGCAGCATGCGCTTTTCGTTGCGCACGATGATGTCCGGGGCGTTCAGATCCAGCAGCCGCTTGAGGCGGTTGTTGCGGTTGATCACCCGGCGGTACAGGTCGTTGAGGTCAGAGGTGGCGAAGCGGCCGCCGTCCAGGGGCACCAGCGGGCGCAGCTCCGGGGGCAGCACCGGCAGGATCGTCAGGATCATCCACTCGGGCTTGTTGCCGGACTCCAGGAAGGCCTCCATGAGCTTGAGCCGCTTGCTGTATTTCTTGATCTTGGCCTCGGAGCCGGTGGAGACGATCTCCTCGCGCAGCTTGACCACCTCGGACTTCAGATCCAGGGTGCGCAGCAGCTCCTGCACCGCCTCGGCGCCCATGCGGGCGTCGAACTCATCCCCGTACTCCTCGACGGCGTCCAGATAGGACTCGTCGGTGAGCAGCTGACCGCGCTCCAGACGCGTCATGCCCGGGTCGATGACCACGAAGGCCTCGAAATAGAGCACCCGCTCGATGTCGCGCAGGGTCATGTCCAACAGCAGGCCGAGGCGGGACGGCAGGGACTTGAGGAACCAGATATGGGCCACCGGGCTGGCCAGGTCGATATGGCCCATGCGCTCGCGGCGCACCTTGGACAGGGTCACCTCCACGCCGCACTTTTCGCAGATCACGCCGCGGTGCTTCAGACGCTTGTACTTGCCGCACAGGCACTCGTAATCCTTGACGGGGCCGAAGATCTTGGCGCAGAAAAGCCCGTCGCGCTCCGGCTTGAAGGTCCGGTAGTTGATGGTCTCGGGCTTTTTCACCTCGCCATAGGACCATGAGCGGATCTTCTCCGGCGACGCCAAACCGATCCTGATGGCATCGAACTCTTCGATGTTCCCTTGCTGTTTGAACAAATTCAGTAGGTCTTTCAAGGCTCTCTCCTCGCCGATTGATTTACGAGAATCGCACTTCTCAGGGGCTCAAAGCCGATAAGGCAGCGACGTTTATTCCAGCTCAATGTCGATACCCAATGCGCGTATCTCCTTGATGAGCACATTGAACGACTCCGGCATGCCTGCCTCCATGCGATGATCTCCATCGACAATGTTTTTGTACATCTTGGTACGGCCCGCGACGTCGTCCGACTTGACGGTCAGCATCTCCTGCAGGGTATACGCCGCGCCATAGGCCTCCAGCGCCCACACCTCCATCTCACCGAAGCGCTGCCCGCCGAACTGGGCCTTGCCGCCGAGGGGCTGCTGGGTGACGAGGCTGTAGGGCCCCGTGGAACGGGCATGCATCTTGTCATCCGCCAGATGGTTGAGCTTGAGCATGTACATGTACCCCACCGTCACCGGCCGGTCGAACTGCCTCGCCGGTGCGGCCGTCGAACAGCGTGGCCTGGCCGGAGCGGGGCAGACCCGCAAGCTCCAGGAGGCGCTTGATCTCCTCCTCCTTGGCGCCCTCGAACACCGGCGTCGACATGGGCACGCCGCGCTTGAGGTTCCGGCACAGGGTGACGACCTCGTCGTCGGTCAGGGAGTCGAGTCTGCTCCTTCTTGCCCGTGCCTGTCTGGTTGTAGATCAGGTCGAGGAAGCCCCGCAGTTCCTTGACGGCGTCCTGAGCCTCCATCATCTGCTGGATCTTGTGGCCGAGCCCCTTGGCGGCCCAGCCCAGGTGCGCCTCGAGCACCTGCCCCACGTTCATGCGCGACGGCACGCCGAGGGGGTTCAGGACCATGTCCACGGGCGTCCCGTCCTCCATGTACGGCATGTCCTCGGCGGGGACGATCATGGAGATCACGCCCTTGTTCCCGTGCCGGCCGGCCATCTTGTCGCCGGGCTGGACGCGGCGCTTGACCGCCAGGTAGACCTTGACCATCTTGAGCACGCCGGGCGCCAGGTCGTCGCCGGAGGTCAGCTTCTTGCGCTTCTCGTCGAACTTGGCGTCCACCAGCTTGCGCTGCTGCTTGAGCTGCTCGCGCAGCTGCTCCAGCTGGACTTGTCCACGTCCTCGTTGCGCAGGCGGATCTCGAACCACTTCTCGCGGGCCAGCTCGGACAGGTAGGTTTGGGTCGAGCTTGGTGCCGGCCTTCAGGCCCTTGGGGCCGCCGGCCACGGTCTTGCCCACCAGCAGGCGCTCGACCCGCTGATAGATGCCGTCCTCCATGATGCGGTACTGGTCATACAGGTCCTTCTTGGCCTTGGTCAGCTCCGCCTTCTCGATCTCCAGGGCGCGGGCGTCCTTCTCCACGCCCTCGCGGGTGAACACCTGCACGTCGATGACCGTCCCGTTCATGCCGGACGGCACCCGCAGGGAGGTGTCCTTCACGTCGGAGGCCTTCTCGCCGAAGATGGCGCGCAGCAGCTTCTCCTCCGGGGTCAGCTGGGTCTCGCCCTTGGGCGTGACCTTGCCCACCAGGATATCGCCGGCATTGACCTCGGCGCCGATATAGACGATGCCGGACTCGTCCAGCTTGGCCAGGGCGCTCTCGCCCACGTTGGGGATGTCGCAGGTGATCTCCTCCGGGCCCAGCTTGGTGTCGCGGCTGACACAGGTCAGCTCCTCGATGTGAATGGTGGTATAGCGGTCTTCCTCCACCACCCGCTCGGAGATGAGGATCGAGTCCTCGAAGTTGAACCCGTGCCAGGGCATGAACGCCACCAGCAGGTTCTGCCCCAGGGCCAGCTCGCCCATGTCGGTGGACGGCCCGTCGGCCAGGACATCGCCGCGGGCGATGACATCACCGGGCTGCACCAGCGGGCGCTGATTGATACAGGTGTTCTGGTTGGAGCGGGTGTACTTGGTCAGGTTGTAGATGTCCACGCCCGGCTCGCCCGGCTGGGTCTCGTCGTCATTGACCCTGACCACCACCCGGCTGGCGTCCACCACGTCCACGACCCCGCCGCGCTCGGCCACCAGGGCGACGCCCGAGTCGATGGCCACCACGCGCTCAATGCCGGTGCCCACCAGGGGCTTTTCGGTGCGCATGGTCGGCACCGCCTGACGCTGCATGTTCGAGCCCATCAGGGCGCGGTTGGCGTCGTCGTGCTCCAGGAACGGGATCAGCGCGGCCGCGACCGAGACGATCTGCTTGGGCGAGACGTCGATGTAATCCACCCGGTCCGGCGTGGACATGGAAAACTCGTTTTGATGACGGCACGAGACCAGCTCGTCCACCAGGTAGCCCTTCTCGTCCAGGGCCGCGTTGGCCTGGGCGATCACGTACTGGCCCTCTTCGATGGCGGACAGGTATTCGATCTTGTCGGTGACCTGGCGGTCGACCACCTTGCGGTACGGGGTCTCCAGGAACCCGTACTCGTTGGTACGGGCATAGACCGCCAGGGAGTTGATCAGGCCGATGTTGGGGCCTTCCGGGGTCTCAATGGGGCAGACCCGGCCGTAGTGAGTGGGATGCACGTCGCGCACCTCGAAACCGGCGCGCTCCCGGGTCAGCCCGCCCGGCCCCAGGGCCGAGACCCGGCGCTTGTGAGTGACCTCCGACAGGGGGTTGTTCTGGTCCATGAACTGGGACAGCTGGCTGGAGCCGAAGAATTCCTTGATCACCGCCGAGATGGGCTTGGCGTTGATCAGCTCCTGGGGCATCAGCCCCTCGGACTCGGCCAGGCTGAGGCGCTCCTTGACGGCGCGCTCCACACGCACCAGGCCGACGCGGAACTGGTTCTCGACCATCTCGCCCACCGAGCGCACGCGGCGGTTGCCCAGGTGGTCGATGTCGTCCACCGAGCCGTTGCCGTTCTTGATATCGATCAGCACCTTCAGGACATCGATGATGTCCTCCTCGGTCAGCACGCCGGGGCCGGTAATCTCGTCGCGGCCCACCCGGCGGTTGAATTTCATGCGGCCCACCGGCGACAGGTCATAGCGGTCCGCGCTGAAGAACAGGTTCTGGAACAGCAGCCTGGGCGGCCTCCTTGGTGGGCGGCTCGCCGGGGCGCATCATGCGGTAGATCTCGACCTGGGCCTCCACGTCATTGGTGGTGTTGTCGATGCGCAGGGTGTCGGACATGTAGGGGCCGTGATCCAGGTCATTGACATACAGGGTCTTGATCTCCCGCACGCCGGCATTGGCGATCTTCTCCAGGAGCTCGGCCGTAATCTCGTCGTTGGCGCTGGCGATGATCTCGCCGGTGCCCTCGTCAACGATGTCCTTGGCGATGACCTTGCTGATCAGGTATTCGTCGGGCGTGGCCAGGTGCTTCAGGCCGGCCTTGTCCATCTCGCGGATGTGGCGCATGGTGATGCGCCGCCCGGCCTCGACGATCACCTTGCCCTTGGGCGTCTTGACGTCGAAGGACAGGGTCTCGCCGCGCAGGCGCTCGGGGATGAGCTCCATCTTCATCCCGTCCTTGGAGAACTTGAAGGTGTTGCTCTCGAAGAACAGGTCCAGGATCTGCTCGTTGGTGTAGCCCAGGGCGCGCAGCAGGATCGTCGCGGGCAGCTTGCGCCGGCGGTCGATACGCACGAACACGCTGTCGGAGGGGTCGAACTCGAAGTCCAGCCACGAGCCCCGGTAGGGGATCACCCGGGCGGAGAACAGCAGCTTGCCCGACGAATGGGTCTTGCCCCGGTCGTGCTCGAAGAACACCCCGGGGGAGCGGTGCAGCTGAGAGACCACGACGCGCTCGGTCCCGTTGATCACGAAGGTGCCCTTGTTGGTCATGAGGGGGATCTCCCCCATGTACACGTCCTGCTCCTTGATATCCTTCACGGCGTTGCTGTTGGACGTATCGTCCTTGTCGTAGATCAGCAACCGCACCTTGACACGCAGGGGCGCCGCATAGGTCAGGCCGCGCAGCTGACACTCCTTGACATCGAACGCCGGCTCACCGAACTGGAAACTGACATACTCGAGGGCAGCGTTTCCCGAATAGCTGACGATCGGAAAAACGGATTTGAACGCGGCGTGCAATCCTTGATCCAGCCGCTCCTCGACACCCTTGTCAAGCTGGAGAAAATGGCGATAAGAAGTCAACTGCGTCGCCAGCAAATAGGGCACATCCAGAATCGTTGCACGCTTGGAGAAATCCTTACGAATGCACTTTTTCTCAGTAAACGAATACGCCATTGCTGTGTCTCTCGTGTAGTATCGATGAGTGAATGTGTTCGAGGTACGTGATCATCGGTTCAAAGGCGCCGGACCATGTAGGGGTGTGGCGGCCGAGCCACATGAATATTCGGCCGAAAAATACGCACACCCACCCACCCCGGCACGGTTATTGCCAACATGCCGGGGTGCGCGGGAATGACGCCGGTCTGACCCCCCGCAATATCGACTGATATCACTGCGCGCGCGCGAAGGATCCCATCCTCCCGGGTCAGGCCGGTGTGTCTTGAAGTACGCCAGTTACTTGACGTCGACAGTGGCGCCAGCCTCTTCCAGTTGCTTCTTGAATGCCGCGGCCTCGTCCTTGGAAACGCCTTCCTTGATGGTCGCCGGCGCGCTCTCGACCAGCTCCTTGGCCTCCTTGAGTCCGAGAGACGTAATAGCGCGTACCGCCTTGATGACACCGACCTTGTTGTCACCCACCGCGGTCATGACCACATCGAACTCGGTCTGCTCCTCGGCAGGCGCTTCAGCGCCGCCGGCAGGCGCGGCGGCGGCCGGGGCGACTGACGCCGCGGAGACACCGAATTTCTCCTCCATCGCGGAGATCAGGTCCACGACCTCGAGGACGGTCATATTTGAGATTGTATCCAATATTTCTTCTTGCGAAACAGCCATGATGTCGACTCCCAGTTACCAGTTAATATAAAGACAATAAAATCAATGCGTTGCCAGAATATATCGTTATCTCATACCCTTACTGCCCTCGCTCCTTGGCCTCGCGCACCGCGGCGAGGGTGCGCACCAGCTTGCTGGTGGGCGCCGCCAGCGTCCGGGCGAGTTTCTCAACCGGGGCCTTCATCACGCCCATCAGGCGGGCCAAGGCCTCCTCGCGGGAGGGCAGCTTGGCGATGGCCTCGGCATCCTCGGGCCGCATCAGCTTGCCGTTGAGGACCACCACCTTGATGACCAACTGCTTGTGCTGCTTGGCAAAATCGTTGAAGACCCGGGCCATCACCGCCGGGTCCTCGTTGGTGAACGAGAAGATCAGGGGATCCACCAACTGGTCCTGCATGCACTCGAAGGACGTGCCCTGGACGGCCCGCTTCATGAGCGTGTTCTTCACCACCCGCATGTACACGCCGGCCTCGCGGGCCTCGCGGCGCAGGGCGGTCATCTGCGAGACCTTAAGCCCGCGGTAATCCGCCGCGATGGCCAACTGGGCGCCGGCCGCCACGCCCGCCACTTCAGAGACAATTTCTTTTTTCTGTTCGAGCGTTAACAAGGGAAGACCTCCTGATCACGGCCCGCGACGCAAGGCCGGCCGGGGCGATACATTTTCAACTTGACCGAACGGTGTAGAACCATGACCATGCCCCATCAACCCGCCAGAGAAGATTGATCCACCGGGATGCCCGGACCCATGGTCGTCGAGACCGTCACCTTTTTCATATAGATGCCCTTGGCCGTACTCGGCTTCAGGCGATGCAGCTCGGCCAGCAGGGCGTTGATATTCGCCTTGAGGGCGCCGATCTCGAAGTCCGCCTTGCCGACGGAGCAGTGGATGATGCCGCCCTTCTCTGCGCGATAGCGCACCTGGCCGGCCTTGGCGTTCTTGACCGCCGTGGCCACATCCGGGGTGACCGTGCCCACCTTGGGGTTGGGCATCAGGCCGCGAGGGCCCAGGATCTGCCCCAGCTGCCCGACGATGCGCATGGCGTCCGGCGTGGCGATGGCCACGTCGAAGTTCAGCTCCCCGGCCTTGACCTGCTCGGCAAGATCCTCGAAACCCACCACGTCGGCGCCGGCCTCTTTGGCCGCCTCGGCGTTGGCCCCCTGGGCGAACACGGCCACGCGGACCGACTTGCCCGTCCCGTTGGGCAGCACCGTGGCACCGCGAACCACCTGATCCGACTTGCGCGGATCAATGCCCAGGTTGACGCTGATGTCCACCGACTCGGGAAACTTCACCGTGGACAGCTCTTTGAGCAGGCGCAGGGCCTCGTCCACCGAGTACAGCGTCCCCGGCTGGATTGCCTCGCGAATTGCGCGTATGCGTTTGGAAAGCTTAGCCATATTCTGATCCTCAATCTTCCACTTCAAGGCCGAGGCTGGCGGCGCTGCCGGCGATGGTGCGCACCGCAGTCTCCATGTCCGACGCCGTCAAGTCGGGCATCTTGGTCTTGGCGATCTCTTCGAGCTGGGCGCGGGTGACCTTGCCCACCTTCTTGCTGTTGGGCGTGCCGCTGCCGCTCTGAATCCCGGCGGCCTTTTTCAACAGCACGGCAGCCGGCGGGGTCTTGGTGATAAAGGTAAAGCTGCGGTCCGAATAGACGGTGATCACCACCGGCGTGGGCAGCCCGGGCTCCATGGACTGGGTCTGGGCGTTGAACGCCTTGCAGAACTCCATGATGTTGACACCGTGCTGACCCAGCGCCGGACCGACCGGGGGGCTCGGATTGGCCTGACCCGCCTTGACCTGCAACTTGATATATGCCTGAATTTTTTTTGCCATGCCTTACAACCCGCTGCTCAATGAATCGCGGCCATCGGGCCGCCCTTGAAACTCGTTGCTGGGTGAACGCAGCCCGAGAGCGCCCTCACCCTTTCTCCACCTGGCCGAACTCGAGCTCAACCGGTGTCGAGCGGCCGAAGATCAGCACCGACACGCGCACCCGGCTCTTCTCGTAGTTGACCTCTTCGACCACACCGTTGAAGTCGGCAAACGGCCCTTCGATGACCCGTACCACCTCGCCGGGCTCGAACAGGATCTTGGGCCGGGGGCGCTCGGTCCCCTCCCTGATCCGCTCCAGTATCTTCTCCGCCTCCCGGTCGGGAATCGGCGCCGGACGGTCGCTGGTGCCGCCGATAAACCCCATGACCTTGGGGACTTCCTTGACCAGGTGCCAGGACTGATCGGTCATCTCCATCTGCACCAGGACATAACCGGGGAAGAACTTGCGGTCGCTCTTGCGCTTCTGGCCGCCGCGCATCTCGATCACCTCTTCGGTGGGCACCAGGATCTCGCCGAACGCCTCTTCCATCGCATTGTACTTGATGCGCTCGCGCAGGGACCGAACCACCTGGTGCTCGAACCCCGAATACGCGTGCACCACATACCAACGTTTCGCCATGGGCCTAACCTCTATGCTCCGTGAGTAAGCGCACCGCCGACAGCAACCCCATATCCAGCACCCAAAGCAAAACACCCACAACCAGTACCATCAAGACAACCATCAGGGTCGTCTGGGTCGCTTCCTTTCGCGTCGGCCAGACCACCTTGCGCACTTCGGTTCGCGCCTCGCCCACCACGCCCCGACCCTGCGCCCCACGGTGGTCTGGAAAGCCAGGGCCAGCGAAAGGCCGCCGACCACCAACAGCCCGAAGACCCGCAGAAGCTCCGATTCGTTATTGAAGTAGTAGAATGCCGCAATGGCCGGCCACCTAGCAGTAACACCGCCATGAATCAACTTGATCTTGTCTAACATATAGTTCTTGCAGCAACTCTGTTGACCCGCCACTTGACTGGCAGGCCAGGAGGGAATCGAACCCCCAACCTGCGGTTTTGGAGACCGCCGCTCTGCCAATTGAGCTACTGGCCTAGAAACCAGTTTCATGTCGTGGACGCCGACCCCGGCCTTCGCAACCAACCCAATCCGAGACTGTTTACGTCTATTCGATGACCTTGGCGACCACGCCGGCGCCGACGGTACGGCCGCCCTCGCGGATGGCAAAGCGCAGGCCCTCTTCCATCGCGATCGGCGCGATCAGCTTCACCTTCATCCCCACGTTGTCTCCGGGCATCACCATCTCCACGCCCTCGCCCAGCTCCACTGGCCCGTCACGTCCGTCGTCCGGAAATAAAACTGCGGACGGTAGCCCTGGAAGAACGGCGTGTGACGGCCGCCCTCTTCCTTCGACAAAATGTACACCTCCGCCTCAAAGTGCGTGTGCGGCGTGATCGAACCCGGCTTGGCCAGCACCTGGCCGCGCTCCACGTCCTCGCGCTTGGTCCCGCGCAGCAGCACGCCCACGTTGTCTCCCGCCTGACCTTCGTCCAGCAGCTTGCGGAACATCTCCACGCCCGTGCACGTGGTCTTCTGCGTGTCGCGGATACCCACAATCTCCACTTCCTCGCCCACCTTCACCTTGCCGCGCTCCATACGGCCCGTCACCACCGTGCCGCGACCCGAAATCGAAAACACGTCCTCGATCGGCATCAAAAACGGCAGGTCCACCGGGCGCTCCGGCAGCGGAATGTATTCGTCCATCGCCTCAACCAGCTTGAAGATCGACGGCACCCCGATGTCGCTCGTGTCACCCTCCAGCGCCTTCAGCGCCGAACCCACGATCACCGGCGTGTCGTCACCGGGAAACTGGTACTTGTCCAGCAGCTCGCGGACCTCCATCTCCACCAGCTCCAGAAGCTCCGCGTCGTCCACCATGTCCGCCTTGTTCAGGTACACCACGATGCTTCGGAACACCCACCTGGCGCGCCAGCAAAATGTGCTCGCGCGTCTGCGGCATCGGGCCGTCCGCCGCCGATACCACCAGAACCGCACCGTCCATCTGCGCCGCACCCGTGATCATGTTCTTCACGTAGTCCGCGTGACCCGGGCAGTCCACGTGCGCGTAGTGGCGCTTGTCCGACTCGTACTCCACGTGCGCCGTCGCAATCGTGATGCCGCGCGCGCGCTCCTCCGGCGCATTGTCAATCTGATCGTACGCCCGGAACTCGCCTCCGTGCTTCTCCGCCAGCACCTTCGTCAGCGCCGCCGTCAACGTCGTCTTGCCGTGGTCCACGTGACCGATCGTCCCAACATTGATATGCGGCTTGTTTCGCTCAAATTTTCCCTTGGACACAGCGCACTACCTCTTCATTGTCAGTTGAAGATAACCCAAACAGGCTGTCAGTCTTCGACACGACCTTAAAAAGAATATGATGGAGCCCATAACCGGATTTGAACCGGTGACCTCTTCCTTACCAAGGAAGTGCTCTACCGACTGAGCTATATGGGCGTCACAAAACCGATACGAAAGCACCCTCTTCGACCGCCCATCGGCAGACCTAGCACAATGCCGTCATCTCCTGCATTCACACCCAGCAATGGGTATCCATCTGGAGCGGGTGATGGGAATCGAACCCACGTCATCAGCTTGGAAGGCTGAGGTTCTACCATTGAACTACACCCGCAACAATAGGTTCAGAACCCGTCGCCCGCGGTCAGCCACTCCTCTGCTTGTTTCCAACCAAGAACCCCACTTCAAACTACGCCAACACACCGACCTGTCGCCCATCGACTCAAGGATGACGCGGGCAAAACCGCCTTCCCCGGACAAAACGCTATCGCACCCGGGGCTCGCCGGTCTTACCCAGCCCTCCACTTAAGCGGTGGAGGGGGGAGGATTCGAACCTCCGAAGGCTGAGCCGTCAGATTTACAGTCTGATCCCTTTGACCGCTCGGGAACCCCTCCAAAAGAAAGCTGTCTATTGTGAGCCATGCGCACAATTCTGTCAACTTACTGATGTATCTAAAGATAATGCAACTGAGGGATTAGTGGCAGAGGAATGATCGTCGGCACCCCGCTGACGCTTTCGGCCCCCATGACTTTAGACCATCGCGGTATTATTTTTCCAGAAATATGAAGACCTTCCGTAATGCCTCCGACGTCGGCCGGAAGCGCGGCTGGGGCCAGTGTCGCGTCACCCGCGCCCCCGGAAACGGGCGCGGCTGAGGTTCAAAGGCGAAACGATACGCCCATTGGGGCCGGCACACAACCCCTGCGTGCCCCGGCCGGCGTGCCGGTGTGTATTGATGCAGGGCATTTATGGTATTTTATGCCCCCAGATAAGGGGACGAGCGGGCCTGTCCGAACAATTCTCGCGCAATACGGCACTCCAGGGCCGCTTCCATCCACCAAAAACACTGACCCGTTGCCAAAACCGGCTCTGCGCCGCCCAATCAGAAAGTTGGCCCTTGATGCCCCAGCATAATGTATTAGTCAGCGGCGGCGCCGGTTATATCGGCAGCCATGTGGTACGCCAGCTCGGCGAGGCCGGCCACCGGGTGGTCGTCGTGGATGATTTATCCAAGGGCTTCAAGGAGGCCGTGCTCCACGGCGAGCTGATTGTCGGCAGCAGCGGCGATTCGGCGTTGATGTCCCAGGTCCTGGGCGACCACGGCATCGATACCGTGATGCACTTTGCCGCCAGCACCGTGGTGCCGGAATCGGTCGCCGACCCCCTGAAGTACTACCGGAACAATACGTGCAACACCCGCAACCTGTTGGCGTGCTGCGACAAGGCCGGGGTGAGGCGCTTCATATTCTCCTCCACCGCGGCGGTCTACGGCATACCGGAACACGGGTGGGCGACGGAGGACAGCCCGACCAGCCCATCAACCCCTACGGCACGTCCAAGTTGATGAGCGAGTGGATGCTGCGCGACCTGGCGGCGGCGGGCGATCTGCGCTACGTCATCCTGCGCTACTTCAACGTGGCGGGCGCCGACCCCGGCGGGCGTATCGGACAGTCCACCCACAAGGCCACCCTGTTGATCAAGGTGGCCTGCGAGGCGGCGGTGGGCAAGCGGCCGCGGATCGAGATCTATGGCACCGATTACCCCACCCCCGACGGCACGGGCGTGCGCGATTACATTCACGTGGAGGACCTGGCCGATGCCCACCTCAAGGCCATGGCCTATCTGCAGCAAGGAGGGGCATCCACCACGTTCAACTGCGGCTACGGACACGGTTACAGCGTCCGCGAGGTGCTCGATATGGTGCAGCGGGTCAGCGGTCGTTCACTGGACATCCGCGAACAGCCGCGCCGGGCGGGCGACCCTCCCGAGCTGGTGGCGCGGGCCGACCGGATTCGCCGGCACCTGGGCTGGCAGCCCCGGTACGACGACCTGGAGGTCATCGTCCGGACCGCGCTGGAATGGGAAAGGAAACTGTGTAATCAGTAAGCGGTCCGCCGTGGGACCTTCGCCCCCTGCTTGGAATGCCTCCATGGGGCGGGTTACGCTTTCGCACGGAATCAACTGGCAATTCAAGGAACTCGTATCAATGGTCGTGAAGATTCTGCGTCTCGTATTGTTATTTTGCCTGACGGGCCTGGCCGCGCTGACGGCGGATGCGCAAACCATCCGCTATATCACCGACGACTTCCAGGTCACTCTGCGCACCGGTGAAAGCACCCAACACCAGATTGTCCGCATGCTGCACAGCGGCGCCAAACTCGAGCTGATGGAGACCGACAGCAAGACCGGCTACTCCCGGGTGCGCACGGAGAACGGCCAGGAAGGCTGGATCCTCACCCGCTACCTGGTGGACATGCCGAGCGCACGGGATCGGCTGGACGCCGCTCAAAAGAAGCTGGCCAATCTGGAGCTGGAGAACAACAAGCTCGACGCGCAAATGAGCAAGCTGAAGGACGTCAACAACGACTTGGAAAAGAAGACCAAGGACCTGACCGACAAGAATCGCAGTCTCGACCAGCAGCTCACGTCCATTCGCAAAACCGCGTCCAACGCCCTGGCCATCGACAAGGAGAACAAGACCCTGCAGTCCAAGGTCGTGAGCCTGGAGCGCAAGGTCCAGTCCCTCGGCCAGGAAAACGCCGTTCTGAAGGACCGCCGCGACCGGGACTGGTTCATCACCGGCGCGCTGGTCCTGGGCGGGGGCATCATCCTGGGCATGATCATCCCGCGGATGCGCACGCGCCGAAAATCCAACTGGGATACGTTATAGCAGACCGAGCATGGGGATCAGACCGAACCAGATGATATAGGTCAACGCCAGGACCATAATGTTGTTGATCCTGACGCAGGGCGCCCCCCGGGCCAAGTAGCCGTAGATGGCATAGCACAACCGCAGCCCGTGGGGGATGGTCAGATAGACCAGCCAGCCGCTGACCCCCGCGTAGAGACCGTACTGCTGCCACAGCACACCCGTCACGGCGGCGCCGCCGTAAAGCCCATGGCCGCCAGGGCCGCCCGCCGCCGTCCCAGCATGACCGCAAGGGTCTTCTTGGCCACGGCCTTGTCGGCATCGTAGTCGGGGATCGCCGACAGGGTGATCGCCGCCAGGGTGGCGAAGAACAGCGGAATGCCGATGGTCCAGATATAGGGGTCGCCCCACTGACCGGTCTGCAGCACGTACCCGCAGACGATCACCGCGAAGCTGTGGGTGATGCCCACGTTGAGCTCGCCGAGGCCCCGGTAAACGAGCCTCAGCGGCGGAAAGGTATAGCCCACGGCCACGACCCCGGCCAGGGCCAGCAGGGAAAAGTCCCAGCCCGATATCGCCGCCGCGTTGTGCCACAGCAAATACGAGCTGACCCCCAGCAGCAGGCCCCACGCCGGCCATCCCGCTCCACAGGGTCCGCACCCCCAGCTCGGCGTCGACGAGCACCCGGGAGCCGCCGTTGAACGGGCCGGCATTTCTGTTGATGCGGTCGGAGCCGAAGTCGAAGTACTCATTGGCCAATACCGTCATGACCTCGATCAGAAATATCCACAGGTACCCGAGCCAGTAGACGTGCGACGAATACTCGCCCGTCCTCTGCCAGGCGGCGAAGGCGCCGATGGTGTAGGCGAGCCAGGTCATGGGGTAGAACTGCAGGCGCAGGATCTTGAGCCACGACACCAGGTGTTCCCTGACATGACTGATGCGCAGGCGCCGCTCCAGCCGCAGACCTTGCTCCCTTGCCTTGTCGAGCCACTGCTGGCGGGTCTCGGCCGATGAGCCCTTCACCGGCCCGAACGTCGAGATGAACGTGGGCGCGATCCCGCAAAAGCCGAGCGTGGCCCGCTTCAGCGCGTTGTGGCCCGGCGCCCGGTAGATGAGGCGGTACACCCAGGGCGGGGTATCCATGGTCACCAGCGCCTGGGCCGAGCGGCCGGTGAGCAGCTTTTCCCACGAAGAGGGGTCGTCTTCGGTCTCCTCGAACGCAAAACCGGGGGTCAGCACCCGGTCCAGAAAGCCCTTGAGCAGGGCCGGCATGGTGCCCCACCAGGTGGGATAAACGAATACGATATGTTCTGCCCACTTGAACAACCGTTGGGCACGCTCCACATCCGCCTCGGCGAACTGCTGGCGGGGCGAGGGATAGCGGACATTCAAATCGAAATCGAGCTCGGCGAGGGACAACTGCTCGATTTGCGCGCCGGCCCGGCGCGCCCCTTCAATGTATGCCTGGGCCAGGGCGGCGCAATAGCTGTCCCGGCGGGGGTGGCCCATGACCACCAGCACCTTTTTACTCATCGAGCAGAGGCCTTTTCCTGTTGGACACCCCTGAGGGTGTTGGGTGAACCCTTTATTGTTCGAGCCCACCGGACCGGGCGCCCGTGGACCCGGGTGCCCCGCTGCAATCGGGCGTAGCGTCTTATACTAACCGCTCGGGTAGTGCTCGGACAACCGACGGAGGGAGGCGAAAAGGATACTGGCGCGGAGCGCAGGCGCGGCTAATCCGCGCCCTTGACCTGCACCATGCCGTCATCGACACGCACCTCGAAGGTCTCGATGGGCTCGTAGGCGGGGGGCGCCTTGACCTCGCCGGTCCTGATATCAAAGCGCGCCCCGTGCCGGGGGCAGATGATCTCGCAGCCCTCCACGTGCCCGCTGGACAGGTCGCCGCCGTCGTGGGTGCACATATCCTCAATTGCGTAGAATTGGCCGCCCACATTGATCACCGCGATCTCCACATCGTCGATATCAACGGTGCGCCACGTCCCGGGCGCGATCTCGCCGACCGGCGCCACATCAGTCCATTCCGCCATCTCCAAGGCCCTCCCTCTGATATCGTTCAATCCACGGCTATAACAGGCCGGCCTGAAGCTTGGCGGCCTCGGACATCTTGCTGGTATCCCAGGGAGGGTCGAAGACCATCTCCACGTGCACCTCGGTCACGTTGGGCACCGAGCGCAGCTTTTGCTCCACGTCCTGCTTGAGGATCTCCCCCATGCCGCAGCCGGGTGCCGTCAGGGTCATCTCCACCACCACGCGGTTGCCCTGCTCCTGGGGCTCGACCTTGCACGAATAGATCAAGCCCAGCTCGACGATGTTGATGGGGATCTCAGGGTCGTAACAGCTGCGCATCTGCTCCCAGAGCTGCGCCTCGTCGACCGTCCCGTCACCGGTGAGCTCCCCGTCGTGGGAGACCTCCACGGCCTCCTTGCCGAGGGCGTCGGCGTCCTTGCCGTCGATGCGCACCAAGGCACCGCCGGCATACACCGTGTAGGAACCGCCCAGGGACTGGGTAATCACGACCTGGGTCCCCGCCGGCAGGACGGTCTTCTCCCCGGCCGGGATCAAGACCACCTCGCAGTCCCGAGTCAGTGTTGTCAGCTCATTCGCACCCATTGTCCTAACCCCCGCACTCAAGCCATGTTGTCCGGTATGCGCCGAAGCGCCCTGCCCCGACCCTTACTCCGTGCTGACGACCTGGGCATCATCCTCCAGGGCCGCCTGCAGGGTGTGCCATGCCAAAGTGGCGCACTTGACCCGAGTCGGGAACTCCCGCACGCCGGCGAAGATGGCCAGCTTGCCCAGCTGATCGGCGCTGGCCATGGGATCGCCCGTGTCCCGGGTCACCAGGGTATGTGAAAGTCCTCGAAGACAGCCTTGGCCTGGGCCTCGGTCTTGCCCTTCAGCGCCTCGGTCATCAACGAGGCGGATGCCACCGAGATCGCGCACCCGGTCCCGACGAAGCTCACGTCCTTGATCACCCCGTCCTCCAATTGCAGAAACAGGGTCAGCTTGTCGCCGCACAGGGGGTTATACCCCTCGACCTTGCGGGTGGCCGCCGCGTTCTCGCGAAAATTCCGCGGCTTGCGGTTATGGTCGACAATGACCTCCTGGTACAGTTCGCGCAGATCGGACATCAGCCGAATATTTCCTTTATCTTGTGCATCGCCTTGACGAGGGTGTCGACCTCGTCATAGGTATTATAGATCCCGAACGAGGCGCGCGCGGTGGCCGGCACGCCGAAACGGTCCATCAAGGGCATGGCGCAGTGGTGACCGGCACGGATGGCCACGCCCTCGCTGTCGAGGATGGTGCCGATGTCATGGGGATGGACGCCCTCGATGACAAACGACAGGACACTGGCGCGCTGCCCGGCCGTGCCCACAAGCCGTACCCCCGGGGCCTGCCCCACGGCGTCGCAGGCATAGGCCAGGACCTTCTGCTCGTAGGCCTGTATGCGCGCCAGCCCCACCCCCCCGACATAGTCCAGCGCCGCGCCGAGCCCCACGGCGCCGGCGATATTGGGCGTGCCCGCCTCGAATTTCTGGGGCACCTTGCTGTAGGCGGTCTCGTCGAAGGTCACCCGGCTGATCATGTCGCCCCCGCCCTGGTAAGGCGGCATGGCGTCGAGCAGGTCGCGCTTCGCGTACAGCACGCCGATGCCGGTGGGGCCGTAGACCTTGTGCCCGGAGAAGGCGTAGAAGTCACAGTCGAGCCGCTGCACGTCCACCTCCAGGTGCGAGACGGCCTGGGCGCCGTCGAGCAGTACCGGGACGTGGAAGGCATGGGCCATGGCGATGATGCGCTCGACGGGATTGATGGTGCCCAGGGCATTGGACATGTGGCTCACCGCCACGAGCTTGGTGCGCGGACCGAGGAGCTTCTCAAACTCTTCGAGGAGCAACTCACCGGCGTCGTTGACGGGCACGACCTTGAGGCGGGCACCGGTCTGCTCGCACAGCAGTTGCCAGGGCACGATGTTGGAGTGATGCTCCATTTGCGTAAGGATGATCTCGTCGCCGGCGCCGATATGGGTCCTGCCGTAACTGTGGGCCACCAGATTGATCGCCTCGGTGGCGCCGCGCACGAAGACGATCTCGCCGGGGTCGGCGGCGTTGACAAAGTGCTGCACCTTGACGCGGGCATCTTCATAGGCGCGCGTGGCCCGTTCGCTCAGCGTATGCACGCCGCGGTGGATATTGGCGTTGTCCCGCTCATAGTAGGCCTTGACGGCATCGATCACCGACGACGGCTTTTGGGTGGTGGCGGCGTTGTCCAAATAAACCAACGGGTGCCCGCGCACCTCCTGGTGCAGGATGGGAAAGTCCCGCCGGATTCGCTCCACGTCGTAGTCGGCGGCCCCCGACTCAGGCCGCGCGGCCACCATGGGATCGTTGGCGCTTTGGCTCATAGCAGTTCACCTGCGGACTCGCTGATGCCGGGCAGCCACGCCAGCAGACTACGCTCCATGACGGCGCGCACCGCCGGGATTGCGGCCCGGCCCACGAGCTCCCGCGCGAAGGCATAGGTCAACAGGCTGTGGGCGCTTTGCTCGTCGATGCCCCGCGAGCGCACATAGAACAGCGCATCGCCGTCCAGATGGCCCACGGTCGCGCCGTGGGAACACTTCACGTCATCGGCGAAAATCTCCAGCTGGGGCTTGGTGTCCACCTCGGCGTCCTGGGACAGCAGAAGATTGTGATTGGACTGGTGGGCGTCGGTCTTCTGGGCATCCTGGCGCACCATGATCCGCCCGTTGAATACCGCCCGCCCGCGGCCGTCCAGGACCCCCTTGTAATACTCCCGGCTGCTGCAGTGGGGAACGGCGTGGTCCACGTAGGTATGGTTGTCCACGTGCTGGCGCCCCCGGGCCATGTACAGGCCGTCCAGGGTGCAATCGGCGCCGGTGGCGCCCAGCAGGGCGTTGATGTCGTTGCGCACCAGCCGCCCGCCCAGGGAGAAATTGCGGGAGGCGAAGCGGCTGTCTCTGCCCTGATGCACCTGGATCGTGGCCACGTGGTAGGCCGCCTCGGATTCGCGCTGCACCTTGTAATGGTCCACCGCCGCGCCGGGGCCCGCGACCACTTCGGTCACGGCGTTGGTGAAATAGGCCGACGCATCGATATTCACATAGTGCTCGACCACGGCCACGCGGCTGTTGTCCCCGGCAACGATCAGGTTGCGCGGGTGGGTCATGAGCTGGCGCTCGCCGCTGGCTGCATAGACCAGCAGCACCGGCGCATCGAGGCTGACCCCGGCGGGCACGTGAATGTAGGCCCCTTGGTCCATGAGGGCGGTGTTGAGCGCCGCGAAGGCGTTCGCGGCGGGGTCCGCATAGCGGCCCAGGTGCGCCGAAAGGGTCTCCGGGCATTCCTGCAAGGCATCAGCCAGCGCGCCGACAGTCACCCCCTCGGGCAACGGGGACAGACGCGAATACCCGGGGCAGAACCGGCCGTTGACGAACACCAGGGTCGGGCCCTCGAAGCCCTCGAAGGCCAGGGCCTGTCGCTGGGCCGGGCTCAGCTCGGCCCCCTGGGCATCGGGGTATTCGAAGTAGCGCTTCTCGATGGGGGCGACGTTGGTGTACTTCCAGTCCTCCAGGCGCGGGGTGGGAAAGCCCATGGCATCAAAATGCGACATGGCCCCCTCGCGCAGCGCCTGCAGCCAGGGGGCGCCGCTGCCGGGCAGTCCGGTCCTTCAACTGGTCGAATGCGGTGAGATACCGCTCCTTGGCGCCTTGCGATTCGTTCATAAGCCCGACGGCCCCGTCGCCGCTGCGGAGGTGGACTCGCCGGCCTTGGCCTCCAGCCAGCCGTATCCCTGCTGCTCCAGCTGCTTGGCCAGCTCACGCCCGCCCGATTTGACGATCTGCCCCCCGGCCAGGACGTGGACGTGATCCGGCACCACGTAATCGAGCAGGCGCTGATAATGGGTGACCAGGATGATGGCGCGCTCGCTGCTGCGCATCTTGTTCACCCCTTCGGCGACAATCCGCAGGGCGTCGATGTCGAGCCCCGAGTCGGTCTCGTCGAGGATCGCCAGCTTGGGCTCGAGGATGGCCATCTGCAGGATCTCGTTGCGCTTCTTCTCGCCACCGGAGAAGCCCTCGTTCACGGCACGGTAGAGCAGCTGCTCGTCCATCTCCACCAGCTTGAGCTTTTCCTTCACGAGGGTCAGAAAGTCCATGGCGTCCAGCTCTTCAATGCCGCGGGCCTTGCGCACGGCGTTGACGGCCGCCTTGAGCAGGTAGACATTGCTCACTCCCGGGATCTCCACCGGGTACTGAAAGGCCAGGAAGACCCCCGCGCGGGCCCGCTCCTCCGGCGCCATCGCCAGCAGGTCTTCGCCGCAATAGTTGATCCCGCCGCCGGTCACCTGGTAACCGGCACGCCCGGACAGGACGTGGGCCAGGGTGCTCTTGCCGGAGCCGTTGGGCCCCATGATGGCGTGCACCTCGCCGGGCTTTACGTGCAGGTCGATCCCGCGCAGGATCTCCTTGTCTTCCACGGTCACTCGTAATTTCTCTATATCCAGCATCCTGGGTTCCTCTTTCGTCCCGCAGCTGGCGCTGCCGGGTAATTCAGTGATCGCCCCCCGCCGGCGCCGGGCCGGCGGGGGGCACTCGATATCGGATCTGTCGCGGGATCAGCCGACGCTGCCCTCGAGACTGAGGCCGAGCAGCTTTTGCGCCTCGACGGCGAACTCCATGGGCAGCTCCTTCAGCACCTCTTTGCAGAAGCCGTTGACGATCATCGACACCGCGTCCTCGGCGCAGATCCCGCGCTGCATGCAGTAAAAGAGCTGATCGTCGCTGATCTTGGAGGTGGTCGCCTCGTGCTCGACCTTGGCGGTGGGGTTCTTGGCCTCGATATAGGGCAGGGTATGGGCCCCGCAACGGTCGCCCATCAACAGGGAGTCGCACTGGGTATAGTTGCGCGCCCCCTCGGCCCCCTTGAGCATCTTGACCAGCCCGCGATAGGTGTTCTGGCTCTGCCCCGCGGAGATGCCCTTGGCGATGATGGTGCTGCGGGTGTTCTTGCCCACGTGGACCATCTTGGTGCCGGTGTCCGCCTGCTGCCAGTTGTTGGTCAGCGCGACCGAGTAGAACTCGCCCACGGAATTGTCGCCGTTGAGCACGCAGCTCGGGTACTTCCAGGTGATCGCCGAGCCGGTCTCGATCTGGGTCCAGGAGATCTTGGAGTTGTCGCCCCGGCAGTCACCGCGCTTGGTGACAAAGTTGTAAATGCCGCCCCGGCCCTGCTCATCGCCCGGGTACCAGTTCTGGACTGTCGAGTACTTGATCTGGGCATCCTTCTTGGCGATCAGCTCCACCACCGCCGCATGGAGCTGGTTCTCGTCGCGCTGGGGCGCCGTGCAGCCCTCCAGGTAGCTCACGTAGCTGCCCTCCTCGGCGATGACCAGGGTGCGCTCGAACTGACCGGTGGCGGCACTGTTGATCCTGAAATAGGTGGACAGCTCCATGGGGCAGCGCACCCCCTTGGGGATGTAGCAAAATGATCCGTCGGTAAACACGGCGGAATTGAGTGCAGCGAAGAAATTGTCCGTGTAGGGCACCACCGTGCCCAGATACTCCTCGATGAGCTCGGGGTGGTTGTGCACCGCCTCGGAAAACGAACCGAAGATAATGCCCTGCTCCGCCAGCTTTGCCTTGAAGGTGGTAGCCACCGAGACACTATCGAATACAGCGTCCACCGCCACCCCGGCCAGCATCTCCTGCTCCTGCAGAGGGATACCGAGTTTGTTATAGGTCTCCAGCAGCTCCGGATCCACCTCATCGAGGCTCTTGGGCCCGTCGGCCTTGGACTTGGGCGCGGAATAGTAGCTGATGGCCTGGTAATCGATGGGCGGGAAGTTGACCTTGGACCAGTCGGGCTGTTTCATGGTCAGCCAATGACGGTAGGCCCTGAGGCGCCATTCCAACAGGAACTCGGGCTCGCCCTTCTTGGCCGAGATCAGTCGAATGACATCCTCGTTGAGCCCCGGCGGGACCGTGTCGGCCTCGATGTCGGTTACGAATCCGTGCTTGTAACCCTGCCTGACCAGTGTCTCTAAGTTTGTAGCAGCCATACACCATAACTCCGTTCAGCGTCTCGTGTTGCCGTTGGAAGTAGCCGGCGTTTCGCGGGACGCCCGACACCTCCAACAGCTCGCAAATCTCGTTCATCGAGGTTACAATGCCGTCTTCTTTGACCCGCCTCCCTGCGCCACGGCACACCCCTCAAGCTTTCCAGTCGAAAGTTGACTAATTTACTCAATCATTATAAATAGTTGATCAAAACAGTCAACTATTTGTTCCGGGGATGTGCAGGCGGCACCGCAAAAATATCATAACAACTTGTTTTTATAAAACTAATTCTTTCCCCCGGTCGCGCCGGCCGCTCACCGCCCTGCCCTCGACGGCGCCGGACTACCCGG
Organism: uncultured Gammaproteobacteria bacterium; assembly: GCA_963844825.1. Classification (GTDB taxonomy): domain Bacteria; phylum Pseudomonadota; class Gammaproteobacteria; order CAWJPQ01; family CAWJPQ01; genus CAWJPQ01. The sequence goes on from CAWJPQ010000011.1 coordinate 174,252, forward strand.
CAGTTCACATGCCGTTTCAATGAGTTATAAGCGAAAAGGGCGGCCGGCCGCGGATCAGCCGGTTCACGCAGCAGTCACATCACTGTTTTATTATTTTCTAAAACCGGCATGCAGCCTGTCCGGGAGCGGCCCCCCCTTGGCGAAGATCGTTGACGATCACCGCGGCGGCTGGAGCGCCGCGAGCAGGGGCGCCAACTGCCGGAGGACGTCATCCATGGAGGAATAGCGCTGCAAGGAGAACAGGCCCGGGTACTCATGGGCCAATTGCAGGACACTGGCGACATTGACGCCATGCCGGGCGGCGTCTTGGTGACAAAACCCGATCACCGGCTTACCGGCGCCGACAAAGCGCATGGCGTTGACGCCCGACCCGAAACCCGCCTCGTCATAGCACACGATGGCCACCCGCGCCTGCTCGCGAAAGGCCCCGTCGCGCAGCAGCATGAACTCCGTCACCGCCTCCGCCTCATCGGCACCGGCGCCCCGGTCCCTGAGAAAGGCCGGCCAGTCCGGGTCGTAGTACTCCACCGGGTCGCAGGTCATGGCGGCCAGGACGTCGAGCGACATCCCGGGAAAGCGTTCGCGGTAGTAACGGAAACGGGTGTCATAACCGATCCCGGTCGCTTCAAGATGCCGGATCACGGCGATCTTGAAGCGGTGGGTCTTTTCCGAGGCATGCATGCCCCGGCCGCTGACGTAACAGGGAATCACGGACAGTCCTTGCTAACGCGTCATCACGTGTAACGGAAGCGCCTCGGTATGGATAGTGTTAACAGGCCCTAGCATACACCCATCACACGGGCCGTACTATCGGAAGGACCGGCCGCCTACTCCACAGTGCGCTGCAGTCTGTCGACAAGGGCATCGATAGCGGTGGACGTATTCCCTGTCAGGCGCGCGGCGAGCCGCTCGTGGGAATCGTTCACCACCCGCTGCAGGTCGAACTCGCCGTAGAGGGACTCGCCGAGGAAACGCAGGTGCGGCTCGAGCCGCCGGTAGGCCTCATCGGTATTGGGCGCCAGCAGACGGTCGTTGGCGATGACAAGCAGTTCCCCGGGCGAGAACACCAGGCCGCCGCCCAGGCGCGGCTCGCCCTCCAGCATGCGGCACGCCGTCAGGGCAATCCGGGACACCCCCGCGAGCCGTTGGCCCATGTCCCCGGGGAGCGCCGTCTTGCGCTGGTACAGCAGGCCCAAGCGCCCCCCGGTGCGATCCAGGGCGAAATCGCCCTCGTGGGTAATCAGCATCACGCCCGGGCCGTCGGGCACATGGCGGTAGTCGGCCACGTCGATCAGCGTCCCCAGCGCCGCGCCGCGCCGGATCCAGTCATGAAAGACCTCGATGAGCACGGCGTCATCGAAGCCCGCAGACGGCTCGGCGAAGAACTTGACGCACAGGCGCTGAAGACTCATGGGCTGTGCCTTGCGCGCTATGCGGCGGAGGGCGAGGGCGGCGTGGTACCCGTGCGGTTCATGGCCGGGGTGACGGCGGACCCCGGTACGCCACTGTCGAGCAGGCGGCTGTAGCATCCATGGGCCGCCTCGATGAACAACTGAGCCTCCTCCACCCGGCGATGGGCCAGCTCCGGACTCGGCTGATCCTCCCGGGTGTCGTAGGCATGAAAGAACAGATGGGCGAATCGCCCCCCGGCGAAGGGGTCAAAGAACAGCCGGGTATCATAAAAGCGCTCGCGAAACTCCTTCATGATCCCGTCGCTGTCGTTGGCGATGTCCGGGTTCTGCACCTTGACCAACGCCTGGGCCGCCAGCAGCATGGCCGACAGGGCCTTGTCGGCGGCCCGGCGTGCACTGTCATCACCCTGCCCCTCATCGAGATACAGCTGGGCCTCGAAGACCTCACCCTCGGCGGCGGCAATGCCGAAGTCGGTGGCGCTGACCACCTCGCCGGCGCACTCGCCCACGCCCATGTCCCCCAGGGTGAATTCCCGGGCGTCGGCCCAATCGGTGTAAAAGGAAGGGTCCATGCCGTAGGGGGGCACAACGGTCAGGTCCTTGACCAGGGCCTTGATCTCCTTCTTGCCCACCCGGGTGACCACCGCCCGGAAGCTCTCCTGCGGCTCGCGATTGGACAGATAAAAATCCAACAGACGGTCCACGGCCTCGGGGACGCGCTTGGACGGGACCGCCCCCATGGCCAGGCCGAAGGCCTGGCCGTTGTGCTGCCACTCCCCGCCCAGGATGAGCTGGAAGTGGGGCACCTTGTAATTGTGCAGGGTCCGGCTCACGCCGTAAAAGCCGATCTCGGCCACGTGATGCTGCCCGCAGGAGTTGAAGCACCCGCTGACCTTGATCCGCAGGTCCTTGAGGCTCTGATCGTACTGAAGCTGCTTGGCGGCGAGGCGCTGGCGCAGCTCGGCGGCCAGGCCCCGCGAGGAGGCGATGCCGAGCTTGCAGGTATCGGTGCCCGGGCAGGCGGTGACATCGACGATGGTCTCGGCCCCGGGAGCGGCGAGACCGATGGCCGCCAGGTCACGGTACAGGGCCGGGATGTCGGCCTCGTGGACCCAGCGCAACAGGATGTTCTGCTCCACCGTGGTCCGCGCGGTGTCATTGACGAAACGCCGGCAGATGACCGCGAGCCGGCGCATTTGATCGGAGGTCAGGTCCCCCAGGGGCAGGGTCACGGTGGCCGCCACGTAGCCGGTCTGGCGCTGGGAATAGATGTTGGTCCGCGCCCAGCCCTGCAGGGCCTCGTCGCCCCCCCCATCTGCGGCGCAGGCCGGCCGCGCCCGGGGCCCTTCCCGATCGGCATCGACGTTCGCCAGCCAATCGGTCCAGCGGGGGTCTTCCTCCAGGGCCCGGCGCTCCTCCAGCACCCGGCGGCGCAGCTCTTCGATCCCCAGCTTGGCCACCAGGAACTTGATCCGCGACTTGGCGCGGTTCTTCTTCTCGCCGTAGCGGGCATAGACCCGGGAGATGGCCTGGGCCATGGGGAGCAGCTCTTCCTCGGGGAGGAACTCGTCGAACAGCTTGGCCTGGTGGGGAATGGCGCCGAGCCCGCCGCCCACGTACAGCTCGAAGCCGCGCCTGCGCCTTACCGTCGATAGTCCGGGTCTTGGCGATACACCCCATGTCGTGCATGTAGGTCAGGCCGCAGGCATGCTGCGGCGCAACCGGAGAAGGCCAGCTTGAACTTGCGGCCGAAGTCCTGGGTATCCCGGTGGCCGAGGAGAAAATAGGTCGCCGCCTCGGCATAGGGGGTCACGTCGAAGGCCTCGTCGCGGCAGATCCCGGCATAGGGACAGGCGGTGACGTTGCGGATGGCATTGCCGCACGCCTCCCGGGTGGTAATCCCCACGGCGGCGAGGCGCCGCTGCAGATCCGGCGTATCGTCCAGGTGCACGAAGTGCAGCTGGATGTCCTGGCGGGTGGTGACATGCAGGATGGCGTCCGAGTACTCCTCGGCCACGTCGGCCAGCGCGTCCATCTGTTCGGTCGTGAGGCCGCCGAAGGGCAGCTTGATACGCTGCATGCCGGGCGCGTCCCACAGGGTCTCCGGGCCCTTGGTCAGCTCGGACGGATAGGCGATGGATTGGGTCTTTTCCCCGTCGTAGCGCCGGCCGTTGTCGTAGCGCTGCCCATAGGCGCCGCGCCGCAGGCGGGTCTCGGCGAACAGCTTGTCGTCGACCTTGCCCTGGCGGCGCAGGTCCATCTGCGTCTCGAACAGGTCAATCTCGCGGGCCACCTCTTCCGGGATCCGATCGGAAAGGGCCGCCTTCCAGGAGGGTTTTACCGGGGCATCCACCGTGGGAATCGCCTTTTCTAATTATTTAACCGAGGGTTGAAACAGCAACAGGTTAAATTATACCGGCGCTCAATATACCTACAAATAATGAATAATGCTGTTGTATACGCTTTTATTCTAAAAGCCCCGCGCCCGGACCATGCAGCCGCATCAGGCGCCTCGGCCGAATGCAGGCCGGGACTTACCGATCCGTGACACACCCCATGGAGGCGGACTGCACGCATTTAATGTACTTGTGCAGGGTCCCGCGGGTGGCCTTGTAGGCCGGCATGCGCCAGGCCTCGCGCCGTGCGGCCAGCTCCTCGTCGCCGAGGTCCACCGCCAGGGTGTTGGTGGCGGCATCGATGGTCACGGTGTCGCCGTCCCGCAGCAGGGCGATGGGCCCGCCTTCCTGGGCCTCGGGCACCACGTGCCCGATGATGAAGCCGTGGGAGCCCCCCGAGAAGCGCCCGTCGGTGATCAATGCCACGTCCTGACCGAGGCCGGCGCCCATGATCGCCGAGGTGGGGGTGAGCATCTCGGGCATGCCCGGCCCGCCCTTGGGACCCTCGTAGCGGATCACCACCACATCGCCTTTGACGATCTCCTTGTTCTCCAGGGCGGCGAGCATCGCCTCCTCCGAGTCATAGACCTTGGCGGGGCCGGAGAACCGCAGCCCTTCCTTGCCGGTGATCTTGGCCACCGCCCCGCCCGGGGCCAGGTTGCCGCGCAGTATCTGGATATGCCCGGACGGCTTGATGGGATCCGCCAGGGAGTGCACCACCTGCTGTCCCTCGGCCAGGCCGGGCAGTTCGGCGAGGTTGTCCGCGATGGTCTTGCCGGTCACGGTCAGGCAGTCGCCGTCGAGCAGGCCGTGCTCCAGCAGGTACTTCATGACCGCGGGGGTGCCGCCGACCTTGTGCACGTCCTCCATGACGTATTTGCCGCTGGGCTTGAGGTCGGCCAGCAGGGGCACCCGGTTGCTGACCCGCTGAAAGTCGTCCAGGGACAGGTCCACGTCCACCGCCATGGCCATGGCGATCAGGTGCAGCACGGCGTTGGTCGAGCCGCCCAGGGCCATGACCGTCACCATGGCGTTCTCGAACGCCGCGCGGGTCATGATGTCCCGCGGCTTGATGTCGCTTCTCCATGAGCAGGCGGATGGCCGGGCCGCTTCGAAAGCACTCGTCGAGCTTGCCCGGGTCGACGGCCGGCGTGGACGAACTGTAGGGCAGGGTCATGCCCAGGGCCTCGATGGCCACGGCCATGGTGTTGGCGGTATACATGCCGCCGCACGCCCCGGCGCCGGGGCAGGCATGGGTGATGATGCCGTTGCGCATGTCCTCGTCGATCTTGCCGGCGATGATACTCGCCGTAGCTCTGGAAGGCCGAGACGATATCCAGCTCGCTGGTCGTCCGATATGGCCGGGCTTGATGGTGCCGCCGTAGACCATCAGCGACGGGCGGTTGAGCCGGCCCATGGCGATGAGGCAGCCGGGCATGTTCTTGTCGCAGCCGGGGATGGAGATGTTGGCGTCGTACCACTGGGCGCTCATCACCGTCTCGATGGAGTCGGCGATGATGTCCCGCGACTGCAGGGAGTAGCTCATGCCCTCGGTGCCCATGGAGATGCCGTCGCTCACGCCGATGGTGTTGAACCGCATGCCCACCATGCCCGCGGCCTGCACGCCCTCCTTGACCTTGGCCGCCAGGTCGTTGAGGTGCATGTTGCAGGTATTGCCGTCATACCAGACGCTGGCAGATGCCCACCTGCGCCTTGTCCATGTCCTCCTCGGTCAGGCCCGTGCCGTAGAGCATGGCCTGGGAGGCCCCCTGGGACTTGGGCTGGGTGATGCGGGCGCTGTACTTGTTCAATTTCTCAACCATCGGCGAACTCCTGAACGAACGCCCGGGGTCAACGGGCGGCCGGGATATTAATCACGAAAAGCTCTTTTTGTTAGAGTAGCATATTCACCCATACGATTGACCGGCCGGACCCTCATGGCACAGCCCAGCAACGCGGACCTTCTCCACGACTTCTACACCACCCGCCTCGAGGAACGGCTGGCCCGTCATCGGCGCCAGGCGCCGGGGGCGGCCGCGCTCGCCCTGTGCCGGGAGGCGGCCGAGCATGTCCCGGCCTACCGGGCGTTCCTGGAGGCACATCAGATCGACCCGGGCGCCGTCAGCGATCGCACCGCCCTCGCCTCCCTGCCCCTGATGACCAAGGATAACTACATGCGCGCCCACCCGTTGCCGGCGCGCTGCCGCGGCGGGCGAATCGAGGACAGCGAGATCGTCGCCTTTTCCTCGGGGTCCACCGGAAAGCCCATGCTATGGCCGCGCGGCCTGGCTCACGAGCTGGACATCGCGTGGCGCTTTGAGCAGATCTTCCGCGATGCCTTCGGCGCCGACCGCCGCGCCACCCTCGCCGTGGTGTGCTTCCCCATGGGCACCTGGGTGGGCGGTGTATACACCGCCGCCTGCTGCCGCTACCTGGCACAGAAGGGATACCCCCTCACCCTGGCGACGCCGGGCAACAACAAGGACGAGATCTTCCGCGTGGTCGAAGAGCTCGGGCCCCATTTCGATCAGGTGGCGCTGCTCGGCTACCCGCCCTTTGTCAAGGACGCGCTCGACACCGGCGCCGCCCGGGGCATCGAGTGGTCCCGCTACCGGCCCAAGCTGGTATTCGCCGGCGAGGTATTCACCGAAGAGTGGCGCGACCTGGTGTGCCGGCGCATCGGCTCCCGGGCGCCCTGCCACGATACAGCCTCCCTGTACGGCACCGCTGACGCCGGGGTCCTGGGCAACGAGACGCCCTTGAGCATCGCCGTGCGACGCTTCCTGGCCCGGCACCCCGGCGCCGCCAGGGCGCTGTTCGGCGAGTCGCGCCTGCCCACCCTGGTGCAGTACGACCCATTGAGCCGCTACTTCGAGGTCAGCGAGGACACCCTGGTGATCACCGCAGACAACGGGGTGCCCTTGATCCGCTATCACATCGCCGACCGGGGCGGGATCGTGGACTACGCCGACATGCTGGATTTTGTCCGCCGCCACGGCGCCGAGCCCGCCGCCGAACTGGCCCCGCGACGATCCGCACGAGCGCTACGCCCTGCCGTTCGTCTATCTCTTCGGCCGGGCCGACTTCACCCTGTCCTACTACGGCGCCAACATCTACCCCGAGAACGTGTCGGTGGGCCTCGAGCAGCCCTCGGTCACCCAATGGGTCAGCGGCAAGTTCGTCATGGAGATCCGGCCGACCGGGGACGGCGATACGCGGCTCGCCGTGGCCGTCGAGTTACTCCCTGGCGTCAGCGCCGAGGAGCGGATCGGGCAGGCGCTGAGCGCCTCCATCCTCCAGCAGCTGCGCCGGCTGAACAGCGAATTCGCCCACTACGTGCCCGAGGACAGGCAGGCCCCGATGGTGTCGCTGCACCCCGCCGGCGATCCGGATTACTTCCCCCCCGGCGTCAAACACCGTTACACCCGAAGGCCCACGGCCTGACCGGCGAATACCGTTCAGCACTCACTGCCCGTCATGTTGTAAACTCACCGGGGCAGGCGCCCGCCCCGCGGCGGCGACCGACCACACACCAACGCGATTTTCGTACCATGTCCAAGACAGAAAAGAAGCTCCTGCACTACACCGGCAAGGCCATTGCGGACTACAACATGATCCAGACGGGAGACCGGGTCATGGTCTGCCTGTCCGGCGGGAAAGACTCTTTCACGCTGCTCAACCTGCTGCACCTGCTGAGGGTGCGCACCAACAGGAAGTTCGACGTCTTTCGTCTACACCCTGGATCAGTCACAGCCCGGCTGGGACGACGGCGCCATGCGCGGGTGGCTCGAGGCGGCGCGGCTTCGCCTACGAGATCGAAAGCCGCAATACCTATTCGTAGTGATCGACAAGACGGCCCCGCGGCAAAACCTACTGCTCCCTGTGCTCGCGCCTGCGCCGGGGCAACATCTATCGCTTTGCCGCCCAGCACGGCTTCACCAAGATCGCCCTGGGCCATCACCGCGACGACCTCATTCAAAGCCTGCTCATGTCCATCCTCTACAGCGGCGAGATCCGCTCCATGCCGCCCAAGCTGCTCACGGACAACCGCCGCCATATCGTCATCCGCCCCATGGCCTACTGCCAGGAACGGGACATCGAGCCTACGCGGCGGAACAGGACTTTCCCCTCATCCCCTGCAACCTGTGCGGCACCCAGGACAACCTGGCGCGCCAGCGGGTCAAGCGCCTGATCGAGGAGCTGGCCGGCGAGAACAGGAAGATCCCCAGCAACATCCTCAATGCCCTCGGCAACCTTCAGGCCAGCCAGCTGATGGACAAGCGCCACTGGCCGTTCAAAGAGCTGGAGAAGGAGCTGCTCCCGTTGGAATCCGGGGAAGCGCCGGAGCAGGACAAAAAAAAGGGGATGGGCTGCACGCCCGATCCCCTTTTCGATCTGCCTTGATTCGCAATCGGCTTAGTGCGACAGCGACAACCCGAGCGAGATCAAAACGGTTACCATGATCGCGATATACGGGACCACGATGCGATCGTCGAAGTTAATTATCTTGCTTATTCTCATGTTCTCCCGCCTCCATCACTACTGACGTTTATCGGAATTATGATTTGGACAAAAAAGGCGTCGGTAACATTACAAAAGTGAAAAAGGATTGGCAAGCACTTTTTAGAGGCGCTAAAAGTCCATCGCGATTTTTTGCAGCCCATAAAAAAGGGCCAACACACGACACCTCGTGCTGGCCCTTAGGTTGTCTGAAGTGTTGTGGAATTATGAGCTGCTGATGAGCACTCCAAGATAGCTCAAGAAGGTCACCATAATGGCGATATACGGGACGATGATGCGATCATCGGTGAAGATGGATTTGCTGTGTCTCATCGCTTTCGTGCCTCCCCCAAAGTGTAGGTGTGCAACATTAAAGCCGAGAAAACTACACTTCCACTATAACGATTCACACAATATCCGCAAGCGATTTTTGAATGTAACGCCCTGTATTCCCTTTCATTTTTTATGGTTATTGGCGTGCCGGCACCAACAGACAACGACTTGTGGTCGCGTGATGTCGCGGTGACAATAGCGGTCACGCGACGCACTTGGACAGGCAAATCAAATCATGACCCGATCGGCGCCGAAACTGCTGGAGATGATCGCCGCCCTGGTGGCCACGCCATCGGTCAGCAGCACACAGGACGACCTTGACCAGGGCAACCGGGCCGTTATCGACCTGCTCGCCAACTGGCTCGACGCTCTCGGCTTTTCTGTGCAAGTCCTGCCCCTCTTACGGTCAGGCGGGCAAGGCCAACCTCATAGCGACTCTCGGGGACGGACCCGGGGGACTGGTCTTGTCAGGACACGCCGACACGGTGCCCTGCAATCCCGCGCAGTGGCGATCGGATCCCTTTCAACTCACCGAGCGCGAAGGCCGTCTCCACGGCCTGGGCACCGCCGACATGAAGAGCTTCTTCGCCCTGGCCATCGAGGCGGCGCTCGACTTCACCGACAGGCCGCTGTCGCGCCCCCTGACGATCCTCGCCACCGCCGACGAGGAGTGCTCCATGGCCGGCGCCAAGGCCCTCGTCGAGGCCGGCCGCCCCCGGGGGGACTGCGCCGTAATCGGCGAGCCTACCGGCCTGAAGCCGGTGCGCATGCACAAGGGGATCATGATGGAGGCGGTGACGGTATACGGCCGGGGCGGCCACTCCAGCGACCCTTCCCTGGGCGTCAACGCCCTGGAGGTCATGGCCCGTATTATCGACCGGCTGATCGCCTGGCGCCACCAACTGCAGACGGACCATCGCGACGGCGCCTTCGCCGTGCCGGTGCCTACCATGAACTTCGGCCATATCCACGGCGGGGACAGCCCCAACCGGATCTGCCCCGAGTGCCGGATGTTCTTCGACCTGCGCACCCTGCCGGGCATGGATCAGGAGGCGCTGCGCGCCGCCCTGCGGGCGCTCATCGATGACGCTGTGCGCGGCACGGGCGCCCGCGCCGAGCTGTCCACCCTCACCCCCGGCACGCCCTCGCTATGCACCGATGCCCACGCCGCCATCGTGACGGAGACCGAGCGCCTCACCCATGCCACGGCCGGAGCGGTCGCCTTCAGCACCGAGGGACCGTATTTGCAGCAACTGGGGATGGATACGGTGATCCTGGGACCCGGCGACATCGATCAGGCCCATCAGGCCGACGAGTCGCTGCCCGTCGACCGCCTGCAGCCCGGCGTCGAACTATTGAAAAAACTCATTGCGCGTTTCTGCATACCCGCATAAAAATAACGGAAACCCAGCCCACGGAGAACTCGCTTGCCAGAGATACAAAATCCACGACAGTTCGTCAGCTGGTTTCGCCACTCCTCGCCCTACATCAACGCCTTTCGCGGCCGCGTCTTTGTCATCAGCTTCGACGGCGAGGCCGTCATGGACGAGGGCTTTGCGAACCTGATCCACGACATCGCCCTGCTGCACAGCCTCGGTATCCGGCTGATCCTGGTCCACGGCAGCCGGCCCCAGATCGAGCAGCGCCTGCGCGAGCGCGGCGCCACGATCGAATATCGCAACGGGCTGCGCATCACCGACGAGGCCGCCATCGAGTGCGTCAAAGAGGCCGCCGGGGCGGTGCGCGTGCACATCGAGGCCCTGCTGTCCATGGGGCTGGCCAACTCCCCCATGGCCGGGGCGAGGATCCGGGTCGCCTCGGGCAACCTGGTCACGGCGCGCCCCCTCGGCATCCACGACGGCGTGGACTATAAGCACACCGGAGTGGTGCGCAAGATCGACGTCCAGGCCATACAGCAGCGCCTGGACGACAACGCCATCGTCCTGCTGTCGCCCATCGGTTATTCCCCGACGGGGGAGGTATTCAATCTGTCGGCGGCCTGAGGTGGCGAGCAGCACCGCCGCGGCGGTCAAGGCCGAGAAGCTCGTGAGCCTGGTGGAGGCCCCGGGCCTGCGCGACTCGCGCAAGCGGCTTATCCGCCAGCTCACCATCGCCGAGGCCGAGTACCTGCTCGCGCGCAAGCGCAAGGCCTCCGGCGACCTCTATGCCCACCTGCAGCATGCCCTGAACGCGTGCCTGCGGGGCGTGCGCCGCGCCCACATCATCAGTCGCCGCACCAGCGGGGCCGTGCTGTTGGAGCTGTTCTCGCGGGACGGGATCGGCACCATGGTCACATCGGACACCTATGAAGGGAGGCAACAGGCCACCATCGACGATGTGGGCGGGATCCTGGCCCTGATCGAGCCCCTGGAGAACAAGGGCATCCTGGTCAAGCGATCGCGGGAGCTGCTCGAGGCCGAGATCGACCACTTCACTCTGGTCAAGCGCGACGGCGCGGTCATCGCCTGCGCCGCCCTGTATCCGTTCCCGCAGGAGCACGCGGCGGAGCTGGCGTGCCTGGCGGTGGATCCCGACTATTGGGGGTCGGGCTATGCCCAGTCCCTGCTCGACCACGTGGAGCGCAAGGCCCTGCAACAGGGCATCCATCGCCTTTTCGTGCTGACGACACAGACCCTTCACTGGTTCCAGGAACGGGGATTTCGCGTCACCGACGCCCGGCAGCTGCCCGTCAAGCGCCAGGTCTTGTACAACTATCAGCGCAAGTCAAAGGTGCTGGTCAAATCGCTGCAGACCTAGACCGATGTCCGTCGCGACGGCTCAGAATGCGCTCTTGACGACGCCGCCGTCGACCCGCAGGGCCGGGACCGGATCTTGTCCGCGGCCCGGAATACGCCCGTTGACGACGACCCGCGCGCCCGCGGCGGTGAGGCCGGCGGCGGCGGCGATGGCGTAGCCAATTGCGTCGGTGCTGCCGGTGACCAGGGTGACCCTGCCCGGTCAACCGGCGTCCGGGCGGGTTTTTCGTTCGCAGGCCCGTATGGGTTATACTTACCCGAGACTCGAGTCGTATTTCCACCCCCACTCCCCAACACGATCCGTCGCCGACCGATGCTGACCCTTCGCTTCGACAACGCCTTCGTGCGCGAGCTGCCCGCCGATCCGCAGACCGGGACCCACCGGCGGCAGGTGCATGGCGCGATGTATTCCCACGTGGCGCCCACGCGGGTGCCCGCGCCGCGGCTGGTCGCCCACTCCCGCGAGATGGCCCGGCGCCTGGGCATGGATGAACAGACCGTGGCCGCGCCGGCGTTCGCCCGGGTGTTCGGGGGCAACGACCTGCTCGACGGGATGGAGCCGTATTCGGCCAACTACGGCGGGCACCAGTTCGGGCACTGGGCGGGCCAACTGGGCGACGGGCGCGCCGTCACCCTGGGGGAGCTCATCAACGAGGCGGGCGAGCGCTGGGAGCTGCAGCTCAAGGGGGCGGGCCCGACACCGTATTCGCGCGGCGCCGACGGGCGGGCCGTATTGCGCTCCTCGATCCGCGAGTTCCTGTGCAGCGAGGCCATGCACCACCTCGGCGTGCCTACCACCCGGGCCTTGAGCCTGGTGGTCACCGGCGAGGACGTGGTCAGGGACATGTTCTATGACGGCCGCCCCCGGGCCGAGCCCGGGGCCGTGGTGTGCCGGGCGGCGCCTTCGTTTATCCGCTTCGGCACCTTCGAGCTGCCCGCCGCCCGCGGCGAGACGGCGCTGCTGAAGCGTTTGGTCGACTTCACCATCCGGCGCGACTTCCCCGAGCTGCAGCCGGCGGACCGCCCTGCGGGCGACGAGCAGACGCTCTATGCGCAGTGGTTCGGCCAGGTCTGCGAACGCACCGCGCGCATGGTCGCCCACTGGATGCGGGTGGGATTCGTGCACGGGGTCATGAACACCGACAACATGTCCATCCTCGGCCTGACCATCGACTACGGGCCCTATGGGTGGATCGACGACTTCGACCTCACGTGGACGCCCAATACCACCGATGCCGGGGGGCGTCGATACCGTTTCGGCCAGCAGGCCGAGATCGCCTACTGGAACCTCGGCCGGCTGGCCAATGCCCTGGCGCCGGTCTTCGACTCTGTGGACCCGCTGCATGCCGGGCTACAGCGCTTCGCTGACACCTACGTGGCGACCGAGCGCGCCAACATCGCGGCGAAGCTGGGCCTGGCCGAGTGCCGGGACGAGGACGTGGAGCTCATGCAGTCCCTGTACTCCCTGCTGCAGTCGGCCGAGGTGGACATGACTCTGTTCTTCCGCGCCCTGTGCGACGTGGACCCGCAGGTGCCCGCGCTGTCGCCCCTTGAGGATGCCTTCTACGACGAGGCCAAGCGGCGGGAGGCGGGACCCGCCTTCGATGACTGGCTGGCCCGTTACAGCGCCCGGGCACGGGCGGACGACCCTAACGCCCGCGCAGCGCCGCGCCCGCATGTATGCCGCCAATCCCCGCTATGTCCTGCGCAACTACCTGGCGCAGCAGGCCATCGACCGCGCCGAGCAGGGGGATGACGGGGCCGTACACGAGCTGCTGGAGGTGCTGCGCCGCCCCTACGACGAACAGCCCGGGCGCGAGGCCTTCGCCCGGCGCCGGCCCGAGTGGGCGCGCAACAAGCCGGGCTGCTCCATGCTTTCCTGTAGCTCCTGAGTGTAAAGAAGGATCTTCGGCAGGTTTGGTGGACGCAGAAACGCGCTTGTATTCTCTCGCCAAGACGCCAAGATCGCCAAGGGATAAGGAAAAAAGTGACAGGGTAGGAAAGCGGACAAGCTGTCGTTAACAGGGTTGCACAGATTCAAAGATTGAATGCTTGGCGTCTTGGCGAGAGAATAAAGGCGCCTTATTTTCCTTCCACCGGCCCTACGGCCTCGGCGACCTGGCGAGCCCGGTCGCGGGCCTCGCCCACCTCGGCGGCACTCGCCAAGGCCACGCCCATGCGCCGTTTGACGAACGACTCGGGCTTGCCGAACAGCCGCACATCGGACCCCGGCACCGCCAGGGCCGCGTCCAGTCCCTCGAAGGCGATGCCGCGGGCATCCACACCGCCGTAGATCACCCGGCTGGCGCCGGGCGAGCGCAGCGCCACCGACAGGGGCAGGCCGAGGATGGCCCGGGCGTGCAGCTCGAACTCGCTTTGCACCTGGCTGGTCATGGTCACCATACCCGTATCGTGGGGCCGCGGGCTCACCTCGCTGAACCACACCCGGTCCCCCTTGACGAACAGCTCCACGCCGAACACGCCGCGTCCGCCCAGGTGGGCCGTGACGGACCCGGCAATGGCCTCGGCGCGCCGGCGCGCCTCGGGACTCAGCCCGTGGGGCTGCCAGCTCTCCACGTAATCCCCGTCCACCTGCACGTGGCCGATGGGCTCGCAAAAGGCGGTCTGCATATCCCCGCCCGGCCCGCGGTAGCGGACCGTCAGCAGGGTGATCTCCTCATCGAAGTCGATCCACTCCTCGGCGATGACCCGCCGGTCGCGGGCGCGGCCGCCGCTCATGGCCGTGTCCCACGCCGCGGCCAGGCCCTCGGGAATCGTGCACCAGGGACTGGCCCTTGCCCGACGAGGACTGCAGCGGCTTGACTACGCAGGGATAGCCGATGGCCTGGTCCACGGCCATCTTCAGCTCGTTGAGGGTCTCGACGAAGGCATAGCGGGAAGTGGGCAGCTCCAGCTCCTCGGCCGCCAGGCGGCGGATCCCTCCCGGTTCATGGTCTGCTGCACGGCGCGGGCCGTGGGGATAACCTCGGCGACCCCCTGTCGTTCGATCTCGAGCAGGACATCGGTGTTGATGCCCTCCAGTCTCCGGCACCACCATCAGCGGCCGCTCCTCGTCTATCAGCTGCATCAGCGCTGCCGCGTCGGTGAGGTCCACCACGTGGGCGCGGTGGGCCACCTGGTGGCCCGGGGCATGGGCATAGCGGTCCACGGCGATGACCTCCACGCCGAGGCGCTGCAGGGCGATGATGACCTCCTTGCCCAACTCCCCGGCGCCCAGCAGCATGACGCGGGTGGCGGAGGGACTGTCAGCGGGGTGCCGATGCGCAACGCCATGGGCTACTTTCCCGCGCGTATCAGGCCGCCCAGTCCGACCTTCTCCAGGCGGGTGTCCAGGTAGCGCCGAATGGCCTTGGAGTCCTCCATGGACAGCACATCGCGCACAAACTCGCCGGCCTCGGTCGCGGGTGAAGTTGCGGATCACCCACTTGACCCGCGGCAGGCACGCCACGCTCATGCTGAGATTGTCCACGCCCATGCCCATCAGCAGCAGCGCCGCCGCCGGGTCACCGGCCATCTCCCCGCACACGCTGATGGGCTTGTTGTGGCGATGGGCGCCCTCGATGGCGTGCTTCAAGGCGGCCAGCACCGCGGGGTGGAAATTGTCGTACAGGGCCGCCACGGCGCTGTTGTTGCGGTCCACCGCCAACAGGTACTGCACCAGGTCATTGGTGCCCACCGACAGGAAATCCACCCGGCTCGGCAATGGCATCGATCTGGTAAATGGTCGACGGGACTTCCACCATCACCCCGATGCGGGGCGGCTTGATGCTCCCGTCATTGTGCTTCAACTCCGCGTATACATGGTCGAGCAGGCGCATGGCCTCGTCGACTTCACCGATGTTGCTCACCATGGGCAGCAGGATGTGAAGATTGTTCAAGCCGATGTTGGCGCGCAGCATGGCCCGCAGCTGGATCAGGAAGATCTCCGGGTGGTCCAGGGTCACGCGGATGCCGCGCCAGCCGAGAAAGGGGTTGTCCTCGACAATGGGGAAATAGGCCAGGGTCTTGTCACCGCCCACGTCCAGGGTACGCAGGGTCACCGGCCGCGGGGCGAACGCCTCCAGGACCTGGCGATAGATCGCGTATTGCTCCTCCTCGCCGGGAAAGCGGTCGCGCACCATGAAGGGGAATTCGGTACGATACAGGCCGATGCCCTCGGCGCCCCGGTTCAGGGACGGGGTGATGTCGGACAGCAGGCCCGTATTGGCATACAAGGGGATATGCTCATTGTCGGGGGTGACCGAGGGCTCGAAGCGCAGGGACTCGAGCCCCGCCGCCAACTCCTCTTCTTCCCGGGCCAGGCGGCTGTACTCCTGGCGGATAGCGTCGTTGGGCGAGACGTACAGGCGCCCGCGATAGCCGTCGACGATGAGTTCGCGCCCGTCGATCCACACCGCGGGCAGGTCGGTCACCCCGACCACCGCGGGCACGCCCATGGCATGGGCGAGAATAGCCAGATGGGAAGAGGTGGAGCCTCGCGCCGAGACCACGCCCTTGAGCTTGCCCACCGGCACCTCGGCGAGCATCGTGGCGCTGATCTCCTCGCCCACCAGGATGGTCTCGTCGGGAAAATCGGGCAGGTGATGATCCGGGCGCTGCAGGTAATCGAGGATGCGCCGGCCCAGATCCCGCACGTCGCTGGCCCGGTCGCGCATGTAGGGGTCGTCCAGGGCGTCGAACACCCAGGCCTGTTCATTGATGGTGTCACGCAGCGCACCCGGGGCCCAGTTGCCCTGGCGGATGCGCCGGATGGTGCCGTCGATCAAGGTGTCGCTGCTCAACATGAGCAGATAGGCCGCGAACAACGCCCGATCGGCCGCCGACAGGGAGGCCCCGACCTTGTCCTCCAGGGACTTGATGTCGGTCTGCACACTGTCCACGGCGACGCGGAACACCGCCACTTCCTGCTCCACGTCATCGACCTTGCGGTCCGGAATCGCCTCCAGGTGGGTGGGCGGATAAAGGGCCACGGCCTTCCCCACCGCGACGCCGGGGGCGCCCGGCAGGCCGATCATGGAACTGGTGCTGCTCACCACCTCTTCCTGGAGGCTGAAGATGCCCCCGCTGGCGCGGGCGTGGGCGATGGCGCCGGCCAATTGCGCCACCACCGTGAGGGAGAAGGCCACCTCGTTTTCATCGAACTTGCGGGTGGACTGCTGGCGCACCACCATCACCCCGAGCACCTCCCGGTGGTGAATGACGGGGACCCCGAGGAAGGCATGGTAGCGCTCCTCGCCGGTCTCGACGACATAGAGGTAACGGGGATGGACGGTGGCGTCCTCGAGGTTCAGGGGCTCCTTGGTCTCGCTGACCACGCCGACCAGTCCCTGGCCATTGTGCAGACGCACCAGCCCCACCGCCATGGGGTTGAGGCCGTCGGTGGCCATGAGGGTAAACTGACTGCCTTGGCTGTCCGCCAGATAGATCGAGCAGACATCCACTTGCATGGCCTGCTTGACCCGCGAGACGATGATCGCCAGGGCCTGCTGCAGGCTGTGGGCAGCGCTTACCTCTTCGACGATACGCCGCAGGATCGCAAGCATAGGAGGTGATCCACCAGAGGTCAAAAAGGCTTTAATACTGAAGGGATTGTATGTTATTAACCGCCATCCGTCACCAATCTTCGTCGCGCGGGCGCCGTGGCGCCCGCAGCAGGCGAGGGGTAACGAAGGCGGGTTAGGCCTGCTGGGTGTCGGCTGAAAATATCAACGGCGCGAACTCGCGCAGGGCGCGGCGGTAAACGGAACGCTTGAACGCCACCACCTCGCGCAGGGGATACCAATACTCCACCCAGCGCCATTGGTCGAATTCGGGCCGGTCGCAAAGATCGAGACGCACGTGCCGTTCGTCACCGACCAGCCGCAGCATGAACCAACGCTGACGCTGGCCGATGCACAGTGGGTCCTGGCCGTGGCGAATGAACCGTTTGGGAAGGCGGTACTGGAGCCAGCCCCGCGTATGGCCCAACACCTCCACGTGGGACTCGTCGAGCCCGACCTCTTCGCCCAGTTCCCGGTACATGGCGTCGGCGGGCTGCTCATCGGCGTGGATGCCGCCCTGGGGAAACTGCCAGGCCCGCTGGCCGATACGCCGCGCCCACAGCACCTGGCCGTCGCGATTGGTCAGAATAATGCCGACGCTGAGCCTGAAGCCCTCTTTATCAATAACTTGTGGTTCATCTGGGTAGTCCATCTTGATTACAATTGTTCCACAATTTTTCGATTATCCGCAATAATATCGTGGACCGCCCCGCGGGCGCGCGGTAATTCCGCATCTTTCACAAATAGTCCTTTACAATCCACAAGTTAAAAAAACAGGAGCCGCACAGTTGAAGCTTGCCATCTTTGATCTCGACAATACCCTGCTCGGCGGCGACAGCGACCACCTGTGGGGGCGGTTTCTGATCGAACGCCGGGCCGTCGAACCCTCGCACTATGAAAAGGAAAACGAGAGGTTCTACAACCAGTACAAGGACGGTACCCTGAACATCTTCGAATTTCTGCGTTTTCAGCTGCGCCCCCTCACCGAGCACAGCCTGGACACGCTCCATGCCTGGCGCCGCCAGTACCTGGAGGAAAAGATCCAGCCCATCATTCTGCCCAAGGGCCGGGAGCTGCTGCAGCGCCACCGCGACAATGGCGACACGGTGCTGATCATCACCGCCACCAACCGCTTCGTCACCGCCCCCATCGCCGAGGCCCTGGGCGTGGAGCACCTCATCGCCACCGAACCCCGGCTCCACGACGGCCGCTACACCGGCGAGGTGGTCGGCACCCCGTGCTTCCAGGAAGGCAAGGTCATCTGCTTGAGGCAATGGCTCGTGGACCGCGGCGAGGAAATGGGCGAGAGCTGGTTCTACAGCGACTCCCACAATGATATCCCGTTGTTGAGCCAGGTCACTCACCCCGTGGCCGTGGACCCGGACGAGACCCTGGCCCGGCATGCGGAACGCAGCGCATGGCCCATCATCAGCCTGCGCTGAGGGCGGGGCGCCGTGTGCTCCTGGGCCTGCTGGTGCTGGCCCCGGTGTCCATCGCCTTCGCCCTGATCACCGGCAGCGTGCGGCTCCCGTGGACCGCCTTGTGGCAGGGGATCAATCCCGCCTCCCATGGGATCGATCACAACCTGATCTACGAGCTGCGAGCGCCGCGGGCGTTCAGCGCCTTCGCCACCGGCGGCCTGCTGGCCGTGGCCGGGGCCCTGATGCAGGTGCTGCTGCGCAACCCCCTGGCCGATCCGTACATCCTCGGTGTGTCCGGCGGCGCCGCCGTCGGCGCCCTGCTGGCCATGACCGTCGGTCTCGGCGCCCTGGCCATCAGCGGCGCCGCCTTCGCCGGCGCCCTGACGTCGATCCTGCTGGTGTTCGCCCTCGCCCGCCGCCGGGGCGCCTGGACACCGACCCGCCTGTTGTTGACCGGGGTCGTGGTCGCCGCCGGCTGGGGGGCCCTGATCAGCTTTATCCTCGCCACCAGTCCCGACACCTCCCTGCACGGGATGCTGTTCTGGCTGATGGGTGACCTGAGCAACAGTCACCGCCCGGCCGGGGCGCTGATCACCCTCGCGGTGGGACTGGGCGCGGCCCTGCCCGTGGCCCGCCACCTCAATGTCCTGTCCCGCGGCGAGCTGCCGGCCCTGGGGGCCGGCGTCGCCACGGGCCCCCTGCACGTCTACATCTACCTGCTCGCCTCCCTGTTGACCGCCGCCGCCGTGACCCTCGCCGGGAGCATCGGCTTCGTCGGCCTGATCACCCCCCATGTGCTGCGCCTGGTCATGGGCAACGACCAGCGGCTGTTGCTGCCGGCCTCGGCCCTGCTCGGGGGCAGCCTGCTGGTCATCGCCGACACCCTGGCGCGCAGCGTGCTGGCGCCCCAGCAGCTGCCGGTGGGCATTCTCACGGCGCTGTTGGGGGTGCCGCTGTTTCTCTATCTGCTCAATAGAAGCCACGCCTGATGGCGCTGCTGCAGACCCATGACCTGGAGGTGGCCATCGCCGGGGTGACGGTATGCCGGGATCTGGCCCTGTCCATCGACCCCGGCCAGTGCTGGGGGGTATTGGGCCGCAACGGCGTCGGCAAGACCACTCTGCTGCACACCCTCGGGGGCCTTCGTCCACCGGCGCAAGGCGTCATCGCCCTGGAGGGGACGCCGTTGTCACGCATATCCCGCCGCGACGCGGCACAGCGCCTCGCCATCCTCTTCCAGGAATACGCGGACGCCTTCCCCAGCAGCGTCCTCGACACGGCCCTGATCGGGCGCCACCCCCACTTGGGAATGTGGCAGTGGGAGGGGCCCCGGGACATTCAGCTCGCCCGACAGGCCCTGGCGGATATGGGCATCGCGGCGCTGGAGACGCGCATGACCGCCACCTTGTCCGGGGGCGAGCGCCGCCGCCTGGAGATCGCCGCCGTCCTCACCCAGGCGCCCCGGCTGCTGCTCCTGGACGAGCCCACCAATCACCTGGACCTGCACCACCAGATCAGCGTGCTCGACCGGCTCACCCGACAATACCGCCCGGACGGGGCCCTGATGATGACGCTCCACGACGTCAATCTGGCGGCCCGCTTCTGTGATCATATATTGCTATTGTTCGGCGACGGCGACGCCCTGTGGGGACCGGCGGAGCAGGTGCTGACCGAAGCGCATCTGACCCGCCTCTACCGCCACCCGATTCACCTGGCGTGGGGAAACGGGCGGCGCTTTTATTTCCCGGAGTGAGCGGCAAGGCCGCAGGCGGCAGGAAATCAGCAACGCAAAAAGGGGGCGGATCCCCTTGCTATTTGAAGGCGTCCTTGTTCGCCGCCTTGGTGCGGGCCTCTTCCTTGGTTATCAGGCCTTTTTTCAGCAGCTCCGCCAGACATTGATCCAGGGTCTGCATCCCGGATGCCTGGCCCGTCTGAATGGCGGAGTACATCTGCGGGATCTTGTTTTCGCGGATCAGGTTGCGGATCGCGGCGGTGCCGATCATGATCTCATGGGCGGCGACACGCCCGCCGCCGGGCTTCTTCAACAAGGTCTGGGAGATCACCGAGCGCAGGGACTCGGACAGCATGGACCGGACCATCTCCTTCTCGGCGGCGGGGAACACGTCGATGATGCGGTCGATGGTCTTGGCGGCGGAACTGGTATGCAGGGTACCGAAGACCAGGTGACCCGTCTCGGCCGCCGTCAGGGCCAGCCGGATGGTCTCCGGGTCGCGCATCTCACCCACGAGGATCACGTCGGGGTCTTCACGCAGGGCCGAGCGCAGGGCCTCATTGAAGCCCAGGGTGTCCCGGTGGACCTCGCGCTGATTGATGAGGCACTTCTTGCTGTTGTGCACGAACTCGATGGGATCCTCGATGGTCAGGATGTGGCCGAACTCCGAGTCGTTCTTGTAATCGATCATCGCCGCCAGCGTGGTCGACTTACCCGACCCGGTGGGCCCTGTCACCAGGACCAGGCCCCGGGGGTTGTCGGCGATGCCCTTGAACACCGACGGCGCGCCGAGGTCCTCCAGGGTCAGGATCTTCGAGGGAATGGTGCGAAACACCCCGCCGACGCCGCGATTGTGGTTGAACACATTGACACGGAATCGGGCCAGCCCGCTGATCTCGAAAGAGAAATCGGTCTCCAGAAACTCCTCGAAATCCTTGCGCTGCTTGTCGTTCATGATGTCGTACAGCATGTTGTGGACGGTCTTGTTGTCCAGCGCCGGCACATTGATGCGGCGCACATCGCCGTCGACACGAATCATGGGGGGCAGCCCCGCCGACAAATGCAAGTCGGACGCGTCGTTCTTGACGCTAAAGGCAAGCAATTCTGCAATATCCACGTCTTGTCTCCTGCAGCTGGTGCGATTTCATGGCAAGATCAATCCCTTGTCCCGCGCGAACTCCAATCTCCTTCAACCCATAACGGCGTATCGACTAACTTCTTGAGTACACTCAATATTGAGCCGCCCGGGTCACGCCGATGACATTAACATGGGCGGTCCCCGCATAGCGTGACGGACTTCAAGGTCCGCCGCGTTTCATGGGCGGTGCCGGGGGCGGCGATTTGGCGGCGCCCGGCCGCTCCCCTACAATAATCCCCCAGGCCCGCCGTGCATACGGCACGACGGCACACGAGACGGTCCACAGGACTCAAATACCGCGATGGTTGGCTACTCTACCGCCCCGATGTTCCCCATGCCAAAGAGCAAGATAGCGCCTGATGCCTGATGTGAGAGACCGCCTTGACACCGTCCGTCGGCGGATCGCCGCCGCCGAGGCGAAATATCAGCGCCCCGCCGGTTCGGTGGCGCTGCTCGCCGTCTCCAAGGGGCATCCGGCCCCGGCCATCGGTGCCGCGGCAGCGGCGGGGCAGCGCCTGTTCGGCGAGAGTTACGTCCAGGAGGCGGTGGGGAAGATCGAGGCCCTGGCCCCGCAGGACCTGGAGTGGCACTTTATCGGGCGCATGCAATCCAATAAGGCCAAACTGATAGGGCGCCACTTCGCCTGGGTGCACGGCCTCGACAATCTCAAGGCGGCCGAGGCCCTCAGCAGGCACCGGCCCGCCGGAGCGGCGCGGCTGAACGTATGCATCCAGGTCAATGCCAGTGGTGAACGGCAAAAGTCCGGCGTCGCCCCGGAGCGCGTCATGGCGCTGGCCGAGGCGGTGGCACCGTTGCCGCATCTGACCCTGAGGGGACTGATGACCATCCCCACCCCCAGCGACGACTTCGCGGAGCAGCAGCGGGCATTCAGCATCGTCGCCGAACGCTGGCGGGCATGCCGCGATGCCGGCCTGGCCCTGGACACCCTGTCCATGGGCATGTCCCATGACCTGGAGGCGGCGATCTCCCAGGGGGCCACCGTGGTGCGCATCGGCACGGCCGTGTTCGGCCCGCGGCTCAGCGCCCCGGATTGAAACGGATAAAGCGATGACCACCTCCACACGAAACCGGTTCAGGGCACATGCACGTGCCTGCTCACCCTCAACGATGGAAGACCATGACCATGATTAATGATCGCATCACGTTTATTGGCGGCGGGAACATGGCCGGCAGCCTGATAGGCGGATTGATTGGAGACGGCTATGACAAACAGTCCATCCGGGTCTCCGACCCGGACAATGCAAAGCTGGAGGTTCTGGCCAGCCGCTTCGGCATCCATACCACCCACTCGAACAGCGATGCGGTGCGACATGGCGATATCATCATTCTGGCCGTTAAACCCCAGGTAATGGGCGAGGTGACCGCCGGGCTCAAGGAGGCCGTCGACCCCGCCCGCCACCTGGTCATCTCCATCGCTGCGGGGATACGCACCCCGGTCATGGCCGGATGGCTGGGCGAGCAGGTGCCCGTGGTCAGGGCCATGCCCAATACGCCCGCCCTGGTGCAAAGCGGCGCCACCGCCCTGTTCGCCAACCCCAGGGTGTCCGCCGCCCAACGGGATGCGGCCGAGACGGTCATGCGCAGCGTCGGGCTGACCCTGTGGCTGGACGACGAGGACCAGATGGACATGGTCACGGCGCTGTCGGGCTGCGGGCCCGCCTACTTTTTTCTGGTGATGGAGTGCCTGGAGAACGCCGCCCGGCGCCTCGGGTTGCCGGCCGACCTGACGCGGCTGCTGACGCTGCAGACCGCCTTCGGCGCGGCCAAGCTGGCCCTGGAGTCCGAGGAGGACAGCGCCACCCTGCGCGCCCGGGTGACCTCGCCGGGCGGGGCCACCGAGGAGGCCATAAAGGTATTACAACAAGGGGATCTGCAATCACTCTTCGACCGGGCACTGCGGGCGGCGCAGCTGCGCTCCAAGGACCTGGCCGATCAACTGGGAGGACATGATGGGTAATCAATACATCGCCGCCGCGGCGGTCTTTCTGATAGACACCTTTTTCAATCTGTACATCCTCGCGGTGCTGCTGCGCTTCCTCATGCAATGGGTGCGCGCCGACTTTTACAACCCCATCTCCCAGTTCCTGATCAAGGTCACCAACCCGGTGCTGCGGCCCCTGCGGCGCATCATCCCGGGACTGGGGGGCGTGGACCTGGCCTCGGTGGTCGTGCTGATCGCCCTGGAAATGATCGACTTGTTCCTCACCGGCATGGCGCTCGGGCACGGATTTTCGGTGCAAGGCCTATTTGTGACCGCTATCGCAGAACTATTATCCACATTGCTTACGCTATACTTCATCACCATCTTGATTGAGGTAGTCTTGAGTTGGTTAGGCCCCGGGACATACAACCCCTTCGTGATGCTGGTCCATCAGCTGAACGAGCCCTTGCTGGCGCCGGCGCGCCGGATGCTCCCGTCCATGGGCGGCATCGATTTCTCGCCGTTCGTGATCGTGCTCGCCCTGCAGCTGTTCAAGATCCTGCTGGTCGCCCCGCTATCGGACATCGGCCGCAGCCTGGGTGGATGAGCGATCCCTCGTGGTATCGCTGGGACGGCGACACGCTGACCGTCGATCTGCACGTCCAGCCCCGGGCCAGCAAGGATCATATCGCGGGCCTGCACGGGGCGGCGCTGAAGGTCTGCCTGACGGCGCCGCCGGTGGGCGGCAAGGCCAATGCCCACCTCATCCGCTATCTGGCAGGTTTGTTCCGGGTCAAGCCCGCCCGGGTCCGCCTGGTGCGAGGCGAGACCTCGCGGCGCAAGACCCTGGCGATCACCGCGCCCGCCGTGGCGCCCGAGTCCCTGCTCCCGGAAGATTGAGGGAAATTTGTGATTGGTTTCATGGTTCTTATAAATCATGCACTTATAATTACAATCCGGGCACGATCGGTGCATGGATTATAAAGCGGATTACGGTTGAGCAAGTCCAGTGCGGAATTATTAAAGCCCCACCCATCTCTACCGATAATTCCTTGTGAATCAGAATACTATACAGGCCCAGGCAATGAGGACTAACGGTGCGCTGCGGGGAGTAGATGTTACATGTCATCCACTGTGCAAGACATGACGGCGGCAACACCAGAGGGCCGCTTCGAGCAGAAGGTCAGCGATTACAGTCGTTGGAAGCACGAGCTGATCGACGCGATCCACAATTGTCAGCGATGGCTGCAGCGCCAACACCTGGATACGCCGGAGCTGGACCTGCGCATCTTCGATATCCTGGAGGCCTTGCGCAGCGACCGCCTGACGATCGCCTTCGTCGCCGAATTCTCCCGCGGCAAGACGGAGCTCATCAACGCCCTGTTCTTCTCTAATTACAAGCGGCGCCTGCTGCCCTCGGCGGCCGGCCGGACCACCATGTGCCCCACGGAATTGTACTTCGATGATCAGGACGATCAGGACTATATCCGCCTGTTGCCCATCGAGACCCGGCTTGAAGACACCAGCATCGCCGAATTCAAACGGGACCCCGGCCAGTGGAAGACCCTCTACCTGGACGCCGGCTCCCCCGACGGCATGGAAGAGGCGCTGAAGGAGGTCATCCGGACCAAGAAGGTCCCCCTGGAAGAGGCACAGCGCCTTGGCCTGACACGAGGGTGAGGCCGCGCCCCAGGGAGGGACGACCCAGGAGGTGGAGATCCCCGCCTGGCGGCACGCCCTCATCAGCTTTCACCATCCCCTGCTCGAGCAGGGCCTGTCGATATTGGACACGCCGGGCCTTAACGCCCTCGGCACCGAGCCCGAGCTCACCCTGAGCATGATACCCAACGCCCAGGCGGTGCTGTTCCTGCTGGCCGCCGACACCGGCGTCACCCGCAGCGATATGGAGATGTGGCAGCAGCACATCAGCCGCCACAACAGCGCCCAGGGCCAGGGGCTGATGGCGGCCCTGAACAAGATCGATGTCCTGTGGGACGAGATGAAGACGGACGAGCAGGTGATCCAATCCATCGAGGAACAGCGCCGCTCCGCCGCCGAACAACTTGCCATCGACCCGGTCCGCGTGTTCCCCATTTCCGCACAGAAGGCCCTCGTGGCGCGGTCCCGGGATGACACCGACCTGCTGCGCCAGAGCGGCATCACCGTCCTGGAGAACCACCTCGCCGATGTGATCCTGCCGGCCAAGCAGCGCATCATCTGGGACAAGATCATCAATGACGTGGGGCGCTCCCTGGACTCCATTCAGGAATCGCTGGAGGGAAAACTGGACGACTCGCGCCGGGAGCTCGAAGAGCTTCACGACATGTGCGGCAAGAACGTCGATGTGTTTCAACAAATGATGAACAAGACCCGCCAGCAGCAGGCCGTTTACCTGAAGGACGTGGAGCACTTTCAGTCATCTCACCGGCGCATCGTTCACCACTCCAAGATCATCCTGAACACCCTCAGCCCCCAGAGCATCGATCAACTGATCGCCCAGACTCGCGACAAGATGGTCCACAGCTGGACGACCGTGGGACTGAAGAACGAGATGAGCCTGTTCTTCGACAGCGTCAACGACACCCTGCAGATTGTCAGCCGGCAGATCGACGAGACCTACGAGCTGGTCTCATCGATTTTCCAGAAATTCCACGAAGAGCACGGCTTCCCGGAGCTGGGTGTGGAGACTTTCCCCCTGTCCGAGTACATCGACCAGTTGCAGCTGCTGAGCCAGGAGGCCGACCAGTTTCGCACCAGCAGCCAAACGACCCTGTACGAGCAAAGCTTCGTGGTGAAAAAGTTCTTTATTACGCTGGTAAGCCACGTGAGGAACACGTTCATGAACGCGCACAAGGACGTCGAGGTCTGGCTGAAAGAGCTGGTCAATCCCCTCGTCAGGCAGATCAAGGAAAACAAGACGCGCATCGACCACCAGCTGAACACCCTGACCAAGGTCAACGAGTCGCGCACCAATCTGGAGACCAAGATCGCCGAGACCGAGAAACAGTGCGAAACCCTCGAGGCCCAGATTGGCGGGCTGGCGCAGACTCGAAGGACCCTGTCCGATACCGCGCCGGACGCCTCGGCCGAGGGCGCCGAACAACCCCTCACCCCCGCCGAGGCGTAGCCTACATCCGGTCAGCGTCAGCCCAACGGGCCGTCGTAGTCGATGGTCAGGGGGGCGTGATCGGAAAAGTGCTCGTCTTTGTATATCGCGGCCGCTTTGACCCTGTCCCTCATGCCCGGCGTCACCACATGGTAATCGATGCGCCACCCCACGTTCTTGGCCCGGGCCTGGCCGCGGTTTGACCACCAAGTGTACTGATCCGGCTCCCCGTTCACCGCGCGAAAGGCATCCACGTAGCCCAGGTCGTCGAAGACGTAATCCATCCACGCCCGCTCCTCGGGGAGAAAGCCCGAGTTCTTCTGGTTGGAGCGCCAGTTCTTCAGGTCGATCTGCCGGTGGGCGATGTTCCAGTCGCCGCAGATGATGTACTCGCCGCGCCGGCGCCGCAGGCGCCTCAAGTGCTCGCCGAACGCCTCCATGAAGCCGTATTTGAAGGTCTGACGCTCGTCGCCGCTGGTGCCGGAGGGCAGGTACAGAGACACGACACGCACGCCGCCGAAGTCCGCCTCCAGGTAACGCGCCTCCCGATCCACCTCCGGCCGGCCGAGGCCCACCCGCACACGGCGAGGCTTGTCCCGCGAGAACAGCGCAACCCCGCTGTAGCCCTTCTTTTGCGCGTCGTGAAAATAGGCGTGGTAGCCGGGGGGATTGCGTACCTCCTGCGCCAGCTGGTGCACCTGGGCCTTGGTCTCCTGCAGGCACACCACATCGGCGTCCTGCCGGGCCAGCCATTCGAAGAATCCCTTGCGGGCCGCCGCGCGGATCCCGTTGACATTCACACTGATGACTCGCATGGTCTTTTGAACTATCCCTCCCCCGAAACGGCGGCGTTTTCCGCCGGGCGGAATCTTATCACAGCGGGGGCGGGCGGCGGTTGTGACGGTGCCGGTTTCATGCGAACATTCGTGGTTGATAGGACCTGCCTTTCCCCATATTCTAATGCGCTCGGCGCCAAACACCGGAAAAACGCGGCATGCAGGATTACCAACGGGAGTTCATCGACTTCGCACTGGAGTGCGGGGCCCTGCGCTTCGGTGAGTTCACCCTCAAGTCGGGCCGCCTCAGCCCCTATTTTTTCAACATCGGCCTGTTCAACACCGGCGCGGCGATCTCGAGGCTCGGGCAATACTATGCGGCGGCCATCCGTGACGGGGGGTGCGCCCTGGACATGCTCTTCGGCCCCGCCTACAAGGGAATCCCCCTGGCGGTAACCACCGCAATCGCCCTCGCCCGGGACCATGGCCGGGATGTGCCCTTCGCCTTCAACCGCAAGGAGGAAAAGGACCACGGAGAGGGGGGCCTCATCATCGGCTCCCCGCTGCAGGGCCGGGTCCTGATCATCGACGATGTCATTTCCTCGGGTTCGTCCATCAGCGAATCGTGCGCGCTGATCGAAGGCGGCGGCGCCGTCACCGCGGGCGTGGCCATCGCCCTGGACCGCCAGGAACGCGGACGCAATGAGACCTCCGCCATCGACGAGATACGGGAGCGCTACCGTATCGAGGTGGTCAGCATCGTGACATTGGACCATGTCATCGCCTACCTGGCCGAGAGGTCCGGCATGGAGCAGACCCTCGAGCGGGTCCACGCCTACCGGCAGCGCTACGGCGTGGCCGGCACCTGAACTATCCGACAATCAGCTTGGCGCCCACCAGCAGGGTCACCACCTCGAACACCCGCTTGATCAGACGGTTGCCCTTGATGATCGACAGGTGCGCACCGGCGTACCCCCCGAGCAGCGACCCGACCAGCAGGGCCGGGATCCAGGCCCAGTAAATGCCCCCCTGTACCCCGAGGGTCACGGCGCCGGCGGCGTTCCAGAACAGGCCCACCAGCACCAAGGTATAGGCCACCGCGCGCTTGTAGTCGAGCCCGAACCATAGGATCAGCCACAGGGTGACGAACAGCCCGGAACCGGACGTCAGGGAGCCGTTCAGCACGCCGATGAGGAACAGCCCCAGCCCTCCCCCGGCGTAGCCCGCCGCGTCCCGGTGGCGGGCCTGCGCACTCTGACCGAGGTGTGCATTGACCATGGAGAACAGGCCCAGCCCCACAGTCAGGACGCCGAGGGCCAGCTTCGCCGCCCGGTCATTGATATGCACAATGACCGTGGCCCCGGCCACCACCCCCGGAATCCCGCACACCAGCATGAACAGCGCGAACCGGCCCTCCAGGGACCGGTTCTTCAAGTGCCGCATGGACGCGCCCACGCCCAGGGCGACGGTGGCCACCTTGTGGGTGGCCAGGGCGACGCTGAACGGCAGCCCGAGAAACAGCAGGGCGGGCAGCTGCAGCAGGCCCGCCCCGCCGCCGACGAAGGCCGAGAAGGCGTTGGCTGCGAGGGAGACGGTGAGCAGGGTGATCTGGGAAAACCAATCCATGGGGCTCAGGCTAGCCCGGGCCTTTCACCGGCTCACGGCTGGATAAGGGTGCCGACGCCGGCATCGGTGAACAGCTCCAGCAGCACCGCATGCTCCACCCGGCCGTCGATGATGTGCGCCGCATGCACGCCGCCCTGGACGGCGTTCAGCGCCGCGTTCACCTTGGGCAGCATGCCCTCACTGATCACTTCGTCCTTGATCAGCGCATCGGCCTGCGTCGCATCGAGGCGCGTGATGACCTTTTGGTCCTTGTCGTAACATGCCGGCGGTATTGGTCAGCAGGATCAGCTTTTCCGCCTTCATCTCTTGGCCAGCGCCCCCGCCACGGTATCGGCATTGATATTGTAGGACTGCCCGTCGTCGCCGATCCCGATGGGGGCGATCACGGGAATGAAGTTGCCGCCGATCAGCATGTCGACGACCGCGGTATTGATGCACTTGACGGTGCCCACATGGCCGATATCGATGATCTCCGAGGCGTTCATCTCCGGGGCGGTGTTGGTGAAGGTCAGCTTGGCGGCGCGTATGAGGTCCCCGTCCTTGCCCGTCAAGCCTACCGCGCGGCCGTTGTTGCGGTTGATCAGGCTGACGATCTCCTTGTTCACCAGACCGCCCAGCACCATCTCCACGACGTCCATGGTCTCGCTGTCGGTGACCCGCATGCCGCCCACGAACTCGGCTCTCCTTGCCGACCTTGGTCAGGACCCGCCGATCTGCGGCCCGCCGCCGTGAACCACCACCGGGTTCATCCCCACCAGCTTCATGAGAATGACGTCGCGGGCGAAGCTGTTCTTGAGCTGCTCGTCGACCATGGCGTTGCCGCCGTACTTGATGACCACGGTCTTGCCGCTGAAGCGCTGGATATATGGCAGCGCCTCCGTCAGGACATGGGCGATATTCAATGCCGCATCACTTTTCACCGGCCTCTCCGTCAAAACGGCATGGACAGGTCGCCCCTGATGCTCAGCAGCAACGCCCTGAATTGATCTTGGATGCGTGCCATGGCCGTGGGGGTACTGCCCTCGAAGCGCAGGATCAGCCAGGGCGTCGTGTTGGAGGCGCGGATCAGGCCCCAACCGTCCTCGAAGTCCGCCCTCAGGCCGTCGATGGTGGTGATCTCGGCCCCGTCGAAGACCGCCCGGGCCAGCACCTGCTCCATGAACTTGAACTGTTCGCCTTCCTGCAGCTGGATGTGCAGCTCCGGCGTACTGACGGCCTCCGGCAGGGCGGAGAACACCTCGCAGCTGCGCGCCTCTGACCTGGACAGCAGTTCCAGGAGCCTGGCGGCGGCATAGGCGGCGTCGTCGAAGCCGTACCAGCGCTCCTTGAAGAAGATGTGACCGCTCATCTCCCCGGCCAGCAGGGCGCCCGTCTCCTTCATCTTAGCCTTGATCAGGGAGTGGCCGGTCTTCGACATGACCGCCTCGCCGCCGGCCCGTTCGATGATCTCGGCCAGGTTGCGGGTGCATTTGACGTCAAACATGATGCGCGCGCCGGGGTTGCGCTCGAGCAGATCCATGGCATACAGCATCATGACCCGGTCGGGCCAGATGACCTTGCCCGCCGAGTCGATCACGCCCAGGCGGTCGCCGTCCCCGTCGAAGGCCAGGCCCACGTCAGCCTGCTCGCGCCGGACCGCCTCGCGCAGATCCTCGAGGTTCTCGGGCTGGCTCGGGTCGGGGTGATGATTGGGAAAGCGTCCGTCCACGTCGCAGTACAGCTCCACCACCTCGCAGCCCATGGCCCGCAGCAGGCGCGGCACCACGTTGCCGGCCACGCCGTTGCCGCAGTCCACCGCCACCTTCAACGGCCGTTGCAGCTCGACATCCGCCACGATGCGGTCGATATAGGCGGGCAGGACGTCCATGGTGTCCAACCGGCCTTCGCCGTCGTGCAGGTCCCCCGATTCGATGCGGTGCCTCAACGTCTGGATGGCCTCTCCGGAGATCGCCTCGCCGCCGAGCACGATCTTCAGACCGTTGTAATTGGGCGGGTTGTGGCTGCCCGTCACCATGACGCCGGCACCGGTATCCAGGTGGTAGGTCGCGAAGTACAGGACCGGGGTGGCCACGCAGCCGATATCGGTGACATCGCAACCGCTGGCGCACAGGCCGCGGGTCAACGCCGCCACGAACGACGGCCCCGACAGGCGCCCGTCCCTGGCCACCACCACCCGGGTCTGACCCTTGTCGCGTGCCTCGCTGCCGATCGCCCGGCCGATGTGGTACACCACCTCCTCGGTGAGGGTCTCGTCCACTACCCCCCGGATGTCGTACGCCCGGAAGATGGAGCCGGGCACCTGGGCGCCGGTCGCGGGCGCGCTCGTCGAATCATTGGTCATCCTTTGTCACCTTATCGATAGAATAGCTAGTTGCGTCCCGAGTGACCGAACCCGCCCGCACCGCGCACGCTGTCGGTGAACTGCTCCACCACGTCGAACTGCACTTGGAGGACCGGCACGAAGACCAGTTGAGCGATGCGCTCCCCCACCTGGATCTCGAAGGCCTCCCGGCCGCGGTTCCAGCACGACACCAGGATCTGGCCCTGGTAATCCGAGTCGATCAGCCCCACCAGGTTTCCCAGGACGATGCCGTGCTTGTGACCGAGCCCCGAGCGGGGCAGGATCACCGCCGCCATCCCCGTGTCCTCCATATGGACCGCAATCCCGGTGGGGATCAGCTGGGTGTCCCCGGGTGACAGGGACAACGGCCCGTCGATGCAGGCCCGCAGGTCCATGCCCGCCGAGCCGTCGGTGGCGTAGTGAGGCAGGGGAAACTCCGCGCCGATCCGCGGGTCAAGAATTTTCAGTTGTACGTTTTGCATCATAACGCTCGGCGATCACCTCTATCAGCTGACGGGCCAATGATTCCTTGGAATTGCGCGGCAATTGCCTTTGCCCGCCCTCCCAGTATACGGTCAACTCGTTTTCATCACTATCAAAGCCGCTGCCGGGGCGGCCCACCCAGTTGGCGGCAAGCATATCCAGCGCCTTGCGCTGCAGCTTATGGCGGGCATTGTCCTCCAAGGCCTCGGTCTCGGCGGCGAATCCGACCACAAACGGGCGCGGCGCCAGGGCCGCCACGGCGGCCACAATGTCCGGCGTCGGCTCCAGGGACAACTCCAGGACCCGGCCGTTCTTTTTGAGCTTGTGGGCCAGGCGCTCCCGCGGCCGGTAATCGCACACCGCGGCAGCGGCGATGACGATGTCCTGCTCGGCGGCCACCCCCATCACCGCGTCGTACATCTGCAGGGCGCTTTGGACGTCCACTCGCTGCACCCTCCTGGGAGTCGGCAAGGATGCCGGACCGCTCACCAGGGTGACCGCAGCGCCGGCCTCGGCGGCGGCCGCGGCGACGGCAAAGCCCATCTTCCCTGAGCTGCGGTTACTCAGGTAGCGCACCGGATCGATCTCCTCGCGGGTGGGCCCGGCGGTGACCAGCACGTGCCGGCCCGCGAGGCGCCCGCAGTCGAACAAGCCGCCCGCCAGCTCAACGATCCGGACGGGCTCCAGCATGCGGCCGGGGCCGGTCTCCCCGCAGGCCTGGGCGCCCTCGGCGGGACCCAACAGATGGACCCCCCGCTCGCCCAGCAGCGCCGCATTGGCCCGGGTGGCGGCCTGGGCCCACATCCGGCGGTTCATGGCGGGGGCCAAGGCCACCGGGGCCTCGCTCGCCAGGCACAGGGTGCTGAGCAGGTCGTCCGCCATGCCGTGGGCCAGACGCGCCATGAAATTGGCCGTGGCCGGTGCCACGAGCACCAGGTCGGCCCAACGCGCCAGCTCGATGTGACCCATGGCCGCTTCACTGTCGGCGTCGAGCAGGTGACGATGGACCCGGTGCCCGGACAGGGCCTGGAGGGTCAACGGGGTAATGAACTGGGTCGCCGATTCGGTCATCACCACCCGCACCTGGGCGCCCGCCTCGCGCAGCCGGCGCACCAGATCGGCGCTCTTGTAGGCCGCGATACCGCCGGTGACCCCCACGATCACCCGCTTGTTTGCTAGTGCGCCCATTACCGGTATGCTGTAGATGCCTTGTTCTGGATACAGGGAAGTGTGTCCACACGCCATTATACATTTTGTGCATTCGACAGGGAGGTCAGCATGCGCATCAGCGATTGGCCCGCGGCGGAGCGCCCGCGGGAAAAACTTCTGCAAAAGGGGCCGTCGGCGTTGTCGGACGCGGAGCTGTTGGCCATCTTCCTGCGCACCGGCACGCGGGGCAAGACCGCCGTGGACCTGGCCCGCGAGCTGCTTCACCACTACGGCGGTCTGCGCAAGCTGCTGACCGCCGAGCAGGGACGCTTTTGCGAGGGTCAGGGCCTGGGCGTGGCCAAGTACGTGCTGCTCCAGGCCGCCCTGGAGATGGGCCGTCGCCACCTGCTGGAGATAATCAAACCGCACCGGGCGCTACACAACCCCGACGACACCCGCAACTACCTCAAGGCCCAGCTGCGCGATCTCGCCCACGAATGCTTTGCCTGCCTGCTGCTGGATACCCGGCACCGCATCCTGCGTTTCGAGCCCATGTTCCGGGGCACCATCGACGGGGCCAGCGTCCACCCCCGGGAAGTGGTCAAGCAGGCCCTGGCCCACAACGCCGCTGCGGTCATCTTCGCCCACAACCATCCCTCCGGCGTGGCCGAGCCCAGCCAGGCCGACATTCAGATCACGCGGCGCCTGAAGGACGCCCTGGAGCTGGTGGATATCCGCGTGCTGGATCACATGATCGTCGGCGACGCCGACATCACGTCCCTGGCCGAGCGGGGACTATTATGAGGCTGCTTGGCACCATTTTCGGGTGACGCTTCGCTCGCCGTGAACGTCAGGCAAATGGCCTTGAAGGATAATTGAGCGGCGACACCCCATTGGGGAGCATTTTTCCCGACCCGATTTTTATCTCTCGCCAAGCCGCCAAGAACGCCAAGGGAGAAGAGGCAAGAGCGCCACAGAGGGCGAAACCGGAAAAAACCGGTCGCTGACAAGACTGTGCGGACCCAAGAGTTGATTTCCCGGCGTGCTTGGCGCCTTGGCGAGAGAACACGGGTTCTCTTCTGCGCCCACAGATACTGAGGAAACGCCGCCGTCAGAGCGGCGGGGATCAGACCCGGAGCCGGTCGGCCAGGGTCGATACCCTGCACGAGGACAGGGAGCCCCATTGGCTCAGGCGCTCGTCGACGGCGAACTCGAGGTTGTCCAGCAGATCGCCCATCAACAGGCCGGCGTGAAAGTGGTACAGGTGCATGCGGCAGGGCACGGCTTGATGGAGGGCCTCGCGACGCCGCGAGTCGAAATCAGTCCAGGCCAGCAGGGGCATGTCCACCTGGTTGCGGTCAACGGCCATCCAGGCGCTGTCATCCAGGATGACATCGATGCCCCGAAGTCCGGGCATCTCCAGGCGCAGGGGATTGCCCAGTCGCAGGAGGGCCAGGCGCACTCGGTTGTAGTACACCGCCTGCATTACCTTGGGCAATGTCCTGATCGGAATGATGTCCCTAACACTGCGGGTCATATGCGCCTCCACGCCAAGCCTCTATACACGCTCGCTACGATATTACATCGACATGGATACGCAATTACTTTAGCACACTCGGGCGCCCGCCCGAACCCGCCGGACTTGATTTCAGAAGGGCTCTAATGCCCGTCGCGATCTCGTCTCGGGGGCCGCGCCAGGACATGGGTGATGGGAGGTGGGAACCGAGGCGAGGGATGCCCCGGCCGTCTGCGGGAAGGCCCGGCGGGGCCCGCCGGGTTTACTCCTGGTCCTGATCAGGCTCCATTGCGTCACCGTCGGGCTTGCCGTCCTTAAAGACCCGGCTGGCCAGGATGTCTTCCGCCTCGATGGTGATCAGATCGTCCTTGGTGAGCTTGCTGTCGCCCTTGGCGAACAGGCGGTTGGCCTGGCGCAGGCGCGCCCGGTCCAGGGCATTGCGCACGCTGCGGGCGTTGGCGAAATGGGCCATCTTCATGCGCCGCTCGATATAGTCGATAAACACCTTCTCGGCCTCGGGACTGAGGCGGTACTGCTGCTCCTCGAGCATCATCTTGGCGATGGACATCAGCTCGTCCGACGCGTAGTCGGGGAAGTCCAGGTGATGGGCGATGCGCGACGACATCCCCGGGTTGCTTTGGAAGAACTTGTCCATCTTGTCCTTGTAGCCCGCCAGGATCACCACCAGGTCGTCGCGCTGGTTCTCCATGACCTGCAGCAGGATCTCGATGGACTCCTGCCCGTAGTCCCGCTCGTTTTCGGGACGGTACAGGTAATAGGCCTCGTCGATGAACAACACCCCGCCCATGGCGCGCTTGAGCACCTCCTTGGTCTTGGGCGCGGTATGACCGATGTACTGGCCCACCAGGTCGTCGCGGGTGACCGCCACCATATGACCCTCGCGCACGTAGCCCAGGCGGTGCAGGATCTCCGCCATGCGCATGGCCACGGTGGTCTTGCCGGTACCGGGGTTGCCGGTGAAGCACATATGCAGGCTGGGCGGCCCGGAGACCAGGCCGAGCTTGCGCCGCATCCGGTCCACCAGCAGCAGGGCGGCGATCTCGCGGATCCGGGTCTTGATCGGCTTCAGGCCGATCAGCTCGCGGTCGAGCTTGTCCAGGACTTCCTGAACCTGGGAGTCGCGCAACTCTTCCTGCAGATCGACCGTGGCGTCGTCCGGGACATGTCCTCGATCGCCACGGGGTTCTGTTCTTGCTGTTCGTCGTGTTCTGTTGTGTCTGCCATAACACTTTTACCTCCTTTGGGGGAAAGGCCGATACCTGATCGACTGCCGTGACCACACCGGGCCCCTGGGCTCAAAGCGCCTGACGATCCGCCGGATACCGGCCGCTGCCGAGGGGGCGGCCCACGCGGACCGCCCCCTCACAGTGCCATGGAGAGGTTACTTGTTGCCGTACCGCTCGCTCTCCGGCTTGTCCGCGGCATAGGCGTGGACGGTGTAGCGAATTTGTCTGCCGTCGACCTCCTGACGAACCAGGCCGAACCCGGGCTCCTCCTTGGGGCGGTTGACGAGAAACGACATGCGCGGGGTTTCCCAGCCGCGGGTGCTGTCGAACGCCGTAACCCGGACATAGTGGTTAGGGAACGTCTTGCGGCACTCGTTGATCTCCATCAGGATCCCGGCGGGGTCCTTGAGGTCGAACATGGGCATGCCGAACATCTCCCAATAGGTGTTGCGCGGGTGAGGGTCGTCGGTGTACTCCACGTTCACCGCCCAGCCGTTGTCCAGGGCGTACTTGATCTGCGCGGTGATCTGCTCGTCGGTCAGATCGGGCAGGTACGAGAACTGGCCCTGGGTGATGCGATTGCCTTGATTGGTCATCATAGCGTTGGTCTCCTTCTAGATCAGCTGCTGGACGTGGCCGTGGGCACGAAGTCCGCGGTATCGGTGGATGCGTAGTCGAAGGTGATGTCCTTCCACGTATCCAGCGCCGCCTGCAGCGGCTTGCAGTCCTTGGCGGCCTTCTCCAGGATCTGGGGACCTTCCTTCATGTAGTCGTTGCCCTCGTTGCGCGCCATGATCATGGCCTCCAGGGCCACGCGGTTGGCCGTGGCACCGGCCTGGATGCCCATGGGGTGACCGATGGTGCCGCCGCCGAACTGCAGGACCACGTCCTCGCCCAGGTAATGCAGCAGCTGGTGCATCTGACCGGCGTGGATACCGCCCGAGGCCACCGGCATCACCTTGTTCAGGGAGGCCCAGTCCTGCTCGAAGAACAGGCCGTGCTCCAGGCTGAGCGGCGTATGGGTCTCGCGCAGGGTGTCGTACAAGCCCTTGATCATGAGCGGGTCGCCCTCGAGCTTGCCCACCACGGTGCCGGCGTGGATATGGTCCACGCCCGCCATGCGCATCCACTTGCTGATCACGCGGAAGCTCATGCCGTGGTTCTTCTGGCGCGTGTAGGTGGCGTTACCGGCGCGGTGCAGGTGCAGGATCATGTCGTTGTCGCGCGCCCACTTGGCCATGGACTGAATGGCGGTGTAGCCGATGACCAGGTCGATCATGATGATGCACGGAGCCCAGAGCTCTTGGCGAACTCGGCGCGCTCGATACATCTCCTCCATGGTGGCGGCGGTGACGTTCAGGTAGTGGCCCTTGACCTCACCGGTGGCGGCGGAGGCCTTGTTCACCGCCTCCATGCAGTACAGGAAACGGTCGCGCCAGTGCATGAAGGTCTGGGAGTTGATGTTCTCGTCGTCCTTCACGAAGTCCAGACCGCCCTTGAGGGCCTCGTAGACCACGCGGCCGTAGTTGCGGCCCGACAGGCCGAGCTTGGGCTTGGTGGTGGCGCCCAGCAGCGGACGGCCGAACTTGTCCAGACGCTCGCGCTCCACCACGATGCCGGTGGCCGGACCCTGGAAGGTCTTCAGGTAGGCGACCGGCATGCGCATGTCCTCCAGGCGCAGGGCCTTGACCGCCTTGAAGCCGAACACGTTGCCGATGATCGACTGCGGTCAGGTTGGCGATGGAGCCGGGCTCGAACAGGTCGAGATCATAGGCGATATAGGCGAAGTACTGGGCCTCGGTGTTGGTGCCTTCGCCAGTGTTGGGCACCTGGTCCACCCGGTAGGCCTTGGCGCGGTACAGCTCACAGGCGGTCAGGCGGTCGGTCCACACCACCGTCCAGGTGGCCGTGGACGACTCACCGGCGATGGCCGCGGCCGCCTCGTCGGCGTCGACCCCGGGCTGGGGGGTAATCCGGAACACCGCGATGACGTCGGTATCCTTGGGCTCGTAATCCGCATCCCAGTAGCCCATCTGCTTGTAAGGTATGACCCCCGAGGTATAGCGCTTCTTGGGATCTTTTATGGCACCTTCATCTTTTCCCATGGTGTCCTCCATCGTATGGTTGGTTTCACGAAATCATGCTGGAATCGCCCCCGCTCTCGGGTCTGTGGATTCCCTTCCCGGCAATCAATCAGCCGGCCGGCCCGGCCGTCAGCTGGTGATAGCAAACATCTTACGCCGGCAAAGCATAAATAATAGTCAAATTTTTTGATTATTATAATAGATTATTATCTATGATAAATTCGGCCAATGAGGACGTGGCGGTGACGCATGACTCCTCTCTCGAAAACCCCCTGGTGGTCGCGCCCTCCCCCGGGAGCATCCCCTGACCATGCGCAGGCGGGGCACCCTCCAGCAGATCGCCAGACTGCCGTTCATCATGGGCGAGCCCGGCTCGAGAACCCGCCAGGCGGTGCAGGCTATTCGACCGGCACAAGCCCTCCATCAACATGCGCATGGAACTCGGCAGCAACAAGGCCGTCAAGGAGGCCATCATGGGCGGCCTCGGCATCTCGGCCCTGTGCCGCCATACGCTGACCTTCGAGGTGGCCACGGGGGAATTGGTGATCTTGAACGTGGAGGGATTGTGGAAGGGGTTTCCGGTGCGCCGTAGCCGGCATGTGGTCTGCCCATCGGGCAAGCAGCTGCCGATCATCGCCCGCACATTCCGCGACTACCTGCTCAACGAGGGCAGGGCGATCGTCGACAACGGGTATGCCAACCCCGAGCAGGGTAAGCGCCCCTGACCCGGGCCGCTCCCCGTCAGCCCGTCTCCATCAGCCGGTCTTGTTGCGGGCGACGGCCTGCCCCCATGGAATCGAGCAGTTCATCGATGCCCTTGAACAGGTGATGATCGAAGCTGCAGAACATCAGCCCCACGCCGTCCTTGTGATTGTGGATCACCAGTCCCGGGATGCGCCGACTGTTTCGATCCCCCATCAGGGCCCGGGGCAGCTCCAGCTCCAAAACGGTGTGCACGGGGAACCGCACGGCGTCCGCTTCGACAAACATGCCCTCCCGTCCGATGTTGCGCGTGCGGGCACGCCCCACGGGCCGCCCTTCGTGATAAACCGTCACGGGTACCACAACGGGTTTACGGCTTCCCCAACGGTGCTCCATCCCATCTGTGCCGTTCATCTTGAGCGTCTCCTGCCTCGCCGACCTGTTTGCCTTCACTACCCGGTATCTCCCATACATTATCCATGGATTTGATTGCAGCAATTTGACACAGGTCAAAGGCACTGCCGCAGGGGGCAGGCCGCCCCCTGCTCCACCTTGCCGCGCGGAAACGACGCAAACGTTGGTCGCGGTTTCCAGTTATGGTAGATTGTGTATCAAATTTTTGACAAATCAGTTACCTGGCGCATTTCGCCGGCGTGCGGGCAGGCCGCGCCCGGGTGACGACAAACTGAACTGGGACGTGACTGTGCAAGCGATTCTCCCCCACTATCTGTTGTTTCTGGCCAAGACCGTGACCGTGGTCCTCGCCATCCTGGCGGTCGTCATCATCATCGCCCACCAGCGCCAGAAGCGACGGGACGATGAGCACATCGAGGTCAAGAAGCTCAACGACCGGTATCAGCGCATGGGGCAGGCCCTGAAGGCGCAGATACTGCCCAAGCGTTTGTTTAAGCAGGAACAAAAACGCCTCAAGCACGAGGAAAAGGAGGCCGGCAAAGGCGGCGGGCCGCGCAAGAAGCGGATCTTCGTGCTCGATTTTCACGGCGACATCCGGGCCTCCGCCCTGGACAACCTGCGCGAGGAGATCACCGCCATCCTGATGGTGGGCACCCCGGAAGACGAAGTCTTCCTGCGCCTGGAAAGCGGCGGGGGGATGGTCCATACCTACGGGCTGGCCGCCTCGCAGCTGCAGCGGGTAAAAGACAAGGGCATTGCGCTGACCATCTCGGTGGACAAAGTGGCCGCCAGCGGGGGCTATATGATGGCCTGCATCGCGGACCGGCTCATCGCCGCTCCCTTTGCTATCATTGGGTCCATCGGGGTCATCGCCCAACTGCCCAACTTCAACCGGCTGCTCAAAAAGAATAATATCGACTTCGAGCAGATCACCGCCGGGGAGTTCAAGCGCACCCTGACCGTGTTCGGCGAGAACACCGAGGCCGGCCGGGACAAGCTGAAACAGGAAATCGAGGACACGCACACCCTGTTCAAGGACATGATCGCCGATCACCGCAAGGAGGTGGACATCCAGCAGGTCGCCACCGGCGAGCACTGGTACGGCAGCCGCGCCCTCACCATGCGGC
Source organism: uncultured Gammaproteobacteria bacterium (assembly GCA_963844825.1). Classification (GTDB taxonomy): domain Bacteria; phylum Pseudomonadota; class Gammaproteobacteria; order CAWJPQ01; family CAWJPQ01; genus CAWJPQ01. The sequence goes on from CAWJPQ010000011.1 coordinate 214,014, forward strand.
TGATAGACCAGGTGGCGACCAGCGACGATTACCTCCTGCAGGCCAGCCGGGAGGCAGAGCTGTACGAGGTCGCCTACGTGAAGAAAAAGCGACTGGGGGGGAGACTGGCGTCGCTCATGCCGGCGGCGCTGCAAAAATGGGGATACCTGAGGGGCTAGCCCGCATCCATCCATTTTTCTCTTCGACAACTAAATAAGAATGAGGAAAAGGACCATGAATATCAGATTAGGCATTTTGATGGTGATCGCCCCGGTGCTGGTCGGCTGCGCGACCCTCAGCCCCGACGACCCGCTGTACAAGCACCGCCACGACCTGCTCGCCCGCGCCAACCAGGGGGACGCCGCCGCCCAGTACGAGGTGGGCATGACCTATTGCTGCGGCTTCGATCAGACCCGCAACACCGTCACCGCGCGAATCTGGTTTTGCCGGGCCGCGGTTCAGGGCTACCGCCAGGCCCAGTATCAGCTAGGCCGGCTCTATGACCAGCACGCGGTGAAGTGGCGGGTGCGCACGGCCACTCAGGACATCATCCTGTCTCATACATGGTACAGCCTGGCCGCCGACCAGGGCGACCAGATGGCGGCGCTGTACAAGGACACCCTTGAACATGAAATGTCGGCGCGCGACATCGCCGCCGCTGAAAAGCTCAAGTCACACTGGCGGCAACGGGTGTGCACGGACGTCTCCAAGGTCGCTTCCCACTGACGGACAAGGGTCAGCCGGTCCCTTCACCGGAGTAGTCGTCTTCGTCTTCGTGCATGTCGGTATACCCCAGGTCGTCCTTCTCCAGATCGTCGAAGGGACCCGACCAATCCTCCGGGGGCTCGATCTCCTCGAGCTCCATCTCCTGCCATGAGGCCATGTCCAGCCCCTCGATGCCCCCGTCGAAATACTGTATCTCGATAGCATCATCGTCCACGGCAATCACCTCGAAGGAGCTGGCGTCCTCTGCCCTGTACCAATTTCCGATGACCGGCTCGATCTTTGCTGACATATGACAACTCTCCTTTCGCTGACGACACCCGCCCGTCATTAGACCGCATTTGCACCGTCTAGTGTAGCCCGTCGGGCGCCGCGGACAACAGGCGCATCGCGACGGGCGCGACTCGGGCCGCGGACGCGCACCGGGCGCCCGTCAAGACTTCAGTGACCGGGGGCCGCCGGGGGCGCACACGGCGTCAGCCGCCGTGCAGGCCGATACGGCCCGACCGGCCGCCTCCAATGCCATGGCACCCCGGTTATGCCACTTTTCACATGCCCACTCATAGTCATCCCACGTTTAGTCTGTCGACTTATCGTCAGCTTTCTGGCTCAATAAATGGATGGCGAGTCCGGCCCGACAGATCCTTGCAGGCAACATCCGCCGGCTGCGCAAAGAGCGCGGCTGGTCGCAGGAGACGCTTGCGGAGAGAAGCGGGCTGCACCGCACCTATGTGGGGGATATCGAAAGACTGGAGCGCAATGTCAGCGTCGACAATATCGAAAAGCTGGCCAGGGCCTTCGATATCTCCGTCAAGGATTTGTTCGTCGAGGACCCCTACGGCATGAGGGCCGAAGGCGGGGAAAGTAGCCTGCCTAGGCGACCTGCTGCACGAGGCCGCTTATCATGCGTGACCTGTGCAGAGGTTCCCTAGGCGTCGGCGCGCCCTTTTGCGGGCTCGCTGGAAAAGTCGATGTGCTTGCGCAGGGTCATGAACAGCAGGATGTTATTGGTCTTATCCGCCGGATCGAACCTCAGGCCCACGCTGCAAGAACGGGTCCCGGGGGTCTTTTCGCACCACACCACCGTCCCGGGGACGGTGATCAGATTCTCTTGGGACTCGAACTTGAAGTTCACCTGATCGCCGGTCTTGAATGATTTCATCATCCAGACCCCCGCCCCGGTCAGGGAAATATCGCGCAGGCTCTTAATCTTGTACGCCTTCTTGTTATCTTCAACATAGAAGGCGCCACCGACCTCCGTCCCCTCTCGGAGAGCTTTCCTGGCGTGTTTTCTTCGCTCCGTGCTCAATGCATCCCTCACTCGCGGCGCCTGGCCGGTTTGGCAATTTTCGAGTGTAAAGGCAAAGCGCGCATGAAACAACAAAAAAGTGGCCATGCGGCCCGCGGCCGGGCGGAAATGACGCGGGGCCCCGGGGCTGGCGACCCCGGCGGTCCGGCCGCAGGGCGCTATTTCACTTTGATGTTTTCCTGCCTCACGTCGATTTCATCCGACGAGAAACGGCTGCTGCCGTACCCCAGCACGACGATGGCCAGGGCCAGCATGAGGATCGCCGAGGTGATGATCAGCAAGATGTGGCTCTCATCCGCCTCGACATCGACCACCAGCGACCGGGTCAGCACGGTGATGCCTATATACAGAAGGAAACGTACCGGCAGTCGATTGGTCTTGAAGTAGATGCCCACCATCGCCCCCAGCTCCAGGTAGATGAACAGGATCAGGATGTCCTGCAACGAGGCGTGGCCCTGACGCACAATGTCGATATATTGATAAAGCGCCGACCAAACGATGGTCCCCCCGATGACGAACAGCGCAATCAGGTGAAACCCCTCAACCAGGTAGTCTCCGATATTTTCGACGAATCTCGACAGCTTGGTATTGCTTGACATATCACTCCTTGTTCCCTTTGGGATAGCCCTGTGGCGACAGCCTAATCTATCACTCAACCGGCGCTTGACGCACCTGTGCCCGCCGGGGCCGGCCCCTGGGCCCCTGCCCGCCCCTCCATGTAATGAAAATCGCCCTGGATTACGCTATGATTTTGGGCATTATTAACCTAAGATCCGATTACAGTTATAATTTGCGAGTGGCCGCATTGTTCTGCTTGGATAAAATAAGGGGGGAAAACGAGGATGGCGGAAACGAATTATAAGAAGCTGCTTGGCTTGATGGGGGGCGCGGCGCTCCTGGTGGCCGGTTTTGCCCTGACGGGCTGTGCGTCGGCGCCCGAAAAGGAGGGCGCGCAAGGCGCCGAGGGCGGCGCGACCCAAGAGGCCGCCGCCTCCGACCAGGGTCAGGCCTCCAAGGGTGAGGCCTCACAGGGAGACGCCTCACAGGGCACTGAAGGCGGCGCTGATCAGTCCGGCGCCGGCTCGTCATCGCAGGAGGCCGCCGGCGGCGGCAAAGAGGCCGACAAGACGGCGCAGGCGGCCAAGCCCGCCAAGGCCGAGCCTCCCAAGCCGGATATCTCCGGCTCGGACGTAACGGCCGTCGAGAACAAGATGAAGCTCTTCCCTCGGGTGTTGTGGCACAGCCACACCAATACCTATCGTTTCTATGTGGGAACGGTTCTGTTCGCCGAATACAGCCCCTACGACGACACCTTCCAGGTGATGACGGACAATGCCGACCAGAAGAATCTGGTATGCAAGTACGCCCCCGGCAAGGGCTGGCAGGTCGAGGGAAAATCCAAGGGTGCCACCTGTGAGGACCTGCTCAAGAAGATGAATGATTTCCTGACCCACCCGTTCAGCTAGGAGACGGCGGGCGCCGCCCTTTGGAAGAATAACTTATGGATTCTTCTTGCAATTTTCCGCGGAGAATTGTTTAATAAGCGCTTTGCGTGTACACATAGCTTTCAGGGGCGTTTTCCATGTCCAAAGTCTGTCAAATTACGGGTAAACGGCCGATGAGCGGCCACAATGTCTCACACGCCAACAACAAGCGAAAGCGGCGGTTCATGCCCAACCTGCACACCCACCGCTTCTGGGTGGACAGCGAAAAACGCTGGGTCAAGCTGCGCATCACCACCAAGGGATTGCGCACCATCGACAAGCTGGGTATCGAGTCCGTGATCGCCGATATGCGCAAGCGCGGCGAGCGTGTGTAACGGAGGCTGAACGATGCGAGACAAGATCAAATTGGTTTCGACCGGGGGCACCGGCCACTTTTATACGACCACCAAAAACAAGCGCAACACGCCCGACAAGCTGGAGATGATGAAATACGATCCGGTGCTTCGCAAGCGTATCGCGTACAAGGAAGAAAAGCTCAAGTAAGTCCCCGGCGCGGACACTCGAGCAATAAAAAAACCCGCGAAAGCGGGTTTTTTTATTGCTCAACCCCGGGCCCGGGGCGACGGCCTAGGCCGCCGGGGCGGGGGCCTGCATGGTGTAACTGCGCAGCGTCCTGGCGAAGTCCTGCAGGGACTTGATCCCCGTCTCCTCCGCCTGATGGCACCACTCCTGCAGGGCGTGCAGGAGATGCTCCTGGGTGGCCGTGGAGCGCTTCCAGATCTCCTGCAGGCGTTGCTTGAAGTGGTATACGGTGTACAGTTGCTGGTTCTGCTCCAGGACGGACGCCAGGTTTTGCCGGGCATGCTCGTCCATCAGAGACTCTTCCCGCACCAACAGCCCTTTGACGCGCCGCAGGAGGGTACGCTCCCAGCTGTCGGCGCGGCGCAGCTCATCCTTGTGCACCCGCGCCACCACTTGCTTGCTGTATTGCGCCATGACCTGAAAGCGGTTGGACACCACGGCGAGCACCGTGTCCGAATCCATCTGGGGCTTGCCCGGATCGATCTTGGGCTTGGGCGCCACCTTCTTCACCCGCGCCAGGCCGAAGATCTCCATGATCCGGATATACATCCAGCCGATATCGAACTCCCACCACTTGTTGGACAACTTGGCGGAGCTGGCGAAGGTGTGGTGATTGTTGTGCAGTTCCTCGCCGCCGATGATAATGCCCCACGGCACGATGTTCGTGGAGGCGTCGGGGACCTCATAGTTGCGGTAACCCCACCAGTGGCCGATGCCGTTGATCACGCCGGCCGCGAAGATCGGGATCCACAGCATTTGCACGCCCCAGATGCTGATGCCCGGGATGCCGAACAGGATCAGGTCCACAATGAACATGAGCACCACGCCCATGACGCTGTGCCTGGAGTACAAATTGCGCTCGATCCAATCATCAGGCGTGCCGTGGCCGTACTTGTCCAGGGTCTCCTGGTTCTTGGACTCCGCCCGGTACAGCTCGGAGCCCTCCAGCAACACCTTCCTGATGCCCGCCACCTGAGGGCTGTGGGGGTCGTCCTTGGTCTCCACCTTGGCGTGATGCTTGCGGTGAATCGCCGTCCACTCCTTGGTCACCATGCCGGTGGTCAGCCACAGCCAAAAGCGGAAAAAGTGACTGACGATGGGGTGAAGCTCCAGGGCCCGGTGGGCCTGATGGCGATGCAGGAAGATCGTAACACCCGCAATCGTGATATGCGTCATCAGCAGCGCCGCGATGATGTAGCCGCCCAGTGATAAGTCAAGGATCCCGTACATATACTTACCTCAATGTGAATTGCCCTACAGCTTTTGGCTTAATTGTTCTATAAAAAATGTGTCTACTATATTCGCATCCGTGCGCCACGTCCAGTCCAGCCGCATCCGTCACCTAGCGCTCAGCTGCGATACGCGGCGTTGATGCGCACGTACTCATAAGATAGATCGCAAGTCCATATATAATCCCTGTAACGGCCGCGGCCCAGTTGAATACAGAGATCGATCTCCGACGCCTGCATGGCGGCTGCTCCCTGCTCCTCGCGGTAGTCCCCGGCACGCGCCCCCCGGCGCACAATACAGACACCGTTCAGGGACATGTCGACCCGGCTTACGTCCAGCTCCGGCACCCCGGCGCGGCCGATCGCCGCGAGGATGCGCCCCCAATTGGGGTCGCTGGCGAAGAAAGCGGTCTTGACCAGGGGGGAATGGGCGATGGTATAAGCCACGCGCCGGCACTCCTCCTCGCTCGCCCCGCCTTGTACCTCGATGGTAATAAACTTCGTCGCCCCTTCCCCGTCACGCACGATCATCTGCGCCAGCGAGCGGCACACCGTGGTCAGCGCCGCGCACAAGTCCTCATAGGCCTGACTGTCGGCCGAGTCCACGGCCGCGGCGCCGCGGCCCGTGGCCACCGCGACACAGGCATCGTTGGTGGACGTATCCCCGTCCACCGTGATGCGGTTGAACGAATCCGCCACGGCCCGGTCCAGGCACCGGCGCAGCACATCGGGGGCAACGGCGCAGTCGGTGGCGATGAACGCCAGCATGGTAGCCATATCCGGGCAGATCATGCCCGAGCCCTTGGCGATGCCGGTCACCGTCACCGCCTCGCCATCGACCCGCGTCTGCAGCGATGCCCCCTTGGGCACCGTATCGGTGGTCATGATGCCGTGAGCGGCCTCAGACCAGCCGTCGGCCGCCAGGGCCGCCAGGGCCGCGGGCAGCCCGTCTCGAAACGGCTGCAAGGGCAGCGGCTCACCGATCACCCCGGTGGAAAAGGGCAGGACCTGGGTTCTGTCGCAACCGGCGGCGGCGGCGATCAGGTCGCAGCACTGGAGGGCGGTCTCGATGCCCTGGGTCCCGGTCCCCGCATTGGCATTGCCCGAATTGATGACCAGAAAACGCGGCGGGCCGCCGGCCAGGTGATCCCGGGCGACCGTCACCGGCGCGGCGCAAAAGGCGTTGCCCGTGAACACGGCGGCGCTGTGGGCCCCTTCGTCCAGGGCCATGACCACCAGGTCCCGGCGCCCGGGGGCCTTGAAGCCGGCACAGGCGACGCCCACCCTGATCCCCGGGACCGGGTGCAGACGGGGCAATGGCCCTATGCCGACCGCCATGGGCGCACGAGGGACCGATGCCCCATCAGGCCAGCCGGCCGTGACATTGCTTGTACTTCTTCCCCGAGCCGCACGGGCAGGGCTCGTTGCGCCCCACCTTGCGCCCCTCGCGCACGAACGGCTTCGCTGCCTCCTCTTCGCCTCCCGCAGGCGGAACCTCGTCTTCGCCGTCCGCCGCCAAGGGCTCGGGCTCGGCGTGCTCATAATGGACCTTCGTCGTGGGGCGTCGGCGGGCCTCCACGGCCTCCACATCCTCCTCGGCGGTGACCTGGACGCGGGTCAGGATGCGCACCACCTCGGCCTTGATCCGGTCCAGGAGGTCGGTGAACATCTCGAAGGCCTCACGCTTGTACTCCTGCTTGGGGTTCTTCTGGGCGTAGCCGCGCAGGTGAATCCCCTGACGCAGGTAATCCATGGAGGCGAGATGCTCCTTCCACATGGAGTCGAGCACCTGCAGCATCACCGCCTTTTCGAAATGGCGCATGACCTCCGCCCCGGCCATCTCCTCCTTGGCGGCGTACATCTTCTCCACTTCCTCGTGAACCCGGTCGCGCAGGGGCTCTTCGTGCAGGTCCTCGTCGGCCGTCAGCCACCCCTGGATGTCCAGCTTCACGCCGAAATCCTGCTCCAGGGCCTGTTCCAGGCCGGGGACGTCCCACTGCTCGTCGAGGCTCTCGGGCGGGATGTACTGGTCGATGGCGGCGCTGATCACATCCTCGCGGATGGTCTTGACCACCTCCGAGATATCGTCGCTCGCCATCAGCTCGTTGCGCTGGGCGTAGATGACCTTGCGCTGCTCGTTGGCGACGTCATCGAACTCGAGCAGGTTCTTGCGAATATCGAAGTTGTGCCCCTCGACCTTGCGCTGGGCGTTCTCGATGGCGCGGCTGATCCACGGGTGCTCCAGGGCCTCGCCTTCGGGCATGTTGAACCGCTGCATCAAGGTGGAGATGCGCTCGGAGCCGAAGATGCGCATGAGGCTGTCTTCCAGGGAGACATAGAAGCGGCTCGACCCCGGGTCGCCCTGACGGCCGGAACGCCCGCGCAGCTGGTTGTCGATGCGCCGCGACTCGTGCCGTTCGGTCCCGACCACCCGCAGGCCGCCGGCCGCGAGCACCTCTTCGTGGCGGACCTGCCACTGCTGGCGGACCTTGTCCCGGGTCTGTTCGTCCGCGCCCTCATGCTCGGACAGCTCTGTGTCCAGGTTGCCCCCCAGCACGATGTCGGTGCCGCGGCCGGCCATGTTGGTGGCGATGGTCACGGTCCCGGGCCTGCCGGCCTGGGCGATGATCTGGGCCTCCTGCTGGTGCTGCTTGGCGTTGAGCACCTGGTGCTTGATGGTCGACTTGTTCAGCTGCTCGGACAAGTACTCGGAGGTCTCGATGGAGGTCGTACCCACCAGCACCGGCTGCCCGCGATGGTGGCAGTCCTTGATGTCCTCGATGATGGCGTCGAACTTCTCCTTGGCGGTACGGTAGACCAGGTCACCCTGGTCATCGCGGATCATGGGCTTGTGGGTGGGGATCACCACCACCTCCAGGCCGTAGATCTGCTGGAATTCGTAGGCCTCCGTGTCGGCGGTTCCGGTCATGCCGGAGAGCTTTTCGTACAGCCGGAAGTAGTTCTGGAAGGTAATCGAGGCGAGGGTCTGGTTCTCGTGCTGGATCGACACCCCTTCCTTGGCCTCCACCGCCTGATGGATCCCCCCCGACCAGCGCCGGCCCGGCATGGTCCGGCCCGTGAACTCGTCGACGATGACCACCTGGCCGTTGCCGGTGACGATGTAGTGCACATCGCGCTGATACAGATAGTGGGCCTGCAGGGCCACATTCAAGTGGTGCATCAGATTGATGTTGCCGGGGTCGTAGAGGCTCTCGCCCTCGCCCAGCAGCCCCTCCCGGGCGAACAGTTCCTCGGCGTGCTGGTGCCCCTCCTCGGTCAGGTGGACCCGCCGGTCCTTCTCGTCGACGCTGTAATCCCCGGGGCCGTCTTCCTCTTCCTGGCGAATCAGCTGCGGCACCAGGGCATCGACCTTCTTGTACAGCTCGGTGCTGTCGTCCGCCGGGCCGGAGATGATCAGCGGCGTGCGGGCCTCGTCGATGAGGATCGAGTCGACTTCGTCGACGATGGCGAAGTGCAGGTCGCGCTGCACCTTGTCCTCCAGGCTGAAGGCCATGTTGTCGCGCAGGTAGTCAAAACCGTACTCGTTGTTCGTCCCGTAGGTGATATCCGCGGCGTAGGCGGCGCGCTTTTCCTCGTTGGGCTGGCCGGAGGCGATGACCCCCACCGACAGGCCCAGGAATTCATAAATCTTGCCCATCCACGCGGCGTCGCGCCGTGCCAGGTAGTCATTGACGGTGACCACGTGCACACCCTTGCCGGTCAGGGCATTCAAATAGGCGGGCAAGGTGGCCACCAGGGTCTTGCCCTCCCCGGTGCGCATCTCGGCGATCTTGCCGTCGTGGAGCACCATGCCCCCGATGAGCTGGACGTCGAAGTGGCGCATGTTGTGGACGCGCTTGGCGGCCTCGCGGGCGGTGGCGAACGCCTCGGGCAGGAGCGCCTCCAAGGACTCGCCGTCGGCGTAACGGCGGCGGTAATCCTCGGTCTTGGCGCGCAGCGCCTCGTCGGACAGGGACGAGAACTGGGATTCCAGGCCGTTGATCGCAGCAACAGTCTGCTGCATCTGCTTCAGCAACCGTTCGTTGCGGCTGCCGAAAATCTTACTCAGTAGTTTGGAGACCATCGAAAGCGGCTATCGATATAGGAGTGGGTAATGTGGATGATGTATATATTGCGACTAATCCAATCATAATCAACGGGATGCACGGACGTACCGGGCAGGATTCACGATCTTCCCGTGGCGCAGCACCTCGAAGTGCACATGAGGTCCCGTCGAGCGGCCGGTGCTTCCCATCAACGCAATCTTTTGATTTTTCTTTATTTTTTCGCCAACCTTGACGAGGATCTTCTCGCAATGGCCGTAGCGCGTGGCATAACCGTTGCCATGGTCGATCTGTACAAGGTTACCATAACCATGATCCCTCCCTGCAAATACCACCACCCCGGAGGCCACGGCCAGCACCGGGGAGCCCCGCTTGCCTGCGAAATCGATGCCCGGGTGAAAAGAGGGACGGCCCGTGAACGGATCGATGCGCCGGCCGAAATACGAGGAGATCCATCCGCCCTTGATGGGCCTGCCGGAGGGGTGCACCTGCTGCTGGAGCTTGTGGTTCATCATCAGGGATTCAAGCACCGTCAGCTGCTGGGCACGGTCCTCGATGCGCTTGCCGAGGGCGTTCATGGAGCGCAACAGGGTCTTGACGTCCACCGGCTGGGCCGGCAGCGGCATGTCCGGGCCGCCTTCGGCCGGCGGATCCTTGAAGTCGAACTCGCCCTTGTCCAGCTTCGCCAGGGAGGTCAGGCGTTGCCCCAAGGCGTCCAGACGGATCATATGGGATTGGAGCTGGCCGATGCGCGAGCTCAATGCGTCAAGGCCTTGCTTGGATGACTGGGTGACCTCGGCCAGGGCATGGCGCTCGCGCGCCACCTCACCCTTCCACACGTACAGGCCGACCTGGTAGCCTGTGTACAGGAGACTGGCGGAAAAAACGGCCGCCGCCAGCGCCAGCAAGCTGATAAACTTGACCCGGGTGAGGCAAACCGGCTTTTGGCGGCGTTTGGTGACAACGATGACGTGCATAACTCAAGTCCCTGTTTATTAATTCTTTATCGGCATCCAGCGACGAATCTAAATGGGCACTTCATCACCAAAACACATCCTTAACCTCCTGTCTCCGGGCCCAGGCCTGCTGGGCACGATCATAAACCAAATACAGCTCTTAAAACAGCTGTCCCTGGCGCTGAAGTCGCACCTGCCCGCCCCCCTCGACCAGCACTGCGACGTGGCCGCCGTCCATCAGACCACCCTGGTGGTTCACGCCGACTCTCCTGCCTGGGCCACGCGGCTTCGCTATCTGGCCCCGGCCCTGGCGACATCCCTGCGGGATCAGTCGGGATACCAATGGATCCGCGATATCAAAATCAAGGTTCGGCCCAAGACCGGCCGGCCCCACGCCCCGGCCGGGGTGCCGGCCCGTGGGGCCGGCAACCCCGGGCGCGCGGCCAATCCGGTCAGCCTCCAACAGGTGTTGCAGGACGTTCTTGCAAAGCGCGGGCCAAAGGCCTGACGCCCGCCGTGCGGCCGATGACGGCACACTGCGGTGGCGGCAAGCACCTGTTACGGGGCTGATCGCCGGTTATTTGGCGCGATCGTCACCCGCAGGCTGACTTGATAGCGGGAATACAAATGAAGCGCGGGGGACCGGAGACGCCCCCCGCGATGCAGGATGGCTCAAACGGCTGAAATGGGGTGAATGAAGGACACCGGGGCGGTATTGCTCCCGTTGTCGAACGTCACCACCTCCCATGCCGTTTCATCGGCAAGAAGGGCACGTAACAGGCGGTTGTTCAGCGCGTGGCCCGACTTGTAGCCGCTGAATGAGCCGATCAGGCTGCAGCCCAGCAGATACAAGTCGCCGACGACGTCCAGCACCTTGTGCTTGGCGAACTCGTCTTCGTAGCGCAGGCCTTCTTCGTTGATGATCCGGTAGTCGTCGACGACAATGGCGTTGTTGAGGCTGCCGCCCAGGGCGAGATTGCGCTCGCGCAGGCGCTCCAGCTCGCGCATGAAACCGAAGGTCCGCGCACGGCTCACCTCCTTGACGAAGGAGGTCGTGGAGAAATCGATGACGGTCTGCTGGGTGCGCACCTTGAAGGCGGGATGATCGAAATCGATGGTGAAGGCCACCTTGAAGCCGTCGAAGGGCTCGAATTTGGCCCACTTGTCGTCTTCGTGCACCGTTATCGAGCGCTTGATGCGAATGAATCGCTTCAACGCGTTTTGCTCCTCGATGCCGGCCGACTGAATGAGAAAGACGAAGGGTCCGGCACTACCGTCCATGATGGGCACTTCCGCCGCGCTGACGTCCACATAGGCATTATCGATACCCAGGCCGGCAAACGCCGACAACAGGTGCTCGACCGTCGATACGCGCACGGGACCCTTGGTCAGGGTGGTGGACAGCAGGGTCTCCCCCACGTTTTGCGGCCGCGCCACCATATCCACCACCGGGTCCAGGTCAACGCGGCGGAACACGATCCCGGTGTTCGGGGCGGCCGGCCGGAGGGTCAGGAACACCTTCTCGCCGGTGTGCAAACCCACGCCCGTGGCGCGGATGACATTCTTCAGGGTACGTTGTCTTATCATTGATCCTTCTTATTTAACTGGTAGGGCGCTGAAACCCGAGCGAATATTAACATAGCCTTTTTCGCCTGCATAGAGAACCACATCACGTTTGATCGATATCAAACAGGCATAATTCAGCCTTTCCCCGATGCACCCGATGGACGACTAATCGGCCTGACGGCGCAAAAATGCAGGCACCTCGAGATGCTCGAAGTCGCCGTCCACCTCCGAGGAGTAGCTGCTGTTCGCCACCTGGTGGCGAATCACGGTCGGGCGGTCCAGCTGCTTGTAATCGATCTCGCCGCTGTTGTTCTTGTACGCCAGCTTGATGGGCTTCTCCTCTTCAACGGCGATGTTCGACTGACCGATGCCCGTTGCGACCACCGTGACCCGAAGCTCATCCTGCATATCCGGGTCGATGACCGTCCCGACCACGACGGTGGCGTTCTCCGATGCGAACTCCTTGATGGTGTTGCCGACCTCCTCGAATTCACCGATGCCCATATCCAGGCCGGCCGTGACGTTCACCAGGATGCCGCGCGCGCCGGCCAGGTTAACGTCTTCGAGCAAGGGGCTGGCAATGGCGGCCTCAGCGGCCTCGCGCGCGCGGTGATCGCCGTAGCCGCTGCCCGACCCCATCATCGCCATGCCCATCTCGGCCATGACGGTGCGCACATCGGCGAAGTCCACGTTGATCAGACCCGGGCGGGTGATCAATTCCGCGATTCCCTGCACCGCACCGAGCAGGACGTTGTTGGCGGCCTTGAAAGCGTCCAGCAGGGTCTCGGTCTTGCCGAGCACGGTCAGCAGCTTTTCGTTCGGGATGGTGATCAACGAATCAACGTATTGATTGAGTTCCTTGATGCCGTTTTCGGCGAGCTGCATGCGCTTCTTTCCCTCGAACGGAAAGGGCTTGGTTACGACCGCCACGGTCAGAATACCCAGCTCCTTGGCGGCCTGGGCGACCACAGGGGCGCCGCCCGTACCCGTGCCGCCGCCCATGCCGGCGGTGATGAACACCATGTCCGCCCCCTGCAGGACATCGATGATGCGATCCCGGTCCTCCATGGCCGCCTGCCGCCCGAGTTCCGGGTCGGCGCCCGCGCCGAGGCCCTTGGTTACGTTGCTGCCGAGCTGCAGCACCGTCCTGGCGGAGGAATTCTTCAGTACCTGGGCGTCGGTGTTGGTAGCGATAAAATCAACGCCGTCGATATCGGCCGACACCATATGGTCGACGGCATTACCTCCGCCCCCGCCGACGCCGACGACCTTGATTACCGCATTCTGACTGTAAGCGTCCATTAGTTCGAACATAGTGGCTTTCTCCTCCATCTTGTACATCGTTATGAATACCCGAAACAGGTTCCTTGATCTAGGCGGCCCCTTGGAACCACCTTTTCATCCTTGCCCAAATTCCCTTGACACCACTTCCCATATTTGACTCGGCGTAATGCCGTTGATGACGGTTCTTGTGACCGAACAGCAACAGGCCTACACCCGTCGCATAAATCGGATTGCGGATGACATCCACCAGGCCCGAGACGAACTGCGGCTCGCCCAGGCGCACCGGCATGTGGAACACTTCCTCCGCCAGTTCGATGGCGCCCTCCATCTTGGAGCTGCCGCCGGTCAACACCACGCCCGCAGCGATCAGGTCCTCGAAGCCGCTGCGTCGCAGCTCGCTCTGGACCAGGCTGAACAGCTCCTCGTAACGGGGCTCGATCACCTCCGCCAGGGTCTGGCGCGCCAGGCGTCGCGGCGGGCGGTCCCCCACCGTAGGGACCTCGATGCTCTCCTCGGAACTGGCCAGCTGGGTCAGCGCGCAACCGTACTTGATCTTGATCTCTTCGGCGTGGGGAGTCGGCGTGCGCAAGGCGACGGCGATGTCATTGGTCACCTGGTCGCCGGCGATGGGGATCACGGCGGTGTGGCGGATGGAGCCGCCGGTAAAGACGGCCACGTCCGTGGTCCCCCCGCCGATATCCACCAGGCACACACCGAGATCCTTTTCGTCCTCCACCAGCACCGAGTAACTGGACGCCAGCTGCTCCAGGATGATGTCGTCCACCTCCAGCCCGCAGCGGCGCACACACTTGACGATGTTCTGGGCCGCGCTCACCGCGCCCGTGACCATGTGCACCTTGGCCTCCAGGCGCACGCCGGACATCCCCACCGGCTCGCGGATGCCCTCCTGGTTATCGATGATGAACTCCTGGGGCAGTATATGGAGTATCTTCTGGTCGGCGGGAATCGCCACGGCGCGCGCCGCATCGATGACCCGCTCCACGTCGCCGTCGGACACCTCATTGTCGCGGATGGCGACAATACCGTGGGAATTGAGGCTGCGCACGTGGCTGCCGGCGATCCCGGTGAATACCGAGTGGATCTGGCAGCCCGCCATCAGCTCGGCCTCCTCGACAGCCCGCTGTATGGAATCGACGGTGGATTCGATATTGACCACGACGCCCTTTTTGAGACCGCGCGACGGGTGCGAGCCGATACCGATCACATCCACGGACCCGTCGGCCATGATCTCGCACACGATGGCCACGACCTTAGAGGTCCCGATATCCAGCCCGACGATCAGATCTTTCTCAGATCGTTTCGACATTGTTGCTCTTCATTCCTCCACTGCACTTGGCATCAAATCAAACTCCTGTCAGGCACTGGGCGCGTCGCGCCAATGCACTGCAAAACCGTTGCTGTATCGCAAATCCACTATATCGATATCCCCGGCACGCTGGCTGAGGACCCGCCGGTAAAACCGGCTGAAGCGCTGCAGCCGCTTCTCGTAGTCCCGCTGGCCCAGGACCAGGGCGATGCCGTTGCTCAGCCCCAGGCGCCAGGCGTGGCGCTGATCGAGGGCCAGGGTTTGAACCCCCAGCCCCAGTACGCGCAAACGGAGCACGGCGGCCTTGTAGTGCTCGACCACCGCCCGCACATCGGCCCGGGGCCCCTGGAGGAGGGGCAGCGCCGGGCGCCCGCCGTCCTCCCGAGGCCGGAATACCTGCCCGGCGCTATTGACCAGGGCCCCGCCGCCCCAGCGCGCCAGGGGCCGCTGCTCGACGATGGCCACGCGCAGGGTATCCGGCCACACGCGGGTAACCGACGCCCGCCTCACCCACGGGAAGGCCTCCAGCGACCGCTGTATGGTGCCGGTATCCGCGGTGATGAAGTTCCCCGCCATGACCCCTCTGACCTTGTCGCGTATCTGATCGGGGCTCACGTGGTGAAGCCCGCCCCGAATCTCCACATACCGGACCGGCATGACCCGGGGATCTGTCAGACGCACCGCCCCCCAAGTGACGAGGGTCGCCGCCGCCACGAACAACAGGGACAGGGACACGCCGCGCACCGGGATGGAGCGCTTGCGGGCCGGCTCGATGCGGCGGTTGGCCTTCTTGCGCTTGATCAACCCCATCAACCCCGCATCCTCTTACGGGCGCCGCCCCGGACACTGTCCGGCACGCCACCCGTGGGATCTTGAGTCGCGCCCCCGCGCTGCGGGCGATCCTCGCCCAGGCTGGTCTCGAGTATGCGCCCCGCCAGCTCGTTGAAGCCGATGCCCGCCTGGCGGGCGGCCTTGGGCACCAGGCTGTGATCGGTCATCCCGGGCACGGTATTGACCTCCAGCAGCCACGCGCCGCCCGACCGGTCGCACATGAAATCGACACGCCCCCAACCGCTGCAGCCGAGCACGTCAAAGGCCTTCAACGCCATGGCCTGCAGCCGCTTCTCCGCTGCCTCGTCCAGGCCGCACGGGCAGTGATAAAGGGTATCGCCGGCGTCGTACTTGGCCGTGAAGTCATAGAAGCGCCGCGGGGTCTCGATGCGGATCAGGGGCAGGACCTCGCGGCCGACTACGGCGGCCGTGTACTCGTCGCCGTCGATCCACTGCTCGGCGATGACCAGGTCGTGGTAAGCACGCGCGGCCTGCCAGGCCGCCTGCAGCTGACCAGTCTCCGTAACCTGCGTCATGCCCAGGCTCGAGCCTTCGTGGACCGGCTTGACGACCACGGGCAGCGTCAGGGCACCCACCTGGCCGGCGAGGTCACCCTCGGCGGCCAGCTCGACAAAGGCGGGCGTCGGCAGGGCATGGGCCTGCCACAGGCGTTTGGTGCGGGACTTGTCCATGGCCAGTGCCGAACCCAGCACCCCACTGCCGGTATACGGCAGACCCAGCACCTCCAGGGCGCCCTGGATCACGCCGTCCTCGCCGCCGCGCCCGTGCAGCATGATCACCGCCCGGTCATAGCGCCCCCGGTCGAGGACGGCCAGGATATCCGCACCCACATCGACGCCATGGGCATCCACCCCCAGGGCGCGCAGCGCCTCGGTGACGGCGGCGCCGCTGCGCAGGGAGATGTCGCGCTCGGCGGACCACCCGCCCATCAGCACGGCCACTTTGCCGAAGCGGCGGGGATCACCCAGCTTGTCGCGGCTTGCGCTCATCTCATCATTCCTTCCGCACCCGGCGGGCGGGCGCCGGCGCCCTAATACCAGGCATCGCGTTCCCCCACGATCCTGACCTCGGGGCGCAGCCGCACCCCGTGCACCTCCTCCACGGTACGGGCGACCGATTCGATCAGCTGCTCGATGTCCGCGGCCGTCGCCGTCCCGGTGTTGACAATGAAATTGGCATGCTTGGTGGAAACGCAGGCGCCGCCGACGCGGGCGCCCTTCAGGCCGCAGGCCTCGATCAGCCGCCCCGCATAGTCGCCAGGGGGGTTCCTGAAGACCGAGCCGCAGCTGTGCTGCTGCACGGGCTGGGACTCGGCGCGCTTGTTCAACAGGGCCTTGATGCGCGCCTGACTGGCGTGACCCGTCGCCGGGGTCTAGCCTCAAATGGGCGGCGACGAACCACTCGTCGGCGGGACCCGTGACCTGCCGGTAAGTCGATGTGATACTCCGCCGGGCGGCGCACACGGCGCCGCCCATGGCGGTCGACGGTCTCGACGGCCTGCACCATCTCCCAGGTCTCGCGATTGAAGGCCCCGGCATTCATGGCCAGCGCCCCGCCCATGGTCCCCGGGATGCCGGCGAGAAACTCGGCGCCGGCCAGGTCGTGGCGCGCGCAAAAGCGCGCCGCCTTGGGACAGCTCACCCCGGACTCGATGCGCACGATCCCGTCATCGCGCACCTCCAGGTCCCCAGCGCCCCGTAGGTATTAATCACGATGCCGTCGATCCCGCCGTCGCGCACCAGCAGGTTGCTGCCCAGCCCTATCCACAGGAGGGTCTCGTCCCGCGGGGCCTGGCGCAGCAGGCCGCACAGATCGTCGATGTCCGCGGGCGTAAAGAACAGCCGCGCGTTGCCGCCCACCCGCCACGAGGTGTGCCGCGACATGGGCTCGTCTGTGCCGCAGCTCGCCGCGCAGGCCTTGCGGCGTGAACGTATGGTGGCTTTGTCGTTCCATCAGACCGATCATATGTGCTTGACTTTCGTATCCGTCGTCGACAGTTGGGCGGGCAGGCGCGCGGCCGCGGCGCCGATGTCCCCCGCCCCCATGGTCAGCAAGACATCGCCGCCGTGCAGGGCGTCGCGCAGCAAGCCGGGGAGTTGCGCCGCCTCGTCCACGTGGACCGGTGTCACCTTTCCCCAGGAGCGGATGGCGTTGGTCAGGGCCAGGGCGTCCGCCCCGACCACCGGCGCCTCCCCGGCGGGATAGACATTCAACAGGAACAGCGCATCCACGGCGGACAGGGTGGCCACGAAATCATTGAACAGGTCCCGGGTCCGGGAATAGCGGTGAGGCTGGAACACCGCCACGATGCGGCGCCCCGGCCAGCCCTGGCGCACCGCCTGCACGGTCGCGCTTATCTCGCGGGGATGGTGGGCGTAGTCGTCGATCATCAGCACCTCGCCCCGCGCGGTGGCGATCTCGCCGTGCACCTGAAAGCGCCGGGCGATCCCGCTGAATCCGGCCAGGGCGCGGCGTACCGCCGCATCGGCGACCCCCACCTCGTAGGCGACGGCCATCGCGGCCAGGGCGTTCAGGACATTGTGATGGCCCGCCAGGTTGAGGCTCACCTCCAGCGGCTGATCGGACCCGGGGCGGCTGACCTTGAAGCGGGTCAGCGCCTTGTCCTGCACGATGTCGAAGCCGCGCACGTCCGCATGCTCGTCCAGGCCGTAGGTCAGCACGGGCTTGGAGATCAGGGGCAGGATATTGCGCACCACCGGGTCGTCCAGACATACCACCGCCAGGCCGTAGAACGGCAGGTGATGGAGGAATTCCACAAAGGTATCCCGCAGGCGGTCGACATCCCCCCCGTAGGTGGCCATGTGATCGGCGTCGATATTGGTCACCACCGCCATCATCGGCTGCAGGTGAAGGAAGGAGGCATCGCTCTCATCGGCCTCGGCGACCAGGTACTTGCCGGTGCCCAGGCGGGCATTGCTGCCCGCGCTGTTGAGCTGCCCGCCGATCACGAAGGTGGGGTCGAGTCCCCTCCTCGGCGAGCAGGCTGGCGATCAGGCTGGTGGTGGTGGTCTTGCCGTGGGTGCCGGCCACCGCGATGCCGTGCCTGAAGCGCATCAGCTCGGCGAGCATCTCGGCGCGCGGCACCACCGGGATGCGCCGGCGCCGGGCGGCCGCAATCTCGGGGTTGTTGTGATCCACAGCGGTGGAGCGCACCACCACATCGCAACCTTCCACGTTACGCATGTCGTGGCCGATGGCGATGGGCACGCCCAATCGGCTCAGGCGGCGCGTCACGGCGTTTTCCTGGATATCCGAGCCGGTCACCACATAGCCCAGATTGGCCAGGACCTCGGCGATGCCGCCCATGCCGGCGCCGCCGATGCCGACGAAGTGAATGCGGTCGATGCGCCGGCGCGGCAGCCCCCAGGTGGATTGATTATTACGGTCATGGGACATGGGCAAATCCTCATTATCCGGCAACATGCCGAGTCTCTGGACCCTGGCGCCGACACTAGCCATGGGCCGCCTCCATGCACAGTGATGCAATGCGCTCGGCGGCATCCGGCCTGGCCAGGCCATTGGCCGAACAGGCCATATCGATCAGGCGCCGGCGCTGATCGGCGGCGGCGAAGCGCTCGAGCAGCTCCCCGAGGTAGCGGGGCGTCAGCGCCTGCTGCGACACCACCAGCGCCGCGCCCGCCTCCACCAGGTGGGCGGCATTGCGGGTCTGATGATCATCCACGGCATGGGGATAGGGCACCAGGATGGCGCCGACCCCCGCGGCCGCCAGCTCCGCCACGGTCAGCGCCCCCGCCCGGCTGATCACCATGTCGGCCCAGGCGTAGGCCTGCGCCATGTCATCGATGAACGGCTCGATGCGCCATGCCTCGACCCCGGCCTGGGCGTAACACCGGCGGGTGAATTCCAGATGCCTTTCCCCGGTTTGATGCCAGACCTGGGGGCGGGTTTGGGGGGAACCCCGGCCAGGGCCCGGGGCACCACCTCATTCAACGCGCGGGCGCCCAGGCTGCCGCCGATGACCAGCACGCGCAGCGCCCCCTCGCGCCCCGCCATGCGTTGCCGGGGCGGCTCAAGGGCCGTCAGTGCCGCGCGCACGGGATTGCCCACCACCTGGGCCCCGAACCGGTCGGGGAAGGTCCCCGGGAACGCGGTGAGGACACGGGTCGCCAGGCGGGCCAGGAACCGGTTGGTCATGCCCGCCACGGCGTTTTGCTCGTGGACCAGCAGGGGAATGCGCAGCAGCCAGGTGGCGAGGCCGCCGGGGCCCGCGGCATACCCGCCCATGCCGAGGACCACCATGGGGCGGCGCCGGGCCATGACCGTGACCGCCTGGACCAGCGCCAGGGCGAGCTTGAACGGGGCGGTCAGCCAACTGCCAAGGCCCTTGCCGCGCAGCCCGGCCACCGTCAGCCACTCGATGTCCAGCCCCTCCCGGGGCACGACCCGGGCCTCCAGGCCGCGACGCGTGCCCAGCCATACGATCTGCGCGCCCCGCTCCCGCAGCACCCGGGCCACCGCCAGGGCGGGGAATACGTGCCCGCCGGTGCCGCCCGCCATGATCATGATGCGCATCACCATGCCTTGACCCCCTTGAGGCTGGAGGCACCGCTCATGCGCGTCTCATGCTGCACCCGCAGCAACAGGGCAATGGCGATACAGGTGGTGACGATACTGCTCCCGCCGTAGCTCATCAGCGGCAGGGTCAATCCCTTGGTGGGCAGCACCCCCATATTCACCCCGATATTGATGATCACCTGCAGCCCGATCCACATGGCCACCCCGTAGGCGATGTAGGCGGCGAACCACTTGCCGCACCGGCCGGCCGCATCGGCGATGACAAAGGCCCGCCATATCATGAATCCGAACAGCACGATCACCGCCACCACACCGGCCAGGCCCAGCTCTTCACCCAGCACGGCGACGAGAAAGTCCGTATAGGCCTCCGGCAGGTAGAACAGCTTCTGGACGCTCGCGCCGAGCCCCACCCCGAACCACTCGCCGCGGCCGAAGGCGATCAGGGCCTGGGTCAGTTGAAAACCGCTGGCAAACGGGTCGGACCAGGGATTGAGAAACACGGTCAGGCGCTGGAACCGGTAAGGCGACAGCACGGCCACGGCGGCGAGACACGCCACCACCACCAGCAGGGCCAAGGCGAAGTGCCGCCACTTGACCCCGCCGAGAAACATCATGCCCAGGGCGGTGGTCAGGATAACGGCGGTCGCGCCGAAATCGGGCTCCAGCAGCAGCAGCAGGCTGATCAGGCCCAGGATCACGATGGGCTCCAGGAGCCCCTTGGCGGTGATCTCGGTCCCGACCCGGCGGGCCAGATAGGCGCCGAGATAGAGCACCACGATCAGCTTCACCGGTTCCGAGACCTGCAATCGCACCACGCCCAGGGGCAGCCACCGGACACTGCCGTTGACCTCCCGGCCGACCCCCGGCAACAGGACGGCCACCAGGAGCACGATGCCGGCCACCAGCCACATGGTATTGGTCCGCTGCCAGAAACTGATGGGGATGCGCGTCACCGCCCCGGCCAGGGCAAGGCCGATGATGATATAGGCGAACTGGCGGTAGAGGAAATAAAACGGCTGGCCGTGCTGGTGCTCGGCGACACTGATCGAGGCCGACCCGACCATGACCAGGCCCAGGGCGAGCAGCGCCAGCGCCGTCCCCAGCAGCGGCAGATCGATGCCGGCATAGATCGGCACGGTCCGCGCGGCACCGTTAGTCGCCATCATGCACCTCCCGTTCGACGGCCTCGATAAAGGCGTTCCCGCGGGCCTCGTAGTTGTCGAACATGTCGAGACTGGCGCAGGCGGGTGACAACAGGACGGCGTCTCCGCGCCGGGCCAGTCCCCCGGCCCGGGCCACGGCGCCGGTCATATCGGCGACCATCGCCACGGGCACCAGGTCCTCGATGGAGGCCTTGATCAAGGGGGCGTCCTGACCCAGCAGCACCGCGGCCCGCACCCGCTCCTCGACCACCGGGCGCAGGGCGCGGAAGTCGGCGCCCTTGCCGACACCGCCGGCGATCAGCACCACCTTGCCCGGGATATCCAGTCCCGCCACGGCCGCGGCCGCGGCGCCCACATTGGTGGCCTTGGAGTCATTGATCCACTGCACGCCGGCGGCCTCGGCCACCACCTGCATGCGGTGAGCCAGGCCGCGAAAGGCCTGAAGGGCGGCCACGCTGGCTGCCGCCGGCAGGCCCATGGCCTCGCCCAGGGCGAGCGCCGCCAGGGCGTTGGCCATATTGTGAGTCCCCGCCAGGGGCAGCCGCGCCGCCGCCATCAACGGCCGGTCGCCCTTGGCGAGCCAGGGCGCGCCGTCCAGCTCGACAACCCCGTAGCCCCCGCGGCGGGGCGCGCCCAGGGTAAACGCCAGGGTCACCCGGTCGGGCTCGGCCAGGCCGCGCACCAGCGGGTCATCGTCGTTGACCACCATGGCGCCGTCGCCGCGGTAGATGCGGCGCTTGGCCGTCAGGTACTCGTCCATGTCCAGGTGACGATCGAAGTGATCGGCGCTGACATTGAGGATCACTGCGGCGGCCGGGCGCAGGCGGTGGGTGGTTTGAAGCTGAAAGCTCGACAGCTCCAGGACATAGAAATCGGGCTCGCCCTCATCGAGCAGGTCCAGGGCCGGCGTGCCCAGGTTGCCGCCGACGCGCACGTCCCTGCCGGCCGCCCGCGCCATCTCGGCCACCATGGTGGTCACCGTGCTCTTGCCGTTGGAGCCGGTAATCGCGATCACCGGCGCACGGGCCGCGCGGGCGAACAGATCGATATCGCCGACCACCGGCACCCCGCGCTCAATGGCCGCCACCACCGCCGGTTCGTGCAGCGAAACCCCGGGACTGAGGATGATTTCATCGGCGTCCACGAACAGGTCCGCATCGAAGTCCCCCAGCACCGGCGTGACCTCGGGCAGTTCGCGCCGCAGCGCCTCCAGGCCCGGCGGCGACGGGCGGCTGTCCACCAGGCGGAAGGGGACGCCCCGGGCCGCCAGGTAGCGGGCGCAGGACAGCCCCGTCTTGCCCAGGCCCACGATCAGCATGGGCCGGTCCCCGCGGGGCTCCTCGCCCCCGGCCCGGACACCGGCAGCGGGCCCGGGGCTCGGGGCGGCCGGGGCAGGTGACGGTTTGGCATGGTGTCCTTGATCTCTCATCTGATCTTCAGCGTCGCCAGTCCGATCAACACCAGGATCACGGTGATGATCCAGAACCGCACGATGACCCGGGGCTCGGGCCAGCCCTTCAATTCAAAGTGGTGGTGCAGCGGCGCCATGCGGAAGATCCGCCGGCCGGTGAGCTTGTAGGAGAGCACCTGCAGGATCACCGACACGGTCTCCATCACGAACACCCCGCCCATGACCAACAGCACCAGCTCCTGGCGCACCACCACGGCCACGATCGCCCAGGGCGGCGCCCAGCGACAGGGCGCCGATATCGCCCATGAAGACCTGCGCCGGGTAGGTGTTGAACCACAGAAAGCCCAGGCCCGCCCCGACCATGGCGCCGCAAAAGATCACCAACTCCCCGACGCCGGGGACGTAGGGGATGCCCAGGTAATTGGCGAAGCGGGTGTTGCCCGTCACATAGGCGATGATGCCCAGCCCGCCGGCCACCAATACCGCCGGGACGATGGCCAGGCCGTCCAGCCCGTCGGTCAGGTTCACGGCGTTGCTGGAACCGACGATCACGAAGTAGCTCACCAGGACATAGACCCAGCCCAGGTCGATGGCCACATTCTTGAAAAAGGGCAGGATCAACTGGGTCTCAATGGGCACGTGGGCGGTGTTGTAAAGGAACAAGGCGGTGCCGAGGGCCACAATCGACTGGAGCGCGAACTTGCCCCGGGCGGACAGGCCCTTGGAACTGCGCAGCACCAGCTTCTTGTAGTCATCGATGAAACCGATGCCGCCGAACAGCAGGGTCACCACCAGGGCCACCCACACATAACGGTTCCCCAGATCGGACCACAACAGGGTGCTGACGGCCAGGCCCACCAGGATCAGGGAACCGCCCATGGTCGGCGTGCCCGCCTTGCTGAGGTGATTCTCGGGGCCCGTCGGGCCGGATATTCTGGGCGATGTGCAGTCTTGCTCAGGTGACGGATAAAGAACGGACCGATCACGAACGAGATGGCCAGGGTGGTGAGCACGCCGAGGATGGCGCGGAACGTCAGATACTGGAAGACGTTGAAGCCCCGGTCGAACTTGGTCAAATACTCGGTCAGATACAGCAGCATGCGTGTTACCCCTGAGCCCGCTCGACGGCGGCGCAATGCTTGACGTCGGCGGGCGCCGCGCCGCCCGCCTGCGGTGCCGGGCCCTGCAGGGCCTCGACCACCGCCTCCATGCCCATGCCCCGGGAGCCCTTGATGAGTACGCTGGCCCCGCCGGCCATGGCCGGCAACGCCTCGGTCAGCGCCGCGATCAAGGCCCCGCGATCGGCGAAGTGCCGCCCGCCCCGGCCGAAGGCCCTGACCGTATGGCGGCACTGATCGCCGACGGCGTACAGCCGGCTCACCCCCGCGGCCTTGATCCGGCGCCCCGCCTCTTCATGGAGCGCGGCCGCCGCACCGCCCAGTTCGTACATATCGCCGAGCACCACCAACTTCTCGCCGGGCATGTCGGCCAGGGCCTCCAGGGCGGCCTGCAGTGAAGAGGGGTTGGCGTTATAGCTGTCATCGATGAGGCGCGCGCCGTTCATGCCGGGCTTGATGCACAGACGGCCGTACACCGGCGTCACGGACGCCAGGCCCCCGGCGATGTCCTCCAGCGTGGCGCCCACCGCCAGGGAGACCGCGGCCGCCGCCAGGGCATTGCGCACGTTGTGAAGACCGGCGAGCCCGAGAGTGACGGTACGGCTGTCCGCGCCCGCGTGCAGCTCAAAGGTCGTGCCCTCGGCGCTGTGGCGCACCTGCCCGGCGCTCACCTCGGCGTCCCGCTCGATACCGAAGGAGAGGCACTTGCGCCCGTCCGCCAGCTCCCGCCACAGGGGGTAATAGGCATCATCGGCGTTGATCACCGCCATGCCGGAGGGCTCGAGGCCGGCGAACAGCTCCCCCTTGGCCCGCGCCACCCCCTCGAGACTGCCGAATCCCTCCAGGTGTGCGGGACCGGCGTTGGTCACCACCGCCACGGTGGGCCGCGCCACGGCACACAGCCCGGCGATCTCACCGGCGTGATTGGCGCCCATCTCGATGACGCCGTACTGATGCTCGGGGCTCAGGCGCAACAGGGTCAGCGGCATCCCGATGTCGTTGTTCTTGTTGCCCTCGGTGGCCAGCACCTGGCCGCGCCGGCGCAGGATCGCGGCGGTCATCTCCTTGACCGTGGTCTTGCCGTTGCTGCCGGTCACCGCGATGACCGGGATGGAAAAGCGCCCCCGCCAGTACCCGGCCAGCTGGGCCAGCCCCCGGCGGCTGTCATGCACCTGCACCAGCGGCAGATCGGTCTGCACCGGCTCGCTCACCATGGCGGCGGCGGCGCCCTTGTCCCGGGCCTGACCCACAAAGCCGTGGCCGTCGTGATGCTGCCCCTGGAGGGCGACGAACAGTTCGCCTTTGTGCAGGCATCGTGTATCAATGCCGACGCCGTTCACCGGCGCCTCGCCCCCCAAGTGGCGGCCGTTCACGGCCCGGGCGATCTCGCTCAAAGGCAGCCGCAGGCTCATAACGCCTCCCCGAGCGTGTCGCTCACCACCCGGCGGTCGCTGAAGGGGCGCCGTTGACTCCCCACCAGCTGGTATTCCTCATGGCCCTTGCCCGCCACCAGTACCACGTCCTCTTCCCCGGCGCGGTCGATGGCGTGGGCGATGGCCGCGGCACGATCATGGATCACCACGGCCTCGGCCGGGTCGCGCATCCCGGCCTGGATCTGCTGAATGATGGCGGCACCGTGTTCACCCCGGGGATTATCATCGGTGAGCACCACCCGATCCGCGAACCGCACCGCAACGCCCCCCATCTGGGGACGTTTGCCGGGGTCGCGATCGCCCCCGCAGCCGAAGACGCACCACAGCTTGCCCGCCGTATGGCCGCGCAACGCCGTCAGCGCCTGCTCCAGGGCATCCGGCGTATGGGCGTAATCCACCACCGCCAGGGGGCGCCCGCCGCGGCCGCCGAAGCGCTCCATGCGCCCGGGCACGGTCCGCACGCCGGCCAGGCGGTTCAAGGCCTCGTCCACCGACACGCCCATGGCCAGCAGCACCGACACGACCCCCAACAGGTTGGCGGCATTGAACCGCCCCATGAGCGGGGAGCGCAGCCGGCCCTCGCCCCAGGGGGTCCGAACCGACATCTCCAGGCCCGCCCGATCGAGCCGCAGGTCCTCGCCGCGGACCACCGCCGCGCCGTAGTGGGCGCCCGCCCGGGCCGCCTGTCCCCCTTCCAGGCCGTAGACCACGGCCTGGACACCGGCGGGCAGGCGCTCCAGGAGTTCCCGGCCGAAGGCGTCGTCAGCGTTGATGACCGCGTGGCCCAGGCCCGGCGTGGCGAACAGGCGCGCCTTGGCCGCGGCGTAATCCTGCATGTCGGCGTGGTAGTCCAGGTGATCGCGGGTCAAGTTGGTGAACAGGGCCACGTCGAACGACACGCCGGTGAGGCGCCCCTGGGCAAGGCCGTGGGAAGACGCCTCCAGTACCACGTGACGGGCGCCGCCCCCGCGCAGATCGGCCAGGGCCGCCTGCAGGGTCAGGGCGTCCGGGGTAGTAAGTCCGGCGGGCGCCAGGGCGCCGTAGGGCCCATACCCCAGGGTGCCGATCACCCCGCATGGGGGGCCGTCCTGGCTCAGGGCCTGGGCAAGGTAGTGGGAACAGGAGGTCTTGCCGTTGGTCCCCGTCACCCCCACGGCGAACAGGTCCCGGCTGGGATGCTCGTGGAAACGCGCGGCGATCTCTCCGACCCGCGCGGCCAAATTCGTCACGCCCACCAGGGCGACGCCCCGGTGCGCGGCCAACGGCCGGCACCGGCTCAATGCCTCCCGGGGCAGGGCGCTGTCGTACAGGGCGGCCACCGCCCCATTGCCGATGGCATCGGCGATATATTCGTGTCCCTGGGCGCGCCGGCCCGGGCACGCCAGGAACAGGTCGCCGGGGCGCACGGCGCGGCTGTCCACGCCCAGCCCGGTCACGGGCCTGTCGTCGGCCGCCGCCGGGGCGACCATCCCGGCCAATAGTGCCCCCAGGGAGCGGGACGGCTGTATCACGTCGGCGGCCATCATCAGAACATCCCCGCCGAGGTCTTCTTCAGGCCGGAGCGCCACTCGCCGTCACTGTCTTCCGTAGCCACGCTCTGCGAGTGCGGGGGCGGCGCCTGGCGAGCCGCCTGTACCTGGCCCGCCCCCGGCCGGTATGACGGGGCCGAGGGCAGATTGTCGGGGGGGATGTCCAGCAGGCGCACGGCGCCCGCCATGATCCGCTCGAAGATGGGTGCGGCCACCTGCCCCCCGTAGTATTTCCCGGTGGAGGGATCATTGACCACCACCACGCCCACCAGGCGGGGATGGCTGGCGGGGACCATGCCGACGAAGATCGCCATGTAGCGGTCCTCGGAATAGCCGCCCGGCACCGGCTTGTGCACCGTGCCCGTCTTGCCGGCGACCCGGTACCCCGGGATATGGGCCTGGGGGGCGGTCCCCTCATTCGAGACCACCGACTCCAGCATGGTGCGCACCTGGCGGGCGGTCTCGGCGTGCATGATCTGCGTCGCCGGCGGCGGATGGTCCAGACGCACGAACGACACCGGCTTGAGGCGCCCCCCGTCGGCGAAGACCGTATAGGCCCGCGCCAGCTGCAGCGGCGTCACCGATATCCCGTAGCCGAACGACATGGTGGCCTGTTCGACCTTGTTCCAGCGCCAATAATCCGAGAGGTGGCCGCCGACCTCGCCGGGAAACCCGCTGCCGGTCACCTGGCCGAAGCCGACCCGCGAGAACATGCCCCACAGACGCTTGGGGAGCATGGACAGGGCGATCTTGCTGGCCCCCACATTGCTGGATTTCTGTATCACCGTGCTGACGTCGATCAGGCCGAAATTGCGCGAATCGTGGATGGTGTCGTGGCCGACCCGGAACACCCCGGGGGTGGTGTTGATCATGGTGTGCGGCGTATAGGCCCCGCTCTCCAGGGCGGCTGCGATGGTAAAGGCCTTGATGGTCGAGCCGGGCTCGAATACATCGGTGACCGCGCGGTTGCGCATGTGCGACCGGTGCAGGTCGGTGCGGCTGTTGGGGTTGTAGGACGGTTGGTTCACCATGGCCAAGACCTCGCCGGTTCGGGCATCCAGGACCACCGCCGAACCCGAGCGCGCTTGGAATTGCATTATGCCTGATTTCAGCTCCCGATAGGCCAAATACTGCACCCGCCGGTCCAGGCTCAGCGCCAGGTCGCGGCCGGGCACCGGCTTGGAGATGCTCTCCACGTCCTCCACGATGCGCCCGAGCCGGTCCTTGATGACCCGCTTGCTGCCCGGCTTGCCCTTGAGCCAGTGGTTGTAGACCAGCTCCATGCCCTCCTGGCCCACGTCATCGATATTGGTGAAGCCGATCACGTGGGCCGCCACCTCGGCGGTGGGATAGTAGCGGCGGTATTCGCGCTGCAGGGATACGCCCGGCACGCCCACGTTCATCACGCGCCTGGCGGTCGCCGGATCCACGTCCCGCTTGATGTAGACGAATTCACGGTCGGCATGGCCCTCCAGTCGGTGGCGCAGCTGATCGGCATCCATGTCGAGCAGCTGCGCCACCCGCCCCCACTGCTGCGGGGAGGCCTGGAGGGTGTCCTGGGGGTTGGCCCACACCGAGTCCACGGGGGTGCTGATGGCGAGCGGCTCGCCGTTGCGGTCGGTAATCATGCCCCGGTTGGCGGCGATCTTGACCTCCCGCAGGTACCGGGCGTCGCCCTGGTCCTGGAGGAAGTCCTTGCGCACCACCTGCAGGTCCACCGCCCGCACCACCAGCAGCGCCAGCGCCGCGCCGATGGAGAACAGCACGATGTGGCGCCGGCCCCGCTTGAACTGATCCTTGCGCTCGCGCCTCATTGCCTTACAAACACCACGCTGTCAGGAGACGGGTTGATCATCTCCAGCTTCTGGCGCGCCACGTGCTCCACGCGGCTCTGCGTCCCCCATGTGCTCTGCTCCAGCTGCAATTTTCCCCACTCGACGTTCAAGGCGTCACGCCGGGCGAGCAGCGACTGCTTCTTGGCGAACAGCACGCGCACCTCGTACTGCACGTAGACCACCCCGACGGCGGAGACCACCACCGCCATGACCAGGGCCGCCAATGCACTGAGCTTGCCGACACTCATGACACCTTCTCTGCAACCCGCAACACCGCACTGCGGGCACGCGGATTCGCCGCCACCTCCGCGGCGCCCGCGCGCACGGCCTTGCCGACGGGGCGCAGCGTGGGGTGAAGCTGCACGTCCCTGACGGGCAGGTCGGGCGGCAGGTCGTCCCCCTTGGCCAGGCGACGGATGAAGCGCTTTACGATCCTGTCCTCCAGGGAGTGGAAGCTGATCACGGCCAGGCGCCCGCCCGGCGCCAGGACGTCCATGACGTCGGCCAGGCACTGGTGCAGGGCGTCGAGCTCGCCGTTGATGAAGATCCGGATGGCCTGGAAGCTGCGGGTGGCGGGGTCCTTGCCCCGCTCACGGGTGGGACTGGCCTTGGCGATGATGCCCGCCAGCTGGCGGGTGGTCTCGATAGGGGCCTGGGCCCGGGCGGCCACGATGGCGCGGGCAATGCGCCTGGCGTAACGCTCCTCGCCGAAGCCGAACAGGACATCGGCGATCTCCTGCTGCGAGGCGTCGGCGAGCCACTGGGCCGCGGTGGGCCCGGCGCCTTGATCCAGGCGCATGTCCAGGGGACCGTCGGACTGGAAGCTGAAACCGCGCCGCGGCTCATCCAGCTGCGCCGAGGAGATGCCCAGGTCCAGCAGGACGCCGTTGACGCGGCCGAGCAGGCCGGCCCGCTCGACAATACCGCGTATCCCGGCGAAGGACCCCTGGGCGATCGTTACCCGCGGATCGGCGCCGAAGCGCTGGCGGGCCGCCGCGATGGCCTCCGGGTCCCTGTCGATCATGACCAGCCTTCCACTGTCCCCCAGCTTGCCCAGTATCGAGGCACTGTGGCCGCCGCGGCCGAACGTCGCATCCACGTAAGCGCCCGCCGGCGTAACGGCCAGGGCGTCCACCGCCTCGCTCAACATCACCGGCCGGTGGGACTGGGACGGCTCCATGACCCCTCTAAAACGAAAGGGACTCCAGTTGGCTCGACAGGGGTCCCTCGTCTCCTTCATCCTCGGCCAACCATGCATCACGGCGCTCGATCCAGATTTGCTCGTTCCAAAGCTCAAATTTCTTCCCCTGTCCGATCAACACCACGTGCTTGTCGATGGATGCAAAATCTCTCAGCGGCGACGGCAACAGTACCCGGCCATGGCCGTCGAGCTCACACTCGGTGGCATGGCCGATGAGCAGGCGCTGCAGGCGGCGGGACTGTTTGCTGAGGGCGGGCAGTTTCGTCAGCTCTTCTTCGATGACCTCCCACTCCGGGAACGGGTAGATCGGCAGACACGGGTCCACCCGGTCTACCGTAATGACAAGCTTTCCATCGCAATGCTCACGCAGGCGCTGGCGAAATCTCGCGGGAATCGCGATTCGCCCCTTCGCATCGAGATTGATTGAGTGGACGCCACGAAACAAATACCGCACTCCCGCTGCACATTTTTACCACCAAGACCCACCACGACCCACAATGTGACACTATATACCCCCACAAGGCACTGTCAAGACCACTGAATAAGTTTTTTAAGCTGTTCCCTTGCATTGAAAATTTCGTCTGCGCGCAGCGCCGCCGAGACACCGGCGCCGGCCCAAAATGACCGCGCCGGCCCGTCGGATTTTGCGGGGCGCAAGCCGGTGAAAACGCCGCGGGCGCGGCGGGAAATCGGGAGAGCGAGAATAAAGAAAGAAGGAGGAGTCGGCCGATAAGCCGGGTTCTGTCGGGGACAGCCATTCATCTAGGGCGCGCGTCACCATGCGCCTCAAGCGACCAACCCGGGAGCAGTGCGGGCCACACCATCGCCCCCCTATTTGGTCTTGCTCCAGGTGGGGTTTACCCTGCCGCCCGTGTTGCCACCGGCGCGGTGCGCTCTTACCGCACCATTTCACCCTTACCCGGGCCCTGCGAAAAGGCCCGGGCGGTATATTTTCTGTGGCACTTTCCGTCAGCTCGCGCTGCCCAGGCGTTACCTGGCACCTTGCCCTGTGGAGCCCGGACTTTCCTCCCCGCCACTATCCCTGGCGACTCCCCGCGACGGCGGTGCCGACCAGGGATAGTGGCGGGGCGACTGTCAGGCCGACTCCTGTCCATCAAAGATACTCGATATTCGCAAAAAACTCACGCGACGGCTTAGGCCTCCCCCGACAACTCTACAGCCCGTTGATATAGAAGGTTCTTTTTCTCCCCGCTCAACTCGGCGGCAATGGCGACCGCGGTCTTGACGGGGACGTGGCGCAGCAAAACCGTCAGCATGCGCTCGTGCTCCTCCTCCAGCGCACGCTGCTGCGGGACCCGCCGGCCGTGCACCACGACCACGAACTCGCCCCTTCGCTGGTCTTCATCGGCCTGGACACGGGCCACCAACTCATCTAACGTAGCCCGCTGCACGGTCTCAAAAGTTTTGGTCAGCTCCCGGGCATAGGTCGCCTGGCGCTCCCCGCCGAAGGCGCCCGCCATGTCCGTGAGGGCGGCCGCAATGCGGTGCGGTGCCTCGTAGAAGACCATGGTGCGCGCCTCCCGGGCGAGCTCCGCCAAGCGCCCCCGGCGGGCGCCCGGCTTGGCGGGCAGGTAGCCTTCGAAGACGAAACGGTCGTTGGGCAGCCCCGCCACGGCAAGGGCGGATATGACGGCGCTGGGACCCGGGATTGGTATAATGCGCACGGCATGGGTATCATGCGCAGCATCGACCAAGTGGTAACCGGGGTCGCTGATCAACGGCGTGCCGGCGTCGCTGACCAGGGCCAGCGCCTGACCCTGAACCAGGCGGTCGATCAGTTGAGGGGTTATTTGGCGCTCATTATGCTCGTGATAAGCGATGCACGGCGTGCGGATATCATAATGGTCCAGGAGCTTCTTGGTGTGCCGCGTATCTTCCGCGGCAATGAGATCCACCTCTTTCAAGACCTCGACGGCCCGGAAGCTGATATCGGCGAGATTGCCGATCGGCGTCGCCACCACATACAACCCATGCTTGATGATTGACATAACAGATGCCCGTCGCCCCCATGCCCTACGCTGATAACCTGCACCCCTGTGCCCGCCCGCTGGCGCCGGGGCGGCCGACGCGCCGGCCGCCCCCCGTTGATGCGCGTGCGTACAGCAAGCACCTGCGGCAGACTCGTCGCCCTGTGCCTTGCGGCGCTGCTCGTCTCGTCGTGCGCGACCGGACCGGTCCAGTCCCCCAAGAGCACCGAAGAGGCGACCTTGCAAAAGATCGCCGCCATGGAAGGGAAGGGAGACTTTCAAGGGGTCGCCCGGCAGTATAACAAACTCGCCGCCCGCCTCGGCCCGCCCCAGCGTCAGGAATACCGGCTCAAGGCGGCCGCGGCCCTGGTCAAGGGCAACTACATACGCCAGGCCAAGCGCATCCTCGACGGCCTGACCGACCGGGAGCTGACGGTCAATCAATTCATACGCCGCCAGCTGCTGCTGGCGCACATCGCCCAGGCCGACCACGCGCCCGACCGGGTCCTCAAGCTGCTCGACATCCGACTGCCCGCCGACACCCCCGCGGAGTTGCAGGCGCAGTTTCACCGCCTGCGCGCCGATGCCCAATCCGCCGGGGGCAAACCCCTGGAGGCGATCAGGGAACTCATCGCGCGGGAGCAGTATCTGCCCGACCACGGGGCCGTGGTGGAGAACCAACAGCTGATCTGGCGCACCCTGCTGCAGCTGCCCGAACAGACCCTGAGCGCCTCCCCCGCCGCCGCCTCCAAGACCCTCAAGGGGTGGCTGGCGCTGGCCGCCATCGTCAAGCGCGCCCAGCAGCAGCCGGTCCAGATCAATCAGCTGATCACCAACTGGCAGACCCGCTACCCCGACCATCCCGTCACTCAGGAAATCCTCGCCCCGCTGCTGGCCACCCTGCCGCGGATCGCGCGGCCGACCCAGATCGCCCTGCTGCTGCCGCTCAGCGGCTCCTACGCCGGCCCGGCCCGGGCCCTGCGCAACGGCTTTTTGCTGGCCCGCTACGCCCACGGCGATGCCGATCATCAACCCGACATCCGCATCTATGACGTGGGCGAGCAGCCCGATGACATCGTCACCACGTATAAAAAGGCCGTCGACGAAGGCGCCGAATTCGTCGTGGGCCCCCTGAGCAAGGAGGCGGTGCAGCAGCTGATGACCGGCGATACGGCGACCGTGCCCACACTGGCCCTCAACTACGGCCAGCAGGACAAGCCGACCCCGGGCTTTTATCAATTCGGCCTGTCCCCGGAGGACGAGGCGCGGCAAGTGGCCGAGCGCGCCTGGCTGGACGGGCACAACCAGGCCATCGCCATCATCCCCGACGGCGACTGGGGGCAACGGGTGCTGGATGCCTTCGAGCGCCATTGGTCGGGATTGGGCGGCCTCACGGTCGAGGCCCAGAGCTACAACCCGCGCTCGAGCGACTTTTCCGCGGCCCTGCGCACGCTGCTCAATCTGGACCGGAGCCGGGCGCGCCGCGACGCCCTGGCCAAGATCCTGGGTCAATCGCTGGAGTTCAAGCCGCGCCGGCGCCGGGACGCCGATTTTGTCTTCATGGCCGCCTTCCCCCAGCAGGCGCGCCTGATACGCCCCCAACTGGAATTTCATTACGCGGGGGATCTACCCGTGTACGCCACCTCCCATACCTATTCCGGGACCCCAGACCAACGCGCCGACCACGACCTGGACGGGGTGATGTTCTGCGACATGCCCTGGATCCTGTCCGATGATCCGAAGACCGCCCGCCTCAAGGCGACGGTGCGCCGCCTGTGGCCCGAGCAGGCGCAGCAATTCATCCGCTTCTACGCCTTGGGCTACGACGCTTACAATATCATCCCTCAGCTGGACCAGCTCAAGCGGTTCCCCTACGATGAGTACAATGGCGAGACGGGTGTCCTGACCGTGGACCAGGACAACAAGGTCCATCGCCGGCTGCTATGGGCGCGGTTCGTCAACGGCGCGCCGAAATTGACCGATGCTATAATGCCCGTGCAACACTGAACGATTGAGCACAACCCATTCATGGCAAGACAGGGACGGCTTGCTGAGGAGTTCGCCTGCCGCTTTCTGCAGCGGCGGGGCCTTGAGCTGCTGGCGCGCAACTACTACTGCCGAAGGGGAGAAATCGACCTGGTCATGAACGACAGCGGGTGCATCGTATTCGTCGAGGTTCGATACCGCGGCAATCCCCGCTTCGGGACCGCCGCGGAGACCGTGGACCGGCGCAAGCAGGCACGGCTTATCGCCGCCGCGCAGCACTACCTGCAACGCCACCGGGCCGCGGCCGGGGCGCCCTGTCGTTTCGACGTGATCAGCGTCTCACCCGCCTCCTCGGCACAGCCCCTTCAATGGATCCGCGACGCCTTCCAGCTATGACAAAGACGTGGGCCTGCTGCCTGATCAGCGCCGCCATCGCCCTCAGCCTTCAGGGCTGCGCCGGCCTGTTCGTCGCCGGGGCCGCCACGGGGGCCTCGGTCGCCGCCGACCGGCGCAGCACCGAGACCGTCTATGAGGACCAGGTCATCGAGGTCAAGGCCACCAACCACCTGTACGGTGACCAGGACCTCAAGGAGGACACCCACATCGGGGTCACCAGCATCAATCACAATGTCCTGCTGACCGGCGAGGCGAAGACCGAGGCCCTGCGCAAGCGGGTCGTGGCCATGGTCAAGGGGATCAAGGGCGTGCGCTATGTGGTTGACGAGATCGCCATCGCCGAGCCCGCCTCCCTGGGCAGCCGCACCCACGACACCTGGATCACCGCCAAGGTCAAGAGCGAGCTGCTGGGCGACGCCGGCCTCGGGGGCCTGCGGATCAAGGTCGTGACCGAGAGGTCCATCGTCTACCTCATGGGGCTGGTCACCCGCAAAGAAGGCCAGGAGGCCGCCGATGTGGCCAAGCAGGTGAGCGGCGTCAACCAGGTCGTAAAGGTCTTTGAGTACACAGGTTGAGCCGGGAGCCTCACCGAGCAATCATGGCACACCGGCGGCGGCGTTCCTTCGCTCCATAGTCACCACGGCGCCACTCATAAGGATCGCCGGTCTGCCCTCGAAACATCGCGCGCCTTGCGACACGCGGATTACTCGGAGAGGCACTTAGATGATCACCGAACACATACGGTCCCGCCTGGCCGAGCTCGTCGGGCCCGGGGGCGTCATGACCGACCAGGCCGACTGCTGGCCCTACGGCTATGACAACAGCCGCCGCCACGCCCTGCCCGGGGCGGTGGTGTTCGCCACCACCCACGACCAGGTCCGGGACATCCTGCGCCTGTGCAACGAATGCGGCCTGCCCATAACCGCCCGGGGGCGGGGCACCGGGACCACGGGCGCCAGCGTGCCCGCCGCCGGGGGCATCGCCCTGTCCCTGGAGCGCATGAACCGCATCCTGCGGGTGGACCCCGACAACCGCGTCCTGGTGGCGGAACCCGGCGTGACCAACCAGGCCGTTCAGGAGGCGGCCGGCGAGCACGGTTTTTTCTGGCCGCCGGACCCGACCAGCGCCGCCTACTGCACCCTCGGCGGCAACCTGGCGTACAACTCGGCGGGGCCGCGCGCCGTCAAGTACGGCACGCCGCGGGAGAACGTCCTCGGCCTGCGCGCCGTCACCGGCGGCGGGCGAGGAGCTGCGAGCCGGCGTCTATACCACCAAGGGCGTGGTGGGCTATGACCTGACCCGCCTGCTGGTCGGCTCGGAAGGCACGCTGGCGGTGATCACCGAGGCGACCCTCAAGCTGACCCCGCTGGCAGAGGCGAGCCGCACCCTGCGGGCCGTCTACGAGGACATGCAAAGCGCCGCCCGCGCCGTCTCGCGCATCATGGCCCAGCCCGTGACGCCGTGCGCCCTGGAGTTCATCGACGGCAAGGCCATCGACATGATCCGCCACTACTCCGAGGCCGACCTGCCCGAGGGTGCCGGCGCGATGCTCATGATCGAGGTCGATGGGATGAGCGACTGCATCGAGGGGGCCGTGGCACGGGTCAGCGAGGCGGCCCGGGGCGCCGGACTCATGACCCTGGAGGCCGCGCGCACCCGCGAGGAGGCCCAGGCCCTGTGGGCCACACGCAAGGCCCT
Source organism: uncultured Gammaproteobacteria bacterium (assembly GCA_963844825.1). GTDB lineage: Bacteria > Pseudomonadota > Gammaproteobacteria > CAWJPQ01 > CAWJPQ01 > CAWJPQ01. The sequence continues at coordinate 249,645 of CAWJPQ010000011.1, forward strand.
GTCCCCCGCCCTGCGCAAGATCGCGCCCAAGAAGATCAACGAGGACGTGGCGGTTCCGGTCTCGCGCATGCCCGAGCTGATCAGCGGCCTGCAGACCCTGTCCGAGCAGCACCGTATCACCAACGTCAATTTCGGCCACGCCGGCAACGGCAACATCCACGTCAACCTGCTGATCGACCCCGACGACGCCGACGAAGTGGCCCGGGCGCACGAATGCCTGGCGGCGGTGTTCGACCTGGTGTTGCGCCTGGACGGGACCCTGTCCGGCGAGCACGGCGTCGGCCTGGAAAAGCGGGACTTCGTCGACCGGGAGATCGACCCGGTGACCCTGGCGCTGATGAAGCGCATTAAACGCCTGTTCGACCCCAAGGGACTGCTCAACCCGGACAAGATGTTCCCCCTGTGACGGCCGGGGGCCGGCCGCCCTCAGCGATCGGCGTCGCCCGCCTCGGCCAACGCCTTCTCGTACGCAGCCAAGTCCTCATCGTTGTGGCAGCAGCAGATGATCTTCTCGAACTGCGGCGCGTACTCGTGCATCACCGAGCAGGCGATCCGCGCCGCCTCGGCCTTCGGGTACCCGTAGGCCCCGGTACTGATGGCGGGAAAGGCGATGGTGGCGACACGGTGCTCCAGGGCCAATGCCAGGGCGTTGCGGTAGCAGTCTTCGAGAAGCCGCGCCTCGCCCTTGTCACCCCCCTGCCAGATGGGACCGACGGTGTGAATGACCCACTTGGCCGGGAGATCGAACCCCGGCGTAATCTTGGCCTCGCCGGTCCGGCAGCCCCCCAGGGCGCGACAGGCCTCACGCAGTTGGGGTCCCGCGCCCCGGTGAATGGCCCCGTCGACGCCGCCGCCGCCGAGCAGGGTGTGGTTCGCCGCGTTGACGATTGCATCGACTTGCAGTTGAGTGATATCGCCTTTTAACAGCCGGATCATCGTTGCCTCCTATCCGATGTCAATCAGCCGTGCCCCGGGACTATTTCACCACCCTGAGGTTGGGGCGAGTTGGTGCAGGCTCAGGCGGGTTATCCCCGCCGTCCTCTTCGGAGAAGACCATGCCTTGTCCCGTCTCTCTGGCGTAAATGGTCAAAACGGCACCCGGCGGCACGCTGACGGAGGTCGGCACGCCGCCGAAACGGGCACTGAAGTGGATCCTGTCGTTCCCGAGCTCGAGCGCCTGGGTGGCGTGGGGACCGACGTTGAGGATGATCTTGTTGTCCTTGATGTACTGGGTGGGGACCTGCACACCTGCAATCTGGGTATTGACCAGCAAATGGGGGGTACAGCCGTTGTCCACGATCCACTCGTAGACGGCTCTGATCAAATAGGGCCGGCTTGATGTCATCGACGTCATGAAGTCCCGTCACTCCCCCTGGTCATGTAATCCTGACCTCGCAGACCATTATTGTACACATAATGGCGACGGGGTGGGTATGGCGGATCGGGGGCGGGGCCCGCGGGGGGCCTTCGGAGCCGCAGACCTATTGGCCCTGCATCTCCTGCTCGCTCTTGGTAAGACTGGCCTGAAACGACTCGCGGGCGAACATCCGGTCGGCGTACTTGAGAATGGGCTTGGCCTGGGCGGGCAACTCGATACCGAAGGCGGGCAACCGCCACAGTAATGCGGCCAGGCAGCAGTCCGTCAGGGTGATCTCGTCACTCATGAAATAGGGCTTTTTGGCGAACAGTGAGGAGATGGAGGTCATCCCGTCGCGAATCACCTTGCGCGCCCGCGCGGCGCGCTTGTCATCGCCCGAGGTAATGTCGTCGATGGCGCTGAACCAGTCCCGATCGATACGGTAAAGCATGAGCCGCGTCCTCGCCCTCGAAACAGGGTCGACGGGCATCAGCGGCGGATGGGGGTAACGCTCGTCCAGGTACTCCATGATGATCTGATCGTTGTACAGCACCAAATCCCTGTCCACGAGCACGGGGATGGTGTTGTAGGGATTCAGATCGATCAGGTCTTCCGGCAAATGATCCAGGTCCACATAGACCACATCGACTGCGATATTCTTTTCCGCCAACGCCATCCTGGTGCGGTGGCTATAGAGGCAATCCATCCCGGAGTACAGCGTCATTACGGGCCGTCTCGCAGCGCTTTGGGCCATTAAAACATTTTCCTCACTAGAGTGGAGCTACAAACCATGCGCATCTCAATGCCCCCGCAGGCGATCAAGGGTAAGCACCCACGGCCGCCGCCGGATCACATGGGAATGGCGCGTCGGAACCTTCGCGATAACCGGTGGTGGCGAGTGCGGCCCAACCTCCCCATGTCGAACATTATAGACCAACCGCAGGAAAAGTGGCGCAAGACGCCACAAAAACAAAATCCTGGGCCGCATTCGTCGCCGATATCCGCCGCAACGGCGTCGAACTGACGCCGTTGCGGGGCTTAGAAGCCGCGCGCCTCACGTATACGGTCGTACGCGCCCCGGATCTCATGGGTCTTTTCCGTGGCCATCTTCATCATCTCCTCGGGCAGCCCCTTGGCGACCAGCTTGTCCGGGTGATGGCGGTTCATCAGGCGGCGATAGGCCTTCTTGACGTCGTCGTTGGATGCCTTGTCAGAAACCCCCAACACCGCGTAGGCCTCCTTGAGGGAGTACTGCTCCTTGACCGCGCCCCGGCGACCGCCGCCCGCCGAACGAGCCTGGGAGCGCACCAAGGCCTCGAGCTGGGCGAATTCGAACCGCGATATGCCAAGGACCTCGCACACGTGCAGCAGCAGACGCTTTTCGTTGTCATGCATGACGCCGTCGGCATAGGCGGCATTGATCTGTATCTCGACGAACATGCGCATGAGGTTGTGGCGGCGGCGGCACTCGCGCCGAAACTGCTCCAGCACATCGTCAATGGGAAAGTCGCTTTGTTTGCCTTCATTGAAGAGGTGCATGGCGGCCTTCCTGTGCTCCGCCGTGAGGTCCATCCGATCCATCACCGCCTTGGCCAGCTCGATCTCGTTCTCCGACACCCGCCCGTCCACCTTGGCCAGGTGCCCCATGACGGAGAACGTCGCGGTGAAAAACGCCGTCTGGATACGTTCGTGGTCGGCGCCTGCAAACCCCTGCTCGATGCCCAGTCGGTCGACGCCCCTGTCGAATTTGTGCCCCAGGGCCGCCCCCAGCAAGGCCCCCAGGGGACCGCCCAACATGAAGCCGAAGGTGCCGCCGAGCAACTTACCCCACCAATTCACAGTCTCCCCCTCCCGGCCGGCGCCCGGCCGCGCGCAGTCATTGTCATTAATCTAATCGAAGTCACAGTGAATCCGCCGGGCAGGCCCTTACCGCCCCGGCTTGATGACCCAGAACCACACCACAATCAATACGATCAGCGCCACACCGGCGATATTGACGATCAGTGTCGACATTGAAACTCTATCGGGCTGGAGCCGGGCGGGGCCGCCTCACGGGCAGACCGTTTCCGCCGCGCGGCGGCCTAACGGGACGGTGTAAAAAAACGCAAACGGTTCGCATTGGTCACCACTGTCACGGAAGACATGGCCATGGCCGCCCCCGCGATGATGGGGTTGAGCAGCAGACCGAACAACGGATAGATCACCCCGGCCGCAACCGGGATCCCCAGTGCATTATATACGAAGGCGCCGGCCAGGTTCTGCTTGATGTTGCGCAGCGTGGCGCGCGAGATCTCCATGGCGTCGGCCACGCCGTGCAGGGACCCCCTCATCAGGGTCACGTCGGCGCTCTCGATCGCCACGTCCGTGCCGCTGCCGATGGCAAAGCCCACGTGGGCCCGGGCCAGGGCGGGGGCGTCGTTGATCCCGTCGCCGACCATGCACACCACCTCGCCCCTGCCCTGCAGCTCCGCCACCTTGTCCGCCTTGTGCTGAGGCAGCACCTCCGCCATGACCTCGTCGATACCCACCTGCCGGGCGATGGCCCGGGCGGTCGCGGCCTGATCGCCGGTCACCATGACCACCTTCAACCCCATCCTGTGCAGGCGTGCGATGGCGCCCCCGGAGTCGCTTTTTACCGGATCGGACACGGCGACCAGACCGGCGGGGCGCCCGCCGCAGGCCACGTACATCACGGTGTGCCCCTGTTCGGCCAGCGCCGCGGCCCGTCCCGTGAGCGATTCAATGGGGACTCCCTGCTCAGCCATGAAGAGGGCGTTGCCCAGCAGCACCGGATCCCCGTCCACCATGGCCCGCACCCCGCGCCCCGACGACGCGGTGAAGTCCGCGGCGCCGACCAGTTCCAGACCTTGGGACCGCGCCGCGCTGACCACCGTATCCGCCAAGGGGTGCTCGGAGCCCACCTCCACGCTCGCCGCCAGCTGCAGCACACGCTGTTCCTGCCAGCCCTCGGCGGGCACCACCGCCGTTACCACGGGATGACCCTGGGTGATGGTGCCCGTCTTGTCCAGGACCACGGTGGTGATCCGGCCCGCCTGCTGCAGCGCCTCGCCGTTGCGTATCAGGATGCCGTGCTCGGCGGCCTTGCCCACCCCCACCATGATCGAGATCGGCGTAGCCAGGCCCAGGGCGCAGGGGCAGGCGATGATCAGCACGGTCATCAACGCCACCAACGCGAAACTGAGCCGCGGGTCCGGCCCCAGATCGAACCAGGCCAAAAAGGTGACCACGGCGATGATCAGGACTGTGGGCACGAACACGGCGGCGACCTTGTCCACGAGGCGCCCGATGGGCGGCTTGCTGGACTGGGCGCGGCGCACCATCTCCACGATCTGTGACAGGACGGTGTCCTTGCCGATGCGCCTGGTGCGGTACAGGAACGTGCCGCTGAGATTGATGGTCCCCCCGATCACCTCGACGCCGGGCCCCTTCTCCACGGGCATGGGCTCGCCGGACAGCATGGACTCGTCCACGGTCGAGGTGCCCTCGATGACCTCTCCGTCCAGGGCGATGCGCTCCCCGGGCCTGACGCGCAGCGTCTCATCCAGTCCGATCCCGGCGACCTCGACATCCGTCTCCCGGCCGTCGCGGATCACCCGCGCGGTCTTGGGCTGCAGGTTAAGCAGGCGCTTGAGGGCCTCCGAGGTCCTGCCCCGGGCACGCATCTCCAGGGCCGACCCGACGTTGATCAGCCCGATAATGATGACCGCCGCCTCGAAATAGGCGTGCTGCGCCAGGGTGGGCACGGCCCCGGGGAAGACGGCCACCACCATGGAGTACAGCCATGCCGTGCCCGTTCCCAGGGCGATGAGGGTGTCCATATTGGCATTGTGGTTCCATAAGGTTCGCCACGCGCCGCTGAAAAAATGACCGCCGGAATAGACCATGACGGCCAGGGTCACCAGGCCGGTAACGATCCAGAAGGTCTGGCCGCCCGCCGTGGTCATCGCCGGGGCCAGGCCCGAGAAGCCCTGCACCAGGAGCGCGCCACCCACCGCACAGGCCACCGCCGCCTGACGCAGCAGGTGCCGGTAGTGTGCGAGCTCGAGGGACGCCTTTTCCGATTCGCTCTCATCGCCGCGCAATTCCGAAGCGCCGTAGCCCGCCTTGGTAACGGCCTCTATCAGTTGCGGCGCTTCGGCCTGCCCCTGCACCAGGGCGGTATGCTCGGCAAAGTTGACCGAGGCCTGTTCCACCCCCGGCACGCGCTGCAGGGCCTTTTCGACGGTGGCCACGCACCCGGCGCAGCTCATCCCGGAAACGGCCAATCGAATCGCTTTGGACTCACTCATGGGTTCAGGTTACGAATTCACTATGCTATTGATCTAGGGTGGCGAAAAGCGCTTCGCGCCGTGTGACAGATTTGGCTTTCCAACTCATGGGAGCACTGATACCATCGGGAAGTTCATTGCCGTACGATGATAGAGGCTGGCGCTACCACATAAATTGAGTTGGGGACGGGCGTGAAGAATCTCAAAATCGCTGACCTGGAACCGGGGATGATGACCGCGGTCGACATCCTCACCCCCACCGGTCATGTCCTCCTGCCCGCGGGCTCAAAGCTGACATCGAGGCATATCCGGATGCTGAACGCACGCGGCGTCGACGATGTCGCCATCGCCTGCGCAAGCCGGGACCGGCAGCCCGCGCCGTCTCCCGGCCCCGCCGACATCGAGGAAATCCACCGGCGGATCACCCAGAGATTTCAGCACAACGATTCGAGCCACCCGTTCGTCAGCGAACTGATGCGCCTATGTGAGTCCCGTTTATTGAACCGAGAATAGCCAAGTATGGGCCTGACGGCAAGGGAGATCGTCGCAGGGACAGTGGAAGTCGCCTCGCTTCCCGATGTGTTTCTGCGCGTCAACGAGATGGTCGAGAACCCCCGCTACTCGGCATCGGATATCGGCCGGCTCATCGACAAGGACCCGGGATTGACGGCCCGTCTGCTGAACATCGTCAACAGCCCCTTTTACGGGTTCCCGTCGAAGATCGACACGGTCTCGCGGGCCATCACCATCATCGGCGTGCGCGACCTGCGCGACCTGGTGCTCGCGACCACGGTGGCGAGGCTATTCAAGGGCGTGCCGAACGAGCTGGTCAGCATGGAAACCTTCTGGCGCCACAGCATCCTATGCGCCATCATCGCCCGCCTGCTGGCGGCCCGGCACCGGGAACTCAACATCGAACGCTTTTTCATCGCCGGCCTGCTGCACGACATCGGCAGCCTGCTGATCTACCGCAAGATACCGGAACTCGCCCGGGAGACCCTGATGCGCGCCTCCCACAATGACGAAATCCTGGAGGAGGCGGAGATGCGGGTCATGGGCTTCACCCACGCGGACGTCGGCGCCGAACTGATGCGCAAGTGGCGCCTGCCCAAGAACATCGAGGCGGCGGTCGCACACCACCACCACCCCTCCCGGGCCCGGGACGGTGCCAAGGAAACGGCCGCGGTGCACCTCGCCAACCTCACTGCAAGCGCGCTGTTCGACGACCGCGCCGACCCCATGGTCCTGTCACCCCTGGACCCCTCCGCCTGGGAGATGCTGGCGTTGTCGCCGGAGGATATCGAACCGACGCTGACGGAGGCCGAGCAACAGTTCGACGCCCTGTTCGCCCTGCTTTTCAATGAGCGCGGCGCCGGGGCCCGCGCGGACACCCTCTGACCCCTTGAACACCCGGCCCGCCCGGCGTCGCCGGGCGGGCCGTCATACGCCTACTTGAGCAGCAGGAACAGGGCGCCGTTACCCCGGCGCACGTTCAGCAACAGGCCGCCGCTCTTCTTGGCCGCCCGGCGCATGTCCGACAGGTCCTTGACCGGATGGCGGTTCACCGAGACGATGACGTCGTCCTTGCGCAGGCCCGCATCCCACGCCGGGCTGTCATGCTCGACATCGAGCACCTCGATGCCTTCCACTTGCCCGAACAGGGGGTGATCCGCGTCGATCGCGCCGAGCTTCGCGCCGGACAGACGCTTATCGATGTCCCCCGCATCCATCTTCTGCGCCTGCGGCTCCCCGATGGCGGCCTTGACCTTGCGCTCCTTGCCGTTGCGGATGATCTTCAGGTTGATCTGCTGACCGACCCGCATCATGCCGATCTTGTTGCGCAGGTCCGCGGAGTTGGTGACCGGCTTGCCGTCGAGAGCCACGATCACGTCACCGACCTTCAGGCCGGCCTTGTCCGCCGCCGAGCCCTTGACCACCTGGGCGATCACGGCACCCTCCTGGATATTCTCGATATCAAAGGCCTTGGCCAGCTCCGGCGTGACATCCTGGATATAGACCCCCAGGTGGCCGCGATGCACCTCGCCGTACTTGCATCAGCTGGGTCATGATATTGCGGGCCATATTGATGGGGATCGCGAAACCGATGCCCACATTGCCGCCGCTGGGCCCGATGATGGCGGTATTGATGCCCACGAGCTTGACCGCCGAGGATCACCAGGGCGCCGCCGGAATTTCCCGGATTGATACTGGCGTCAGTCTGGATAAAGTCCTCATACCCCTCGATACCCAGGCCGGTGCGCCCCAGGGCGCTGACGATGCCCGAGGTGACCGTCTGACCGAGGCCGAACGGGTTACCGATGGCCACGACGAAATCGCCGACGCGCAATTTGTCCGAATCCGCCATGGGCACGGCGGTCAGATGCTTGGCATCGATGTGAAGCACCGCGATGTCGCCCTCCGAATCGCTGCCCACTACCTTGGCCTTGAAGTGTCGGCCGTCGCGCAGGGTGACGGTGATCTTATCCGCCTTCTTGATGACGTGATAGTTGGTGAGCACGTAACCCTTTTCGGCGTCCACGATCACCCCGGAGCCCAGGCTGCGCTCGACGCGCTCGCGGGGCTGGTTGGGGACGTCGAAAAAACGCCGGAAGAACGGGTCGTTGAACAGCGGGTTTTCCCGCACCTGGATATGCGTCCGGGAGGAGATATTGACCACCCCCGGCACCACCTTGCTCACCATCGGGGCCAGGGACGGCAGCGACTCGTTGCCGACCTTGGGCGGCAGCGCGCCGCCCTGGGCCGCCGGCATTGCGAGCATCAACACCCCGACGGCGGGGACTATCAGGCGCCAAAGTGATCTTGTGGACATGCAACTTTTCTCCTAGGTTTCATCAGTACGGGGAGCACCCGGGCCGCATCCGTCATCTACCGCCGCCCCCGCCCTCGCGACGGGCGGGGGGCAAGGCCGCGGCCGGGGTGCCCGATAAGCTCATTACGTATTTTGTTGCTTGACGGCCGAATAGCCGATTTCTTGTGCACAAACTCCAACCATACCAGATTGGGTGCCACTTGACATGTGAGCCATAGCGATTAATATTTGAGCGCGCCCATAATAAGGAATGCATGACCCGGTACGCGCCAGTCCGACGCGGCGCAGGCGCCTACCCCTTTAGCTACGGCGTGCAGTACCGTCGCACCCGGCAGTCATTGAACTTAATTCCACAAACGGGGACTAAGCTGCAGTACAGCGTACTTGCGCGATAATGCCAAATAATCAGCGGGGGGAGAACAAGAGTCGCGTGACCATGCAGTACCTGGTAGAGCTTAAGCGCCTGCGCAAGAGTTTCGGTCAACTCATCGCCGTCGATGACGTCTCCTTTTCAGTGAGCCGCGGCGAAGTGCTGGGCTTTCTGGGACCCAACGGGGCGGGCAAATCCACCACCATGAAGATCATCACCGGCTTCCTGACACCGGACGCCGGCGAGGTAAGGATTTGCGGCAATGACCTCACCCGTCACCCCTGGCGGTCAAGCGCAGCATCGGCTACCTCCCGGAAGGGGCGCCCGGCCTACCCGGACATGACGCCCGCGCGTTTCCTCGAATTTCATCGCTCAAATCCGCGGTCTGCACGGCGAGACAAAAGGCCGCACGCATCGCCGACACCGTCGAGAAGGTCAACCTGGAGCAGCGTGCTCCACCAACCGATCGAGACCCTGTCCAAGGGCTTCAAGCGGCGCGTCGGCCTGGCCCAGGCGATCCTCCACGACCCGCCAGTACTGATCCTCGACGAGCCCACCGACGGCCTGGACCCCAACCAGAAAGCACGAGGTGCGCACACTGATCAAGGCGATGGCCATCGGAGAAGGCCATCATCCTGTCCTCCCACCTGCTGGAGGAGGTGGACGCCGTCTGTACCCGGGCCATCATCATCGCCGGCGGGAAGGTGGTCGCCGACGGAACGCCCCACGAGCTCGAGGCCCTGTCCCAGTACCACAACGCGGTCACCCTGGCGGTACACGACGCCCCGGCCGACATCGAGGCGCTGCTGCGTCAAGTGCCGGGGGTAGAGTCCGTCAAACTGCTTCACAAGGACGGCAAGACCCAGATGCTGCGCATCTTCCCCAAGTCCCCGGAGCCGATCGTCGCGGCGATCAGCCGGGCGGCCAGCGAGCATCAGTGGCGGGTGGAGGAACTTTTCTCGGAACGCGGCCGCCTGGACGAGGTCTTCCGCACCATCACCACCAAGCACCAGGCAATCTCATAAACAGCAAAGACGGGTGACATGGGTAACATCTGGGTGATATTCAAACGCGAGCTGTTCGGCTACTTCGCCACGCCCATCGCGTACGTCTTCATTGTCATATTCCTGTTCCTGAGCGGCATTTTCACCTTTTACCTGGGTAATTTCTTCGAGCGCGGCCAGGCGGACCTGCTGCCGTTCTTTTCCTTCCACCCGTGGTTGTACCTGTTCCTCATCCCGGCGCTTGCCATGCGCCTGTGGGCAGAGGAACGCAAGAGCGGGACCATCGAGCTGCTCCTGACCCTGCCGGTGACCATGGCCCAGGCCGTGCTCGGCAAGTTCCTCGCCGCCTGGGCGTTCACCGGTATCGCCCTGGCGCTGACGTTTCCCATGTGGATCACGGTCAATTACCTGGGCAACCCCGACAACGGGGTCATCCTCGCCAGCTACATCGGCAGCCTGCTGATGGCCGGGGCATTCCTGGCCATCGGTTCGTGCATCTCGGCGATCACCAAGAACCAGGTCATCGCCTTTGTCATCACGGTCGTCGTGTGCCTGGCCTTCATCCTCAGCGGATACCCCATGGTGATGGACTTCTTCACCGGGTGGGCGCCCCAGGTCATCGTCGACGCCGTCAGCTCCTTCGGTTTCATCACCCACTTCAACGCCATCACCAAGGGCGTAATCGACCTGCGCGACCTGGTCTACTTCATTTCCCTGATCGCCTTTTGGCTGTTCGCCAACGCGATCCTGATCGGGGTCAAAAAGGCCGACTGATATCATGATGAGACAGATGCTGCGCAAGAATCTCACATCCGGCACCGCGCTGCTGATCGCCGTGGCGCTGTTTTTCGCCGTCAATATCATCAGCAACCTGTCCCTGAAGTCCGTGCGCTTCGACCTGACGGCGAACAAGCTCTATACGCTGTCCCAGGGCACCCGCAACATCCTCGCCTCCCTTGAGGAGCCCGTGACCCTGCGCCTGTACCTGTCGCAGAAGCTGGTCTCGAACTTCCCCCAGATCAAGAGCTATTCAGTGCGCGTCAAAGAACTGCTCGAGGAGTACCAGCGCGACTCCAACGGCAAGATCCGGCTGCGCATCATCGACCCGGAGCCCTTCTCCGAAGAGGAAGACCGGGCCGTAGGCTATGGGCTCCAGGGTGTCCCCGTGGAAGGCGGCAGCGCCACGTTCTACTTCGGGCTGGTGGGCACCGGCTCCACCAACACCCAGCAGGTCATACCGTTTCTGCAGCCGGACCGCGGGCAGTTCCTGGAGTATGACCTGACGAAGATGATTTACCGGCTGTCCCACCCCAAGCCCCCCGTGGTGGGGCTGCTGAGCACCCTGCCCATGAAGGGCGGGCCGGACAGCCCCATGGCACCGCCGTCCGGATCGAAGCCGTGGGTCGTCTATCAACAGATGACGGACCTGTTCAAGGTGCGCGATTTGAAAAAGGACATCACCGCCATCCCCAAGGATGTCGACGTCCTCATGCTGGTTCACCCCAAAGGCCTGAGCAAGGCCACGCTGTATGCCATCGACCAATACGTCCTGCGGGGCGGGCGGGCGCTCATCTTCATGGACCCGGACGCCGAGGCGGATCAGGCCGGCGGGGCGTCGCCGTTTGCCTCGCAGCAGCCCCCGCAGCACTCGGACCTCGGCCCCCTGCTCAAGTCCTGGGGCGTCAGGATGGTTCCCGGGGTAGCCATCGGCGACACCAACGGGGCGAAAAAGATCCGCTTCGAAAAGGACGGCAGGACCCTCATCCGCGATTACCCCATATGGTTCGGCGTCCCGCCTGAGCAGATGGACCAGAACGACATCGTCACGGCCAACCTGGACAAGCTCACCCTGGCCTCGGCGGGCGTGCTCGAAAAGATCAAGGGCGCGGGCACCAAGTTCACCCCGCTGTTCTGGTCCAGCGACCAATCCATGAAATACAAGGTCTCGCGCCTGACCGTGATCGACCCGGACAGCCTCATGGGCGATTTTCACCCCGAGGGCAGCTTCACCGTCGCCGCGCGCATCACCGGCGAAGTGAAGACCGCGTTCCCGGACGGGCCGCCGAAGGCCGAGGCGGACCACAAGGACAAGACCAAGGGCGACGCCGGCAAGCAGACCGCGCCGCCGCCCAAGCCGTTGGATAAGTCCGCCAAGCCGGTCAGCCTGATCATCGTGGCGGACACCGATATGCTTCAGGACCGCTTCTGGGTCCACGTACAGAACTTCATCGGGCGGCGCATCGTCATGCCCACCGCCAGCAACGGCGACTTCGCCATCAACGCCCTGGACAACCTCAGCGGCAGCAACGACCTGATCAGCGTGCGCAGCCGCGGCGACTTCTCCAGGCCCTTCGTAAAGATACGCAACCTGCAGCAGCAGGCCGAGCAGCATTTCCAGAAGAAGGAGCAGGAACTGCGCAACAGGCTGCAGCAGACCGAGCAGCAGCTGCAGGAACTGCAGAATCAACGAAAGGACTCCAACGGGCTGCTCATGAACAAGCAGCAACAACAGGAGATCACCCGGTTCCGCGAGGAAAAGGTCAAGATCCGAAAGGAGCTGCGGGAGGTTCAACATCACCTGCGTGAGGATATCGAAACCCTCGAAGGCTGGGTCAAATTCATCAACATCGGATTGATCCCGATATTGATCGGCATCGGCGGAGTCATCGCCGGACTCTACCGGCTCAAGCGCAGAAACTCGAATGCCGGCTGACCCGTCGATGAGCGCCCCTATGCCCAACGCTGGAGCACAGCTGATATGAGCGGGAAGAGTCTCGGCATCCTGGCCATCCTGGCCGCGGTCCTGGTCGGCGTGGCCGTCTATCTGTCCAACCGACAACCCGAGACCATCGAGGGCGTCGACGAGCCGCTGTTCCCGGGGCTGGAGAGCGACATCAACGAGGTGCATCACATCACCATCGAGTCGGCGGCCGATACGGTCAATATCGTACGCAAGAACGATCAATGGCAGGTCGAAGAACGGCATGACTACCCGGCCTCCGTGAGCCAGATCCGGCAGCTGCTGATCGGCATTGCCGGGCTGCGGCGCATCGAGCCCAAGACCCGCAACCCGAAGCTCTATTCCGAAATCGGCTTACGTGACGTCAAGGACAAGGACAGCAAGGCCACCCTGATCGAGGTGGAGAACGATCACGGCGGGATCATGGCCGCCCTGCTGGTCGGCACGCAGCAGCCCGACAAGGGCGACCCCACCCGCAAGGAGTATTTCGTGCGCAAGAAGGGCGAGCACCAGAGCTGGCTCGTCTCCGGCGAGCTCCTGCTCGAGAGCGCGCCCAACCGCTGGCTGCACCCCGAGCTGCTCAATATCAAGACGGCGCGCATCCAAAAGGTGACCGTCGCCCACGGCTCGGGACAGCGGATCACCGTCTTCAAGCACGACCCCCAGGCCACCGACTTTCAGCTCGCCGACCTGCCCAAGGGGGCGCGGGTCAAGTCGACCTTCACGGTCAACGATATCGCCAACACCCTGGGGCGGCTGAATGTGGACGATGTCTTCCAGCCCCGCGACCTGATGCTGAGCCGCAAGCCGTCGTTCACGGCGACCCTGGAGACATTTGACGGGCTGCGCCTGACATTGAAGGCCTATGCCCACGCATCGAGCAAAAAGGCCCGGTACGTCAAGCTCAGCGCCGAGTTTGATCCGACCCTGGTGAGCAAGGAGGCCAAGGCCGGCGGCGACGCGAAGAAGACCGCCGCGTACAAGACACCGGCGGAAGTGAAAAAGGAGGCGGAGGACCTCAATACGGAATTCAAACAATGGATTTACAAGCTGCCGCCGTTTCAGCTCAACAATATCGACAAACGGCGCTCCGATCTCGTCGCCGATGAAACGGGCGCGAAACCCCATGCATCCAAGGCCCCCGCCGGGGGGGCCGTCCCTCACATACGGAAGTTCTCGCCGAGGTAGACGGCACGCACCTGGGGATCCTCGAGCAGGTCTTGGGGGCTGCCCTGGGCGATGATGCGCCCCGCATTCAGGATATAGGCCCGCTGGCAGATCCCCAAGGTCTCGCGCACGTTGTGGTCCGTAATCAGGACCCCGATGCCGGATTCGTTGAGGTGCTGGACGATGCGCTGGATATCCAGGACCGAGATGGGATCGACCCCGGCAAACGGCTCATCCAGCAGTATGAAGATCGGGTCCGCGGCCAATGCCCGGGCGATCTCCAGCCGGCGCCGCTCGCCGCCCGACAGGCTGATCCCGGCCTGACCGCGCAGGTGGGAAATATGCAGTTCCTCGAGCAGTTCCTCCAGGCGCCTGCGCCGGTCGCGGCTGCTGAGATTGGGCCGGGTCTCGAGTATCGCCATGATGTTGTCGGCGACGCTGAGCTTGCGGAATACCGACGGCTCCTGGGGCAGATAGCCCACGCCCATGCGGGCGCGGGCATGCATGGGGTAGTTGGTGATATCCCGCCCGTCGAGTTCGATGCGTCCCTTGTCGCACCGCTCCAGCCCGGCGATCATGTAAAAGCAGGTGGTTTTGCCGGCGCCGTTGGGGCCAAGCAGACCCACGACCTCCCCCTGGGACAGGGACAGGGTGGCGCCGTCGACGACCTTTCGCGACCGGTACTGCTTGACCAGGTCGGTGACGGTCAAGGTGCTCATTGCGCCTCCTTGTCCTTGGCGGTGTCTTTGGTGCTGTCCTGAACGTTATACTTCTTGTCTCTATGCTTGTCCTTGGCTTTGTCCTTGGCGTTGTCCTTGGGCGCCGACCCGCTCTCCTTGGGGTGAATGGTAATGTGCACCCGGCCGCCTCCATTCCCCGGGCTGCCCGCATGGACCACATCGCGCTCAATGTAGTAAACGATGTGCTGACTGGAGAAGTGGTCATTCTCCTGCTGCAAAAAGGCATCCCCCAGCAGCACCAGGTGCTCGTCCTCCGTGTAATACTCGACCCGCTTGGAGTGGCCATGGATCTCCTTCTGACCGTCGCCCGCCAACCGGCGGAACGTGGCGGGACCGCCCTGGCAATCGGCCCGCTGCACCTCGCCCTTCACGCGGTGAATGATCAGGGTATCGCAATTGAGGTGGACCCGGCCGCGGGTCACCTTGACATCACCCTTGTAGGTGCTGATCCCGGTCTTGTCGTTGATCTCCACCTGGTTGGCCACGATAGTCAGGGGCGGCGGCTTGGCGGGCCCGTCCGCCGCCCGCGCAAGACCCGCAACGCACAGGAGCACTGACAGCGCCAGGCGGCTAATAACTGGTATTCTCGCTTTCATTCCGAGAACGGTCCTGATGACACATACCCATCCCTATACCGCGCGACACGCTACCCATGCCCGCTGCGGCCCGGGAAAAAGGGGTGTCTGGACACGATCTCCTCCGGCGGGGAGGCGACGATGATGTGGAATTTTATACACTTATTTCCATTATGCACCCCCCTTATGATATACGTTGACGACTGGTAACACCAACTCGAGTCACCGCCGATCAACGCGCCCTGTCCACCCATACGCCGTGTCACCCGTCATGAGCCAGCCCCTGACCTTCGCCCACCTGACCGACCCGCACCTCACCAGCCTGGAGCACGTCAGGGTCAGCCAGCTGTGCAACAAACGCATCCTCGGCTACCTCTCGTGGCGTTTCTCCCGCCGCCATGAGCACCGCCGGGAAATTCTCGAGGCCCTGCAGCAAGACCTGAAACATACCGCGCCGCAGCACCTGGTCATCACCGGCGACCTCACCCACATCGGCCTGCCCCATGAGTTCAGCCAGGCGCTGCAGTGGCTGCGGACCCTGGGCACGCCCGATGCCGTCACCGTCGTTCCCGGCAACCACGATGCATATGTCCCGACGCCTTGGGACCAGACATTCGCCCTGTGGTGGCCGTACATGGCCCCGGAGCCGCCCCGGGGGCCCAACCCGGCGGACCCTCGCTCGACGTTTCCCCATGTGCGCCTGCGCGGGCCGGTCGCCTTCATCGGCCTGTCCTCCGCCCACCCCTCCCCGCCCTTCCTGGCGGTCGGGAGCCTGGGCCGCCAACAGATCGAACAGCTGGCGCAGGTACTCCACGACACCGGACGGCAGGGCTATTGCCGCATCGTCCTCATCCATCACCCGCCCCTGCCCGGCAGCGTCCCCAGCCGCAAGCACCTGAGCGACAGCCGCGCGCTGTGCGATGTCTTGATCCAGGAGGGCGCGGAATTGGTCCTGCACGGGCACACGCACTATACCACCTGGATGGAGCTCGCCACGCCCCGTGGCGCCATTCCCGTCATCGGCATCCCCTCGGCATCGGCCATGGGCCACAAACCGGGCCGGCGCGCCCAGTACTACCTGTACCGGGTCGTCCCGACCCCCGGGGAATGGCGTATCGAGGCGACCATACGGGGGTATTCAGCCTCTCAATCCCGGTTCATCGACGAGGGCCAAGGGCAGTGGTCCCTGCACCGCAGCCCCCCGGCCCCGGACGCCTTGGGAGCGGACGCGCAGGCCGTCCGGCTCTGATCTTGAGGATTTTCCCGAGAGCGTCTATAGTGAAATGCATCCCGGATTGACATCAATAACAAGCCGAAAAAGGGGAATCGTTTAATGGCAAATAAAGACAGTCATCTACTGATTGTTGCCTTGTTTGCGCTCCTGATGGGGGGGGGCTCCAGCGGCGCACTCGCGCAGACGGGGGATGCACAGGATCACAACAGGGTCGACGCACTCTCCAACAGCCACGACGTAGACAGGTTCGATGATTCAATACGCCGGTGGATGAAGTCCCAGGCCGTGTACTGGCGCCGCCAGCAATACGCCGACATCGCCTCGCTTCAGGGCACCAAGGAATTTTACCGCAAGTCCCACCTGATCAACGCCCAGCTCTATATTCAATACGCCAAGGTGGCGCTGGGGATCAACGACAACGGCAAGCAGGCGCTCGACGACCTTGACCACGCCATGTCCCTGATCAAAGAGGGCGAGAAGGGGGCCGGCAAGTCCGAAACGACCCAGATCAATCAACTGACCAGCGAGATCGACAGAATCAAGGGCAACATCAAACAGGCCTCGTCCCCGTCGGTGCAGGTTCAAAAGGAAAAGAAAGACCTGGACGGCGTCTTCATGGCCCTCAGGCACATCGTCGAGAAGGGTTAGTTCGCCGGACTCTGCCGGAAGGCGCTGACCCGGTCGAGGGCGGCGTCCCGGGGCGTGGAGCACGTGGCAACGGCTCCACGCCCGCCCATCAAGGCGGCATTGAGGCCCTAGTGCAGCGCGTCGCGCACGCGTTCCAGTTTCGCCCGCACTTGCGCGCCGAGGCTCGACAGTTGTTCGTTGCGAACGACGCCCAGGACCACCTCGGGATCCATGAAGCCCACGGTTACCGACTCGTCGGCTTCTTCCCGGACGATCACGTTACACGGCAATAACAGGCCAATATCCGGATCGGCCTCCAAGGCCTGATGCGCTAAAGGGGGATTGCAGGCCCCGAGGATCCGGTAAGGGCGCCGATCGATGCCGAGCTTCGCCTTCAAGGTCGCCTGGACATCAATGTCGCTCAACACCCCGAAGCCCTCGGCCTTCAATGCCTCGGTGACCTGCGCGACCACCTCATCGAACTTCCCTGACAGCGTGGTTGTAAACCCGTACATCGCCTCGGCCCTCGCTCACGGTTGCAGCTTACTTGGATGCGACCAGGTATTTGATCATCAAAGCGATCAACACCACCACCAAGACCAATACTATTATGCCTATGAGATCTCCGCCTCCAAACATAGCCATTGCCCCATGCATTGTATCTCTCCTATATGCACGAAACCGCTGTACAAGGTCAAACTCCCCCTGTGCCCGTTCGGATCACAACAGCGGTTACGCCAGAAACTCATTGACCCGGCTCCTCTCCATAAGCCCCCGAGCCCTTTCCCCAAAACCCTGCCCGAATCTGAACGTCACTGCGGCGGCGGTGACGGATCCGGGCCAACCTGCCAACCCGTTCGCGCCATCATAACATGTAACTCAAGGGGCGGCCGTGGGGGGCGGCGCCCACCACGGCCGTCCGCCTGTGGTACGATGGCGGCGCCGGCCGCCGTCCCCGCCGGGCGTACCTGGCACGCCCGGCGGGGAAAGTAAAAACGAGCGCGGCCGGCCTGAGATATGTATATAATAATAATGTAAATATTCTCAGAGTTCCCACGGCAATCTGTTGCATACCCGATACCCAACCGACAGCCAGGCAGCCACACCCTCCTCCCGGATAGGCAGGTCATCCAGTCCCCGCAAACCGACGCAGCAACCCATCGTGCACAAACCACCCAGGAACAACCCGTTGCGGGCCCTGCTGATCGCCGTCGCCGCCTGGCTCATTCCTCAATTGAGCCACGCCATCGTGCTGTACAACGTCACAGACCTGGGGGCGAACATCGCTCCGACGGACATCAACGACAACGGGGTGATCGTGGGCTACGACACCGCCTCATCCCCAGCGGCGGCGATTTCTATCACAGGGGGGACAAGACAGACCCTGAGTTCCCTGGGCACCGCCAGCCGTGCCTTGAGCATCAACGAAGACGGCGAGATTGTCGGCTACACCACCAGCGGCTCGGCGCGACAGGCTATCCAGTGGAACCCCGACGGGACACACAGCAATTTCAACAAGTTGGGAACCCTGCGTGAGGCCCGCAGCAACACCTCCTTCGGCCACGTGGCGGGGGTGGCCCTCGACCCGGCAAGCGGGCACCCGCGCGCCTTCCTGTTCAACAGCCGGGTCAACAAGTTCCGCATCCTCGCCACCCTGGGCGGGGACACCGGCCACGCCAACCACGTCAATGACCGGGGGGCCGTGGTCGGCGGCGCCCAAACCGCCTCCGGCAAGGTCAATGCCTTTCTCTACGACAACACCGGCCTGCAGAACCTCGGGACCCTGCAGGGATTCGACCAAAGCGAGGCCATGTCGATCAATGACAGCGGCCAGGTGGTGGGCTGGGCCTATGTGGACCCCACGGTCCCGAGCACCCGGCGCGCCGTGTTCTACACCTCGACCCAGGGACAGCAGAACCTCGGCGTGGTGGCTGACGACATCGGCAGCGTCGCCAACGATATCAACAACAAGGGCCAGGCCGTCGGGTTCTCCACCAAGCTCAACAATGAAAACCGGGCCTTTGCCCTGAATGTCAGCGCCGCCAACATCTTCGCCCTTGTCGTTGACCCGACCAACATCGCCACCCTGTACGCGGGGACAGAGCGCAGCGGTGTGTTCAAGACCACGGACGGAGGCGCCACCTGGCGGTCGATCAACACCGGCCTCGACAGCTTCGATGTGCGCACCGTCGCTGTCAATCCGAGCAACTCGTCCATCCTCTTCGCCGGGACCTCGGGGCAGGGCATCTACAAATCCGTCGACGGCGGGGACAACTGGAGCGCCGCCAGCAACGGGCTGACCCACAAGGACGTGCGCGCCCTGGCCATCGACCCGCTGACGCCTTCGACGATCTATGCCGGCACCTTCGGCGGCGGCGTGTACAAGAGCGCCGATGAGGGCAACACCTGGACGCCGATCAATACGGGGATGGCCAATGCCAACGTGCAGGTGCTTGCCATCGACCCCTCCAACCCGGCAACCCTCTATGCCGGGACCGAGTTCAACGGCGTCTATCTGAGCAATGACTTCGGGAGCAGCTGGACCCCGATCAACAACGGCATCACCGACCGCAATATCTTCGATATCGCCATCACCCCGGACAACACCTCGGTCCTTTACGTGGCCACCGAAGTGACCGGGATCTTCAAGAGCGTGGACGGCGGCTCGTCCTGGACCCCCTCGAATACCGGCCTGGCCAACCGCGACACCCGGTCCATCGTCTTCAGCCCGACGGACTCCTCGTTCCTGTCCGTCGGGACCCTCGGAAACGGTGTC
This sequence comes from uncultured Gammaproteobacteria bacterium, assembly GCA_963844825.1. Classification (GTDB taxonomy): domain Bacteria; phylum Pseudomonadota; class Gammaproteobacteria; order CAWJPQ01; family CAWJPQ01; genus CAWJPQ01. Next base: position 269,354 of record CAWJPQ010000011.1, read on the forward strand.
TTCCAGAGCGGCGACGGGGGCCAGAACTGGCAGGCCGCCACCGACAACGGCCTCACCAACCAGAACGTGCAGGTACTGACCGGTGATCCCTCATCCCAATCGACCCTGTACGCAGGGACCAAGGGCGGCGGCATCTTCAAGACCACCAACGGGGCGACGGATTGGCTTGCCGTCAACAACGGCTTTTCGGATATCAACGTGTTCAACCTGATCATCGATACCACCGCCTCCCCGCCCGACATCTACGCCGGGACCTCCGGCGCCGGTGTGTTCAAGAGCACCGATAACGCGTCTTCCTGGTCCGCCTCGAACAGCGGGCTGACCAATTCCGCCATTCTGAGCATGGCGCAGGACCCCTCCCAGCCCGGCACCCTGTATGTGGGCACCTTCGACGGCGGCGTATTCAAGAGCACCGACGGCGCCGCCAACTGGTCCAGCATCAACAACGGCCTGGGCGACCAGGATGTCCGAGCCCTGGCCGTCGACCCCAAGAATTCGAGCAACCTGTACGCCGGGACGGTCAGAAACGGCGTGTTCAAGAGCGCCGACGGCGGCGCCCACTGGAACCCCTCCAACAGCGGGCTGGCCGGCACCGACGTGCGGGTCCTCGCCATCGACCCGGACACCCCCGCCGTGGTCTACGCCGGCACCAACGACGGCGTCTACAAGAGCGGCAAGAGCGGCGCCACTTGGGCACCCGCCAACACCGGCCTGTCCGACAAGGATGTCCGCGCCTTGGCCCTCGCCCCCGGCGGCACCGCCGCCGTGCGGACCCTCTACGCCGGCACCTTCGGCGGCGGCGTATTCAAGAGCCAGGACGCGGGCGCCACCTGGACGGCGGTCAACACCGGCTTGAACAACCAGAATATCAACGACCTGCTGATCGATCCGGCCAACCCCCTGATCCTCTATGCCGCGACATACGGGGGCGGCATATTCAAGACGTCGACCGGCGCCGCCGTCTGGACTCCGATCAATACGGGCCTGCTCAATGAGACCATCATGGCCCTGGCCCTGGACGCCACCCAGTCCCGCCTCTACGCCGGTACCCTGGGCCGGGGTGTGTACGTCACGAATACCACCGCGATCAACTGGTCCAACAAGAATTCGGGGCTGACCGACAGCAGCACGCAGATGCAGGACCTGAACGACCTTATCCCATCGTCTCAAGGGTGGTCGCTGCAGAACGCCACCGCGGTCAACAACGTGGGCCAGATCGTCGGCACGGGCCTGCTGAACAACCAACCCCACGGCTTCCTGCTGACACCGGTCAACGGCGTCAATACCGCCCAACTCGTGGTCACCCAGACCAACACGCCGGATTCCGTCCAGAAGGACCTGCCGGTGACGTTCAACATCCGGGTGACCAATCGCGGCCCCGACACCGCGACCGGCCTGGTCTTCGTCGACTGGCTCCCGGACAACAGCACGTTTCAGTTCGTGGCCGCCTCCTCCGGCCTGTGCAAGGATCCGGTGGACGGCATCCTGATCTGCACGGTGGCCGAGCTCGGCCCCAACAGCACGAGCATCTTCAAGGTCATCGTCACACCGAACAAGTTTGATATCACCCTTCACAACCCGGTCAAGATCAAGGCCAACGAGGCGGACCCGGTCTTTTCCGACAACACCGTCAGCTCCACCTCCAAGGTCTCACCGTGTTTCATCGCCACCGCCGCCTACGGCTCGTATCTGGCGCCCGAGGTGGATGTCCTGCGGGGCTTTCGGGACCGGTACCTGCTGACCAACAGCCTCGGCAAAGCGTTCGTGGCGTTTTACTATGCGAACTCCCCGCCCGTTGCCGCCTATATCGCCAAGCACGATGCCCTGAGGTTCGTGGTACGAATGCTGCTCACCCCCCTCGTCTATGGCGTCAAGTATCCGTGGCTGGGATTCAGCCTGCTCGCCGCCCTGCTGCTCCTGACGGGCTACGCGATCTACCGCGGGCTCGCGCGGCGCAGCCCCCCCGCCCGCGCCTGACGCCCGCGGGCGTGCCCGGCCCGATCGCCCTGCCCTCCCGGGGAGTTGATCCCCATCAATTGATAAGCGCCAGGATCGGGCTACACTCATGCTGAGGCAGGACAGTGGCGGCAAGGCGGGCCGCCCAACCCGTGAGGCTTACCCGGAAATGGATCTCAAGACCCGTCCCGACACCGACTTCAGGGACCCCGACAAGCTCGCCAGACAGGCAGCGGCGGCCGGGGCCAAGGAACGCATCGAGGCCCTGTGGGCGGGCGCACCACCGCCAGCGTCAGCGCCAAGACGGACTACGTGGTGGTGGGCCGGGCGCCCGGCGGCAAACTCGACCAGGCGCGCGAACACCCTGTGGCACAGCTCGACGAGGCCCGATTCATGCGCATGATTCAACCCTCACAGGGAGACTGACACGCCATGCCCGTCCACAACAGCGAGATCGCCGCCATGTTCGACGAACTGGCCGATCTGCTCGAGATCGAGGGCGCCAACCCGTTTCGTATCCGCGCCTACCGCAACGCCGCACGGGTCATCGGCGGCCAGTCCACCAGCATGGCGGACCTGCTCAGCAGCGGCCACGACCTCACCCACCTGCCCGGCATAGGCGAGGACCTGGCGGAGAAGATCAAGACCATCGTCGAGACCGGCAAGCTGCCCCTGCTCGAGGAGGTCGCCGGGCGGGTGCCGGCCGCCTTGAGCGAGCTGATGCGTATCGAGGGCCTGGGCCCCAAACGGGTCAAGGCCCTGTACGAGAAGCTGAAGGTCGACAGCGTCGAAGACCTCAAGCGCGCCGCCGAGGGCGGCCGGATTCAGGCGCTGGAGGGCTTCGGCAAGAAGACCGAGGATATGATCAAGGCGCGCATCGCCGGCCTCGACGGTGCCGAACAACGCATCACCCTGAACACCGCCGAGGAATTCGCGGCCCCCCTGGCCGATTATCTGCACCGCACCAAGGGGGTAAAGAAAGCTCACGATCGCAGGCAGTTTCCGGCGCCGCAAGGAGACGGTGGGCGACCTGGATATCCTCGTGACCGCCTCCAAGAACTCCCCGGTGATGGAGCGCTTCACCGGCTACGAGGAGGTCGCCGAGGTCATCTCCCACGGCACGACCCGCTCCACGGTACGCTTGAGGACCGGGCTGCAGGTGGACCTGCGTGTGGTGCCGGAAGTGAGCTACGGCGCGGCGCTGCACTACTTCACCGGCTCCAGGGCCCACAACATCGCGGTGCGTACCCTGGGGGTCAAACGCAAGCTCAAGATCAACGAGTACGGGGTGTTCAAGGGCGACAAGCGCATCGCCGGCAAGACCGAGGAGGAAGTCTTCGAGCACGTGGGCCTGCCCTACATCGAGCCCGAGCTGCGCGAGGACCGGGGCGAGATCGAGGCGGCGCAGCGCGGCCAATTACCCGACCTCATCACCGTCGACCAGATCCGCGGCGACCTGCATGCCCATACCAAGGCCACCGACGGGCACCATTCCCTGGCGCAGATGGCCGAGGCCGCCCGGCGCCGGGGATACGAATACCTGGCCATCACCGACCACTCCCAGCGCGTCACCGTCGCCAACGGCCTGGACAAGCGGCGCCTGCTGCAGCAGCTCAAGGAGATCGACCGCCTCAACGACAAGCTGGACGGCCTGCGCCTGCTCAAATCCATCGAGGTCGACATCCTGGCGGACGGCACCCTCGACCTGCCCGATGAGGTCCTGGAATCCCTGGATCTGACCGTGTGCTCGGTACACTCCAAATTCGACCTGCCCCCCAGGAAGCAGACCGAGCGCATCATCCGCGCCATGGACAACCGTCACTTCAATATCCTCGCCCATCCCAGCGGACGGATCCTCAACGCGCGCCCCGCCTATGAAGTGGACCTGGAGCGCCTGATGGAGGCGGCCAAAGAGCGAGGGTGCATCTTCGAGGTCAACGGCCAGCCCAAGCGCATGGATCTGACGGATACCGCCTGTAAGCTGGCCAAGGACATGGGCCTCAAGGTCGCCATCTCAACCGACGCCCACAGCGCCGAGCAGTTGGACTACATGCGCTACGGGGTCTCCCAGGCCCGCCGCGGCTGGCTGGAAAAGGCGGACGTCATCAATACGTATCCCCTGACCAAACTGCTCAAGCAGCTGAAACGCTCATAGCCGCGCCGTTGCTCCCCTCACCCCCTTGCCCTTCCCTGAAGGGCGCAAGATCCCTGAGGGACAGAGAGCGAAAAAGGGAATGCGTCCGGCGGCGAAAGCGGTCAAATGAAACGCCCCTGCGCCTGATCATCACGGGCCCTTCCGCTATTCCAGGGCAGGGCCCAATCCCCTGCTGATTATAAGTCTTTCCCGAAGGGGGGCGATGGTGCGCGAAACGGCATGCCCGCCCCCTCCCGAATTGACTTTTGTCAAGGCCCGCCCCGCCAAATCCGTTACATTGAAGCCCTGATGACATAGAGCGCTTTGCGGGCACCCGTCGGCGCCTATCCGAGCCCGACAATATTCAATAGCGGAGTAACCTCGAATGAGCACGAAACACCCTCTCAACATGATTTCCCAGCTGCGGCACTGCACGCAGGAGATGATGGCCTCGCTGTCCCACCTGCGAACGACCATCAGCGACGATTTCGCCCGCGAGCTCGACGCCATCTCCAGGAACATCCGGCACCTGGAGCAGTCCGCCAACCTGCTGCATGTCCAGGTGGAGACGAAAATGATAGAGACGCGATTCACCCCTCCGAAAAGGATATCTCTGCTACTGAAGGCCTCATTAAACACAGTGGCCGCAACGGGGGCGTGTGGTCGACACCAGCAGGCACGCCGCCACAATCAACAAGGGGGGCATTCCCATGCAACGGATTGGAAAACAAATTGAAATGCTGCGCACACGGCTCGGCATGTCCCAGGGCGACCTCGCCGAGCAGACTCACTTGAGCCATAGCTACGTCAGCAACCTCGAGCAGGGCAAGGAGATGCCCGACCTGGATGTCCTGCTGCGGATCGCCGTTATTCTCAGGGCCGAACCCTGGCAGATGTTGCTGTCCACCGACAGCGAAAACGCTTCGCGCCCGGCCCTGCTGGACGAACCGCCCGTGCCCCACCTTCATTGACGCCTGCTCTGCCCGTCCCGCGCGCGGACTTCGCCCGGGAGCATCACCAATGTCCTGCCGCGCCCGCCGGGCGCACCCGTCATGGCCATGCCCGGGCACAAGGCACTTTTTCGCCGTCTCGCCCGGCGGTAGTGATAAAATCGACATCCAAGGCGGATCTGATGTGCTTTCAATGGTAAAGGAACCCCCGTGTCGCTACTCAACCTCCAGGCCCTTCTCGATACCCCGTTGACGACGGACCCGTTCGACTTTGCCGTGGTACCGCACTTCGTCACGCCGGAGGCCGTGGAGCAGATCCAGGCGGACTTCCCGGATATCCGCCGGGGTGGCAGCTTCCCCCTGTCGTCCCTGGAATACGGGCCGAGGTTTGCCGCCCTGGTCGACGAGCTCATGGGCCATGAGACCCGGGAGGCCTTCGCCGAAAAGTTCGCGATGGACCTGAGCGCCCGCCCGGCCACCTTGACCGTACGGGGCCAATGCCGGGCCAAAGATGGACAGATCCACGTCGACAGCAAGACCAAGCTGATCACGGTCCTGATCTATCTCAACCCGCCCTGGGTGGCCGACGGCGGCCGCCTGCGGCTGCTGCGCTCCCCCCATGACATCGAAGACATGGTGGCGGAGATCCCTCCCTATCAGGGCACCATGGTGGCGTTTCGCTGCAGCGAGAACGCCTGGCACGGGCACAAATCCTACGAGGGACAGCGCCGCGCCGTGCAGCTGAACTGGGTGGAGGACGAGACCGCCGCCCGATCCGTGGAGCGCCGTCACGGCTGGTCGGCGGCTGTGAAGCGGCTATTCAGCTAGCCCGCCTGCCCACAACCCACGCCGCGTACCGCCGGCCGGCACCCATCAGCGACGGGATACCCCCAAGCCCGCGCATCACAGCGTTCTCATCCTCCCGGGGCCCCCCGGACACCCGCGGCCGCACCAATCCATAAACACATATCTTTCGACCACTTGCGCCGCTTAAGCCCGCCATAAGGAAAGTGTAAGAGATCTTTAAGGTTCGAGGCGTTTAATAGGCTCCAACGAAGCAATTGATGGGATGTACCGAAAATTGAACCGGTGATCTTCCATAAAGGAGAGTCGACATGAACGCAATTACTTACCTCGATGACGAATTGACCGTGAACTTCAACAACCGGATGCTGCGGGCCACCTCGGCGATGGTACTGGTGGGTACTTTCTTGACGGGCATGTGGGTGGCCCCGGCCTGGATCTGCCTCGCCTCGGTCGCGAGCATCTATCTGATGACCTCGGCCATCCTGGACAAAGGTCTGGCGGGCGCAATCCCCGAGGAGGTCGCGGCCGGGCACGGGTCCTCCGCTGAGACAAACGTGGGCAACGCCGGGCGGGTCGTGCGCGGCGCGGCCGCGGGGGTTGCCCTGGGCGGCGTCCTGGCTGATCCGCTGGTAAGTGCCTATGTGCTGAACGCGGTGGATATCTTCACCCTCAACACGGTTGGGGTCTATCTTGCCCTCACCGGCATTATCGCCTGGGACCCCATCAACGCCCTGTTCGGTGCGGGGACCAAGGGGGCCGAATCCGCCGCCCCGGCCCTGCGCCCCGCCGGCGTGGGTGCAGGCACCCTGCCCAATACCGGACGGGTGTCCGAGCCCCAGCCGCAGGGCGACCGCTACGCGGCCTGACCTGAGTACCCAAAGAAGGGGGCGTGCGCGGCTCATGACGCGCACGCCCTTTCCCACGAGAACCGGCGCAAACCCGCCGCCCACCGACGCTCGCCACGACTCCCCCCTTTCCGTTCGCCGCCCCCGCCGGCCCGCCCATATGGACATGGTCCGACCACTTGATTGAAAATAGAGTCATGGGACCGGGATACCCGCAGTCACCCGCCAGGGCGCACGCAGGGGTCCGGCGGTCCGCCGCTATTCGAATAACGCACAGGGGAGACAAGGGGTGACAACGGCGTCGCGCAAGACCGCCTTATTCCGCGGCACACTATTGGGCGTATGCCTGCTGGTACCCTCAAGCCCGTCGTGGGCGGAGGCGATGATATTGCCTTTCGTCACAGGCCCGGGGGCCGAGGAATGCATACAATATATAACCGTGTTCCACCAGCCGTCCGACAAGTACCAGCTCTATACCAGCTGGCTTCAGGGCTACGCCTCCCGGATCGGTCTGGAAGAGGCCATCAAACAGGGCCGCATTGTGGACTACCTCAATGGCACGTCCGTCGACGACATGGCGGCATGGCTCAACAACTGGTGCGAGCGCAATCCCTTCAAGTCCTTTTACCTGGCGGGCGCCGCCTTTATCAAACACGCCAGCGGTGGGGCACCCGTCCCCCAACGAGAAGCCGCCCCATCCAAGGCGAACAACCCGCCCGCCGGCACCCCTGACGCTCACTGACGCCCCGGGGAGGGCCGGCGGGTCCTTCTTCTTCGACAGCGCTAACAGCGGACCCTGTCTCCCCCGCCGCCCTGAAGCGGGCATTATTTACATATCTTTGCACTTGCCGCGTACAACATTACACGCAAATGGGACATCTTAGTCCCCGCATATATATATGCAATCTCCCTCCCCCAGCCCCCCGCGCCCCCCGCGGGGGCTTTTTTTTGAGCCCCACCATCAGCGACACCGGTGACACCGGCTGCCGGCCCGGCGGGCGTGGAACAGGGAAAGGGCCTGCCCGCCGCACGCGACAGGCAGGTAAAATCACAGGTCCAACTCTGCGTCGGAAATGGTTTGATGCAGTTGATGGTAGGCGTCGAGAAAGGATTTTTTAGCGCTCTCCCACTGGGCGGCGGAACTGTCCGCCAGATCATGGTAGCGCTGAGAGAGCCGATCGCGCTGATCGTGAAGCTTGTTCAACGTCGCACCGGCGCTCTGGCGGGCAAATTGATTCATGTCCTGCCACTCGTCGTTCATGCGATCTTCGATCTGCTTGACTTGCTCGCTGACGCCATCCAGCGTGACCTTGGCCTTATGCGCCGCCTCATCCTTCTGGTCGACGCCGGCATGCTCCATCGCAGCGACCGCCTCGTCAATCTGCTTGTCCAGGTCCTGCGCCTCGGCCACGGACAGGGAGGGAACCGCGATAAAGGCGGCGAATGCCGCGGCGAGTAGGGTTTTATCAAATAGCTTGCGATTCATCGTTGAGTTGCTTCCTTATTCAATAGCTGCCAGGAGTGCGCGAGGGACATCGCCCTCACCGCGAACCATCATCAATTATAGCCTCAAATCAGGAAATTATGATCTTCCGCCCAGGTCCGACTAACCCTTTGATTCAAGTAATCGCCGGCAACCCCTTGGAGGGCTGCAACCGGCGTCAGTCCGCCAACTCTTCCCTGGATCGCCGCCAGTGCCCCTTGCCCAGGTAGCCTATCAGGGCCAGCTGAAAACAGCGCAGGCACCAGATCCAGGGGACGGGAAACGGCAGGCTGTCATGATAGACATCGACTGGGGCACATGGACAAAGAACGCGAAAGACCACGGCCCCGACCCCGACCGCCGCATAACCAGGTGCTCACTGATCCTGCCGGCCTCTCCCAGACGCTGTTCCCGCCGCCACGCCAACCAACTCAGCCACAGCTGCATGGACAGGAACAGACGCGCAGCCAACCAGCTCCACTTGACGGCGGCGTCGGGAACAGGCAGGAATGCATCCGTGAAGCCGTCCATGGTCACTGCTTCATGATAGGCGTCCAGCAGGCCGGTAACGAAAAAGCCGGTGCCGATGAACAGGAAGGTGTTCTCCTTCCTGCTGTAATAGCGCACCAGGGCGAGGGCGCCGACACACAGGGCCAGGACGGTCGCTACGCATTCGAGGAGCGTATGGAGTTGGCCTGAGACGGACCATGCCGTGTGTTTGAGAGGGAAATACACCGCGAACAGCACGGCGCACGTTGCCACGTACGCGCCCGCCCTTCGCCTAACGACGCTGAAATTTTTTCCAGACACGGCCAGACAACCACCTACCTGCATCAACCCAACGAGGCGCAAAACACCCGAGCCTTATTCAGCGGCCCCATCGCCCTTATCCAGAGGAGTCACTGACGGTGGCGGCACCGCCGCCCGTTTGTTTACCCCAAACCGGGCGAGCCGAATCAATAAAATACTATTTTAACTCATCATGTTAAATACATCTCCCGGGGCACCGCCGGGACGGCCTCGCCCTGGCCCAGCACCCGCCGGGCGAGCATGGCGGGCATCTTCAGCAGGCGCCGGCGCTGCTCCCGGGACAGCTCCGAGACCGGCAGGCCAGGCCCTCGACAATGGCCGTCTTGCCCACCCTCGCCTCCCCGAGCAGCACCGGGTTGCGCTTGGTGGCCCGCACCAGCGTCTGTTCCACGGCCCCCGATCTCCTCATCCCGACCGATCGCCGGGTGGACCTTGCCCTCCCTGGCCCGTTGGGTGAGACCGCGCCCGAACCGCAGCAGCTGCTTGTAGGCCTCGGCGTCCACCCCCGCCTTCAGGCCTTGCAGGCCCTCCATCCCGTTTCCTCCTTGATATAAAAAGGGAATTTTTCCCGTTAAGGTTCCCCTAAGCAACGCCTAAGGAGTGTTTAAGGTTGACTGTGTTTAATGGTCTCCAGTGAAGCGAGGAAAGTGAAGCCACGACTTGCGCCTTCAACTGATACTGGAGATACCGACATGACATACGCAACCAACATGAATGACACCACATTCAACACCACCGGCCGCGTGCTGCGCGCCGCCTCCGGCATCGGCATCGCCTGCATCGCCCTGGCCGGCTACTGGTCACACCCCTGGGCGCTGTTCGCGCTGTTCACCGTCAGCGTCTACCTGACAAGCTCGGCCATCGTCGGCAGGGGCCTGTGGGATGCCTTGTTCAAGCCCAGCGCCGATGACGCCGGCAGCAACGTCGCCCGCGCCGAGCGCGCCGGGCGCGGCCTCACCGCCGGGGTGACCATGGGCACGGTGATCAGCGGCGCCCTGCTGCTCGACCCGGTGGATGTGTTCGTGCTCATGCTGGTCGGCGTGTACGCGGGGATGTCCGCCATCACCGGCTGGGACCCGGTCCGCGCCCTGTTCGCCGAGCGCCGCCACACGGCGAACGCCGGCCTGACCCGCCCCATCCCCGTCACCGTCGGCCAGACCGGCATGGGTCAGGTTGCCGGCAAGAACGCGGCGTAAGCGGCCCACCCTCCCGAGACACAACGTGCACGGCAACCGCCGTGCACGTTTTCATTTCCCGTCGGGGTGCGCTCCGTGAACAGTGAGGGCAAATCGCCTTCTTCTGCCGCCGCCATGGCGTCCGTAGTTAGACCTGTCTTTTCGCCCCCCAAAAGCCGCCTCTAAGCGCCATATCGGCGCTCTTTTCAGGCCAATAGCCTTTAAATTCCGCAGCCTGGATAGGTCCGACCCGCCTTTGCCTTTGATCAACAAGGGCCCTTATCGGCTCAAGTCGTACCCGCCCTTGGCCGATATCGCCCTTTCCCACCCAAGGCCGCCGAGGCCTGTTTGAATCAAGATTGCCGTGTTTGAGTCGATTTAGAGGGAAGCCGCCGCAGATAAGGACGCGAAATCTCGCTGAGCATGGCGAAACAACAATTCCAGGGCCTTAATAACCAAGACGGGAGATTGCGATAGACATAATCGTCCCAACGCTGTATTTGTTGGCGGGTATTGCTGCATACGGGATGATCCAGCATTGGGTGTTTGCCGGCATCTCGGCCAACCGTGCCAGTCATTTGCTATTTGCGGGCATGTGCCTGTCGATAGTACTGGCTACACTCTTCGGCGCGAGAATCCTGCACTCAACGAATAGCGTCGAATATCTTCAGTCGCTCAGGGCGAATATCGCCGCCGCCCTGCTGATGGTCACCTTGTTTCTGTGGTTCGTCGCGGAGTACACAGGCAAGCGGCCCTTGCCCGTACTGACGGCGATAACACTGTTCATTGCCCTACTGTTTGCGGTCAACCTGTCTCAACCCTATACCCTGCAATATGACCGCTTCGAGGGCATCCGCGCACTGAAGCTGCCCTGGGGGGAGGCCGTCGCCCTCGCCAACGGCCACAACGGTCCCTGGTCCTACAGCGCCATTGCAGCGGTCCTTTCGATCTTTGGATACGCCATTTATGCCCTGATCGACTTTTACCGTCGCTCCCCTCGCCGCACGACCGCGTGGATGTTGGCGGCGGCCGCCCTGTTCATGGTCTGCGCCGTCGAAGGCATCCTCGTGCGGCTTTCCGTCATCCACTTCGTCGTATTGGGACCATACGCCTTCCTGATAATGGTTACCGTCATTGGGACGACGTTAACCCACGATATGCAGCAACAGCTGCGCACCTCCGAGGAGAATTTCCGGGCCATCCTGCGCAATGCCAGCGACGGCATTCACGTCGTCGACAGTGACGGGAACATCATCGAGGCCAGCAATACGTTCTGCGATATGCTGGGCTACAGCCGCGACGAGGTGCTCGCCATGAACGTATCCCAATGGGACTCGCAGTTCACCGAATCCGGTTTCAGGGAAGAGATCAGAAAACAGCTGACGCAGCCGGTTCGCTCACAGTTCGAGACCCGCCACCGGCGCAAGGACGGAACCGTGTTCGATGTGGAGGTCAGCGGGTTCCCCCTGGAACTCGATGGCAAACCGGTAATGTTCAATTCGTCGCGCGACATTACCGAACGCAAGGCCAGCCATGAGAAGATTCAGCATTTGGCGTTCTACGACCAGCTTACCGACTTGCCCAATCGGCGGCTGCTCGACGACAGACTCACCCAAGCCTTGTCTTCAAGTGCGCGCAGCGGCCGCTATGGGGCGTTGCTGTTAATCGACCTGGACAACTTCAAGACCATCAACGACTCCGTCGGTCATCTCTCGGGGGACATGATGCTGAAGCAGATCGCAAGCCGCCTCTGCACCTTTGTCCGCAAGGGCGATACCGTGGCCCGCCTTGGAGGCGATGAATTCATCGTACTACTGAGCGCTTTGGGCGAAGATGAAAGGGGCGCCGTGCTTCAAGCGCAGGCGGTCGGCGAGAAGGTCCGCCAGGTTCTCAGTCAGCCCTATCAGCTGGGCATGAGGGAATTTCGTTCCAGCTGCAGTGTCGGCATCGCAATGTTCAAGGGCAACCTCCTGTCGACTGAGGAATTGATCAAACACGCCGATATCGCCATGTACCAGGCCAAGAACGGAGGCCGCAACAACCTGCGTTTCTTTGACCCGGAAATGCAGGCCGACATCAACCTCCGCGCCTCCTTCGAAAGTGATCTGCATAAGGCCCTCCAGGGCCGGCAATTCGCCCTATATTATCAGATGCAAGTGGACAGCTCGGGCCGCCCGATCGGGGCGGAAGCCCTGATTCGCTGGATACACCCCGAGCGCGGCCTGGTTTCCCCCGCGAAGTTCATTCCCCTGGCAGAGGAAACAGGATTAATCCTGCCCATTGGGCAATGGGTCCTGGAGGCGGCCTGCGCGCAACTTAAGCGATGGCACCAGGATCCGCTTACCCGCAATCTGGCGCTTGCCATAAACGTGAGCTCAAAGCAATTCCACAAGGCGGATTTCATGGAACAAGTGCAATCCGCGGTGCAGCGCCATGACATCGACCCGAGGCTACTGAAAATCGAGCTCACCGAGAGCATGCTCCTGGAGAATATTGAAGATACCATTGCGGTAATGAACTCCCTGAAGCAGATCGGCGTCAAGTTCTCCCTGGACGATTTCGGTACAGGCTATTCATCGCTACAGTATCTTAAGCGTCTGCCGCTCGATCAGCTGAAAATTGACCAGTCATTCGTACGTGACATCGCCATCGACAGCAGTGATCACGCAATCGTTCGTACCATTGCCGCAATTGCGCAGAGCCTCAATCTCAGCGTTATTGCCGAAGGCGTGGAGACGGAAACTCAACGCAACCTGCTCTTGGAAATCGGGTGCCGGAACTTCCAGGGATATCTCTTTGCCAAACCGGTCCCTGCCCACGAGTTAGGCACACTGCTTGAACAACAAAGATCTCCCGGGAAAATCATAGACGGCCCCAAAAAGGGGTCAGTACCCTTAAACGCTTAGAACACAAAGCAAGCACCACCCTTGCTTTGCGATGATGCGCAAGACAAGGGTTTTCCCCGTTAAGGTTCCCCTAAGCAACGCCTAAGGAGTGTTTAAGGTTGACAGTGTTTAATGGTCTCCAGTGAAGCGAGGAAAGTGAAGCCACGACTTGCGCCTTCAACTGATACTGGAGATACCGACATGACATACGCAACCAACATGAATGACACCACATTCAACACCACCGGCCGCGTGCTGCGCGCCGCCTCCGGCATCGGCATCGCCTGCATCGCCCTGGCCGGCTACTGGTCACACCCCTGGGCGCTGTTCGCGCTGTTCACCGTCAGCGTCTACCTGACAAGCTCGGCCATCGTCGGCAGGGGCCTGTGGGATGCCTTGTTCAAGCCCAGCGCCGATGACGCCGGCAGCAACGTCGCCCGCGCCGAGCGCGCCGGGCGCGGCCTCACCGCCGGGGTGACCATGGGCACGGTGATCAGCGGCGCCCTGCTGCTCGACCCGGTGGATGTGTTCGTGCTCATGCTGGTCGGGGTGTACGCGGGGATGTCCGCCATCACCGGCTGGGACCCGGTACGCGCCCTGTTCGCCGAGCGCCGCCACACGGCGAACGCCGGCCTGACCCGCCCCATCCCCGTCACCGTCGGCCAGACCGGCCTGGGCGGCACCGGACAGATAGCCGACAGGCGCGCGGCCTAAACGTCTCAACTACCGCTCGACCTCCTGGGAAAGAATGTGCACGGGCAACGCCGTGCACGTTTCTTTTTAGCCCCTTCTCCTTAGAGCCATCTTTTCACCCCCGAAAAGCCCCCTCTAAGCCCTAAATTGGCTCCCATTTCAGACCAATACCTTTTGAATTCAGTGGCATGGATTGGTCCGACCCACCATTCCCTAGTGACCGTGGGAAGTCACGCGACGGTCATCCAGCCTGCCATACCTTCCCTCAAGCAGGGCCGATGATACGGCCAAGGCCCTCTCCGGCACCGCGCGTTTTTGGGCGCTGTCGTCGGAAAACGGCACCGGCTCCATGGCCTTCGCATGATAGCGGGCCAGGTCCGCCATGGCCGCCCTGTCGCTTTCGTCCAGGCTGATGCCGAAATGGGGTGCGATAACATCGGGCACGGCACCAGGCAGATCCAGATAGTCCACAACACAGGCATCCAATTGCTCCGCGCCGTCGAACATTGCGGCAAGCAGCCTGGCCGCAAACTCGAAGCCATCCACACCCGTAAGCTCGCCGGGCTCGACTCCAAACATCCGTGCCGCTGCCAAAGGGCGATTGCGCAGGGCGAGCCATCCCGGAGGTGCCTTCATCATGGACGCCATCACCTCTACCGGCCGGCGTTGGATCCACGCCACGGGCACACCGGGAAAAGCGCGCAGGAAAAGCCGGGCGCTGCAAACGTTCCAGCTCGACAGCTTAAGGATGAAGCGCCGCTCGTCGCCGAACCGGACCCGCCCCAGCGCCCGGACCAGGAGGCGCAGCGTCTCCACTCGCTGTGCCTCATCGAGATGGGACGCCTCGGCCTCCAACAGGGAATTGATCGGCTGCGGCTCCCGCACCGCAAGGACTCCCGACACAAGGCCCAGCAAGCGGGCCACCAGCGTCGACCCGCAGCGCCCTATATGGAAGACCAGTCCACTGGGATCCAACGACGGCTCACCGTCGAACTCGGCCAGCGCGCTGAGCGGTGTGCGAACAACCGGACGAGCGCCGGCGCCGTCCGTGAGCCGCGCCACGGTCTGACCGAAGAAAGGATCCCCGAACCTCTCTCCGCGCATATCGCACCAGTCGATGCTCGGCTGGGCGCCATTGACGTCAATGGCAACGGGCGTCCAGCGAGACAGATCAGGCCGTGCGGACATGAAGGCTGCCGGCCTGACACGCGGAACGGGACCCGGCCCGCGCGCATAGCTGTCTCATGATGATGAAGTGTCGCACTGAAATACCCCTTTGGCGCGAAGCCTCTTCGACTGGACCCGGTTCGTAAAGTTGTCTATTAGCTTGTCGTAATTGCAGTTCTTTTGCAGCTCTTCAACCAGCCCCGTGAGCCCCTCATGCAGTACCTGGCGAAGATTCTCGCTGCTGGCAAATCCCGGCGGTAATGCCCCTCGAAACCGAGATACATCCATGGACGACATGAATACCTCTGCCGCCAAATCAACCCATGTGTATACAGTTATGCCGATGGTCACATGGGCGGAGAAACTGCCGGAGGTCGAGGCTTCGTGGACAAAGCCTCTGGGGATATACAGCAGGTCACCCTGATCGAGATCCGCCTCAAGCAAGGGGGCTGGCGGGGCGTAGTCCCTGGCGAACGGCTGCCCGCTGAAGGGTTGATTTACCAGGGGCAATGACACGGGTGCATCGTAGACCCGCCAGCGCTTCTTGCCGGCGATTTGCAGCACGAACACCTCATGAGTATCGTAATGAGGTGCAAAACCTTGGGAGTTTTCCGTAGTAATGTACACGTTGGCGCGCGCGGCGTGGTTGAACCCCGCCTCCAGCGCCATACACAACTCGGTAAGGGGCGGCCACAGTCGTTCCAGACCAGGAAGCACAACAGTTGCACCGGCGCGGTACTGCTCGAATACCTTGTCGATATCCGGCACGCCCGCAAAGACGTCGTTGCCGTGCTTCCAATTTGTCGTATACGTCTCCGGCCGGTAAGACGCCATCTGCCCCTTCGGGATGAGCTTAATTGCGGGATATCTCAGGTCCGCACTCGATATCAAGCGCTCCAGGTCCTGATGGCAAAGTACACCACCATAGTATTCGCGGTCATGGCGCTTGAGGTGCAGGGGCCGCCTTTCCCAATAGTCTCCGAAGAAATCATCGGGAACGATCGGCTGCGTTAGCCACCCGAAATCATACCCATCGCTATTCATTGTGTCCCCCGCTGACAAAACGCACCGAAATTGCGGCGCACAGATACCCTGACATTGCCGCCAGCGCGGTTATTGAGGACACACAGGGTCGACGGCATACGGCTTCACGTCATCAACCCATAATCAACCCCACGATCAACGGCTCCTAGCCCGTCAGCCTCACCCCTGAACGACAAGCCTGTGCAGACAGGCTAGGCAACCTCAGAGTAATCCCTTATCGCGTGGAAAGCCAGCAATCGAGTTTATGATGGATAACAGGCTACTGCACGTCCTGACACCATCATGAGAAAACGCCTTTTAAGTACAGCTAGATGCAGTTATATCGCATACACAAATATAATTATTCTTATACTATTTATTATTGTGAAACGGCCCCACTGTTGCGGGCGGATCCTCCTCATACGCACTGCCGCCGCGGGCAACCTTAAGGTTCCCCTAAGCAACGCCTAAGGAGTGTTTAAGGTTGACAGTGTTTAATGGTCTCCAGTGAAGCGAGGAAAGTGAAGCCACGACTTGCGCCTTCAACTGATACTGGAGATACCGACATGACATACGCAACCAACATGAATGACACCACATTCAACACCACCGGCCGCGTGCTGCGCGCCGCCTCCGGCATCGGCATCGCCTGCATCGCCCTGGCCGGCTACTGGTCACACCCCTGGGCGCTGTTCGCGCTGTTCACCGTCAGCGTCTACCTGACAAGCTCGGCCATCGTCGGCAGGGGCCTGTGGGATACCTTGTTCAAGCCCAGCGCCGATGACGCCGGCAGCAACGTCGCCCGCGCCGAGCGCGCCGGGCGCGGCCTCACCGCCGGGGTGACCATGGGCACGGTGATCAGCGGCGCCCTGCTGCTCGACCCGGTGGATGTGTTCGTGCTCATGCTGGTCGGCGTGTACACGGGGATGTCCGCCATCACCGGCTGGGACCCGGTCCGCGCCCTGTTCGCCCAGCGCCGCCACACGGCGAACGCCGGCCTGACCCGCCCCATCCCCGTCACCGTCGGCCAGACCGGCATGGGTGGCACGGACAGATTGCCGGCAAGCACGCGGCGTAAGCGGCCCACCCTTCCGAGACACAACGTGCACGGCTGAAGCCGTGCACGTTTTTTTGTAATGGCTTAAAGCACCCAAAGAGGCTGAAAATAGAGCGCCCCGGCCAACTGCGATCACCGCATCGGCGGTTAAACCCATCTTTTCGCGCCAAAAAAGTTGGGTCTAAGCTCAGTATCGGCCATATTCTCGAAGGAATCTCTTTGAAATTCCGCATGCTAGGCAGGTCCGACCCGCCCCGGAACTCCAGATCTACTTGGGCCCTTCCAATTCGGACAGCCGGCGGACCCACGGCCCGCTGGCACGCAGGGCCGCAGGCAGCTTGCTCAGGGCGGCCTCCGCCTGGGCACGCGTGGCGTAATCACCGTACACGATGGTATACCAGCGCTCACCACCGCGCTGAACCCTGAGATAGCGGGCCTGGCCCGCTATCCCGTGGCGCCGGATATACGCCTGCGCCCCCTGCTCGTTGTGGGAGGCCACCAATTGAATAGTGAAGTGATTCGGCGGATGGGCCTGAACGGGCCGCGCGGACGGCACGGTCTCCCGCCGAGACGCCGCTGAAGACGGGGCGTTCGTGTCCTGTCCGTGCGCACCACTGGCCTTGTCTCCCTCCATCCCGGGCGCAGGTGCCGCGCTCTTGTACCCGCGCAGCTTCTCGAGATCGGCCAACCGGCGAATCCACGGCCCGCCTGCCCGCAGCGCCGCGGGCAGGTGTTGCAAGGCGGCCTCGGCCTGCGGGCGGGTGGCATAGCGGCCGTAGACAACGGAGAACCACGTCTGGTCGCCGCGCAGGAAGCTGAAATAGCCCGCCCGGTCTTGAATGCGCTGACGGGCGATGTAAGCCTGCGCCTCCTGCTCCTTGTGCAAGCCTACCAGCTGGATGGTGAAGTGCTGTGACGACCCGGCCGATCCCGACTGGCTCTGCCCGGCAGCCGGGGCCACCACCACTGTTTCGCTGACCGGCGGCGGGCTTTCTCCGGCCGCGTCACCGCCGCCGGCACTGGCGTCACCTTGCCCGGCCGCCAGTGCCTGAATATCGCCAAGCCGGCGAATCCACGGCCCGTTGGCCCGCAAGGCCGGGGCCAGGCGGGCCAGGGCGTCCTCCGCCTCCCGGCGGTTGCCATAGTGGCCGTAAACGACGGCGTACCACATCTCCCCGCCGCGCTGGAAAGCGAAATAGCCCGCCTTGTCTTGGATATGGTGGCGTTTGACATACCGCTGCGCGCTGGCCTGGTCGCGGGTACCAACCAGCTGAATGGTGAAGTGATCGGACGGCTGCTCCTGAATCCATCGGCTCCGATTTTCCCCGGCGGCGGACAGCGGCGCGGGCCCACCCGTGCCTGCGGACGGCGCAGGTTTTCGGCGCTGCAGTCCCAGGGCATCGCGGGCCTTGCCGTAGCCTTGGTCGGCCGCTCGCCTGATCCATGCCAGCCCCGCTTCACGGTTCTCGGGCACGCCGAAGCCGTAATAGTACAAATAGCCGAGGGCGTACTGTGCGGCCGGGTCACCCTCCTGCGCCAGGGGCTTGAGCAGTCTCGCAGCGCGCTTGTAATTGCCCACGGCATAGGCCAACTGCGACTCCTGGAAGCGCTGCTGGGCTTCCGCTTGGAGAGGCGCCGGTTCGGACGATGCCTCGCCGGGCCCGGGGGGCGGGGTGCCGGCGCACGCCTGCAACAGCAGCGCCCCGGCCACAATGGCGCGGCAACTAAGCGTATATAAGATGGCTGACCTGTTGGTCATCGCCGCGTCTCCCTGGCTCTATTATTGCTTACGGGCGGGTAACGCCACAGAGGCATTCCCCGCCGGCGCGGCCTCCAATTGCCGGCACAGACAAAGCAATTGGCAGATTTTGACAACAATCGTCGCCTGCCACAAATATAAACGACCGGAGCGAAAAATGCCCCGTTAAGGTTCCCCTAAGCAACGCCTAAGGAGTGTTTAAGGTTGACAGTGTTTAATGGTCTCCAGTGAAGCGAGGAAAGTGAAGCCACGACTTGCGCCTTCAACTGATACTGGAGATACCGACATGACATACGCAACCAACATGAATGACACCACACTCAACACCACCGGCCGCGTGCTGCGCGCCGCCTCCGGCATCGGCATCGCCTGCATCGCCCTGGCCGGCTACTGGTCACACCCCTGGGCGCTGTTCGCGCTGTTCACCGTCAGCGTCTACCTGACAAGCTCGGCCATCGTCGGCAGGGGCCTGTGGGATGCCTTGTTCAAGCCCAGCGCCGATGACGCCGGCAGCAACGTCGCCCGCGCCGAGCGCGCCGGGCGCGGCCTCACCGCCGGGGTGACCATGGGCACGGTGATCAGCGGCGCCCTGCTGCTCGACCCGGTGGATGTGTTCGTGCTCATGCTGGTCGGCGTGTACGCGGGGATGTCCGCCATCACCGGCTGGGACCCGGTCCGCGCCCTGTTCGCCGAGCGCCGCCACACGGCGAACGCCGGCCTGACCCGACCCATCCCCGTCACCGTCGGACAGACCGGCATGGGTCAGGTTGCCGGTAAGAACGCCGCCTGAACCCCTCAAACCACTACACCCCCGAGAAAGGACGTGCACGGCAAATGCCGTGCACGTCTTATTTTTGTTCAGTCCAAGCCGCTGCGCCTTGGAGCCATCCTTTTGCCCCCCGAAAAACCGCCTTTAAGCCTTATAACGGCGCTCTTGTCAGGTCAATACCGTTGGAATTCAATACGCTCAACAGGTCCGACCCCGCTCTTACCGCTCTTCGCATCGTTGGCGGATGGAACTGGAGTAACATGGGCAGTGGCGGCGATACTGATCGGGCCATACGCCTGCGCCGCCTTTTGGATGAGTCGCTCTCATGGCCGCCCTGGGGGCCAAAACGAGGGCCGGGCCTCTGCCGTATATTACGGATTAGTAATCAACCTGCGGCACGGACTCACGTATCATTATGTCTGAGTGGCAGACACTTGCCCTGTTCACTCCTCCTCTCTAACCCCTCCCTAAGAGCAGGGTGGCATTGGCCCCGGCGTTGGTCCGGGGCCTTTTTATTTGTTTATTTAGTTTGCGCCCTGAAAAACAGGGCTGATTTGCCAGTCCGGGTAGGTCCGTGCAAGCGCCTCACCCCGTCTGCCTTCTTCCCCCATGCGGTCCGCTCTAAAGCCTTAGCTCCCCCATTTTGACCGCCAAAGGGTGCAACATCCTGACTGCCCTGCCCCCGGCGAACGCCCCGTGCCAGGCATCGGCCGGAGCCCCCCATCGGTGACGGCCATGCCCGTCACCCTCAATGCGGGCCTTGTGCCTCAAAACGTTGCGTTTAGTCTCGACCGGGCCTTTTTGATGACGATCTTTCTGATTCAACAGGCGCCCCAGGGTCCGCCCCCTCCTTGCCCCTTCTTCCTTTACCGGCGGCTCAGCCACTTTCTGGCTTCATCTTCTTCGCCAAACAGCCTCACCAGAAATCCCCTGTTGTCGGCGACCGCCATCATGAACATCAAGTCTTGACGGCAATCCGGATCACTGTTCACGTACGCGATCTTCCAGTCCCGGGAGATGCCGTACTGATCCAGCGTGGACATGGTTTCATAGGTATCAAGCGTGGGGTAGCGCCCCGTGACACGGGAGATGATCAGGACCCGCGCAAGACCTGTCTCTTCGCACTTTTGCGCGATCCGCGCCCAGGCCTCCTGAGCGGCCGCCCCCGGGTTGTCGGAATCCCGGTCGCCCGTCGCATGGACACACAATAGGTCTCCATCCACCTGAAATTCCAAACTGTACGACATGTCACAGCCCCTTGCCGCTGACTCGAACCGGCCCGCAAAACCGGACACGCGGCTATCTTAGCATTTCGGCATAAACGGACACTATAGGAAAGAAGCGGCCGGCAGGCAATGCCGGGCATCCGAAAGGGCACCCCATCGACTACGGCCATTGCCGCGATTCTGAGAGCAATCCTTTCACCCTTGAAAAGGCACCTCTAAGCTCGACTATGACCCTATTTACAGCCGGGAATATTTCAAATTCAGAAGATTAGCCAGGCCCGACCCTGACTTGTGAGCCCCATGCCGATCACCGGGACGCGCCAATCGCTGGCGGCCTTGAATTGGTCTCCGGCCACGTCGGCCCACCCACCCGAGCAAATGGGCAAGGCTTCGCTCAACATGAATTCCATTTTGTTCGTTCATAATTTCCCCTTCATAACGTCTTCACCGGCGTTCATTCTTTTTTGGCTCGGCCGTTTTCACCGGCATAGCCGCTGATTGCAATCATCAATCGCAGTAAACCGTAACTAAGCCAACTCATGAACCGTAAGCCAGCGGGTTGCTGTTTCCAGTTGTCCGCCAAGATCCGCTGGCCATCCGTTTCCATGGTCTTTTTCAGGCTTTGCGCCAGGGTCGCGCCAAATGCTTCGTCGTCAACGACCACATTCGCTTCGCGTGAAAGCAGCAGGCTGAACGGATCGATATTCGAAGACCCCACCGTCGCCCAATGCCCGTCGATCACCGCCACTTTGGCGTGGAGAAAGCTCTTGCGGTATTCGTAAATTTCAATTCCCGCATCGAGGAAATTGCCATAGAGCGCCCGCGAGGCATAATGCTGGAGAAGATATTCGATCCTCCCCTGCAGCAGCAAAACCACCCGTACGCCGCGCCCGGCCGCATTGATGAGCGCATGACGGAAATCAAGTCCCGGCAAAAAGTAGGCATGGGCAAGAATGATTTCGGATTCCGCCTGCCTGATCGCCCGCATATACGCCGCTTCAATGTCCCGGCGATGGTGGAAATTGTCTCTCATCAGGAATGCCGCGCTCATGGATCCCCCGGTGGAGGTCGAATCCGGCAGCGCCCCACGCCGGACCGTGCCTTTGCGAAAGGAACTCCATGCCACCATCGACCATAAGCGCTGGGCGGAAAGGCGGATCACATCCACCAGCGGCCCTTCAACGGCTACTGCATAGTCATAGCGAGAAGCCATGTCGCCCGTCGTTTCCCGGTCCTCAATAATGTTGATCCCCCCGACAAAGGCGATCTCCCGGTCCACCACCACAATTTTTCGGTGCATTCGGCGCAGGCGCTTGCGCCGAAACGTCCAGGGGGATATTTTGCGCCCGTATATAAGTGTCTTCACACCGTCCGTCCGCAGCCGGTCCAGCATGCTCCGTGGCAGGTCCTTGGATCCGTAGCCGTCGATCAACACATGCACCTTTACACCGCGCAGGACCGCCCGTTTCAGCGCGTCCGCAATCCGCTGTCCGGTGGCGTCATTTTTGTAAATATACGTTTCAAGATAAATTTCATGCCTGGCCCGGTCGAACGCCGTTTCGATGGCGGGGAAATAGGCTTCTCCGTTCTGTAATAAGGTGACCTGATTACCCGGAACAAAGCCGGACCAATTCGCGGCCAAGACCGCTTGATACAAACTACGGCGATGATGTTTCCGTGTGGAGTATAACCATGACCTGTCTAGTATATTCTCATTAAATATCCTTGGGAGACTGTCGGACTATCCATGAAGCGGCTACAGAATCAACTGCTTGGGCCATATCCGGGCTCGGTTGCGAGCGATAGCTCCGGCTATTGGCGTTTAGACGAGATCGAATATCCCATTTTTCACTTCGATCCACATGGTCGGACAGCGTTCCCCTGCTCACTTCCCCCGAAGGGCGGGTGCTAATCAGCTTTTTTGAGCGGGGCGATTGCGCAAAACGGCTGCCTCATGCAGATCATGCAGATCATGCAGATATCGATGATAGTCCGATACCGCATAGAAACAGGGCTCGCGGTTATTTACCCGTTGAATGATATGTTGCGGAATACCGGCCAGGGTAAAGCGTGGTTTGCGCGCCAACTTCCGCCTCCTTGTGGATCAGGCTTGATGAGAATCTCCGGCCATATCAGCAGAAACTGTGATCTGACCCAGATTAGTGATTTTGTGTTCGATAGCGCACAGTCATAGAGACAGATACCCGATATTCTACCTGATAGGCCTACATGTCATCCATCTCAGCAGCCCGCCGTCGGCCAATTCTATTCTGCATCGATTGTTCTCGCAGGAGATGAATTCCTATCAACTTAAGGAGCAAGTAACATGAATAAAACACCAGTTGCAGTCGCGGTAGCGGCTTTACTTTCCGTCGGCCTTAGCACCACTTTATGGGCCGACTCTACGTCAATGAACAGTGATAGCAATAGCACGGCGTCTGACATGCAGAATAACCCGAATAGTCAGATGGCGATCGACCAAGAGAACTATAATGGCAAGGAAGTAATCACCTCCACGGGTGATTCGGTTGGAACCATAGACAAGCTGGTAACCAGCAACAGCGACCATGAAGTGTATGCAGTCGTGGGTGTGGGCGGTTTCCTGGGCATCGGTCAAAAGGATGCAGTCATTCCAGTCAATCAACTTCATTCACAGGGCGATAAGTGGCAACTTTCTTCAGATGTTACCGCGGACACGCTTAAGAAAGGAAAGAAGTACGAAGAATCAGATTTTAGCGCATTTGAACCAATTGACCAGCCCTCAGGTAATTAAATGAAGGGTTCGGATCGCAACATAGCCAGGTAAAAATAGAGTTAGCCAAAAACTTCAAGTTCAACCCAAAGCAGCCGGGCCATAATAGAATCATGACCCGGCTGCCTTTTTAGTGCCCCCACATCGCAGCAGGACACGTCTTATCGAACAGGCCACCCATCCCCCCTCTAAAGCCTGACGTCGGCGCTTCCATTCATTGATCTGCGTCGGGTACAGGCCATAGCGGGCCGCCAGCTCCGCCGTCGGTTTCCATTTCCTTGATCGCCGCAAAGGCCCATTTCGCTTTAAAATCAGTGCTATATTGTTTGCGCTTCTTGATCACGTCGGTAGTCTTCCCAGGGAATGGCCCGGTCTTTGCATCCTGCCCAGTTTTTGCCGGCCACATCACTGCATGTGACTATTATTCATGCTGAATGACTGGCGTGACGATACACTTGATAAGTCCAGAAGTTGAACGCTGATTAATGGCCTAATTAGATCTTGTCATGTGTTATCGTATATGGGTGGTTAGCTTGCTCTGTTACGAAATGAGATACTAAATTCATGAAGAAAATTATTTTTTTTCTGATTTTTTTACTTTCTTTGCCCGTATCTGCCAAACAAAACGATGTCGTGGTACCAATTCACAAAAAAGGTGCGTCTACGTTTTACATTAAAGGGAAGCTAGGAAATCTGGCCTATACTGAGTTTATGGTGGATACAGGCTCGGGATATTTGGTCATTAATCAACAATCGCTGGCGCAGTTAAAGGAAAGCGGCCAGGCGAATTATATGAAGGATATCAAGGGGATTCTGGCTAATGGCGAAGAATTTTTAGTGCCAGTTTGGCGCATTTCAAGCCTGACTATCAATGATCAATGTGTCCTGCATGATATTGATGCAGCTGTGTTTCCGGGGAAAACACGGCAAATTCTTGGTTTGACTGCGTTAAAGAAAGCTGCCCCATTTACTCTTTCTTTTGACCCACCACAAATCGTATTGAGCCATTGCACCCAGGTTTCTTAATAAACCGAAATCAGATCACATCCCCCCCTTTCCATGCGCCCGTTCCGCAATGAACGAGGAATTCCCCATGCACAGGTTTAATATTCCCGTTCCAAGCAGTTTACCGTAGTCATCCGCAGGCAGCGGGAGGCTGAAGTAAGCGCCTTGCCCCTCACCGCAGCGCTCAGCACGAAGGAAGACGAGCTGTTCCCATGTTTCCACACCCTCGGCACTAACCCGTTTCTTAAGACTGTTGCCCATGCTTATCATCGCGCTGACGATGGTGGCGTCGTCGGGATCGGTGGTGATGTCGCGCACGAACGACCGGTCAAGCTTCAGAGTATCGATCGGAAAACCTTTCAGATAACTTAAGCTTGAATAGCCGGTACCGAAGTCATCTATGGCCAGCTTAATACCCATAGCTTTGAGTTCATGCAGAACGCCAGTCGTTGACTCGACATCCCGCATTAACACGCTTTCGGTCATTTCTATCTCAAGATAACCCGGCTCCAGTCGAGTCTCCTTGAGGATATCGCGAACCCCATTGAGAAAGTCCTTGCTGCGGAATTCTACTGCGGAGATGTTGATTGCCACAGGGGTTGGGCGAAGGCCCGCATCCAGCCAGATACGCACTTGCGCGCATGCCTCGCGGAGCACCCACCGCCCGATAGGCACGATGAGTCCACTCTCTTCGGCGATGGGGACAAATTGCTCGGGAAAAAGGAGCCCACGCTCCGGATGCTGCCAGCGGATGAGCGCTTCGGCACCGGTAATTCTGCCTGTCTCGAGATTGATTTTTGGCTGATAATGCAAGACAAATTCGCTCCCCGCCAATGCACGACGCAGGGTGGCCTCGAGGAATTGCCGCTCGACGGCCCGGTCGTTCATGTCTTGCTTGAAGAACTGGAAATTATTTCGCCCATTATGTTTGGCGTGATACATCGCCGCGTCGGAATTTTTAATCAGATTTTCCGCATCCTCACCGTCACTGGGATAGACGCCGATGCCAATGCTCGCCGTGATATCCAGATCGTGCTCCGTGACACTATGCTGCTCCGCCAGCACCGAGAGGATATTTGCCGCGCAGCGCGCCGCATCTTCTGAGTGCTCGATTTCGGAAAGCAGCACCACGAATTCATCCCCGCCCCAGCGGCTGACAGTATCCGAACTGCGCACACAAGTTATCAAGCGATCCGCGACAGACTGCAGCAAGCTTGTCACCAACCAGATGGCCAAGCGAGTCATTAATGTGCTTGAACATATCCAGATCAAGGAACAGCACTGCCAGATTTTTGCCGCGACGTTGGGCAAGGGAAATCGCTTGCGTGAGCCGGTCGTTAAAAAGCACCCGGTTGGGCAAATCGGTCAGAGAGTCGTGTTGGGCCAAATGAGACATTTTAGTCACCATCGCCCGCGCCTCACTGACATCGTGAAAAACCATCACGGCACCGATCACGCGACCACCACGGTCATGAATGGGGGCCGCGGAATCCTCTATGGGCAATTCAAAGCCGTCGCGCCGGATGAGGATACAATTCGCGCTAAGGCCGACGGGCTTGTTTTTACGCACAGCCAACTCTAAGGGATTACGGGCTGGTTTGCGTGTGCCACCGTCGATGATACGGAACACATCGGAAATTGGCCGTCCGACCGCCTCTTCCCGCAACCAGCCAGTCATGTGTTCCGCGGCTGGATTGAGGTAGGTGACGTTCCCGGCGATATCAGCACTGACTACGGCATCACCAATGGAGCTAAGCGTGACGAGGGCACGCTCTCTTTCAATATACAGTGCCTCTTCAGCCTTCTTGCGCGCCAACACGTTGCGCAGCGTGTGAGACAAAGAGCGGCCGTCGATACTACCCTTCAGGAAATAATCCTGCGCGCCATGTCGTATGGCCTGCTGGGCGATATCTTCTTGACCCAGGTCACTTAGAATGAGGATCGGAACATGATTTTCCTTCTCGTATAGCTTATCGAAGGTCTCAATACCTTGGCTGTCTGGGAGGAATAAATTAAGCAATATCGCATTGATGCCCCCACCACGGAACCGTTCGAGCCCGTCGGAGAGTGTTTCAACCCACTCGATGGCGAATGGACCATACCGCGAGTCTGCGATCGCCCCCTGAATCAATTTGGCGACAGCAGGCTCACTTTCAATCAGAAGCACCCTTTCTACCATTTCATCCGCGCCAGGACACTCGCCTGTGATCTGATCCAGGTTATCCCACCCGTGGAGCTGATGATTTGGAGAAATTATCATACGCATATCCGACAGCACCGCGCTCTTAATTGAGCAGCTTTGACCGCGGCGAATGTTCATGGTGAATGCAGCAGGCAAGGTATCCCGTGTTTGTTAGCCGATCATTCATGTATCTGGCATAACCATTCCTAATACTAAGGATCGTCTCGGCAATGGTTTATTGCGTCATTCAGAATTATGGCATTCCGGCGCATTCCCGGCTCTCTAAGGCAGACTTCCAGAAAGTCCCCATACTAGACTGGATCATAAACTTCCCCTTCCGCCTGGAATGACACATCATGCACTCTGGCGAATATAATAAGGTGCGTAAACAATCGTTTTCCGTTCGGTAGCACACATTACGGAAAGCTAGTCGGAATTGTTTGAAAGAGCGCGCAGGCATCTCAGTGTTTTCGGGCAGCACGTGAACGAGGCCCAGTCAACTTCAGCGACCGCGTTTTTATCAGACAAAAAAAAGCCCTGCAAAGGGGGGAGGGAGGGAGGGAGGTGCAGGGCCTAAAAGAGTGGGTAATACTCAGATCAATGTGAATTGGTTTCGGTCGTCATTCCTCTAGTCGATGCAGCTTTCCTCCTCGTGGAATTCAACAGCAACGCTGCCTGAACCATTCCTCTTGCTCTGCTGCCGACATACATCACTACAACGCCCATTTTTAACCATACCAATCAATTCCGCTTCAAAACTCGCCACCAATGATTAACTTATACACCTCACATAACTGCTGCTCTGTGCGATGGCGCACATAGAGACCATGTTAAGGCACTTCCGCTGTAACGGCCGGCCACCTTCTCCTTCGGCGTATCGGCACCGTAACCTATAGTGCTGCTGACGGCGCTTCCGCCAGCGGAAGAACCGGGGCGCTTCACAGCGCGATTAGCTGTCGTTTTGGGTTAAGTTTTCGCCAAGATTAGTCAGGCAACGCGGCTGCCTCGCGTAATTGAAGAGGCTCGGCACAGTAGGCGCCGGGCCTTTCAGAGTGGTGCACGGAGAAGCAATTTCAGATATGAAGCTCGCGTCAAACCCTCAAGTATGATCTTGATGTCGGCGAAGGACATCGTCGGGAAACGCTTAGTTATATCACCGGCGCGTATCGGCCGTTCTTCTTCTTGCAGCCACTGAAATATAGGCAGCACATCGATTGGAATTTGCAACGGTACGACTTCGACGTCGCTACCATGACGATTGACTTTCACGGAGCCGGTCCATATGTCGTTGCGTTGCGGGTGAGGGTTAAGCAGCAATTTGACATGGGGAACGCGTTGAAGCCAGGAGGTCTCGTTCATGTTCGCTGCCCTATCCTGCTCGGACAACGAGCGATCGAGGACATTCTCCACGCTAAGAGTACGACAGACATCGGGGAGCTCTTGGATAAGATCGGCGATGTGTGCAGTTAATCTTTCATCATCTGGATCGGAAATATAAAGTGGTTGCCGCCATCTCGGGTCACGCAACAGGGCATACTTCAAATGCTCCAGCATGTTCTCAAAAGCTGCGGGCTGACGCACGATAATACTCACAGAAAGGGATTCTTGGGCCGCCTCCGTTCGGTGCCAAGTGCCGCGGGGCATGAATAACACTGAGCCTGGACGCATCTCAACACATTCGAACTCATCGTTATTGAGCTTTGGAATACCTGCACCCATCTGTGGATAGAGATCGTCATAGGCATGGTAACCCGGACCATACTGCTTACCATAGGGATACGGGATCTCATTCATGGGTGCAATGTAAAACCGCTTTGTCCCCTCCAATTGGACAGAGATCACCTCCTCGGAATCAAAGTGAGGGGTAACACCATTATGTACCGCCGCTGCAAAGGCACCAATGCGTGCCACTCCGGTTTTAGCTCCGAAAGCCTGTTCCACTTCGCGTAGAAACTTGTTTGTACCCGGGATAGAACTCTCAAGATCAAGCAAATAAAGACTCAAACCCATCTTCCGTAACAGACCAATAGAAACGTCTTTGGCCTGGACGGTTCTGTCGGTGGCCGAGGCATTGCCAAAAACCACGCGACCGTGATAATGCGTGGCAAGCTTGTCGAAACTGCTCAACAATTCGCCACGCAGGTAAGCCGGCAGCCTATCCGGTGAGCCATGGTAACTAAAGGTTTTATCCGGCCAGTATCCATTCAGAAATTCTTTTGCCGTTGAAGGATCAAACAGGCCTTCTACCAGATTGCTGGGATTCGCGGACATGGTGACTAATTCCTACGGCAAGGAAATTTAGGTTTACTCAAATATATCATATTGATACGCTTTATATTTTCCATCTATCTGCAATGTGTTTGCACGTCATCGACGTCGCTCTCTGCAAAGTGGTCACGTTGCTGAAGGAAATTTCATCTGAACTGGTTTTCATGGCAACGCATAGTCAAGCGCCAATCAGCGGTGAGTACAATCTCCGTCGGCAACGCATTCTTGAATCCATGACTGCATTGGAGAATACCTTCCACCAGTCAAATACGAGTTCCGACAGCGCCAGGCCGGCTGGCGCATGAACTGCCGAGGTCATGGGTTCACAGCGGGAATATTCGGTATTAGATGGCGTCTACATAAATCTTTGGCTTTTGCGGAATCATCATAACATATTGAATAATTGGAGCTGGCGAGAGGAATCGAACCCCCGACCGGCTGATTACAAATCAGCTGCTCTACCGACTGAGCTACGCCAGCTTACTTGGGTGGGACGCCTAGATTCTAAGAAATCGCAGCGGACAAAGCAATTTAGCGGCAGGGCAGGCCTTCCCTTTGAACCTTGGGGTGGGAGGCGGTGATGGTCTGCCAGGCGGCGTCGGAGGCGGGGCTGTCTCTGGCAGTGCGGTAGCGGGCCCAGTAGGTATTCACGGTCGTGTGCTCGGTATCCAGGGTGACATCGATCTGCTTGGCCTCGAGCGCGGCGAGGCGGCGCTTGGCGCTGGACTCGTTGTGATAAAAGCCCAGGGAGATGCTGTTCTCCAGGTCACCGGTGCGCATCAATGCCATATCGTGGATTCCCCGGGCCTCGATGTCCTTCATGCGCGCCAGGGCGGCCTTGCGGGAGGGCAGCACGGGCGTGTGCAGCCAGTAGCGGTTCTTCTGTGCCTGGCGCTGCTCGAAGGCGGCGTCCAGGCCCTTGGCCTGCAGGACCGTGACGGCGGCGCGGGCCGCGTCGGCGTGGTCGAACGGGCCTACGATATAACACGCCATCTTTTTTGATTCCGTGGCGGGCGCCTGAGTGGCGGGCGGTTTGTCCGCGGCCGGCGGCGCCATCCCAACCGGGGGCTTGGACGCGGCCTTGACGGGCGGCTTCGGCGCTGGGGTCGCCCTCCCCGCCGGCCCCGCGCCCGCTTTATCGGCGTCCTTCAGCAGCACCAGGGGCGGGGCATCGTCTTGCGGCGGCTCGGCGGCGGGCCGGCTCACGCTCGGCGCGGTAGGGGCGAGGGTGTACTCCCAAAAGAAGAACACCAGGTTGGCCAGGATAAGCGCCAGGAACAACGCCCTCATGGCGTCTCCCCCGCGATGATCAACAGCCCCTTCAAGACCAGGTCGGGCTCATGGGTGTAGCCGCCTCCGATGAGGGGCAGCAGCTGGGCGGCATTGCCGCCGGAGATGATGGGCGTGAGCCCGCGTGACAACTCGGCCTCCAGGTCCTGCGCGAAGCGCTCCAGGGCGGCGGCCATCATATGGAGCGTCCCCGCCTTGATGGCATCGGAGGTCTCATGGGCCAGCAGGCCCGCGCCCTGGGAAGGGCCGTGCTCGTCGTTAATGTACAGGTCGCTGGTGCCACCGAGCAGGGCCCGGCGCATCATGGTCAGCCCCGGCAGGATCAGGCCGCCCTGGTGGCGGCCGTCCTCGGCCAGGACATCCACGGTGACCGCCGTGCCGCAGTCGACCAGGAACTTGACCCCGGTGAACAACCGGTGCGCCGCCACCAGGGCGGCCCACCGGTCGGCGCCCAACTGGGCGGGCTGCACATAACCGTTGGTGACGCCATAGCCCCGGTGACCGGCCTTGACGTACTCGGGGCGCAGGCCCCACAGCTCCCGGGCCGCCTCATCCACCGCCCGGGCGAGCCCCTCGCCCGCCACGTTGGCGACCACCACGCGCCGGGGCGCGGGCAGGGTCCCCCAGTGATCCTGGAGCAGGGCGGCGGCCCCTTGGCGGTCATACGCCTGAACCACGGCGGCACTGCACTGGCCGTGCTCGGCGCAGCACCACCTAAGACGTGTATTTCCGATGTCCACCAGCAAGTCCATGGGGCGTCACCTTGGGTTGTTCCTGTTGCGTGAAAATGTCGAGGCGTGAGGCTAGGACTCCGGGCGAAGACTGACCTCGCCATAGGCATAATGGCGCGTCTCGCCGCCGATGGACAGGGCCAACTCGCCCTCGGGGTTGATGCCCTGGACGACGCCGCACACGTGACCGGTCTGCCAGCGCAGCACGGCGGTCTTTCCCGGCATGATATCGTATCGCCGCCATTGTTCAATAAAGGGGGCCGGGCCCGCGGTCTCGAACTGCCCCAGGGCAAGCAGCAATTGCCCGATCACCGCGCCGGCGAGTTCGTTGCGCGAGACCGGTTTGCCCAGGGCCGTCTCCACATCGGTCCACGGCTGATCCACCTCTGCGGCCGCCGGCGCCGGCATGCGCACATTGAGCCCCACGCCGATGACCCCGCGGCGCGCCCGTGTATTGCCTTCCACGAACTCCAGCAGGATGCCCCCTAACTTCCTTCCCTGGAACAACACGTCATTGGGCCACTTCAGCCCGACCCCCCCGAGGCCGGTGGAGGCCGCGGCCCGGGCGACCGCCACGGCGCAGGCGACTCCCAGGGCGGAGAACCCCGAGGGGGGGAGTTGAAATTGCCAGCCCACGGACAGGTAAAGATTGCACCCGTAGGGGGAGGCCCAGCGCCGCCCCTGGCGCCCGCGCCCCGCCGACTGGTACTCCGCCAGGCAGACATGGCCGGGGCGCGGCCCACCGGCCTTGGCCAGCAGGTAACGGTTGGTGGAGTCGATCTCCGGGAGGATCTCCAGATCCTCCGCCAGCCCCCGGGTATCGCCCGCCATGGCACCGAGGATCCGCCCCCGGTCCAGCAGCTCCAGCGCCCGCCCGAGGCGATAACCCCGGCCCGGGGAGGATTCGAAGGCCAGGCCGAGGTCGGCCAGTGAGCGCAACAAGGCCCACAGCTCGCGGCGCCCGACCCCCAGGGTCTTTTCCAGGGCCTCGGCGGCGTGGTAGCGGCCGTCGGCCAGCGCCCTGAGCAGCCTGGCGCGTCTGGCCACCAGGGTCACGCGCCTTGCCCCCCACGGTGCAGGCCGCCGGGGACCGGAAGTATGCGGATGAAATTCATAGGCTTAATTATAATTGACCGCCGCGAGATAACTGTGATAAACGAGACACTGTCGCAACTTCAGTCGTTGATGATGGTACCGCGCCTTGCGACCCATGCCCCAGGCGCCCCGAGCCATGCCCCTCAGGATGGTTCACAACAGGATCGTTGTGTTAACAGGTTAGGAGGATTTAGCCATGAACAATTCCAAGGTGTTTTTCTCATCCCTGCTCGTGCTGTGCGCCGTCGCCTGGATGGGCACACAATCCGCCGTCGCCGGCCCCCATGCGGACGAGGCGAAAAAGCACGCCGACACGGCATTAAAACACGGCGACGAAATGCTGGAAAGCGGCGGCGACATGAAGGCGTTCATCAAACACGCCAAGGCCACCGTGATGCACGCCGAGGAAGCGGTCAAGCACGCCGAAGCGGATTATAAAGAAACCCACAGCGAACACGTGAAGGAATTCATCAACCACACGGAGGAAGGCATCAAGCACGTCAAAGAGGCGATCCGCCAGGCCGAAGAAGACTACCCCGATGAGGCGATGCATCACGCCAAAGAGGGCATGATGCACCTGAAAGAAGGCTACAAGCATCTTTAACACCGCTGCTCAGCCGTGAAACGGTACCGGCCGACACCCTTCAACCACCCCTTTCATGACCCCGTTGATCCCTTGAGTGCGGGCACCCGGCTCCGGTGGCAGAGCACCGAGCGGGCGCCCGCACCGCCCGGCGCGCGCCGGGCCCGCCGCGCGCTGTCATGGTACGATCGGCCCGATACTTGCAAAATTCCGTACAGGGATGCACCGACCCCGTCGCGCCCGCCGGGCCGGCGCGGTCGCGGCGCAACAGGCCACCCACCATCGCCATAGCAGCGTATGCCGAAACGCACAGACAGATCGCCCAAGTGGGCTGCATGGCCCGAGGAAAAGCTGCTGGATCTGCGTCTTTGCGACCTCGGCCTGAAGATCGAGGGCAGCTGGATGGAGGAGTGCATCGAGCAGCTCTACGACGAGCTGGCAGCCAAGGGATTTCGCTTTCGCCCCCACTGCTGGCTGTCGGACGAGTGGTTCTGCCCCGACGGGGTGCCGGGCATCGCCATTCCCTTTTTCCTGCTTCACCCGCGGCTGCGACGCCTGGAGCGGCGCTACATGCGCGAGGTGGAGGGCCACACCCGCAGCACCTGCATGAAGCTGCTGCGCCACGAGACCGGGCACGCCATCGCCAACGCCTACCTGGTGCACCGCAAGAGCAGTTGGCGCAAGCACTTCGGTCTGGCCAGCCAAAAATATCCCCATACCTATCTGCCCAACCCATACAGCAAGCGCTTCGTGATCAACCTCGACAACTGGTATGCCCAGAGCCACCCCCACGAGGACTGGGCCGAGACCTTCGCCGTGTGGCTTAAGCCCCGCTCGGACTGGCGCATCGCCTACCGGGGCTGGTCGGCGCTGAAGAAGCTCGAATATGTGGACAAGCTGATGGAGGACGTCAAGGACCAGAAGATGCTGGTCTGGAGCCGCTGGCAGCCACGCTCGCTGCGCACCCTGCGCATCACCCTGGGCGAATATTATGAAAAGAAACGCGCCTATTACGGGGTCGAAGACCCGGACGTCTACGATGATGAATTGCGCAAGCTGTTCTCCGACAGCAACCAGGACAAGAAAAACGAAAAGGCCTCCGATTACCTCCAGCGGGTCAGGCCCGAGGTGCTCGAAATCGTTTCACGCTGGACGTCCATCTATCGCTACCGCATCAAGCAGGTTATCCAAGACATGATCGTTCGGTGTGATAAACTTGATCTTTACGTACCGAACAATCATAAGAAGATGAAGTTGGAGCTGGTGGCCTGTCTAACCATGCTGGTGATGAATTTTCTCTATAACAAAAGATTCCATATCGTCGTATGAGGCGTTTGCGCGTCATGCTCCTGGTTCACGAGAGCCTCGTGCCCCCGGACCACTTTGAGAGCCGTGAAGACCCGGAGTTCGAAAAGTACAAGACCGAATACGATGTGAAGACGGCCCTGCTCGACCTGGGCCACGAGGTCAGGGTGGTGGGCGTGTACGACGACCTGGGACCCATCCGTCAGACCGTCGAGCAATGGCGCCCCCACATCGCGTTCAACCTGCTGGAGGACTTCGCCGGCATCGGCGCCTTTGACTACTACGTGGTCAGCTACCTGGAGATGATGAACATCCCCTATACCGGCTGCAATCCGCGCGGGCTGCTGCTGGCCCGGGACAAGGCCCTGTCGAAGAAGATCCTCGCCTACCACCGCATCAGCGTGCCCAACTTCATGGTGGTCAAAAAGGGCCGGCCGCCCAAGCGCAACGCCAAGCTGAAGTTCCCCCTCATCGTCAAGTCCCTCATGGGCGAAGGGTCCATCGGCATCGCCCAGGCCTCCTATGTGGAGAACGAGGAACAGCTCACCGAGCGGGTGGCATTGATTCACAAATTGACCAACGGCGATGCCATCGCCGAGCAGTACATCGACGGGCGCGAACTCTACGCCACGGTCCTCGGCAACCGGCGCTTCGACGTGCTGCCCATACGCGAGCTCATCTTCAACGGCCTCGCCGAGGGCACGCCGCGCATCGCCACCTACAAGGTCAAGTGGGATTATAAATACCGGGAACGCTGGGGCATCGACTACGACTACGTGGACGACCTGCCCAACGAGATCCCCAGGATCACCAGGATCTGCAAGCGCATCTGCCGGATACTGACCATCAACGGCTATTCGCGCATCGATATGCGCTACACCAAGGAGGGACAGATCTACGTGCTGGAGGCCAACCCCAATCCGGCCATCGCCCAGGACGAGGACTGCGCCTTCTCCGCCGAGGAGGCGGGCATGAGTTACGAGGAGTTCATTCAGCGCATCCTCACCCTCGGACTCAGCGCGGCCAAGCTGGCGTTTTACTAGGCCGAGACGGATTAGAGGATAAAGTCGGCGCTGTAACCGGTGGCCTTCAGCAGTCGTTGCGCCAGGGTGTTGGCAATGTTCTTCATGACGACTGCGCTGATGTGCGGGTTTTTGCCCTGCATCAGGTCGACGTCCTCCTTGTCGATCTCCAGCAGGATCACGTCGTCGGTGGCCACCGCCGAGGCGGTGCGCTTGACGTTGCACACAAGTCCGATTTCCCCCAGCACCTCGCCGGGCTGCAGGGAGAATGTATTGTTGTTCTTGCCCTTGATCATCACGCTGCCGGACAACAGCACGTACATGTGATAGCTGGCCTCGCCCTGCTCGAAGATCACCTCACCCTTGTCATAGCGGCTCAGGCGGCACACCCCCAGCAGCTCCCGGTACTCGTCCTCCAGCAGGCCATGGAAGAGAGGAATCTTCCTCAGGGTATTGATCGCCTTGCTCTTGATTATGTCCTTTTCCATCCCCGTTTCCCGCCCGTCTGTGTCGTTATCGTCCCCGCATTGCGCACGGATGAAAGGTATCGGCCGGCAACGTGCGCGTGCGGGTCGCCGTCATGGGCGTCCCGCTGTCCTGCCGCTATGATACCATCCCCCCAGCCGGCCCCAACGGGCCGCCGGGCCGCGTCCCGCCGTCATGGGCGCCCCTTCGCCCCGGCCGCCGCCGGCGCCTTTCGCCAGACGATCAGCCGGTTGTTCGCGGGCATGGGATAGTCCCTAGCGAGGGCCAGGCCGGCACGGCGCGCCAGCTCGTCCACCGCCTCGAAGTCGCGGATCCCGCTCGCCGGATCGCGCCGCCTGAGCCATTGATCGAACTGCGCGTTGCTGTCGCTGGTGTAAGCGCCGTTGTAGTTCATAGGCCCGTAAAGGCACAGGGCCCCGCCATCGCGCAAGACCTGCGCGGCGCCGTGGACCAGGTTCACCATGCTGCCCCAGGCGATGATATGGGCGGTGTTGGCGCTGAATACCGCATCCACCGCGGCGACGGGCCAGGGCCGTTGATCAACGTCCAGCGTCAACGGCGGCGCGATATTCGGCAGGGGCCGCTCTTGCGACCATGCGACGATGGAGGCATGATGTATCTCAAGATCACTGGGCTGCCAATGCAGGTAAGGCATATGGTAAGCGAAAAAGGCCCCGTGCTGACCGGTGCCGCTGCCGATCTCCAGCACCTCGGCGGCGCCTTCGAACTCCTGTCTCAGGATCCGGAGAATGGGTTCTTTATTGCGCTCGCACGCCTGTGAAAATGCCTTCATGAGAATATCAACGAATTCGCTTCCGTCATGCCCCCCGGCGCAGCCGCGCCGGCTTTTTAACATCTTGATTCTTATACGTGAGTGTACCGTAAAGTGGTGACCGACTTAACAGAATCCGAACCCGGCCGGGCATAATCTAGCCCGCATCCGGCACCCACGCCGCACTCCCTTGCAGGATTTGTGATGCAAGCCATAAAAACTATGCGCACCATGCCGACTTTAACTGTGTCAAACCTGGCACGTGAGCAGGGAAACAGAGGATCAACCGATTGTGGCCATGCCGTTACTCGATATTAAGTCTCGCATCGAAGGCCTCGACCAACTGCCTTCCATGCCGGGCATCGCCCGGCAAATCGTCCAGCTTCGGGCGAATCCCAACGGCGGTGTGGATGATCTGACCAAGATCATCGAAAACGACCCGAGCCTGGCGGCCCAGGTCATCCGCTATGCCCGCTCGCCCCTGTACGGCTACCGCGGTAAGGTGGACTCGGTGCATGCGGCCATCGCGCGGGTGCTCGGTTACGAGATGGTGCTCAACCTGGCCTTGGGCATCGCCACGGCCAAGCCGTTCAAGGTGCCCCGCAAAGGCCCCCTGGGGCTGGATGCCTTCTGGCAGCACGCCCTGTACAGCGCCGCCCTCACCCAGGGACTGTCCACGTTGGTGCCCCCGGACATCCGCCCGCCGGCGGGCATGGCCTATCTCGCCGGCCTGCTTCACAACCTGGGCCATCTCCTGCTGGGACACCTGTTCAAGCAGGAGTATTTGATTCTCAGCAAATTTATTGCGCAGGAGCCAGCCAAGCCCCTGGTGGAGACCGAACTCGAGGTATTGGGCATTGATCACGGACAGCTGGGCAGCTGGCTGATGAAATCCTGGGAGCTGCCGGAGGAAACCATTGTCGCCGTGCAGGAACACCACAACGAAGACTATCGCGGTCCGTACGCCATCTTTCCCCTGCTGGTGATGGTCAGCGACCGTATTCTGAGAAAACAGGAAATCGGTGACGGCAACAGCACCGAACTGCCGTCCGCCGTGCTGCAATATCTGGAGATCAGCGAGTATGAGATCCTCGCCGTCACCCAGCGGGTGTTCGAACGGGGAGAGGACCTTCTGGCCATGGCCGACCAGATGTCAACTGTATGAAGCTTGAAGTAAGAGAATAAAAAAAGCCCCCCGGGCCTCCGGCCGGGGGGCTTTCATCCACCGGGAATATCCATCTCCCGGCCCCGGCCGCGCTAGGACGAGGACAAATAGACGCCCAGAAAGGCCAAGAAGGTCACCATGACGGCGATATAGGGAACGACAACCCAGTCGTCACCGGCGATATCACGACGCACCATAACACACCCTCCTTTATTATATCTTACTGAAATACTAGGGTTTTAACCCTTGCCTCACGCAAAACCCGCTTTTAATGCATGGTTTTAAAACCATACCATATAAATGGAAATAGGCAATAGCCGTCGACGTCGAATTGGTCAAATTTGCGGCTAATCACCTATAAATATTAGGCGTATTTTTTGCAAGGTTTTCCCGCCGGCACCCCCCCTCAGGCTCGGCCGGGGGGCTGAGGGCGGCTAGTGGGACGATTGAACGCCTGCGTGCGCCGTTTTCATATGCCTTCCTTAGTATGATCATATGAAATAAAGGCTTATCACTTTTTGCCGCTATCTAACTAGGATCGCGCCGGTACTCTCTCAGGCGTGCAAGATGGACCCGCGGGAAAACGCACAGCCGTGAAACACCTCGTTGTCACAAGCATTCTGATTGGACTGCTGATTCAACTGCCCCTCGCCCGGGCAACGGACCGGGCCGCGCCGACCACGGGCAGTGACGTCAGGGTGCTCATCGATGTGTCCGGGAGCATGAAAACCAATGACCCCCACAACCTGCGCGCCCCGGCGCTGCGCCTGATCGTGGGGCTGCTGCCGGCCGGGGCCAAGGCGGGTGTATGGACCTTCGGCCAGTACGTGAACATGCTGGTGCCCCACGGCGCCGTCAACAGGGCATGGCGCGACAACGCCCGTGCGGCATCGCGCCAGATCAATTCCGCCGGCCTGTTCACCAATATCCAAGAGGCCCTGACCCGCGCCACCTGGGACTGGCACGACCCCGACCCCCATACCAAGCGCAGCATAATCATGCTGACCGACGGCCTGGTGGACATCTCCAAGGACAAGACCAAGGACAAGGCCTCGCGCCGGCGCATCCTGGACACCATCCTGCCAAGGCTTCAAAAGGCGGGCGTGACCATTCACACCATCGCCTTGTCGAGCGCC
The DNA here is from genome assembly GCA_963844825.1 of uncultured Gammaproteobacteria bacterium. GTDB lineage: Bacteria > Pseudomonadota > Gammaproteobacteria > CAWJPQ01 > CAWJPQ01 > CAWJPQ01. The sequence continues at coordinate 307,885 of CAWJPQ010000011.1, forward strand.
GCCGACCAATCCCTGCTCAAGCAGCTCGCCGCCGGCACCGGAGGACGCTACGAACAAGTGGACAATGCCGGTGCCCTGGAAAAGGCGTTCCTGCACATGTTTGAACGGACCACCCACCGGGACACCCTGCCCTTGACCCACAACGAGGTCCAGGTGGACAAGCACATTGAAGAGCTAACCCTGCTGGTCTTCCGCCAGAACGGCGCCGACCCCACCCGCATCGAGACCCCCGACCACAAGACGATCGGGCGCCAGGACGCCTCGGAGGATATCCGCTGGCACCACGAAAACGGATATGACCTGATCACGGTGGAGCGGCCCATGCCGGGCCGCTGGAAGGTCCTCGCCGGCGAGGATCCGGACAACCGGGTCATGGTCGTCACCAACCTCAAGCTTCAGGTCAGCCCCCTGCCCGACCAGACCCTGGTGGGTAGAAAACTGCCCGTCACGGTGCGCCTCACCCAAAAGGGGCAGACCATAACCAAACGCCGGTTCCTCGACTTCGTCGACGCCACCCTCATCCAGAACGACGAGGACGGCAAGACATGGCGCTGGCCCATCAGAGACGACGGCCTCCCGCCCGATGAGAAGGCCCATGACGGCGTCTATACTGTCGAGCTGGGGGACTCGCTCACCCCGGGCCGCCACGAGTACAGGGTCCTGGTGGACGGGATCACCTTCCAGCGCGAGGCGCGGGAGCTGGTCAGCGTCTACAAGAGTCCGGTCATCACGAGCCTCACGCCCGCCACAGCGGACAACGGCACGCAATATACCCTGTCGGTCATCCCCAGGTCGGCCCTGATCGACCCCGCCTCCCTGACCGTGCGGGCGCTGGTGACAGATCCACAGGGGCAGCACACCAGCGTTGATATCCCGAAGGTGCACAATAACCAGTGGCGAAAGACCTTTGGCGGGGGCGCCGCGTCGGGGGTAACTCACATCACCTTGAAGGTGCGGGGCCATGCGCCGGACGGCACGCCCGTCCAGTACGAGCAAAGCGACCTGTCCTTCGGCAAGGCGGCTGGACACCCGCCTCAGGCGGCGCCCGCCCCGCCCGCTGAGGCCGCCGCGCCCAAAGCGCCCGCACCCCGGCCGCAGACCAAGGCCGCACCGCCGCCCGACACCGCCGGCGTGGAATGGATGCTGGTCATGTCCCTGATCATCACCGTCAATGTAATCGTACTTGGCGGCGGCTATATCGGCTTTCGACGCCTGCGCACCAAGACCCACCTGTCTATCACCGAACTTGAGGAACAGCTGGCATGACGACGATCACGGCCACCCTGGTGTGGATTCTGGCTGAAATGAACCTGCTCATGCTGATCCTGTTGGGGGCGGCCATGTTCATTCACGTGCGCAACAAGCGCCGTGACACCCACGCCGTGACGGCCCTGGTCAGGACGGTGAAGGAAAGCGAGCCCCAGCAGCTGGAAACCATTCGCAGCGCCCTCGTGTCCCAGTACGGTCAGGACGAGGGCAGTGCCGCGGAGACCGCCAAACAGCTGATCAAGATGAAAAAGAAGTTTTACAAGACGATCATCAAGATCTATATAGACAAGCAGCGCGAGGCCTTCGCGGCCCTGGACCAGCACCTCGACGACCTGATCATGTCGTATCGCACGCAGATGCCCATTGTGGAGGAACAGGCGCCTCAGGCGCCCGTGCAGAGCGCCGAGGCCCAGCGACAGTCGGCGGTGCTGACCGAAAAGACCGACACCATGTCAGCGGACATAGAGGAGTTGAAGCGCCAGAACGAGCAGCTCAAAAACGATCTCAACCAGGCCAAGCAGGAGCTGGAGTCGACGATCACCGAGTATGTCTCCGCCTACAGCGGCGGCGCAGAGCTCGGCAAGGCCCGGCTGGAGAACGAGCTCGACAAGATCAAGCAGAACCAGCACAAGGGAATTCTGGAGGATGAGGAGCACCCCGCTGAGGCGGCGGATGAGGCCGCCGCACCGGCCCCGGCGGACGACGCGCCTCAAGAAGACGTCCAACAAGACGATAGTGATAATGTCATGTCGCTCAGTGATGCGCTCGAAGAGGTCGACATCACCGGCGAGGCAACCGAGGCCGATCACGAAGAGACGGCCCAGACCTGATGGCCGCCCATCCGCCGGCCCAACCCGGAGTCCTGACAGACTCGTTACCTTAGCAGCTCCCGACAACCGCCATGTACCTCGACCTAAGCGACAAGAAGATCCTCGTGATCGACGATTTCTCCCAGATGCGCAGCTCCATGAAGAAGATGGTGCAGTCGTTTGGGGCGACCGATGTTGACGACGCCGCCAACGGCGAAGATGCGGTGAAAAAGATCGCCCGCAAGCCATACGACATCGTCCTGTGCGACTATTCCCTCGGCGAGGGCAAGGACGGCCAGCAGGTGCTCGAAGAGAGCAAGCACCGCAACCTGGTCAAATACTCCACCATCTTCATGATGATCACCGCCGAGACCAGCACGGAGATGGTCATGGGCGCCGTCGAGTACTACCCGGACGATTACCTCACCAAGCCGTTCACCAAGGAGGTGCTCGGCAAACGCCTGGAAAAGCTGATCGAGCGCAAGAGCGACTTCGATGATATCGAGTCCGCCATCCACAAAAAGCACCTTGAGCGGGCCATTGCCCTGTGCGATGAACACATAGGGAAAAAGCCGAAGAACCTGCTGGAATTCTTCCGCCTGAAGACTGACCTGTGCCTGAAGACGGGGGCCTATGAACAGGCCGAGGCGGTCTACGAAAAGGTCCTCGCCATGCGGGCCATCCCCTGGGCGGTCATGGGCATGGCGAAGGTGCATTTTCATCAGCAGCAATACCAAAAGGCCCAGGAGATGCTCCGGGATCTGCTGGAGACCAATGACGCCCACGTGGAGGCGTACGACTGGCTGGCCAAGTGCTACGACAAGCTCGGCGAGCATCAGCAGGCCCAGGAGGCCCTGGCCCGGGCCGCGGAGCTGTCGCCGAAATCCGTCCTGCGCCAAAAGGCCCTGGGTGAAATCGCCCACAAGAACCACGACCTGGACGCCGCCGAGAAATCGTATTCCAAGGCCATTCGCCTGGGAAAGAACTCCATTTACAAGAGCCCCCATGACTACGCCAATCTGAGCAAGGTCTTTGTCGAGAAGGACTCGCCCTCGCAGGCCCTGAAGGTGCTGGGCAATCTCCAGAAGGAATACAAGGGCGACGCCAACGCCGGGATCCTCTGCCACGCCATGGAGGGCATGGCATACAAGAAGATGAACCGCGACGAGGAGGCCGGTCAGGCCATGGAGGCGGCCAGCGCGCTGTATGAAAAGGCGGGCGGAAAGGTTCCCCTGGAGGTGACCATGGACGTGGCCCAGGCCCATCTGACCCTGGGCAACAAGGAAAAGGGCAACGCCATGATCAAGGAGATCGTGCGCAACCACCACGATGACGAGGAGATCCTCAAGCAGATAGAAGGCATATTCGAGGACGCCGACCTTGAGGAGGAAGGCAAGCGGATCATCTCATCCACCCGGGACGAGATTATCGGCATCAACAACAAGGGCGTCACGCTGGTCAAGGAAAAGAAGCTCAAGGAGGCCATCGATTTCTTCGACAAGGCCGCCGACGGCCTGCCCGACAACAAGATCATCAATATGAACGCCGCCCAGGCAATCATCATGCAGATGGAGCAAAACGGCAGCGACGACAAACTCCTGTACCAGGCCAGGCAATACCTTGACCGGGTGCAGCGCCTGGAGCCGGCCAATATGGAATATCAGAACTTGGCCAAGCGATACAAAACCCTCATCACCGCGAAGTGACCCCGACCATGAGAGAGCGCAGGCTCCAAGCCAATGAAAAGCTGGACTTTCAGACGGTCATGGCCTCCACTGTCCATGACCTGAAGAATTCCGTGGGGATGCTGATCGACACCCTGCGCGACACCACCAGCGAGTTGACGCCGCAGGAGCAGACCCTGAGAAAGCGCTTCTCGCGCCTCGAATCCGAGGCCATGCGGGTCAGCAACGACCTGATACAGCTGCTGACCGTCTACAAGATCGATCACGGCATCTGTTCCCTCGACATATCGCACCACAGCGTGCGCGACCTGCTCGAGGAGTGCATGCTCCAGTACACCCCCCTGATCGAGCACAAGGGCATCAATATGTACCTGGAGTGCCCAGAGGAGCTGTACTGGTTTTTAGACCACACCCTGGTCTGCGGCGTCATCAACAACGTGCTGAATAACGCCATCCGGTATACCAAGGACGCCCTGCTCCTGAGGGGCATCGAAACGGACACCGGCCTGGTCATTCAGGTCGAGGACAACGGTCCCGGGTACCCGGACCAGCTGCTGACCCCGACGGACAACAACGACTCGGGCGTCGATTTCAGCAGCGGCAGCACCGGGCTCGGCCTGTACTTTTCCGCCCTGGTGGCCCACCAGCACCACAACAAGGGCACCCGCGGCCACGCGGCCATTGACAACGACAGCTCCATCGGCGGCGGGCGCTTCTCCCTGTTCCTGCCCTAGGGAACCTCTGCACAGGTCGATCAAGGGGATGATCACAAGGCGCACAGGGGCGAGGAAGCGCAGTTTACAACGTAGTAAATGAGCATTCCGAGCCCCTTTGCAACGCCGTGAGCGCCGCTTCAGCGGCCTGTGCAGAGGTTCCCTAGCCCGCGTCCGTCAGCCATCCCCTGCCGCGGCCGCCGGCGGCCGTGCTCGCCGTCATCGCGCATGAATAGCCGGAAACACCGGCGATTTGAAATCGTCTGCCAGATCCTTACAATGAAACGGATGCACACGGAAACCATCCATAAGGAGTATGGCGGTGGCCTCCCCCTATCCTGACTCAAACCGCACCGGTCCGGATCCGGTTCACCTCCAACGCCAATCCCTTCTCGCACGCTTCCAAAGCGTACGACAGCGCAGCAAGGAGATCTGCCGCCCCCTGGAGCCGGAAGACTTCGTCATCCAGTCCATGGCCGATGTCAGCCCGCCCAAGTGGCACCTGGCCCATACCAGCTGGTTTTTTGAGGCATTTATATTACAGATTTATAACAAGGGCTACCGCACGTTTCACCCCCGCTATGCCTATTTGTTCAACTCCTATTATCAGACCGTGGGGCAAATGCACCCGCGCGCCCGGCGCGGCCTGCTGTCACGGCCCACCATCGAGGAGGTCTACCGTTACCGCGCCTATGTGAACGAGGCCATGGCGGCCCTGATCGAGGAGGCCGGCGACGACCAGTGGCAGGACATCGCCTTTCGCGTCACCCTCGGCCTGCATCATGAACAGCAGCACCAGGAGCTGCTCCTGACCGATATCAAGCACATCTTCGCCAACAACCCGCTGCGCCCCGCCTATCGGCCGGGGGAGGCGCCCTCGGCGCCGCCCGCCCCGGCGCTGCGGTGGAGCGAGCAGGCCGGCGGCCTGAAGATGATCGGTCACGCGGGCGAGGGGTTCGCCTATGACAACGAGACGCCCCGCCACCGGGTCTACCTGGACGACTATCACCTGGCTTCACGGCTGGTCACCAACGGCGAGTACCTGGAGTTCATGGAGGCCGGCGGTTACCGGGCGCCGGAGCTGTGGCTGTCGGACGGCTGGGCGACGGTACAGAGCCGCCGCTGGGAGGCGCCCCTGTACTGGGAAAAGACCGACGGGCAGTGGTGGCAGATGACCCTCGCCGGGATGCAGCCGGTGGACCCGAACGCCCCCGTGTGCCACGTCAGCCTCTATGAGGCCGACGCCTACGCCCGGTGGAAGGGGGCCCGCCTGCCCACGGAGGCGGAGTGGGAGACAGCGGCAAACACTATCCCCATCCAGGGCAATTTCTACGAGCAGGGCCGGCTGCAGCCGTGCGCCGCCGGCGATGACGGCACGCCGCTGTCGCAGATGTTCGGCGATGCATGGGAATGGACCCAAAGCCCGTACGCCCCCTATCCCGGCTTCAAGGCGCTGAGCGGCTCCCTCGGTGAATACAACGGCAAATTCATGTGCAATCAACTCGTGCTGCGCGGGGGCTCCTGTGTCACGGCGGCCTCGCACATGCGCGCCACCTACAGGAATTTCTTTTATCCACCCGACCGGTGGCAATTCACGGCAATACGATTGGCGCAGACCCCATGAGCGTACCCTCTCTGCAATTCTACGACCACCACCCCTCGGTACTGAGCCTGCGCGAGGAGGTCCTTCACGGCCTGGCGCGGCGCCCCAAGTCCATCCCGCCCAAATTCTTCTATGATGAGCAGGGCTCGCGCCTGTTCGACCGGATATGCGAGCAGCCCGAGTACTACCCGACGCGCACCGAGATCGCCCTGCTCAAAAACAACGCCGTGGAGATCGCCGAGTTCATCGGGGCCGACTGCACCCTCATCGAGCTCGGCAGCGGCAGCAATCAGAAGGTGCGCATGCTGCTCGACATCATCAAGCCGGCGGCGTACGTGCCCATCGATATCTCCCGGGACTATCTGCTGCAGCAGGCCCAGGCCGTCGCCGCCGACTACCCGTGGCTGCAGGTCTTCGCGGCGTGCGCCGATTTTTGCCAGACCCTGCAGTTGCCCCAGGCCGCGGGCGGCGCCAGGAAGATCGCCTTTTTCCCGGGCTCGAGCATCGGCAACTTCGAGCCCGCCGAAGCGCTGCGGCTGCTGCGAAATATCGCCCACCTGGTGCAGGGCGACGGGGGCCTGCTGGTGGGGGCCGATCTGAAAAAGGCGCCGGCCATCCTCAACGCCGCTTACAACGACGCCCAGGGCATCACCGCCGCCTTCAACCTGAATCTGCTGCGGCGCATCAACCGCGAGTTGGACGGTGACTTCGCAGTGGACCGGTTCTCACACCAGGCCTACTACAACGACCAGCGGGGCCGCGTGGAGATGCACCTGGCGAGCCGGATGGAACAGACGGTTCAGGTGGCCGGTGAGCGATTCCACTTCGCCCCCCAGGAGACCATTCACACCGAAAACTCCTACAAGTACGATGTGGAGGAATTCAAGGGCCTGGTGGAATCAGCCGGGTTCGAGCTGGCCAGGCTATGGCATGACCCGCAGGGTCGCTTCGGGGTCTTTTTACTTTACCCACTCCGGCTGACTATTTCCCAGTCCCGTCCGGATCCGAGGTGTCGGCCCGACGACCGCCCTCGGGGGATCGCGCGGATGCCTCCGCGGCCTGTTGGCGCCTCTTGGCGCGCACCCGGCGCTTGACCATGAAATAGAACACGAAGATCGCCAGCACCCCCGCCACCCAGAAGATCTCGATGGTCAGGAGCACGCCGTGCATGTGCTGGGTCATCCAGTTGTCCTCCACTTGCCCTCGCCTGCTCGCAGATCACCCACAGACCCGGTGTCGCCCCCGCCCGGGGCGCCGGCGCCGTACCCGAGCAAGTTACGTGGATCGCCCGAACCCGTCAATACGCCTCCGGCGGGTCGCCTGACGGGCGGCGCTTCGACGGTGGCGGGCGAACAACCAGCGGGTTAAAGCCGGGTGGATTTCATCCGATACACTGATTGACAGTGAAATCAATGAATTGCAGGTGCATGACAGCAGAGGACAGCGACCCATGGCCCTACAGGACTACAAGAGCTCCAGCTCCGGCGACCGGAGAACCTACTATCGTATTGATGACGAAGTCTTTTTTGAGTATCGCCTGATCCAGGAGCGGCAGGTGAACGGCATCATCAGCCGGGCGCGGCAACGCACCGGCGGGCGGACCAGGCTGCTGGAGGAAATCGATACCCTCTCCCGCCAGTCCCGATCGCAGCTCAAGAGCATCAAGAAGACTCATCCCATTATCGCCCGCTACCTGTCCACCCTGGACGACAAGATCGACGCCCTGGCCCGTCATGTCTCGGCGCAGGAACACAGCGCCGGCACCCCGAACCGGCGGGTAAACATCAGCGCGGGAGGCGTTGCGTTTTACGCCGAAGAGCCGGTGCCACCCGAAAGCCTCGTCGCCGTGACCATGAAGCTGTTTCCGTCCCAGCATGAGATCTCCACCTACGGGCCGGTGGTCTACTGCCGTTATGAACCCGAGACCAACCCCGACGCCCCTTACCGCGTCGCGGTAAACTTCTCGTTCATGCGCAACCATGACCGCGAGTCCCTGATCAACCACGTACTTGGCAAACAATTGGCCAGCGCCCGCAGCGAACGCGCTCCGCTGCCGAACTGAAGATTGCTTATTCTCTCGCCAAGACGCCATGCGCGCCAAGAAATCAACCCTTAAATCTTCGCGGCCTCTGCCGCGCATACGTTTTCCTTTTCCTCTTCTGTCATTGTCCTGCCTTTCTCTTCGCCTTGGCGCGCTTGGCGTCTTGGCGAGAGAATATAGGTGTCCCGCTACCCCCATACTCTGCGAAAGTCCAAATAAAAAGCCCCGCCTCGATAACGAGACAGGGCCTTGGCATAAGCGCCTGGCGGTGTCCTACTTTCACGCGGGATGTCCCGCACTATCATTGGCGCTGAACGGTTTCACTTCCGAGTTCGAAATGGGATCGGGTGGTTCCCGTTCGCTATGGCCACCAGGCAAACCGGTTGCGCCTCTCGGCGCTGATAAAGACCAAAAGGCAAAGTCAGGCTTTGTCCCTCCAAGTCCTTAATCCAAATTCGGGCAGTTAAAGGCGTGTAGTGCATCTATGCGTTAACCAAACAGCTTTAGTGTTATATGGTCAAGCCGCACGGGCGATTAGTACTGGTTAGCTTCACACATTACTGCGCTTCTACACCCAGCCTATCAACCTTGTAGTCTTCAAGGGCCCTTTAGGGACCTCTAGGGTCCGGGAGACCTAATCTTGGGGCGGGCTTCCCGCTTAGATGCTTTCAGCGGTTATCCCTTCCGTACATAGCTACCCGGCAATGCCACTGGCGTGACAACCGGAACACCAGAGGTACGTCCACTCCGGTCCTCTCGTACTAGGAGCAGCTCCCCTCAAGTCTCCAACGCCCACGGCAGATAGGGACCGAACTGTCTCACGACGTTCTAAACCCAGCTCGCGTACCACTTTAAATGGCGAACAGCCATACCCTTGGGACCGGCTACAGCCCCAGGATGTGATGAGCCGACATCGAGGTGCCAAACTCCCCCGTCGATATGAACTCTTGGGAGGAATCAGCCTGTTATCCCCGGAGTACCTTTTATCCGTTGAGCGATGGCCCTTCCATACAGAACCACCGGATCACTAGGACCTGCTTTCGCACCTGCTCGACGTGTCATGTCTCGCAGTCAAGCACCCTTATGCCCTTGCACACTACTGCGCGATTTCCGACCGCGCTGAGGGTACCTTTGTACTCCTCCGTTACTCTTTGGGAGGAGACCGCCCCAGTCAAACTACCCACCATACACTGTCCCTGACCCGGATAACGGGCCTAGGTTAGAACCCCGAACATGCCAGGGTGGTATTTCAAGGTTGGCTCCACCGGAACTGGCGTCCCGGTTTCAAAGCCTCCCACCTATCCTACACAAGCATGTTCAGAATCCAGTGTAAAGCTGTAGTAAAGGTTCACGGGGTCTTTCCGTCTTGCCGCGGGTACACTGCATCTTCACAGCGAGTTCAATTTCGCTGAGTCTCGGGTGGAGACAGCGTGGCCAACGTTACGCCATTCGTGCAGGTCGGAACTTACCCGACAAGGAATTTCGCTACCTTAGGA